>NZ_AZEQ01000020.1 GCF_001436025.1 Limosilactobacillus mucosae DSM 13345 | reverse complement strand
AGTTTTCAAAGGTCTACCGTTGCCCGCTTGTTTCAAGCAAGCAACTTAATCAGTTTAACAAATTGTCAACTACCTGTCAAGAACTTTTTTGAATAACTTTTCTTGATGGTTAGACGAAAAGTCGTCAATCTCAAGTGATCAACAGCTCATCGCCGCGACAACGTTATCTAATATACCGAGGTTACAATCAAATGTCAACGACAAATTCAAACTTTTTCAAAAAAATCAATAAAGCAGAACGGCTTTGTTACCCTCCCGGCAAAACGTTGTATGATTACCGAAAATTGTAATCGTTATCCATTTTTAACCATCGTTAGATTTCATAATCACAAACCTGTGTTTTTAAATCAGCTGCTTCATTTCCTATCAAATCACCTAAAATTAAATTCTTAGCAAATAAAAAACGCGCCATCATGATTGATGACACGCTTAAGATTATTTTTGATTTTCGACAATCGGCTCACGATCGTCAACTGCTACTGGCTCATCAGCAGCATCGTCATAAGCCTCGCCAGTCAATACCTCAACTGGCTTGAAGGTCTTAACGAAAGCATCCTCAACCGAAATTGGCGATTGCGGCTTGCTTTGTTCATAAAATTGAGCCGTTGCCAGGTAGACAACTGGAGCATAGGCGCAAAAGCCCAGCAGCATGATGATCAAGCCGGCATACATAACAAAGTAGGTTGCCGTGTAATTGCCGTAGTAGGCCAATCCACCAAAGATCGCACCCCATACCAACATCGGCAGGAAGCTGACTACCAATTCAACCGTGAAGAATGAAAGCTTCTTACCACCCATAAAGCGACGACTAGCCGTCAAAGCATGGCGCATTGACTGTCCCAAAAAGGCTGGCTGCTGGTCGCGGTACAGCAATGGTGCCTGCGAGTATTCCAAAGTCTTCCAGAACGTAATCAAGAAGTTGGCGATCCGCACTGCGATCACCAGCGCCTGGTTCTTAGCTACCAAGGCTGCCACGATATCCAACGGCAGCGTCCACAAGAAAATAAACAGACTGCTGTAAAGCGTCAGCCGCAGCAGCTGGTTTTTGTTCAGATGCTTAAAGTGCTTCCAGATCGTCGTCGCACTGACTTTTAGATTAGGGTTCTTGATTTGATCCTGGTAGCTGTAAAGGATGCTCATGTTGACAAAGTACATGCCAAACGTTACCAAGAACCACAAAATCAAGATACCTAATGCCTCAACCACTGCAAGCAGCACTTGACTGATCATGCCGTACATAATCAGCATCGTGGCATACCCCAGCATCATGGCGCTGCGAGTGAACAGCAGTGCCAAAAGAGCCGTCAATGCCAGGTAAAGCAGCGTAATGCCGGCAATCGGCCAAACCGCGGCGTTATATTTGCCCTTCAGCGTACTCTTTAATTGGTTGATGAATTCTTTGAGAGGCAAGTGATTGCGTTTCATTAATTCAATTCTCCTCTTTTTACTTAATTATGTTTAAAAATGTTCTTCGTGTATCTTAACACATCTTGAAAATTGTACCACTGTCACCGCCTATGCTTTACAAAGTCTTCACAAAATCACGAATTCATTCCTTAAATAACAAGTTTTTTACGAAGCCGACAGCTGATCACCATTACTGAACCAAAACGTGCAAATCAAGCGCGATTGCCGATGTCAAGCACAACCGCCCCGCTTACCTACTGATCTGTAAAGTAAAAAAAGACCCGCGAGCGATTCGCGAGTCTTTAAAGAACGTTTAAGAAATTAGAAATTATTAGTACTTTTCCTTGCTCAAAACGTTCAGCTTTTCATCGAAGTCGTAAACAACTGGTTGGCCAGTAGCCATTTCCAGGTTCATGATGTCTTCGTCAGAAATGTTTTCGATGTACTTGGAAAGGGCACGCAGCGAGTTACCGTGGGCAGCAATGATAACGTTCTTGTTGTCCAACAGCTTTGGTGCGATTTCGTCTTGCCACAATGGGATAACCCGTTCCAGCGTAACTTTCAGGTTTTCACCACCAGGAATGGCGCGTGGGTCCAGGTTGGCGTAGCGACGGTCCTTAGCTGCAGAGCCTTCGTCATCGGCACTCAGCAGTGGAGGCAGCACGTCGTAGGAACGACGCCAAATGTGCACTTGTTCGTCACCGTACTTTTCAGCAGCCTTTTGCTTGTTCTTGCCTTGCAAAGCGCCGTAGTGACGTTCGTTCAGACGCCAAGTCTTGAATTCAGGAATCCAAAGCTGGTCACATTCTTCCAGTGCGTAGTGCAGCGTCTTGATCGCACGCTTCAGAACAGAAGTGTAGGCGTAGTCAAATTCCAGACCGTGTTCCTTCAGTGCCTTACCGGCAGCCTTTGCTTGTTCAACACCTTCTGGAGCCAAGTCAACGTCTACCCAGCCAGTAAATTGGTTGGACTTGTTCCATTCACTCTTACCGTGACGAATCAGTACTAATTTAGCCATTGTTCGTTTGACCTCTTTCTTCTTTTAGTGAGCCGTATATAAAATACACAACAATTCAAGCTATATTTTAAATCAGATTTTCGCTCGTGCCAATAGAAAGCACTCATTTATTGTCATGATGTTCGCGATTGTTTTGCCAATGCATCAAGATCTCGCCAACAATCAAGGCCAGAATCGCCAAGCTGGTCAGCATGTTTTGCGTTGGCGTGCCATGCTCGGCAATCAGTCCTCTCAACAACGCCGTGATTCCCAGACTGATCAAAAAATCAGCTGCCAGATGACCATGATTCTGCATCGCCGCGGCTGCCATCGCCAAAAACTCAAACAGCAGAAAGAAGGTAATGATCTTTTCCAATACTGGGTCAAATGAGGTTAGGTGTCCGGCAAAAAGCGGCGATAGTTTAACCAGCTGCCACAGTTCGACAAAAACAAAGCCAATCAGACACAGCCCAAAGACAGCCATTGAGATTTCGGCAAAGCATTCTAAAAAATTGCCAACGCGCTTTGCCAAACGATCGAATTTTTCCATTGTCACCGCTCCATTTTCATTTTGTTGACCTTATCGTATCAAAATTTCAACGGCTGTGGCAGTTTTTTACGGTTTTCACCGATTGACTCCGGGCAGCTGAAATTGAAGACGGCATTGCTGGCTAATGCGTTGCCGATTCCGTAAGATGCCGATACTCTGTAAAACATCGATCCGCAGCTGCGCTTTTGGCATTCTTTTAATTCGACATGATTTTAAAACCGGCTTAAGATCGCCGCAAACCCAGCCAACCTGGCTAATGGCAGCCTGCAGTCTTGATTGCCCACTTGTTTTTTTAGTCATCACCAAAAAAATCCTTGGCAATCTGCAGGTAGACCTGATCTGCCTGCAGATACTCCGCAACTGACAGACTTTCGTCAATCTGATGCGACATTTCTTCTCGGCCCGGTCCCCATTCAACGATTGGAAAACGGTGATCATCCAATATGTAGCGCGAGGCATCCGTGGCACCGTGCGAAACGGCAAGCGGCAGCGATTGCCCGGCAACGGTTTGATATGACTGCTGCACCAGGGAAACGAATGGATCAGCCGGATCAGTCGCCATTGGCATAAAACTGGCTACGACCTCTAATTCAAACTGACCATCCATCTCCGCGTTCAAACGATCCACCAGCGTCTGGAGCCGATTCTGTACCGCCGTATTGTCAAATTCCGGAATCGTCCGCACGTTGCCTTCCAGATAAGCGTAGTCAGGAATCGAGTTGAGCTGGCGACCGCCGTGAAAGACTGTAACGCTGTGGATCAGGCTACCCAGGCTGGGACTTGCCTTCACGTCATCAAACGCGTGCCGCTCATATTCAAAAAAGCGCGCCAGATTGGCCACGGCATTAATACCCAGACTGGGATCGGAACTGTGCGCCAGGTGGCCATATGATTTCACACGGTAGTCAAACGAGCCGCTGTGTGCGTATTCCAAGCGGTTGGTCGTCGCCTCACCCACAATCATGGCATCAACATCGCGGACCAGTCCTTGCCGCGTCAGTTCAAGCGAGCCCAGACCGCCAATTTCCTCATCAACCGTTGCCAGCAGGCGGACCTTGCCATGTTTGGGCAGACCGGCTTCTTTCAGCTCAATCAAGGTGTTGACCATTGCTGCCAGGCCGCCTTTCATATCGACGCTGCCACGGCCATAGATAGCATCATCAATTACCTGACCGCAGAACGGATTATGCTGCCATTTGTTTGAATCGCCAACGTCTACGGTATCAAGATGTCCCGCCAAAGCCAGCACCGGGCCATCATGTTCGCCTACCTCGGCAACCAGATTCGTACGGCCAGCCGCCAGGGCAATCAGATCAGATTCAATGCCATGATCGCTCAATACCTGTTTGAGATATTCAGCAGCCGGCTGCTCATGACCATTGACCGTATTGATTTGGATCAGTTCCTGCAAAATGTTGAGCTTGACGCTGTCTTCCATTTTTTCCACGTCCTTTTACTCTCATTTTATTTTAATCTATTTTTAATTTTAACATAAAAAGCCAAAAACGCCAATGATCAGGCAGTCCCTCGGCCAATCACAAACCGGTCAGCCACCATCGACTAAAGTCACGGGATTTCCGGCTAGCAATAATCAAACAAGCATCCTGACTTGGCAACTATCTTGATAAAATGCGTCAAACGAAGACCATCCAGCAATCAGCTATCCGTTTTCTCCTAAGCATGCATTGACCTTTTCAAAGCAAATAATCGAGCAGCAGCGATCGAATCATCGGCCATCAACTGCTCGCGATCCTCAGTGCCTCGTCAACAGGCCAATAGTCAAATCAAAACGGCCGGCAGCTCAGACTGAGTCGCCGACCGTTTTCGCTATTTTAATTAATCTTTCAAGGCTTTGTCGCCAATGTCATGACGGTAGAAGCATTCCGGCTCATCTAGTTTGGCCAGATAGTCATAAACCTTGTCTTGGGCCTTTTGCAGATCGGCATCCTCGCCAATCACCATCAAAAGCCGGCCGCCGTCACCATGCAGCTCATCAAGATGTCCCTTAACGTTGGCATAGTCAATGGCAATGTCTTTAGCTGCTGGGAACGAACCAAGCGCCTGACCATGAACCGGCTTTTTAGGATAGCCCTTGGATGCCAGAATTACACCCAACACGGCCATATCGCGTTCCTCAATTACCGGCATTTGTTGATCATTAACATTGGCATCGATCAGTTCGACCAGGTCCGTTTTCAGCCGTGGCAAGACAACCTGCGTTTCCGGATCACCCAGCCGCACGTTATATTCAATGACTTTAGGGCCATCCGCCGTCAGCATCAGGCCAATGTAGATAATGCCATGGTAGTTGTAGCCTGCCTGGTGCAGCCCATTGACGGTTGGTTCAACGACATCATCAATCATGCGCTGACGTTCGGCATCGCTAAGCTGTGGCAGTGGACTGTAGGCACCCATGCCACCCGTGTTAGGACCTTTATCGCCATCGTACGCCCGTTTATGATCCTGCGCCATCGGCAAAATCCGGTACTGATCATCCTGTACCACGACAAACATTGAGTATTCTGGTCCGACCAGACATTCTTCCAAGACCAGCTTTTCTTCCCCTAACTCAAACATTTCCGTAATCGTGTCCTCAGCTTCTGGCGTTGTCTGAGCGATCACGACTCCCTTGCCGCCTTGCAGGCCATTGGCTTTGATGACTACCGGCCGAACAAAGTCGTTTAGCCCCGCCAATGCCGACTTCAGGTCCGTAAACGTCTCGTGCTTGGCAGTTGGCACGTGGTACTTGTTCATAAAGTTCAGCGCGTAGTCCTTAGAGCCTTCCAACTGAGCCGCTTCTTGATTGGGGCCAAAAATCTTCAGCCCGGCTTTTTGGAATGCATCCACGATTCCCGCACATAAAGCATCCTCAGGGCCAACAAACGTCCAGGCAATGGCTTGATCCTTGGCAAACTGAATCAGCGCCTCAAAATCGTCTTCTTCAATGTTTAAAGGCACGATTCCCGCCGTTACCATGCCGATATTGCCTGGTGCACAATAAACCGTATCGACATGGGGACTTTCGTTGAGCTTTTTGGCAATGGCAAATTCCCGACCACCAGCACCAATTACCAGTAATTTCATCTTTTCCATATTTGTAAAACCTCTTTACCCAAAAAAGTCCGCGAAAATCAATCCGCGGACCTGCAAATGCAATTAGTGGCGGAAGTGACGAACACCCGTCATTACCATGGCAATGCCCATTTCATTGGCCATGTCGATCGATTCTTGATCCCGTACCGAGCCGCCTGGTTGAACAATGGCCTTAATCTCGTGTTCACCGGCAAACTTGACACAGTCATTGAATGGGAAGAAGGCATCAGATGCCATTACCGTTCGACCATCAATGGCATCACCAGCATGCTTAACCGCAATCTTCAGTGAGTCGATTCGGTTTGGCTGACCAGAACCTACGCCCAGCGTCCGTTCATTGTTGGCAACCACGATGGCATTGGACTTGGTGTGCTTAACGGCCTTCCAAGCAAACATCATCGTTTTAAGCTGTTCTTCAGTTGGCTTGACGTCCGTAACGCATTCCCAGTCGTGCCAGTCTTCTTTAAGCGTATCCTGTTCCTGCATCAGCACCCCGCCCATGACAGAAACGACTTCATGACGCGTTGGCTCGTCTTTGGCTGAGAAGTCAACCTTGAGCAGGCGAATATTCTTCTTCTTGGCCAAAACGGCATAGGCATCGTCGTCAAAGCCTGGGGCAATGATGATTTCCAAGAAGATCTTGTGCATTTTTTCTGCCGTTGCCAGATCAACCGGCCGATTCAAGGCAATCACCCCACCGAAAATAGAAACTGGGTCAGCTTCATAAGCACGATCCCAAGCCTGTTCCAGGGTTTCACCGCGGCCAATACCACAAGGGTTCATGTGCTTCATAGCAACAACGGTTGGTTCATCAAACTCGCGCACGCTGCGCAATGCCTCATCAGCGTCCTTGATGTTGTTGTAGGAAAGCTTCTTGCCGTGGAGCTGTTCGGCTTCCAGGATCGAGAACTTCTTAGGAATTGGATCCTCGTACAGCCAAGCCTTTTGATGACTGTTTTCGCCGTAGCGCATCGTATCCTTCAAATCGTAGGTCAGCGTAAGCTTTTCTGGGTCTTCCAAATCCAGGCGCTTCGTCAGGTACTGTGAGATCAACGCATCGTAGGCAGCCGTAGTCCGGAATGCCTTGGCCCCCAGCATCGTCCGCGTTTCCAGCGTCGTGTTGCCGTGTGCCTTGATTTCGTTAAGAACCGTTTCGTAATCGTTGATGTCGGTTACGATCGTCACGTCACGATAGTTCTTGGCTGCTGAACGAACCATGGAAGGACCACCAATATCAATGTTTTCAATGGCATCGGCCAGCGTAACGTCTGGTTTTTCGATGGTTTCCTTGAATGGGTACAGGTTGACACAGACCAGATCAATTGGCGTGATGTTTAATTTATCCAGGGTGTCCATGTGCTCAGCAACGTCACGACGCGCCAGCAGCCCACCGTGAACATACGGATTCAGTGTCTTGACCCGACCATCCAGAATCTCTGGAAAGTGAGTTACTTCTTCAATACTGATAGTCTTGATACCAGCTTCATCCAAGGTCTTCTTGGTCCCACCAGTCGAAACGATTTCAAAACCATTTTCACTCAAGCCCTTAACGAAAGGCACCAGGTTGGTCTTATCAGATACGCTAACTAATGCACGTTTCATTGGTTGTTTTTCTCCTTTGCAATTCGTTCAGTCAAAATCTTCTTAACGGTTTCTGGATATAATTCGTGTTCAGTTTCATGAACCCGCGTTTCCAACGTGTCGACCGTGTCATCAGGATAGATTGGCACGTGCCGCTGGGCAATAATCGTCCCCGCATCCAGATTTGAATCAATGTAGTGAACCGTAACGCCGGTTTCTTTGCGATGATCGGCAAAGGCCCGCTCAATCGAATGCAGTCCTGGATATTCCGGCAGCCAAGCAGGATGCAGGTTGACGATGTTGCCTTCATACTTATCCAGAATCGTTGGCCCGATAATCCGCAGATAACCAGCCAGCACGATAAAGTCAATGTCGTATTTTTCCAACACCGTCATAATCTTTTCTTCGTAGGCCTGCTTGGATCCGCAAGACTTCACGGTAAAAGTTTCATATGGAACGCCCAGTCTTTGAGCACGTTTAATTACATAAGCATCGGGGTGGTCGCAAAAAAGTAAAGCCTCTTTGCCAGGAATATCGCCATTTTGAAAATGCTCAGTCAGCACTTCAAAATTGGTCCCGTTCCCCGAGGCAAAAATTGCCACGTTCATGTTCTTGCCTCTTTTATTTAATAATCAGTTTTTCTTCATCAGCTGGTCGAGCCTGCAGTTGACCAATCTGCCATGAGTCTTCGCCAGCCTGCTTTAAAGCATCTTGAACGGCAGCAGTGTTTTCTGGCGCCACGGCTAAAATCATCCCCAGCCCCATATTAAACGTGCCGTACAGATCATCTGCATCCAAATCGCCCATCTTTTGCAGATAGCTAAAGATCGGCAGCTTAGGCCAGGCACTGGAATCAACCACGGCCTGCAGCGAATCAGCAAACATCCGCGGCAAATTTTCCGGCAGACCGCCACCGGTAATGTGGCTGACCCCGTGAATCAAGCCCTTTTTGATCAATGGCAACACCGGTTTGACATAGATACGCGTAGGCGTCAACAGTGCCTCACCAACCGTTTGGCCATTCAGTTCGGCCGGCTGATCACTGAGCTTAACGTCATGATCCTTAAACAGCACTTGGCGCACCAGCGAATAGCCATTAGAGTGAATCCCTGATGAGGCCAGACCAATCAAAACATCGCCAGCTTTTGGCAAGGCCGTCGTCAGCATCTTGTCTTGATCAACAACGCCGGTCGCATAGCCGGCCAGATCGTACTCATCTTGACTGTACATATCAGGCATCTCGGCGGTTTCTCCGCCAACCAGAGCTGCGCCCGCTTGCCGACAGCCTTCTGCCACGCCAGAAACGATCTGAGCCATCTTATCTGGTGTGTTGTGGCCCGTTGCGATATAGTCCAGGAAAAACAGCGGTTCCGCGCCCTGAGCCAAAATATCGTTGATGCACATGGCCACGCAGTCGATGCCGATCGTGTCATGACGATTCAGCTTTTGGGCGATCAAAAGCTTGGTACCAACGCCATCCGTGCCTGAAACCAGAATTGGATGCGTCAAGCCGGCAACCGCGGTCAGATCAAACATCCCGCCGAAGCTGCCGATCCCGCCGACAACGCCGGGACGATCGGTTGAAGCAACGGCATCCTTGATTTTTTTTACCATTTCATAGCCGGCATTGACATTAACGCCGGCTTCTTCATAACGTTTCCGCTTCATTTGGACAGTCGTTCCTTTCGCGCGCGCTTTTCTTGTTCGTTTAATGACTTAAGGTAACCCTCTTCAAAATCATACAGCGGCGTTGGATAGTCGCCATTAAAGTAGGCCACCGTCAGACCGCCATATGGTGCCTCACCAGCGTCTGGAACGTTAATCGCCTTAACGACGCCGTCAACGCTCAAGAATCCTAATGAATCGGCTTCCATCAACTTACACATCTCGGGGACGGAATAATGAGCCGCCATCAGTTCAGCCCGGTTGGAGACATCGATTCCATAAAAACATGGGAAACGGAATGGCGGTGAGGCGATCCGCATATGAACCGACTTGGCGCCGGCTTCTTTCAGCATCCGCACGATCTGCTTGGAAGTCGTTCCCCGCACGATCGAATCATCGACTACGACCACGTTCTTGCCGGCAACGACCCCGCGTACGGCCGAAAGCTTCATCTTAACGCCTTGTTCCCGCAATGCCTGCGTGGGCTGGATAAAAGTCCGAGCAACGTATTGGTTCTTGATCAGCCCCATTTCATAAGGCAGACCAGCTGCTTCCGCATAACCAGACGCCGCGGAAAGCGAAGAGTTTGGCACCCCAATGACCATGTCGGCATCAGGGGCTGGCTGTTCCTTGGCCAGCAGCCGCCCCATCTGCTTGCGGGCACTATGCACTGTTACACCATGAATAATGGAATCAGGACGGGCAAAGTAGATGTATTCCATTGAACAGATGGCCAGCTTGGTGTCATCAGTATAACGATCTTCATGCAGACCATCCTTGTCGATCACCAGCAGCTCACCTGGCTGGACATCACGAATCAGCTTAGCGCCCACGATATCCAAGGCACAGCTCTCACTGGTCACGACATAGGCTCCATTTGGCATCTGCCCTAAGCAAAGCGGTCGAATGCCATTGGGATCCAAAGCTGCAATCAGGCGATCCTTTTGCAGGAACAAGAAGGCAAAGCCCCCCTTAACCATATTCAGTGTCTTTTTTAAGGCCGGCATAAAGCCCATGTGAATGTTTTGCCGAATCAAATGAATCAAGATCTCGGTATCTGAATCCGATTGAAAAACGGCGCCGTTGTCTTCCAGTTTGCGACGCAGCGTGACGGCATTGGTCAGCTGGCCATTGTGCGCCATCGCAATGTCGCCATCATGAAAATGGAACAAAAATGGTTGCACGTTGTTGATCGAGTTGTGGCCACTGGTACCGTAGCGAACGTGACCAATCGCGGCATCCCCGACCAGGCGCTCCATATCGCTTGGATCGGCAAAGACTTCCGAAAGCAGGCCACGATCCCGGTGCTGATAAAGGTGCTCGCCGTCAGTCGTGACGATCCCGGCCCCTTCTTGTCCACGGTGCTGCAGGTTGTGCAGACCGAAGTAGGTGACTCGGTTGGCTTCTGGCACGCCAAATACGCCAAAAACCCCACACTCTTCATTTAGTCCTTTGATTTCATTGCGCATGGCAAAGCTTCCTCCCAAAGTTTTTGCATTTGAGTTACTGGCAAGTTGAGCTCAGCATTAGCCAGATGGACTTCCAGCCATTGCGTTGCTACGACCTCACCAGCTGGCATTGCATCGTCTTGCATGATTTCTTCAAAGGCCGCCACATTTTCTGGTGCCACACTGACCAGCATCCGGCCCGGCGTTTCACTGAAGAACTGCTTCTTATCCAGAGCACGGAAATCAGCATTTAAGCCCAGCTCCGTCTTAAAGACCGTTTCAGCAGCAGCTACGGCCAGACCACCCTCACTCAAGTCATGAGCGCTGGCTACCAGACCGCTTTGTTCAGCTTGTAGCAGGCGACTCAGGTAGTCATGGACGTGCTCCAGATCAAAGTCAGCCAGCGTGCCGGCAATATCACCCGTCATCATCTTCTGCAGTTCGGAACCGGCATAGTCATCGCCAGTCTTGCCGACCAGGTACAACTTGTCGCCAGCATGTTGCACACGGGATGGGATGACGTACTTAGCATCCTTAATCAAACCGACCATACCGACCATTGGCGTTGGGTAAATGGCCGAGCCGTTGTTTTCATTGTAAAGCGATACGTTACCGGAAATGACTGGCGTATCAAAGACGCGGCAAGCTTCAGCCATCCCTTCGATTGAATGATGCAGTTCCCAGAAGATTTCAGGATCGGTTGGGTCACCATAGTTCAGGCAGTCCGTAATGGCTAATGGCAAAGCGCCAGAAGCAATGATGTTGGAAGCTGCTTCAACCAATGCAATCTTACCGCCGACGTATGGGTTTAAGTAGACCAGGCGACCGTTGCCATCCGTCGTCATCGAAAGTGCCTTTTTGGTTCCGCGTACCCGAATAACCCCAGCATCAGAACCTGGGCCAACCACCGTTGAAGTCCGCACTTGCGAGTCATATTGACGCGTGATCCAAGACTTGTCGGCAATCGTTGGCTGCGTGAGCAATTCTTGGTAAACTACTGCGACATCATCGATTTCAGGGACCCAGTTGGCTTCTTTTTCGGCATCAATCAGACGTTGTGGCTTCTTTTCTTCTGATTCAACTTCCAAAACGTCGTCCGTCAAAGTAGAAACCGGAATATCGCAGACAACTTGCCCATCATGATGCAGCACGTATTGATGACCTTCCGTGATTCGGCCAATCGTTACGACTTCCAGATCATAGTAGTCAAAGATCTTTTTAACGTCTTCTTCATGGCCCTTCTTAACACACAAAAGCATCCGTTCCTGAGACTCGCTCAGCATGATCTCATAAGCTGACATGCCTGGTTCGCGCTGCGGTACCAAATCAAGATCCAAGTCCATCCCTGAGTTACCTTCAGAAGCCATTTCGGCACTGGAAGAAACAATCCCGGCTGCACCCATGTCTTGGATCCCGACCAGCCATTCAGCATGGTCTTGAATTAGTTCCAGGCAGGCTTCCATCAGCAGCTTTTCCATGAATGGGTCACCGACTTGAACGGCCGAGTGCTGTGACTCGTTGCCAGAGCCAAAGTCAGCCGAGGCAAACGTTGCCCCGTGAATCCCGTCACGACCAGTCTTGGCCCCAACGTACATCACGGCATTGCCAACCCCAGAGGCATTCCCTTCCTGCTGGTTCTTTTGGTCCATCAGCCCTACGCTCATGGCGTTGACCAACAGATTACCCTTGTAGCAAGGATCAAAGGTCGTTTCACCCGCAACGGTTGGAATGCCCATGCAGTTGCCGTAATCGCCAATCCCGCGGACGACGCCATCAACCTTCATCCGTGTCTCGGCATCGCTTAATTCGCCAAAGTGCAGCGAGTCTAAAGAAGCGATTGGACGCGCGCCCATACTGAAGATGTCGCGTAAAATTCCGCCGACACCAGTAGCAGCGCCTTGGTATGGCTCAACCGTTGATGGGTGGTTGTGACTTTCGGCCTTGAAAACGACTGCCTGACCGTCATCAATGTCAACGACACCAGCACCTTCACCAGGCCCTTGCAAAACGCGATCATTTTTGTTGGGGAACAGACGCAGCACTGGCTTGGACTTTTTGTAAGAACAGTGCTCGGACCACATTGCCGAGTAAAGGCCCGTTTCCGTGTAGTTTGGCAAACGGTGCAGCAGCTTTTCGCTGATGTAGTCATATTCTTTTTCAGACAGACTCCAGTCGAGATATGGCTTCTTTTCCTTAATTTCTTCAGGGGTCATTGCTTGCTTCATTCTAATTATGCCTCCGTCTTAACTGTGCCGTTTTCCAATAAAGACTTGAACAGCCGCAAACCGTCCGTCGAACCCAAGAGTGCTTCCACGGCGCGCTCTGGGTGGGGCATCATGCCCAATACGTTGCCGCGCTTGTTGACGATCCCTGCAATGTTGCGCAAAGAGCCGTTGGGATTTTCACTTGCGTAGCGGAACACGACTTGATGATTGGCTTCCAGCTCGTCCAAGGTTTTTTCATCCGCGTAGTAGCTGCCTTCACCGTGTGCAATTGGCAGAGCAATGCGTTCGTGAGCCTGGTACTGCGTGGTAAAAAGCGTGTTGTTGTTAACGACTTCCAAAGGCACCGTTTCACAGACGAACTTTTGGCTGTCGTTTTTCTTCAGAGCACCTGGCAAAAGGCCCGCTTCCGTTAAAATCTGGAAGCCATTGCAGGTACCAAAAACCGGCTTGCCTTCATTAGCGAGCTTGATGACGGCCGGCATAACGTTGGCGAACCGAGCAATCGCGCCGGCCCGCAGATAGTCGCCATAGGAAAAGCCCCCTGGCAGCATGACCGCATCAAAGCCATCCAGACTCGTGGCCTTGTGTGAAACGTATTCGACGTCGGCATTGCAGACATCATGCAGCGCCGAGTACAGGTCGATGTCACAGTTCGAGCCTGGGAATTGAATGACCGCAATCTTCATTTATTTCGCCTCCAGCACTTCAAACTTGTACGTTTCAATGTTGAAGTTGACCAGCAGCGATTCCGCTACTTCCTTAACCGTGTTTTCAACGGCTGCCTGATCGCCTTCAACCTGCAGATCAAAGAACTTGCCAACCGTCAGATCCTTGACTTCTTCATGCCCCAACTGGTGGATGGCATTTAAAACGGATTCGGCTTGGGGGTCAAAAACAGATTGCTTGTAGGTAACGTAAATACGAACGGTAGTCATTTGATTAGTCCTCCTTAACGGCTTCTTGCAGGCGTGCGTAAACTTCATCATAGGTCGTGGTCAGGTCAGCCAGGTTCTTGCGGAAGACGTCCTTGTCCATGTGGGCGTTGGTCTTGATGTCCCACAGACGGCAGTTGTCAGGCGAGAATTCGTCAGCCAGCACCAGTGAGCCATCCGAAAGCTTGCCGAATTCCAGCTTGAAGTCAACCAGCTTCATGCCAGCCTTCTTAAACAATGGCGTCAAAAGCTTGTTGCAGCGACGGGCCAGTTCCCAGCATTGCTGATATTCTTCATGCGTGCAGGCCTTAATGGCAACCGCGTCGGATTCATTGGCGAATGGGTCGTCCAAGGCATCGCTCTTGTAGAAGGTTTCTTCAACCGGTTCGTCCAGCTCCATGCCATCCTCTAAGCCGAAGCGGGAGGCGAAGTGGCCGGCGCAGACGTTGCGCGTAACGAATTCCAGCGGGAACATGTGGCACTTCTTAACCAATTCTTCCTTTTCAGAAAGGCGCTTGATGAAGTGAGTTGGAATGCCGTTATCAATCAGGTATTCAAAGACCAGCGTTGAAATATCGTTGGCTGCTTCACCCTTTCCGTCAAAGTGGTCCTTACGCTTACCGTTAAGCATCGTTGCCTGATCCAGGTAAACAACCCGTAAAACGTCAGGATCTTCGGTTTGCCACATTTGCTTTGCTTTGCCGGTATATAACAGCTTTTCCATTTTTGATTGCCCTCCTTATAGGCTAAAAACGAATTGATGAATTGGTTAACGGAAAATTGTTCGTTAAATCCTGCTATTATCGTACGCATATTTTTAAAAATCGTCAAGCGTACAACCGAACCTTTTTCAGTTTTTAATCATAAAATAATGGTTTTTCTAAGTTTAACGTTTAACTAAAGTAGGTTTTTAATTTTATAGTTCGTGTTTTAATCGATTCCAAGTCAAACAAAAAAGCACCGATCATTTCAATCGATGCTTTGGTTTAATGATAATTAATCGTCTAAGCCAACCCGCTTGAAGATGTCGTCAACATGACGCAGGTGCCAGTGGTAGTCAAAGGCATCATCCAGATCTTCTTTGGTCAGCTGCTTTTGAATGGTTGGGTCAGCTTCCAGCAGTGGCCGGAATGGTACTTGTTCGGCCCAGCATTTAGCCGTGTATGGCTGAATCAGATCGTAGGCATTTTCCCGCGTCATGCCGGACTTGACCAGCTTGAGCAGCACCCGGCCAGAGTAGATCAGGCCCAGCGTCTTGTCCATGTTCTTCTTCATGGTTTCAGGGAAGACGTCCAGGTTTGCCAGAATCCGGCCAAACCGGTGCAGCATGTAGTCCAGAAGTGCCGTCGTGTCTGGCAGAATCATTCGTTCAGCACTGGAATGAGAAATGTCGCGTTCATGCCACAGAGCCACGTTTTCATAGGCCGTAACGACATGGCCGCGCAATACCCGCGCGCAGCCACAGATGTTTTCAGAGCCAATCGGGTTGCGCTTGTGCGGCATTGCTGAAGAACCTTTTTGACCCTTGGCAAAGTGTTCTTCAACTTCATGGATTTCCGTCCGCTGCAAGGAACGAATCTCAGTCGCCATTTCTTCCAGGCTGGTCCCGATCAAAGCCAAAGCGGCGATGTATTCAGCATGCAGATCCCGTGGCAGCACTTGGCTGGAAACTTCTTGGGCCCGCAGACCGAGCTTTTCGCAGACGTATTGTTCAACCCGCGGATCAACTTCAGCAAACGTTCCCACGGCCCCAGAGATCTTGCCAGCTTCAACGCCAGCCGCCGCGTGTTCGAAGCGTTCGTAGTTGCGTTTCATTTCAGAGTACCAGCGGGCAACCTTGAGGCCAAAAGTCGTTGGCTCAGCGTGAATCCCGTGCGTCCGACCCATGCAGACCGTGTACTTGTATTCATTGGCCATCTTTTTCAGGATTTCCATGAAGTCCTTGATGTCTTGACGCAGAATCTCGTTAACCTGCTTAAGCTGGTAGCCTTGCGCCGTATCAACGACATCAGTACTGGTCAGGCCATAGTGCACCCATTTGCGTTCGGGACCCAGCGACTTGGAAACGTCACGCGTAAAGGCAATCACGTCATGGTGCGTAACGGCTTCGATTTCTTGGATGCCTTCAACGGTGAACTTGGCATTCTGCTTAATTTTTTCAACGTCTTCGGCTGGAATCTTGCCCAGCTTGCTCCAAGCTTCATCAGCCGCGATTTCTACGGCCAGCCAACATTGGTAGCGGGTTTCATCGCTCCACAGCTTCTTCATTTCTGGACGGGTATAACGATCAATCATTAATCTTTTCTCCTATTCATCGTCCCAAACATGGGAATCTTTAATTTGCTTTAACGTTGCTTCAATATCATCGGTCAAAATGGTAACATGCCCCATCTTGCGGTTGTGGCGGCTCTCAGCCTTGCCGTAATCGTGAAAATGCCATTGCGGATATTCATGAATCAAGCGCCGCGTGCCGGCCACGTGTTGACCTAAAACATTAACCATCACGACTGGACTCAGCAGCTTGATCTTAGGCAGCGGCCAGTTGCAGATTGCCCGATTGTGAACCGCGAACTGCGAGAAGTTGCAGGCCTCGATCGTGTAGTGGCCAGAGTTGTGCGGCCGGGGTGCCAGTTCGTTAACGTAGAGCTGACCATCTGCACCGACAAACATTTCGACGCCCAAGATGCCTTTGAGATCAATCGCTTCGGCAATCTTTTCGGCCATCTGCTGAGCGCGCTGCTGCCATTCAACTGGCATGCGGGCGGGCACGATGCTCAAATGCAGAATTTCATGAGCATGAATGTTTTCACTGACTGGAAAGACGGTAATATCGCCATCGGTATTGCGCGCTACCATAACTGAGCATTCCATCTTAAATGGTACCCAGCCTTCCAAGATGTCATCACCATACTGCAGTACTTCTTCAGTAATCGGGTCATTCAGGTCTTGCGCACTCTTTAAAACCATTTGGCCATGACCATCATACCCGCCTTCGCAAGTCTTTAAGACACATGGATAGCCAAGTTTTGCTACGGCCGCGTTCAGATCAGCACGATTCTTGACCGCCGCGAATGGTGCCGTCTGCAGGCCCGCGTCGCGCAAAAAGGTCTTTTCGCGAATCCGGTTCTTGGTCGTGTATAAGAGGTTGGTTCCCTGAGGAATGGCGACTTGATCAGCAACGTCTTTTAAGGCCTGCAGATCAACGTTTTCAAACTCATAGGTCAAAACGTCAGCCCGCCGCGCCAGTTCCTTGATCGCCGCCACGTCGGCATAGGGCGCTACGATCTGATCATCGGCTGCCTGAGCGGCTGGACACTGTGGCGTGGGGTCCAAAATAATAACCTTCATCCCAGCTGCTTTGGCAGAAAAAGCCATCATCTGCCCCAGCTGACCACCGCCGATAATGCCAATCGTTTTGCCCTGCTCAATATAGGCTTCTGGATGCTTAGTCAAGTTCGGCATTGCTGGCCACCGCCTTGTCATGCATTTCTTTACGGAAAGCCACGATCTTGTCCTGCAGCGTTTGGTCATTGATGCCTAAAATCTGAATGGCCAATAAAGCAGCGTTCTTGGCCCCGGCATTGCCGATCGCCGTCGTGGCTACCGGAATCCCTGCTGGCATCTGCACGATGGAAAGCAGCGAGTCCATGCCGCCCAAAGCCTTGGTCTGCCCCGGAATCCCAATCACCGGCAAAGGCGTGTTGGCCGCGATCATCCCTGGCAGATGAGCGGCCCCGCCGGCACAGGCAATAATGACCTTAACGCCATTTTCTGCCGCGTGCTGGGCAAAATCGAACATTTCATTTGGCATTCGGTGCGCTGAGATAACCTGCTTATCGTACTTGACGCCAAACTGATCCAAAATATCACATGCTTGCTTAACTGTTGGCCAATCGGACTTGCTGCCCATGACCACGCTGATTTCACTGCTCACAATGGCACCTCCTAAAAACTGTCTCTAGCATAGCAAAAGTTTTCGGCAAAAACAAGATTTTTCACGAACTAGAAGAAATAAGGGAATTATAATGTTCGTCTTTATCATAATAATCCCAACGCAAAAAAGAGCGCCTGCCGCGCCCTTTTCTTTAGTAATCTTAGAACAAACCGGTAATGTTGCCTTCACCGTCAATGTGCATGTTAACGGCAGCCGGTTTCTTACCCAGACCAGGCATCGTCATCACGCTGCCAGACAGTGCTACGACAAAGCCCGCGCCCAGCTTAGGAACGAATTCGCGAATGTGGAACGTAAAGTCAGTTGGCGCACCCAGTTCCGTTTGATCATCGGTAAATGAGTACTGCGTCTTGGCAATGCAGACCGGCATGTTTTCCCAGCCCATTTCATGGAACTTCTTGAGCTGTTTTTGAGCCTTCTTGGAGAATTCAACGTCCTTGGCCCCATAGATGGTCTTGGCAATCGTGTTGACCTTGTCTTCAATTGAGTCGCCCTCAACACTGTAGAGCTCATGGAATTCACTTGGCTGATCGGCCAGTTTAACGACTTCCTTAGCCAGATCAACCGTACCTTCGCCGCCTTTAGCCCAGGCATCAGCCAGAACCACGTTGACGCCTAATTCGTGGCAGTTGTCTTCAATGGTCTTGATCTCGGCTTCCGTATCAAAGGTAAAGTGGTTGATGGCCACGACAACCGGCAGACCATAGCGCTGCATGTTCTTGATGTGGCGGTTCAGGTTGGCCAGCCCCTTCTTCAGTGCCGGCAGCTGTTCATCTTTCAGGTCAGCCAGGGCCGCACCACCGTTGTATTCCAGCGCCCGCACCGTAGCCACGATTACCAATGCGTCAGGCGTCTTGCCCAATACCGGCCGCTTGATGTCCAAGAACTTCTCGGCCCCCAGATCAGCACCGAAGCCAGCTTCCGTAACCGTGTAGTCTGCCAGCTGCAAAGCCGTCTTGGTAGCCAGAACCGAGTTGCAGCCGTGAGCAATGTTGGCAAATGGGCCCCCATGAACGATGGCCGGCGTGTGAGCCAGCG
This sequence comes from Limosilactobacillus mucosae DSM 13345, assembly GCF_001436025.1. Classification (GTDB taxonomy): domain Bacteria; phylum Bacillota; class Bacilli; order Lactobacillales; family Lactobacillaceae; genus Limosilactobacillus; species Limosilactobacillus mucosae. The sequence goes on along the minus strand of NZ_AZEQ01000020.1, from coordinate 19,717 downwards.
TCTGAACCAGGTTTGGCTTTAGGGCATCCTTAAGCAGAATCGTAATGGCATCGCTAAAGCCAAGCTCGCCAACCGTAACTGGCTTTTGGTCGTAGGTGTAGCCAACCACGATTTTTGAAATCCGCTGTTTCAAATCAGCCAGGTCCTTAGACAGACAAAGGATCGCCATCAGTTCGGAAGCCGCCGTAATGTCAAAGCCGGTTTCACGCGGTACCCCTTGCATTACGCCGCCCAGACCGGTTACCACGTGCCGCAGCACCCGGTCGTTAACGTCAGCCACCCGCTTCCAGATAATACGGCGTGGGTCCAGGTTCAGTTCGTTGTCTCGCATGATGTAGTTATCGATCAAAGCTGCCAGCGTGTTGTTGGCACTGGTTAAGGCATGCAGGTCACCCGTAAAGTGCAGGTTGATGTCTTCCATTGGTACGACTTGGCTGTAGCCACCGCCAGTTGCGCCACCCTTGATTCCAAAGACTGGGCCCATGGATGGTTCCCGCATCGCAATCACGGTTTGGTGGCCCAGCAGGTTCAGGGCATCCCCCAAGCCGACCAACACCGTTGACTTACCCTCACCAGCCGGGGTGGGGTTGATTGAAGTCACCAGAATCAGCTTGTGCTTTTTGTCAGGAGCTTCCTTGACCGGCAGATCGATTTTGGCCTTGTACTTGCCATATGGTTCGATCTCATCGGCACTTAAGCCCAGTTTTTCAGCAATCTTGGTAATAGGTTCCATTTCGGCAGCGTTGGCAATTTCTAGATCAGTCATTGTTGCGGTTCCTCCGTTTCGTAAAAGCGAACATTATAGCTTATATCAAGTTAAATAAGCTTTAATTTAAGTACATTCATAACAACAACGGCTTTATTATGAAGTGTAAACCGTAAATTGTCAATATTATAAAAAAAGCTCCATCCTATTTGAATGGAACTTTTCTACTATTATATACCATTATTAAAGCGCTTTTAAGCCGATTCGCCAAGATAGGCTCGTTTAACCTTTGGATCATTCAAAAGTGTCTGTCCGCTGCCGCTCAGCTGAATTTCTCCCGAGGCAATCACGTAGCCTCGATCAGCAATCGAAAGAGCCTGATGCGCGTTCTGCTCGATCAAAAGAATCGTGGTCCCTTGCGCGTTGATTTTTTGAATGATGTCGAAAACTTTCTGAATATAAATCGGTGCCAATCCCATTGATGGTTCATCCAAAAGCAACAGCTCTGGGTTAGCCATCATTGCTCGCGCCATTACCAACATCTGCTGCTCACCACCGGAAAGGGTCGCCGCGTCTTGGTGCTGGCGCTCTTTTAAAATCGGAAACATTTCAAAGATTTCCTGCAGGCGTTGATCAATCTGGTCGCGATTCTTTTGCAGATATGAGCCCAACTGCAGATTTTCCATCACGGTCATGGCTGGAAAGACGTGCCGCCCTTCTGGAACCTGAGAGATTCCCGCGGCCACGATTTGCGGCGCCTTTTTGCCAATCAGTGATTCATTTTGATATTCAATGGAGCCCGACTGCGGCTTAACAATTCCCGAAATCGTCTTAAGAATCGTTGATTTACCCGCGCCATTCGCCCCAATTAAGGTCACGATCTCACCTTTTTTGACTTCAAAATCAACGTGACGGACTGCTTGAATCGCACCATAGCTGATACTCAAGTCCTTAACCTGCAGCATTGGCATCACCTCCCAAATATGCTTTGACAACGGCTGAATTCTGACTCACTTCTTTTGGCGTGCCACTGGCCAAAACCTCGCCTTGATCTAAAACATAAATCCGTTCAGCCAGGCTCATCACCAATGACATATCATGTTCGATTAAAAGGACGGCCAGATTGTTCTCATCGCGCAGCTGCCGAATCATCGTTGTCAGCTCCGCCGTTTCTTCAGGGTTCATCCCCGCGGCCGGCTCATCCAAAAAGATAATCTTCGGCTTGGTTGCCAAGGCCCGCACGATTTCAACGCGTCGCTGCATCCCATATGGCAGCTTGTTGGCTGGACTGTCAGCAACCGCCGTCAAATGATAGCGGTCAATCAGCTTCTGGGCCGCGTCATTCATCTCGCGTTCAGTACGATAGTAGTGCGGCGTTCGAATAATCGTACCCCAAAAACTTTCCTTAAATTGATTGTTCAGCGCCGCCATGATGTTTTCCCGCACCGTCATGTCGCCAAACAGTCGAATGTTTTGAAACGTCCGTGAGATACCATGCTGCGCAACACTGGTAGCACCCTTACCGCTGACCTTATAGAAGCGACCATCATGACGGATGGCAATCGTACCGCTGGTGGCTGGCAAAAGGCCGCTCAACATGTTGAACAAGGTTGTCTTACCAGCACCATTGGGACCGATTAAAGCGACCAACTCATTATCATAGATCGTCATCGAAACGTCATTGACCGCTGTCAGTCCACCAAACTGTCGCGTAACGTTGCGAACGGTTAATAATTTCTCTGCCATAGTTGCTCCTTTCTATGATTCAGCGGCAGCCTGCTTTTTGGCCGTACGTTTCGCCAGCCATTTGCCAATTGAAAACTCACGCCGGCCCATCAAACCACTTGGCTTAGCAATCATAATGACAATCAGCATGACCGCGTAGATAACCATCCGCAGCGAGCCGAAGTTTTGCAGAATCGTGTCGATTGCGCCTAAGACGACGGCAGCAATTACGGATCCAGTAATGCTACCGATACCGCCTAAAACAACAATAATCAGAATCGAAACCGACTCCATGATGTTGAAATTGCTTGGGGCAATACTCTGCAAGTAGGAAGCATAGAGTGAGCCACCTACAGCTGCCAGTGACGCGCCCATTACAAAGGCCATTAATTTGTACTTAGTTGCGTTGATGCCCATGGCCGTGGCCGCCAGCTCGTCATTGCGAACAGCGCGAATCGCCCGGCCCGTCTTACTGTGAACAAAATTGGCAACGATAATAATCGTCAGACACATCATAATGTAAACGAGCGGCCAAGTGGCAAGCTGGGGAATATTGTAGAGCCCAGCCGGTCCATTGGTAATCTTTAAGTTATTGGCGGTCAGCCGGATAATTTCGGCCGCCCCCATCGTCGCAATCGCTAAATAATCGCCTTTAAGCCGCAAGGTTGGAACCCCAACGATCAGAGCAATCACAATCGTAATCACAATGCCGGTAATCATGGAAAAGATCAGCCCTGCAAATGTTGATTCAGTTTGCGTCATAATTCCCGTTGCATAGGCGCCAATTGCCATAAAGCCGGCATGACCCAGCGAAAACTGACCAGAAAAGCCCACGATCAGGTTCAGACTGACGGCCAGGATGATGTTGATGCCCATCATAACCAGCATGTTCTCGATAAACGTATCAACCACGCCAGTCATTTCACCAGCATAGATAATGCCATATCCGGCTGCCATGCAGACGAACCAGATGGCAATGGTCTGCCAACGTGTTTTCATCTTCGCGCCTCCCTAAACCTTTTCTGGCTGCTTGTTGCCAAACAGACCTGCTGGCAAGAACAGCAATACGATAATTAAAACAACATAGACGGCTGCATCCTTGAAAGCAGAGAAGCCAATCGCCTGCATCAGTGATTCCAGACAGCCAATAATCACGGCCCCGACTGCTGCCCCTGGAATGGAGCCGACACCGCCAACGACAGCGGCGACAAAGGCCTTGATCCCTGGCGTCAGCCCCATCGTTGGTTCAATCGAGTTGTAGTACAGACCAATCAAAACACCAGCTGCCCCAGCCATTGCTGAGCCAATTGCAAAGACAAATGAGATCGTACCATTGATGTTGATCCCCATCAGTTCCGCTGCCACCGGATCAGCCGCGGCCGCCCGCATTGCCCGTCCCATCTTGGTTTTCTTGACGATCAGCTGCAAAACGATCATCAGGATAATCGTTGTGACAAAGATCAGTAGCTGGACGTTGGTTACGCGAATACCGAACCATTCATAGTTGACCTGCTTGATAACCTGCGGAAAATCGCGTGTGTCGCCTGAAAACAGAACCGACATGCCGTTTTCCAAAAAGTAGGACACCCCAATCGCCGTGATCAAAACGGCAATCCGTGATGAATGACGCAGCGGCCGATATGCGACAAACTCGATCAGCATGCCCACCAAAGCGCAGAAGATCATTGAGCTAAACAGCGCCATGATAAAGTTGAAATGCCAGACGTTGATCGTATAGTAGCCGAAGAACGCCCCCAGCATGTAGACGTCACCATGCGCGAAGTGAATAATCTTGACAATCCCGTAGATCATCGTGTATCCCAGAGCCAACAGCGCATAGATGCTGCCAAGCGAGAGACCGTTGATCAGTTGCTGCATAAAGATTTGCACGGTTGGTGCCCCCTTTCTTTAATTACTTAACAGTGTAGCCGGCAACAACCTTGCCGTTGGTCATTTGTTCAACCGACATCTTCATCTGTGGATCGTGGTGCTTGTTGACCGTGATCGTCCCAGTAACACCCTTCATGTTCTTGGTCTTGGCCAAAGCATCCGTAATCTTGTTGGAGTTGGTTGAGTCAGCCTTCTTGATGGCGTTGGCAACCATCATCGTCGCGTCGTAGCCTAATGCAGAGTAGGTTGGTGCCGTTTGACCGTACTTAGCCTTGTATTCTTTCATAAACTTGCGAGCTGCTGCGTTCTTTTCAGCCGTAATCGTGGAGAATGGCGTCGTGTAGTAAACGTTGGTTGCGTTTGAAGCACCAGCAATCTTAGCAAGCTTTGGATCGGCCATCCCACCAGAACCAACGATTGGCGCCGTGATGCCTGCTTCACGCGCTTCCTTGATGATCACGCCGACTTCAGAGTAGTAGCCCGGAACGTAGATGGCATCGATCTTCTTGTTCTTGATAGCCGTAATCAAAGAGCTAAAGTCCTTGTCGCCTTCTTGGAAATACTGCGTTGAAACGATCGTACCCTTAAAGTTCTTCTTAAATGCTTTGGCAAGTCCCGTCCCGTAGTCACTGGAGTTATCAGCCAAGATAGCTACGCGCTTAGCCTTCAGATGCGTGTTGGCGAAGTTGGCAGCCACTTGACCTTGGTAGTTGTTTTGTGCCTGGGCCCGGAAGACGTACTTTTGAACGCCACCCTTCTTAGTCCGCGTAAAGCTAGGATCAGCCGCGGTTGGTGAAACCAGTGGCACCTGCGCCTTGGTCTGGTTTGGAATAGCTGCCGTAGCCGCGTTGGTCGTTGCGGGGCCGACCGTAGCAACAACCTTGTCCTTGGTGGTTAATTGTGAAGCAACCGAAGCCGCCGTTGAAGTTGAGGTCTTGTTGTCGCGCGTGATGATCTTGATCTTCATCTTCTTGCCGTTAACCTTAATACCGCCGTTTTTGTTAATATCGTGAACGGCAAGCTTGATCCCGTTTTCTTCTTGTTGACCATAGCCAGCGGCCGCGCCAGACAGTTCCATGTTGACCCCAACCTTAATCGTATTGCCTGAAGCTGAGTTGCCTTTTTGCGAACCAGTTGCGGAACATCCTGCTGCCATCATGGTCATGGCTGCCATCATTATGGCAATCCCCGTTTTCTTATTTTTAATCTTCATAAGCCTGACTCCCCTTGTTTAATTTTTCTCATCATTCAATCAATCAAATATTTTGCTGACTGCATTTGACCAAAGAAAAAAGCCCTCATCCGCAATGGAATGAGGGCTTTTCTCAACCGGTATCGATCGGCCCCCATGCCAACAGAAAGAAGGGCTCAATCGCTGATCAGCAAAAATGCTTAATCACGCAACCGGGTCCTTGAACTGCAGTAGCAGTAGGGCGTTCAATTGAAGAGCCATGTTGTTGAGTTGTACGAATAATTGCTTTTTCATGATCCATGGCTCCTTTCTTTTGCCGTAGTAAATATTTGATGTGTTTTAGTCTACTGATTCCAGATTAGAAAGTCAACGCATTTTTAATTTATTTTTAATTTTGTATTAATCAACAATTTGAAGCAGCTGATTTTGATGGTGAGTAACAATCCACAACCGTCTCGTATTGCACAACACCGTCATTTTCAAATTACCGTTATTCTCAGATCAGCGCTATGGACCACCTGCAATTACAATTGTAAATCGAAGTTGTCAAATTCCAGCCTAATAGAAGTACAAGTCGACTATTCACGTTCCGCTCGCCTTATCGCCATTGAGCATCGGCAGTTTGGTTATTTATCTCATCGTCAAGTTTAACCACTCATTTACGATTTACCTACTATTGCCAGATTTTTTGCTAATAGTAGGTAATGATATTTTTATCATATGTTTTATACAGGAATTATTGGATATTTCATTCGTTAAACATTTTAATAAGCAGCTGAAACGTCAAATCGACAATCAAGAGCAGTTTCACAGTGATGATATCCTGGATTGCTTCATCGTGACCCAAGCAGTAATATGATGGCGAAAAGCTTACGTCGCTCAAACCGGCTGCACCTGTCGAAAAAACCAGCACCGATTTTCATCAATGCTGGTCGTTAAAACTATTCATTTTGTTTTTTATCGCCAATCGACTTTACTCCCATGATGTCAAGCAGGAAAGTAAAAATCGGCACGCCGACGATTAAGCCCCAGGTGCCAAACAGTTTTTCACTGACCATCAGCACTACGAACGTATAAAAGATCGGCAGTTCCGTGCGGCTGGACATAAACTTAGGATTCAAGACGTACGATTCCAGTGCATGAATTGCAATAATCATAATGATGATGTAGATTACGTCGCGAATGCCACCAACTGAATAGCCAACCATGCTCAACGGAATCAGCGAAATAATCACCCCAGCAACCGGCACCAGACTGAAAATAAAGACCATCAAAGCCAGTGCCAGAATCTGCGGCATATGCATAAACATCAGACAGATCGTTGTCAGCGCCGTATTGCAGAGTGCAATAAAGAACTGCGCCTCCAAAACCACACCGAACGTATTAACAAACTTCTTGCCAAAATAATAGATATCCTCAAACAGCCAGCTGAACAGCTCACTAGTTAAAAACAAACGGCTAAATGAATACATCTGCTTGAGCTCAATCGTATAAAAGAAACTCAAAATAAATGACATAAAGAACGTCACTGCCATCTTCGTCAGGCTGGTTAAAGTCGAAAAAGCCAGGTTGATGCCATGCTTGACCTGGGCTGTGACAGTTTTGGCACTAATGTAGTGATTGAGCTGTTTGATCAGCCAAGAACCATCCTGCGATTGATAGAATTTTAAGACCGAATTGACCATCTTTACAATCTGCGTGATCAGCAGCGGCAAGTATTTGGTTACCGCAAAGTAGACAGCCGCAATCAAAACGACATAGGTTGCCAGGACCACCAGCAGCGAGGGGAGTCTGGGAATCCAGCGCTGAACGAAGCGAACCCAATGCACTACAATGTATGTAAAGATAAACGTCAGCAGAATTGCGCTCAGCATTCCTCGTACCAAATAGAGCACCCAGATCAACAGCGCCAACACTGCAAACCGCCTTAATGGTACGTTATCGATGAATCGATGCCATGCATTGACCATCCAATCCCTCCTATTTTTAGACAATTTAGCCTAAGTATAGCATGCAATGATGCAAATTCCGCCTAATTTTACTGCCTGGTGTATAATAACCTGCATACGGATTGGAAAGAAGGAAAAGCACATGTTGGAAAAGACATTTTATAAAGTCTTGCTGAGCCGCTCATTTACCATCCCCGTTAAAATCGTATTCTGGGATGGTTCCTCAGTCGTTTACGGCAATGGCGAGCCGCAAGCAACAATTCGGTTCAACGAGAAGATCCCAGTGCGCGACCTGACCAAAAACGCTTCAATCGCTTTAGGCGAGGCCTTCATGGATAAGAAAATCGAAATTGACGGTAGCATTCAAAAAGTCATTGAATCGGCCTATGAAAGCAAAGACAGCTTTATGCGCAACAGCAAGTTCCGGCGCTTTATGCCTAAGCAGGGACACGGCGAAAAAGAAAGTGCCGATGATGTGCAAAGTCACTATGACGTCGGCAACGATTTTTACAAGCTGTGGCTGGATGACACGCTGACCTATTCTTGTGCCTACTTTACCAATGGCAACCATGACGATCTGACGGCCGCCCAGTTAGCCAAAGTACACCACATCATCAACAAGCTGCACCCACAGCCTGGCAAAAAGCTGCTCGACATCGGCTGCGGCTGGGGCACCTTGATGCTGACGGCCGCGCGCGAATACGGGCTGAAGGTTACCGGCGTTACGCTGAGCAAGGAACAGTATCGCCTGGTGCAAAATAAGATTGAAGAAGAACACCTGCAGGACGTAGCCGAGGTCTTATTGATGGACTACCGCGAATTAGGCGATCAAAAATGGGACTATATTGTTTCCGTGGGGATGTTTGAACACGTCGGTAAAGAAAACCTGGGCCTATACTTTAAAGATATCGCTCGCTATTTGACCAATGATGGCGTGGCTCTGATTCACGGGATTACGCGTCAACAAGGCGGCGCCTACAACGGTTGGATCAATAAGTACATCTTCCCTGGTGGTTATGTGCCGGGCTTGCAGGAAATGGTTGGCCACATCGTTGAAAATAATCTGCAGATTGCCGACATTGAAATGCTGCGCCGCCACTACCAGCGAACGCTTGAAATCTGGGACATGAACTTCAATGCCCATCGCGCTCACATTCAAGATATGATGGGCGAACGGTTTACACGCATGTGGGATCTGTACCTGCAAGCATGCGCGGCCTCATTTGAATCGGGCAACATCGACGTCATGCAATTCTTGATTACCAAGGGTGCATCCGGCAAGAACCTGCCAATGACGCGCGATTACATGAGCAATCAGCAATAAATAAAAAGATCCGTCACGTTTTCAGTATGGCGGATCTTTTTATTTTGAAGATAAAGCTAGCGATAAATCTAATGTCAATGCTAGTCGCAATGGCCACCAAGTCAGGCAACGCCGGCAACGCGTTTTAGCTCCGTCAATGCTAGCGGAAATTCCGTAAAGCCATCACTGGTTAAGAAATGCCCACCATCTGGACGTACGATCAATTTGGCACCCAATCGATTGGCCATGGCTACACCAAACTGATATGGCGCAATGGGATCGTTTTGCGCTGTGATCACGGTCGCACGGCTGATCTTGGGCCGCACTTGGCGATAGTCAACCCCGCCCTGCATGAATTCATCTAAACCCGCGTAGTCTGGCAGCGGCTGATCAAACGCCCCTACCAAAAGCAGGCCCACGTTCTTAACGTTATGCCGCGCCAGCCAGCGTACTGCCGTTATGCAGCCCAGACTATGCGCTACCAGCGTAATGCCATCTTCAGCTTTGATTTGATCATCAACCGCTTGATTCCACGCTGCCGGTTGCGGGGCAAACGGATCGGGCAGCCAGAGTCGATCCAGCTCAATTTCCGGTCGTGCCGCTTTTTCTAGCCATGGGAACCAGTCATCATCGCGGGTGGAGGTCCCATGAATCAAATATGCTTTCTTCATTAAATTACTCCTCTCGTTTTATCAATGCTTGGCTTAATTATAAGATGAATCGCCCCAGCTGGCTTGACGCAAAATGAAAAAGCGCCATTTTCAAATCGAACCAGGCAGTCGCACGACTATTTGGGTAACCGGTGACGGATTGACTAGATTAACTGAATTAACTACAGGATGGCAAATTAACTGGTGCGGACATTCTGACAGCCATCAATGGAACATTATCGGCAGTCCAAATGGCAAGTAATCACCAATGAGACCTTACCCGCAACCGGACAATCACCGATACATTGCTCATAGCACTCGCTTTGCCCAAAACTGAAATTCGAACACGTCTATTTGGCAAAGCCATTATGATGCACCACAACGGCTCAATGATCAAACCGTAATGAAATTTGAAAAGCGCCATTTTCAGCCAGCGCGGACAATTCCGACGCAAGGCAGCCCATGATGATCATGCCAGGCTCAGAACCCAGCCATCATGCTTTTGAAAATGACGCTTCAATTATTTGCAATTATTTTAAATTACCAAAGAAATCAGCCATACCGCGGCCAGCCCGCCGATTACTGAAACGGCCATGGAACGCGTAAAGTAGGCAACGATCATTACGATAACAGCTGCCAGGATTTGACTGACATGACCAAATGGCACAAAGGCGTAGGTCTTACTCATAAAGATCGACTTAACAACCAATGCCGTAAACAGACTGACCGGCACGTACTTCATCCATTCGTTAAACCAGAGCGGAATCTTCCGGTTGGTAAAGAAACGCATTGGGAAGTAGCGCGGGATAAATGCCGCGAAGGCCGCGATCACGATGACGATCAAATGATAGGTCAGGTTGTGATGACTGGGCACCAACGACAGCACCGGCATACCAGTTAATAAATCACTCATGTCTATTTATCTCCACTCGATTTCTTGCTCTCCTGCTTGACCGCTGCCGAATCACTGGCTGCTTCATCGGTTTTGGCATCATTTTGCAGTTTTTCTTTCAACTCGGCTTTCAGCTCGGCCTCAACCTCAGCTTCCCGATCCTTTTCCTGCCGGTCGCTGATCGTATCACGCGATGAAGCCGGTCGGAAAAGTTTGCGCATGATCCAGGCATCGTCGGGATGATCAGAACGTTGACGAACCGTATTTTCGATCATGAAACCGATAAACGAGGCAATCAAAGTAGCAATGATGATTCCCAGCGTACTCTTGGTCAGACTCAAGAAGATGACTGCCAGCACCGCTGAAACCAGACTGATCAACAGTGACAAGTGATTGCGCACCTGCATTACGATCATGTACAAGAACAGCGCCGTCAAGGCAAAGTCAACGATTTCCAGATCGATGTGCACGGCACTGCCGATCAGACCGCCGACCATATTGCCCCCCGCCCATGATAAAAGCGAATAGTGCTCTACCAACAAGGCATCTTTAGGCGTCCAGTTTTTGTCGGTCGCAAATTTCAGATAGTTGACGGCATAGTTTTCGTCGTTCATTGAAACGGAAAACAGCCAAACGAAGCGCTGCGACTCATTTTGCATATACTTGGAAAGACTGGATCCCAGCAATGCATAGCGCAGTTCCAAGAAAAACAGCGTCATAAAAATTGAGGAGATGGGTGCATCAAGCATCAACAGCGAAGCCAAGATGAATTGAGCCCCACCGGAGAAAACCATCACCGAAACAAGAAACGTCAGCAGGAAGTTCATCCCCGCGGCGTGTAACAAAATCCCACAGGCAACGCCAATTGGCACGTAACTCAGGCAAAGCGGCATCGAAACGCCTAAGACCTGCAGCCATCTGGCACCTTCTGGATTGATTTGCTGTGCTTTAGCCAAAAAGTATATCCCCCAGCATTTAAATGTTTTTCATCTTTTATCTCGTATTCCTTTGAACACGATGCAATTCCAGTCTAACATATTTAAATTTTAAAGAATACCAGAATAGCCCGATTTAGTTCGGTTTTTGCTGATCGTTAAGCAAAACTGATTTTCCGACTGCCCAAATCATTGCTCAAACGTCAGCCCAACGATTCAGCCGGCTACGCTTTGATAGATACTTAACTACTCAGCCAGCTGTGCTTTGGCAGCGTCCCCATTGACCGCTGCTTCTGATGGCGCGGTTTGACTGGCTGGCAACACCACGGTAAAGGCAGTTTCTTTTTCATCAGAGGCTACCGAGACCTGACCATGGTGCCGGTCCACAACACCCTTGACGATTGCCAGGCCCAGCCCAGTCCCGCCAGTCGCTTTAGAGCGCGATGACTCAACGCGGTAGAACCGGTCAAAGACGTGCTTCAGCGACTTTTGCGGAATCGGCTCCCCGTTGTTGGCAACCTTCACGATGATCATGTCATGGTAACGCGCGGCCGAAAGTTTGATCCAGGTAGCCCCATGACCATACTTCAATGCATTTGCCACCAGATTGCTGAAGACGCGGCCCAGTTTTTCCGGATCAGCTTCAATCATTAACGGTTTAGGATCAACGTGCGTGAAAATCTCAATTCCCTTCTTTTCGGCTTCCAGCTCAAAACTGGCACTGACCTGTTCCAACAGCGGATCCAGATCGACTTTCATGAAATTAAGTGGAGCGCCATGCTGCTGTACCTTGGTAAATTCAAACAGATCATCGACCATCCCCTTCATCTGCACGGCTTTTTCGTAGGCGATGTGGTTGTATTGCAAAATGTCTTGCTCACTGTGATACTGTTTGTTTTCGATTAAACCCAGATAGCCAATGATGCTGGTCAGCGGCGTGCGCAGGTCGTGGCTGACGTTGGTGATCAGCTCATCTTTGGACTTTTCTACTTGCCGCTCATCATCCATTGACTGAACGACGCTGTCAACCAAAGTATTAACGCTGGTAATGACGTCCTGCAGCGAACCATTGAGCTTAAAGGGAATGCGGTGATCCAGATGTCCCTGCGCGATGTAATGCAGTTCTCTGATAATGTGGTCCATTTGGTACTGCCGGTAGCGCCGCATCAAGCGCCACCAGACGACCCAAACATCGATGATCAGCATGATGCCAATCACGATGCGCTGATAGCTCCAGATACGAATCTCCATCGGGCCAAACGCCAAGGATTGTTTAATGATGAAGATCCCGCTGTTGACGCCGGGATTATGCCGCACGATCCATTGCAGAATCACGATGATGGCCAGATTGATCATTGCTAGCAAAATCACCGTCGAGACGCCCTCAAAAAATAGCGAGCTCTTTTCACGCGTAGTTAACTTCAAACTTTACCCCCTAACCGCCCACGTAAATACCGCGAGCCTGCCAACCAAACATGATAAAAGGCCCAATGCCCATTTATCTGAGCGCCGGACCTCATCTATCAAATCAAAACTAGTGGCTTTCAACCTTGTAGCCAACGCCCCACACCGTTTCGATGACCTTTTCACCACCGGTAGCGGCCTCGATCTTATCGCGCAGGTGGCTAACGTGAACCATGACCGTCTTAGCCGAAACCACGGACTCCTGCTGCCAAACCCGTTCAAAAATATCGTCCGCGCTGAAAACACGGTTGGGATGACTGGCCAACAGGTACAAAATCCCAAATTCCAGCGCCGTCAGCTGAATCGTATCACCCTTGAGCGTCTTAACCTCGTGGGAATCCTTGTTAATCACCAACGGGCCAACGTTCAAGACATCCGGCTCATCGTTGGTCAGATCGCCTTTACTCCGCCGCAGCAGGGACTTGACACGGGCCATGACCTCCAGGGGATTGAAAGGCTTGGTGACATAATCATCGGCCCCCGTGATCAAGCCTTGAATCTTATCCATGTCCGTTGTCTTGGCCGAAACCACCAAAATTGGAATTGATGAATCCTTGCGCACCTGCTTGATAACTTCCATCCCGTCCATTTCTGGCATCATGATGTCTAGGATTACCAGGCTAATATCTGGGTTGGTGTTTAATTTGGTTAGGGCTTCTTTGCCGTTGTAGGCCGTGATTGGCTCATATCCTTCATTGCGGACATAGATTTCTAATAATTGAACGATGTCTTTATCGTCATCAACAATCAAAATTTTCATAAGCCGTACTCCTCATTTTTTCGTAATTTAGCTTCTTTTATTATAACGAGCCTAAAAGAAAAAAGCTCGCATCAGACGCGGGCTTTAGAAATGTTTAAATTACAGTCTTTCCAGCGCGTGGTACTTCAAAATATCATCATCGCTCAACAAAGTGTTTTGCCCTTTTGCATGCGCGATGCTCCAAGGTGTTCCCGGCCGATGCGTCAGATTGTCTGCCTCGTGGTTCCAGGCATCATGCTGCTGATAGTATTGACCGTATTTTTGCGCCGTTTCGTTAATGACGTCAATAATGTGTTGGGCATCATCAAGCGCGACGACCTTTGGCATGAAGTCATAGTTGTCAGCCAGCTTATCGATATATTTGTTGTCGCGGTATACCGATCGCTCAACTGGACCTCTGTTGTAGGCCTCAAATTCGGCTTTGAAGATCGGGCGGCCATATTCAGTCAGCAGCTCGGCATAGACAAAGTACAGCGTTTTTTGCAGAACGAATGATGGAAAGGCATACCGCCGCTGCAGGTAGCTGGCAACGTCAATGGCATCAAATTCGATATCGCCCTGCAGCTCTTTTAAGAAATCATGATAGTCCATGACTTGTCTGACATCGCGGAAATAGGGATCCATTTTTTGAATATCTTTGAATGTTTTAGTCTTGCCGTTGAAAAAATGGGTTGAGAAGTATGAAAACAACTCAGATGGGATTTCTTTTGCCATTCTTTGACTAAAATCAATATATTCTTGGCGATTTTCAGTTGAAAAACAGTAGGCGTACTGCTTGGATGAAATTTTCGCCAGCATCACTAATTGATACATCTACCTAACCTCCTATCTAAAGTTCTTTTCTTCTTCATGCCGATCATGATCTGCAAAGTTTGCCTGTTTATCAAGTTCATCCCATATTTGCAGCTCCCAGGGAAAAGCGAAATTATCTTTTTTAAAATAACAGTGGAGCGCATGATATTTGCCATCATCACGGTGATAATAACGTGAGATAATCTTATTTGATTTTTTCTGATCTAACAGCGCAATAATTTCTGCCAGATCATCATTAACATTGTTACCAATAATTCGTACACCCAAAAAGTCATTAAGCCCTTTTAGTAAGGGAATCTTATTCATACTTTTTTCTTTATGCGCATAGTAGGCGATCTTTTTATCAATCGTGTCAATGTTCTTTAAACGATGTCGGATTGTTGCTTCTTCAGAATTATACGCTAATCGATAAGCATTTATAAACATAAAGGTCTGAAGCTGACTCAACTCAAAATCAATCATTTGATGGAACTCGGCATTATCCTTGATCTCGGTAAAGCCTACTTTTTTCAGATTGAAAGCCAAGTTGCGCTCTTGTAGGTACTCGCCTTCGAATTCGTTATGCAATGAATAGATATCATCGATCAATTCATCAATTACTGATATCACATCCATCTCAGCTATTCTCCGTCAGTTTTCTTATTGACATAATAAGCGGCGATTTCTTCCATTACGGCCCGCGGAATCTCAACTTGGTCATCGTCTTTTTCTGAAACGACTGCAACGCGAAACGGGATGGCTTTTTCCTTGGCGACCCGCTTAACGAAGATATTCAGCAGTGCCGACGAAGACAGTCCCAATTTCTGAGCAACTTCATCAAACTGCTTTTTGCTTTCGGCGTCGGTTTTAAAATTCATAGATACGGTTGCCATCATTAAGACCTCTTTTTAATGCTTTTGTTATACTGATATTATATATTATTAACCAATATCAATCCAAAATATTTCGCTTGGTGATTGCCATTTGCAGCCAAGTTTAAAAGAGTTTAAAAGAGAGAAGCAATTATGAATCCATTTAATCCTACTTTTGGTGATGTTCCTAAAATCTTAATTGACACTTAATTGACAACGCTCCTAAAACAACTGACCATCGCCCAAAATATAAACCGGATCGTATTCCAGGCCGCGCTCCGGTTTTTAGTCTGTAATTTATTTTTCGGTGCAATTTGAGCTGATTTTGCACCGAAAACAGAATCGATGCACTGCTAAATTTTGATTATCCTTGGTTTTACGGATGACACTCGCTTAGCCTTGCGCTAAAATCAAGACATATCGTTGGCAGTCTTTGCCACATTCGTATTAATTTCTACTATATAAAGGAGCTTTCCATGAACGAAAAATGGCGTTCCTACTTCAACGCGACCATTCTAAAGCGCGGCCGTGATTACGTTGCTAATGACTGTGTCAAATCATTTCATATTTCAAAAAACGATGACAACGTGCTGCTCATCAATGCGAAAGTAATCGGCAGCAAGGCTTACCGTGTTTCCATTACCCACGATCTCGCCAGCGGGCAATGGAACATGAAATGCAGCTGTCCTTTTGCTAAAAAAGGCAATTACTGCAAGCATGAAGCCGCGGTCCTGTATGAATACGAAAATCAGGCTAATCGGCCCAAGTCTCATCAGTCGGATGATCAAATTCTCTGGCAGGAGTATCTGGATAAAGTCTACAATGCTCGCTGTGCTAACGGCCAATTCTATTTTGACATTCGCGCCATCCTCGGTGATTTGGAAATGCCAATGGCCAAGTGGCTGAGCACGCCTGATCTACCATATGATGATGTCTTTGACTACTCTGATCTGCAGCCAATGTACAGCTTTTCTGCTGCCGACCGCGAACCAGAAGCGGCTTTTAAACGATCCTTTCATTTCTCATTCAAGCCGGGCAAAAAAGCAATCGGTTCGCTCACATGTACCAAAAACAAGCTGCTTACCCTGCAGTGTACCAATCCAGCTCACCGCGATCGAATCTGCTCTCATAAGATCACGCTGATTGATGCCTTCATTGAATTCGTCACCATCATTAACATCAACGACGCAACCAGTGTCTCGGCCGAAAACTTTATTCAATTCGTTGATCAGCATCTGCTTAGCAATCGGCCGCTTGAACATCACGCCAGCTGCAGATTATCCCGAATATCGTTATCCAAGACTACTGGGACAGTTGCGATCTGCGGGTGGGACTGCCCGATAGCTTTAAGTATAAGATCACTTCATTTCCACGCTTCTTAGCGGCCTGGAATCACAAGGAAAGCTTAAAGCTCGGGGCTAAACTGACGATCAATTTTGCCACGGATCAATTTGATGCCCCCTCACTCAAACTATTGAATGAGTTTTATACCGCTTTTGGCTATGAAGCGCTGTTGAATTCTGACACGGGTTATGGCGTTGAAACCAAAGACATTCCAATTAATGGCCGCATTGCCGACGTGCTGTATCATTACGCACAGGAAAACAACGGCATTCCGGCAACCATCAATGGTGATAAGACGATTCTGCAGGCGACCGTTGAACCGCTGAGCAAGCCTAACCTGATCATTAAGACATCCTTTGACAAGCAGCAGCTGGAAGGCATCAACATCACCCATCCAAAGACTGATGATTTCCGAACCGTACCGCATGCACATGGTTTTGAAGCTGAATATGAGATTGCGGACGATGAATTCATTAAGCTTACCCCGACCAGCAGCATCACCAATGAACTGGTCAATGAACTCGACAAGCCAGGCGAGCCATTTACGATTGGCCGTGTCCGCGTGCCGGTCTTCATGAACGACATCTTACCGGATCTTAAGCAAAACGCCAACGTGGACTTCCAAGACGAAGAACTGGTGCGCAGCAAGATCTTGCCGCGGCCTGAATTTATTTTTCGCTTTAATGCCACCAGCCATGAACTGCTTTTAAAGGCGTTTGTAAAATATGGCAAGTTCACGCTGCCTTTAAGAGGACGATTTGAAGGGGAAATGATGGATCGCGGCTTATTTCAAGACGTCCCCGCTGAAACACGCATCCTTGAACAGCTTAGCGAGCTTGATCCGGGAACTCTGCTGGATAATGAAAATTATGAAAATACCTATGTCCTAGAGCGCACCCCTGCCAATACCTATCATCTGCTTCAAGAAGTCATCCCCGCTCTCAAGCAACTTGGCCACGTTGAAGGATCGGCTGCCTTCCGCCGACTCAAGGTCATGCCGGCACCTAATTTCAGTATTGAGGCCGCTTTTGAAAACGACCTGCTGAACCTGGAATTCGTTGGCGAGGGATTGAATGCCAAACAAGCCGTGAAAATCCTGCAAAGCTATCATGAAAACCAATCATATGCTGAGCTCGATGATGGCACGATTCTTGATCTGACGAAAAAAGCGCAGCAGCTGGCTCAGATTGAAAAATTGGTTGCTGGGCTGGAGCTGACGCCAACCCAGCTGGCTAAAGGAAAAATTCAGCTGCCCGGCTACCGTGCCGTCTACCTTGATACCATGCTGCAAAAGCAACACGAACTTGACTACCGCCGCAATGGTCGTTTGAGCGAACTGATCGAAAACTTTGATCGTGATGACCAGCAGCCGTTTGATCTGCCTGACGACCTGGCTTCAACGCTGCGCGACTACCAGAAAAAAGGGACGGCTTGGCTGATGAAGCTGGCTCATTATCAGTTTGGCGGGATTCTGGCCGATGAGATGGGACTGGGGAAAACCCTGCAGATCATTGCCATGCTAAGATCCATGCCAACTAAGCAGCCAGCCTTGATCATCGCGCCGGCTTCATTGGTACTGAACTGGGAAGCCGAGTTTAAGAAATTCGCACCACAGACCAAACTCACGACGATCATCGGCACCAAGGCTCAGCGGCGCAAGCTCATTGCCCAGGCTGATGATCATGAAGTCGTGCTGACCTCCTATGATCTGCTCAAGCGCGACATTGAGCTTTACGCTGACCAGACCTTCTCATTTGAAATCATTGATGAGGCCCAGGCGATCAAGAACCATTCCACGGCCGTCGCCAAAGCCGTTAAAGCAGCCGCGGCTCAGCATCGGTTTGCTTTGACTGGAACGCCGATTGAAAACCGTTTGGACGAATTATGGAGCATCTTTGACTTTATCATGCCGGGATACCTGTTCAATCATCGCCAGTTCGGCAAGCGCTTTGTCAATCCAATCCAGGCGGGTGATCAAGCGGCCCTTACGCAGCTGCAGGAAATGACCGCGCCATTTATTCTGCGGCGAACCAAAAAGCAGGTGCTCAAAGAAATCCCCGATAAAATGGAAGAAACCTATTTTGTGGGGATGAGTAAGGCTCAGCAAGATCTATACAACGCGCATGTGGCTCGCCTAAAGGATCGGCTGAATAATACTGACGAAGCCGAATTCAAAAACACCAAGCTGGAGATTTTGGCTGAGTTCGCCCGCATCCGCCAGATCTGCTGCGCGCCACAGACAGCCTACGAAGACTTCAAGGGGTCCGCGGCTAAGCTGGATACCTGCGTGGAGTTTGTCGAAAATGCCTTAGAAGAAGATCACAAGCTGCTGATCTTTTCTCAGTTCACCTCCATGCTGGCCCTGATTAAAGAACGACTACAGAAAAAAGGCATCCCGACCTATGAAATCATTGGCCAGACGCCAAAAGCCGAGCGCTTAAAACGGGTCAACGACTTTAACGCAAACGATGACGTCAAAGTCTTTTTGATCTCACTGAAAGCTGGCGGGACCGGTTTGAACCTGACCAGTGCCGATACCGTACTGTTCTTTGATCCTTGGTGGAACGCCGCGGCTGAAGAACAGGCAATCGGCCGTGCTCATCGCATGGGACAAAAACACGTGGTTTCGGTCTACCGTCTGATTGCCAAGGGAACGATTGAAGAAAAGATTCTGGCCATGCAGGAACAAAAACGACAATTGGCTCAAGATCTGCTATCGGGCTCCCAAGTTGCCAACTCAAGACTTACCAAACAAGACCTGGTCAAAATCTTGGCCTAAATATAAACCGGATCGCTGTTCAGGCTGCGATCCGGTTTTTAGTCTGTAATTTATTTTTCGGTGCAATTTGAGCTGATTTTGCACCGAAAACAGAATCGATGCACCGCTAAATCTAATTTTGAGAATGAGACGCTAACGAAACTTCAATACTTTTTGCCAAAGTGTCAACATCAATTTCATCAAAAAATTCTTCAACACTTTCTTGAGTAATATTAATATCTTCTATTCGCATTAGAGTCATTCCTTTACCTTTACATTAATTTGAAAAAATCTTTTCGAGCTTGGCTTGCAGTATAAATGGACACCATAAAAATGTCTCCTTTCATAGTTGTACTTCATCTCATACATATGTTGTACCATGGTTACTGCTTAATTCTGCCTGCCACCACCGATTAGAATCAGCGACTAACCATAAATTGCCATCCTAAACTGCCATAATTATACATTTTCAAATTGCCATTTCT
>NZ_AZEQ01000002.1 GCF_001436025.1 Limosilactobacillus mucosae DSM 13345 | reverse complement strand
CTCTCGACATAGAACACTCGACCCGCCTGCTTTAAATAGAAAAAGTGTACTAATTCCAATCGTTCAGAAAGGAAAAAGTACACTTTCAATCACCTATAAATGCCGTCAGAGCGCGGCTTGTCGGCTATTTTTCTATCTGTTCGAGGACCGTAACGCTCTCTGCGGTTCGCATTTACGAATCGCTTCGTCGCATAGCTCCTTGCTCTTCGAATGCTATCGCATGGATCGTTTCTAAGCTTTCACGCTCTTGTTAATCGCGTTCAAGCAAAGTAACGCTCTCAATATGCCACGAGATCAGTTGATCAATTACACATTCTTAATTAACTGCTAGTTAAGGCGGTTTGGGCTATCCAACTAAAAGCAGTACATCCGTTTACTCGAATCTAAAATGTTGAATCTTGAAGGATTTTAGTGATGAATAGTAGTTCACGGATTTTGTTGGTTTGTGGGAAAACTTATCTATATTGAACAGTGATATGTGTATTTTTTATAATCATGAAATACCTTTAATATTAAATTTGATATTAGCTATTTTTTCCTCATTTAATATTTTCAGCACATCAACAATTTTAGGCACAGTGATAATTTCTGACGCATCAACATCCCAATTATTTTCGTTAATCTTTTTACTATTTGTAACCCCATGATAAATCCTGGAACTCTAGCCTTTTGATTCACACAATTTAATCATTTGATTTATTTTTTCTTTGTTTTCATCAAAGAATTTTCTACCTGCATCTAGATATAGATACTGAATTCCTAAAAAATAATTTTCTAAATGCGGCATTATTGACAGGTTCCTATCATTTTCAAAAAAGTTAGCTGATGTTTTTGTTTTGTTATAGAAATTATTATCCAGTACTGATTTGTTGAGATAAATATCCTTTTTTAATTTGCCATTATCAACTATGTGTTCATTAATTTTACCAATAATAAATATTTTATGCTGTGCTATATTCCTAAGATGATATCCAATTCTATAAGACACGAATCGATCAAACATCCCATGCTCAAATTCAAGCCATTTTTGATAATATTCAGAGCTTAAATTACTTTTGGTCCAATTTTCTAAATAATTAATAATCAGTCTAGAATCCGAGAGGAAGTCAATTATTGCCCTAGCCACATGGGTATGAGATTCGACCGTATTTTCTAGTCGATTAATACTGAATATTAAATAATCATGTGCATCATTACATATATAGAAAATTTTAACTAACTGATTTAATAATCCCAAAGTTTCCGCAAAAGTATGTGCAAGTTCTCTGTCATCACTATCTAAAGCCCTGTTTAGTTTTATACTCATTGTCTTATTTGGAAGTGTCACCATAAAAAATGGAATTTTCTCTTCACTACTTCCGCCAAATTTATTCTCATCCGGTTTCAAATCTACTTGTACCTCCCCATGACAATATCCTTAACTTCTTGTAGATAATCATCAGTATATTCAGGGACAAGCAATTGGCCGTCAATTGCATCAAGCATGACCTTTTCTTTATCTTTCAGCTTTTTGTACACCTTATTATCAATGAATCCCATATGAGCAACATCACCCTTAGTCATCAGATAGTAATACCGAGTATATTGGTTAGCTGGTAATCCAAGACGGTTAATCCGATCACGCGATTGAAGCATAAAAGTGAGATTAAAGTTGTATTCAAAGTAAACAGCATCGTGCACCGTCTGATGGAGCGAAATAGATTCACCTAACGTATTAGGGCTAGAAACCAATACCTGGAAATCACCAGTACGGAATTTGTTAATCATTCCTTCACGGTCTTGCTTTGGAGTGGCCCCATAAACCAAGGTTGTTTTAATTCCCATACCGTTGAGAGTATCGGTGATCTTCTGCATGGTGCCAACAAACATCCCCCAAACAAGTACTTTATGCCCTTTTCTAATTCAATTTCATCTTCTATTCCCATAAATGAAATAGAATAAACTGGTTTTATTTCATTTTTTCATTCAACTCTCCTTGATTTCCTATCATTATAAATGGTCAGCCAAACCCCAGCAATCGTAACAAAAGCGCCTATGCAGGCAGCAAACAACTGACTATTAAGTAGCTTGTAAAAATCACTATTGATAAACTGATGAAGAAACAATTTCCCTACCCTTTCAGAATTTATTGTAAATTAATAATCTGTGTATCCATCAAACTTCTTCTCAACAGACAAAATAAAATCTGCCATTGTTGTTGCCGAGTTTACAGCTAATCTTGCATGATGCTTATCAATAGTCAGCCTTCTTTCTCCCACACCGTGAGAATCACTATTTTTATTTCGCATTTCCGATACTGCTGACACAATATTCTCCAACCCAGACAATAGGCGGTTTATCCTTTTATCCGCATTTTTGTTCTCATGCATTTTGTATTCATCTTTAACCTGTTTATATAATTTATTTATATCACCCTTACTGCTTGGTTCAATATTTCGCTTTTCAAGAACATAATCAAATGTTTCTTCAAGAATAGTCCTTGCTTGAGTCAAAGCACTATCGTAGTATCCGTTTTCAACGTTGTCTATAGCCCTATCAGATAATGATTTTATATAATCACGATCAATAGTTTTTACATTTTTAACCGAGATTTTAGGGGTTGATGGATTAATTGGAACAATACGAACCCTTTTGCTATCAATAATCAATTTATTCCCACCAAAATGAAGTATCGCATTAATTCTTTCTAGTGCACTCTCAACCGATTTACTATGGAATTTTTTAAATTCATCTTTATTCAATCCATTTACATTTCGTACAAAATTTGAATCGTCAAATAAATAAGCAAGTATATTATCAATTCTTTCAGATTGGATCCCATAATCGATAAGATCAAACATATATTGCCATCTAGAATTCTTACCATCATATTCTAATGTTGAGCCAAACATTTTTGCTATATCACAAATTTCGGGCCCACTTAATCTTGGCAGTCCAATCTTTAAATTAGAAAATCCAAAATAGGAATTTGCAGTTGTAGACTCAAAATCTCCAAACGTTTCATCACCATCTAAGATTTCTGCAATTTTCTTATTCTTTAATAACTTATATTTTTCAAAATCCATATTTATCAATTTTCCTTAATAATAAAATCTATATTGAGTATACTACCGTCCTTCATTTTTTCGAATTTATAAACCAAACTCACCAAATTACCACTATACATTTGTCTACTCCACCCTCAGCGTTACATTAGCCTATTTTCATACCATCCATAATCACTGCCATATCAGCCTTTACGCACACTTTCACTACCCTAATTAACTCGACCTGCCAAAATGGACATTCGTACACACCACTATCGAAATAGGACATTGAACACTCGACCCGCCAGCTCCAAATAGAAAAAGTGTACTAATTCCAATCGTCAAAATCAGAATTTGTACACTTTCAATCAGCTATAAATGCCGTCATGCCGGCGTTTATCGGCTATTTTTCTGTACGTTCAAGGACAGTAATGCTCTCAATATGCGGTGTCTGAGGAAACTGGTCTACTGGCTGGATTGGCTTAGCTACGTGATAGCCTGCCTGAGCAAAACGTTGGAGGTCACGAACCAGCGTTGCTTGGTTGCAGCTGATATAGATAATCTTAGCTGGCGCCATCTTGCCGGCAGCATCGATCAAGGTTTCATCAAGACCTTTACGCGGCGGGTCAACGATCAAGACATCGGGCTTCAACCCTTCTTTTTGCCATTTTGCCATCTGTTCTTCGGCCTTGCCCACTACAAATTCGGCATTATCGATCTGGTTGACCTTGGCATTTTGCTTGGCATCTTCAATCGCGGCTGGGACGATCTCGACCCCATAGACCTTCTTGGCATGCTTGGCCACCGCCAAAGAAATCGTGCCAATGCCACAATAGGCGTCAATCACGGTCTGCGTGCCATCCAGTCCGGCTGCTTCAATTGCCGTTTGATAAAGCTTTTCGGTCTGTTGCGGATTAACCTGGTAAAACGACAGCGGCGAAATCGTAAAGTCAATGCCTAAAAGCTGATCATGAATCGTATCACTGCCCCAAAGCGTATGATTTTCCAAGCCTAAAAGTTTGTTCGTCCGCTTGGTGTTGACGTTTTGCACGATGCTCTTAACCTCTGGCACCCCGCTGACGATCCCGGCTACGATTTCTTCGGCATGCGGCAACTGTCTGGTATTGGTAACCAGCACCACCATAATCTCATGACTGTAGTAGCCGCGCCGAACCATGACCGTTCGAATGCAGCCACGACCTGTTCTTTCATCATAGGCACGAATGTTGTATTTACGAAGCAGATCACGGACGATCAGAATCGCCTGATCGATTTTAGGATCTTGAATATAAAAATCTTCAATTGGTACCAAATCATGACTGCCTCGTTTATAAAAGCCAGTCTGCAGCTGGCCTTTCATGTACTTAACCGGTACCTGAGCCTTATTGCGGTACTGGTATGGGTGATCCATCCCCATCGTTGGCATGACTTTTAATTCATCCAAATGAGCTTTTTTGAGCAGTTCTTCAATCTGATGCTGCTTGAATTTCAGCTGTGCCGGATAGCTTAAAATCCCCAATGGTGCGATCCCCGTCTTTAAGTAGCGAGCGTCCTTAATTTCCACACGGTCGGGACTCTTGGTCTTTAATTCTTGCAGCTCGCCCCAGGCAAATTTAGCCGTCACTTTGGTAATCTTGATTTCGGCCTGTTCACCGGGTAAGACGTACGGCACAAAAACCGGATAATTATCAACCTTGACGACGCCATTGCCTTCATAGGTCAGATCAGCTACCGTTGCCGTCAAGACCTCGCCTTTATGAACCGGTACAGTGATTTTTGCCATGTTTTTCTCCTTTAGCAAACACAGGGACTGCTGACAAGATTGCCCGCAGCCCCTGTTTGGTTTCAATTATTTTTGAGATGCTTCATCATCGTGAATATTGTCGACTTCACGTACAAAGTCATCTTCCACGCGCTTCATATCCGGTGACACGGTAATTGCATCATCCGGAATCTCATCAAGGTTGGCAACTACTTCCAAGTGCTGCTTGAGGTTGCGGAAATGCATCGGCGCGTCGCCACCATACTCGCCATCCAGATTGATCATCACGCGATCTTCTGAATTGACGGGCGTTATGTCGATCTCGCTGGCCTTGGCGTAAATAATGCCAGGATCGCCAATATGCTTACCTTGCAGTGCCTTGGCCATCAAGCGCATCATGCCGATCAGACTGCTCTCCTTGACAATGATCATCGTAAACTTGCCATCATCAAGCGCGGCGTCCGGTACGATCTGTTCAAAGCCGCCGACGGAATTGGTCAGCGCGATCAGAATCGTGGAGGCCTGACCACGGTATTCATGACCATCGTACTTGATGTCCATTTCAACCGGCTTGATTCTTGGCAGCAGTTCGGCCCCTTTAGCCAGATATGCCAAATAGCCAAACAGCGACTTCATCTGTGAAGGCACCTCATAGGTCAGTTCCGTCAAGGTCCCCCCGGCCGCAATGTTCATAAAGTAGTTGTCGCCAGCCTGACCAATATCGATCTTGAACTTTTTGTTTTTGCGCAAGATCAGCTTGGCCGCAGCGATCGGATCATCACGCGGAATCCGCAGGGCACGCGCATAGTCGTTGGTCGTCCCCGCCGGAATAATCGCCAGGGCAGGACGATGCTCAAGTCCGGCAATTCCGTTGACGACCTCGCTTAACGTCCCATCGCCGCCTGCAGCTACGATCAGGTCAAAGCCTTCCTTAGCCGCGCGCGTTGCTTCGTTCTTAGCCGAATTAGGCGCCGGCGTCGTGGCAAACGCACTGGTTTCATAGCCAGCCTGTTCATAGACCGCTAAAATGTCAACCAGGTCGTTGCGCATGGCTTCACGCCCCGACGTCGGGTTATAGATAATCCGTGCTCGTTTTCGCATAGTTTCCTCCGCCATCAAATCAGTTTACTTTTCGTTCAAGGCCTTCATCAAAAGCTTGTTGACCACGCCTGGATTAGCCTTACCGCGCGTCTGCTTCATAATCTGACCAACTAAGAAGCCGACAGCCCGATCCTTACCATTCTTGTAGTCTTCAATCGACTGTTGGTTGTTGGCCAAAACTTCATCAACGATTGGCTGCAGCTTGGCTGGGTCGGAAAGCTGTACCAGACCATTCTTTTCCGCGTAGGCAGCTGGTTCTTGACCATCCAGAATTCCTTTAAAGACTTTCTTGGCCATCTTAGAAGAAATCGTGCCGTCATCGATCAGCTTGATCATCCCTGCCAGGTTGGCCGGCGTCAGCTTGGTATCCTGCAGATCAACCTGCTTGTCGTTTAAGTAGCTGTTGACGTCGTTCATCAGATAGTTGGCAGCTTTCTTTGGATCAGCTCCCAAGGCAATCGTAGCCTCAAAGAAGTCAGACATTTCCTTGGTCTGCGTTAATACCATGGCGTCGTATTCGCTCAAGCCCAGATCGTTGGTGTAGCGAGCGCGCCGTTCACCAGGCATTTCTGGCATGGCATCTTCAATTTCTTGGATCCATTCATCGCTGACTTCCAGAGGTGGAATATCAGGTTCTGGGAAGTAACGATAGTCGTCGCTTCCTTCCTTGGTCCGCATTGAGATCGTTTCGCCGGTTGCCTCATCAAAGCGCCGCGTTTCTTGAGCAATCGTGCCGCCAGCCATGATGACCTTTTCATGCCGTTGCTGTTCAAAGTTCAGTGCCTTCTTGACGAAATTGAAACTGTTGATGTTCTTCATTTCCGTCTTGGTACCATACTTGTCGGAGCCGATTGGACGAATCGAGATGTTGGTGTCGACCCGCATCGAGCCTTCTTCCATCTTAACGTCAGAGATCCCAGTAAACTGAATCCGCTGCCGCAAAGCTTCCAAGTAGGCCACCGCTTCTTCTGGCGAGGCAATGTCTGGTTTGGAGACGATTTCGATCAAAGGCGTGCCCTGCCGGTTCAAGTCCACGTAAGAGTAGTTGCTCGTGTGGGTGTTCTTGCCGGCATCTTCTTCAATGTGCATTTCCTTGATCCCGATTTTTTTCTTCTTGCCATTAACCTCAATTTCAATCCAGCCATCATGTGCGATTGGCGTTTCGGATTGGGTTACCTGGTAGGCCTTAGGGTTGTCAGGATAGAAGTAGTTCTTCCGGTCAAAGTGCATGTGCTTTGAGATTTGGGCGTGCAGTGCCAGACCAGCCATAATCCCATCCCGCACGACGCCTTTGTTCAACGTTGGCAGCGTACCTGGGTAGGCCCAGTCGATAACGTTGGTGTTGGCGTTGGGCTCGTCACCAAATTCTACTGGCGTTGGACTGTAGATTTTAGAGTGGGTCTTCAATTCCACGTGGACTTCAAGCCCAATGGTCGTTTCAAAGTTCATCTTAGTCTTGACCCCCTAACTTTGGCATTTGTTTGTGGAAGTCGGTCGTCTGTTCAAAGACATAACCGGCATTGTAGATCGTTTGTTCATCAAAGGCCTTGCCGATGATGTGCAGACCAACTGGCAGACCATTGTCAAAACCGGCTGGCAGAGACATTGCCGGCAAGCCAGCCATGTTAACGGGAACGGTCAGAATATCGTTCATGTACATCGTCTTTGGATCAGCAATTTCAGAACCAATCTCAAAGGCTGGGTTAGCGCCGGTTGGTCCCATGATCAGATCATGGTCCTTCAAAACGTTGGCAAAGTCTTGCGCAATCAGTGTCCGAATCTTAGCAGCCTTGTTGAAGTAGGCATCGTAGAAACCAGCGGAAAGCGAGAACGTTCCCAGCATGATCCGACGCTTGACTTCATCACCAAAACCCTGCGTCCGTGACTTGACGTAGACTTCTTCCAGCGTTTTGGCATCTGGAGCTCGGAAACCATAGCGAATTCCGTCATAACGCTGCAGGTTGGATGAAGCTTCTGATGAGGCCAGGATGTAGTAGGCTGGCACGCCGTATTTGGTATGCGGCATCGAAACATCCGTATCAATGATGGCACCCAGTTCTTCAAAGTGCTTTAAGGCATTATTGATTACCGCCCGCACGCCTGGCTGAATTCCTTCATCCAGATATTCTTTTGGCACGGCAATTCTAAGCCCCTTGACATTCGTGTTTTCGTTCAGGTTGGCAGCCCAGTTTGGCACTTGACGATCTGAAGAAGTCATATCGTGATCGTCTTGTCCACTGATGATTTCCGTCAGCAGCGCGTTGTTCTTAACGCTGTTGGTGATCCAGCCAATCTGGTCAAAGCTGGAGCCAAATGCAATTGCTCCCCAGCGTGAGACCCGGCCATAAGTTGGCTTCAAGCCGACCACGTTATTGTATGATGATGGCATTCGAATTGAGCCACCCGTATCGGTTCCCAAAGCACCAATGACGTCACCCGCCGCAACGGCAGCCGCCGAACCACCTGAAGAACCACCAGGAACCCGCGTCAGATCCCAAGGGTTGTGGGTCGTAAAGAAGGCCGAGTTTTCCGTTGAGCCACCCATGGCAAACTCATCCAGGTTGGTCTTACCAACATTAATGAAGTCTTGGGCATTCAGCTTTTCAATTACCGTAGCATCATAGATTGGCGTAAAGTTTTCCAGCATCTTGGAGGCCGCCGTCGTCTTTAAGCCCTTGGTTACGATGTTGTCCTTGACTGCCAGTGGTACCCCAGCCAGCAGCTTGTCTGCCGCGATTCCTTCATTGTCGATTGCTTCGGCACGCTTTAAAGCTTCATCTTCATTCAGCGTGATAAAGGCCTTGACGTCATCATCAGTTTCTTTGATCCGGTCAAAGGCTGCCTTGGTCAGTTCCTTGGCGCTGATTTTTTGGGTCTGCAGGTCTTCATGCAGCTGAGTCAAGTCGGTTTCATTGAACTTCATTATTCGCCGTCCTCACTTTCATCATCCATGATTACTGGCACCTTAATCAAGCCGCCTTCCGTGTCGGGAGCATTTTTAAGCAGGGCTTCTCGCTCGTTGCTCTTGACTGCAACGTCTTCACGCATAACGTTGACGCGATCCGTTGGCGAATACATTGGTTCCACGCCATCAGTATTCTGCGCCTGCAGTTCTTCAAACATATCGATGATGCTGCCCAGTTGTGGGGTGAACTTAGCAAGCTCGGCATCATTGAATTCTAGTTTGGCCAATTCGGCAACGTGCTTAACCTGCTGCTGATCGATCTGACTAGCCATTCTTTCTCCTCTTTTCCTTAAGTTAGGTATTGCATACGTTCATCTATTTTATCACACAAAGCCCGCTGTTTTTAGCAAAAACGCCACCGCAAGCGCGATGACGTTTAAATTTTATTAATATGAGCTAAAGACGTGGGTCCGGAAGGTATTTGAACCAGAATCACGGTAGACGACCGCCTGCATTTCAGAAGACGATTGAATCTTGATATCGATTGGAATTCCGTTTGGCAGATACTTCTTGGCCGCGCGTGCAATATATTGCGTAAAGCTCTGCACTTCAGACTGGCTGTAGAACTGCGTGGTAACCGTAATGTGCATCCCCGAAAGCGTGCCATTCTGATATTGAGCCTGAGCCGTCACACCACTGAGGTTCGGGAAGAAGCTTTGAATCTGACTCTTGAAGTTGGTGAAGCTGGTGTTGTCAGTCTCATTGTCGCTGTTGGTTGAAGTAGCGTCACTGGCTTTTGGCAGCACCTTGGTTGAGTAGTTCAACTTCTTCCAGCTCTTGATGGTATTGCCGTTGTTCTTGCTATAGGCAAAGAAGCTGCCCCCAACCAGGCTGTCGTTTGGCGCTTGCTTGTACAATGCAATAACGATCGGCACGTTTTTAAGCGCGGACTTTTTGCGCAGCCGCGTTAAGATCTTTTGAGCAGCAATCTTACCCTGCTTTTGAATTTCAGCATCCGAAAGCTTCTTTTGGTAGGTAGGACCGTCCGTTGTCTTTTGGTAGTAGTAGACCGAGTTGATCCCAATCCCAATGGTAATTCCCTTTAAGGTCAGCGAATTGCCGTTTTGCTGCATGAAGTCTTGTTCTTCAATCTGCTGAACGTATTCTGGGTTCGGATCGCTCTTTTTACCCTGGGCGGCGTTTAAACCGGTTGGATTGCTTTTGGTTTTGCGTCCCAGCCAGTTTTCAATCGTATCCGTACTCAGATACTGGCCTTCTTGGAAAATATAGCTCTTAGTCGAAAAGACCTTTTTGGAAACTTCCGTCAAGCCGGTTTCAAAACTCTTTAGGTTGTAGCTGTTGTCATTTTGGTTGATATTGACACCACGCGCCTTGCTGACCTTGTAATGGCCATTTTGAATGACGCCTTGATACTGACCACTGGCAGTCCCCGTCGTCGTAAGCTTGCTGGATGACGAAGAGGTTTTCTTTCCAATGCTGCATGAGGCCAAAAGTACCGTGCTCATCAACACGACTACCGTCAGCGTCAGCTTTTTTAGCTTCTGTAGTTTCACGTTAATCCTCCTTCATCGCTTGAGCAAATCGGCTCTCATTCCAGACCTCGACTCCCAGATCCTGGGCCTTGGTAAGCTTGGAGCCAGCCTTTTCTCCAGCGATGACCAAATCTGTTTTTTTCGACACGCTGCCGGTTACGCTGGCACCGCGTTCTTCCAACCATTGCTTGGCTTGATCGCGCGTCATTTCATTGAGCTTGCCAGTCAAGACCACGCGCTTGCCCTGCCATTCTTTGGCCGCTGCGCTGTCTTGAGCGATCGGCGCTGGTCCATGGTATTCCAGATTGACCCCGGCCGCCTGCAGCTCTTGAATCAATTCCTGCACCTGCTCGTTGGCAAAATAGTTTTTCAGACTGTCGGCAATCGTTGGCCCAATCGTGTTGATCTCGGCAATCGATTCCTCATCGGCTGCTATTATTGCTGCCAGAGAGCCAAAATGCTGGGCTAAGATGCGAGCCGCCTTGGCACCGACATGACGAATGCCCAAGCCAAACAATAGACGCTCAACAGAATTATTGCGACTGTTGGCAATCGATGTCAATAGGTTATTAGCCGATTTGGGTCCAAATTTATCTAATGTTAATAATTGGTCATAGGTTAAACGATACAGATCGGCAACATCATGAACCAAATGACGATCCCAGAGCTGCTCAATTACTCTTGGTCCCAGATGGTCGATGTTCATGGCATTGCGTGAGGCAAAATGAACCAGACCTTCTTTTACCTGTGCCGGACACATTGGATTGATGCAGCGCAGCGCTACCTCATCATCCAGGTGAACCAGTTTGGATTGACAGACCGGACAAAGCGTTGGAATCTCATATGGCTGACTGTCAACCGGACGCTTATTTAAGATAACACGTGAGATCTCAGGAATGATATCACCGGCCTTATGCAATAGAACCGTATCACCCAGGCGAATGTCCTTGTCTTTTAGATAGTCGGGATTATGCAGAGAAGCCCGGCTAACCGTCGTCCCAGCCAGCTGAACCGGATCCATCACTGCAGTCGGCGTGACGTTGCCCGTTCGACCAACCGTCCACTCGATGTCTCTGACTACGGTTGCCTGCTCTTCAGGTGGGAATTTATAGGCAATCTCCCAGCGCGGTACTTTAACCGTCGCGCCCAGTGCCTCTTCAACGGCGAGATCGTTGACTTTTTCGACAATCCCGTCAATTCCATATGGCAGATCATCGCGCTTGGCCGTGTACTCATCGATATAGGCCTTGATTTCTGCTTCATTATGCACGACACGATTGAATTCATTGACGTGAAATCCTAATTGCCGCATCTTATCCAAAGCCTGGGCCTGAGTCTTGACGCCCAGTTTTTCATATTCGGGAATGTAGTACATGAAAGTATCTAGTTCTCGTTTGGCGGTAACTTTGGCATCCAGTTGCCGCAGACTGCCAGCCGCTGCGTTTCTTGGGTTGGCAAACGTTGGCAGTCCATTGGCTTCGCGTTCCTCGTTTAATTTAGCAAACGCGGCTTTGGGCATGAAGCACTCACCACGAAATTCCAGTGACAAGGGCTCGGCAAGCTTTTGCGGAATCGATTTGATGGTTTTGACGTTTTCGGTGACGTCCTCGCCAATCATCCCGTTACCCCGTGTTGAACCCTGCACGAGACGACCATTTTCATAAACCAGTGACAAAGAAAGGCCGTCAATCTTCAGTTCCAGATTATATTCTGTCGTCCCGGTAAAATTAGGGTTATCCTGCTGGCGAGCATTAAAGTCCATTAATTCGGCGACGGAAAAGACATCCCCCATCGAAAGCATTGGAATGGCATGTTCGACTTTGGTCAAGACGGTTTCCGCTGCGCCCCCGACTTTTTGCGTTGGCGAATCAGGCGTGATCAGTTCGGGGAAACGATTCTCAATGTCAACCAGCCGCTGATAATTACGGTCATAAACATAGTCCTCAACGGTAGGCGCATCCTGTTCATAATATTCCTTACCCCACTGCAGCAGCTGGGCTTTCAACGGACCGATTTCTGCCGTGGCTTCTTTGAGCGTCAAGTCATTGACTGATTTTTGTTCTGTCATTGCAGGCCTCGCTTTTAATTAACCTTGGTAATTGGCGCAAACTGAGCTAGCAAACGTTTAACGCCCTCGTTCGGAAAGGCAATATCCAATTCCATGTCGTTGCCTGAGCCATTGACGGAAACGACCATGCCTTGTCCCCATTTCTTATGCTGAACCTTGTCGCCGACTTTCCAGGCCTGCTTATCAGCCCCAGTTCCCGTACTTTCCTGCTTAGCTGAGTGCTTTAGGCCATGTGCACGCCGCTGAGCCGTAAAGGT
This sequence comes from Limosilactobacillus mucosae DSM 13345, assembly GCF_001436025.1. Lineage (GTDB taxonomy): Bacteria > Bacillota > Bacilli > Lactobacillales > Lactobacillaceae > Limosilactobacillus > Limosilactobacillus mucosae. The sequence goes on along the minus strand of NZ_AZEQ01000002.1, from coordinate 172,761 downwards.
TGTTGCCTGAGCAGCTGCCTTGGCAAACGGCGTGTTCATACTCTTAGCCTTGCCCGAGCCGTCCGCGTTTTCAAATTTGATCAGATCATCATTGATTTCTTCGACGAACTGCGAAGGCTGATTGCGCTGCACGCGACCATAGAGCATCCGTGAGTAGGCATTGGTCAGATACAGCTTGCGTTTGGCCCGCGTAATGCCGACATATGCCAGCCGACGTTCTTCTTCCAATTCCTTTTCATTGCTCAAGGAACGATAGAGCGGGAAAATGCCTTCTTCCATTCCAACCAAAAAGATCACCGGAAATTCCAGACCCTTAGCAGCATGCAAGGTCATCAAGGTTACCTTAGGCGCTTCTTCATCAACGTCATCCTGATCAGAAACCAGTGCCAAATCAGACAGGAAGTTCATAAGCTTTTGCCGATTATCGCCTTCATCTTCGCCATGCTTTTGATCATATTCTTGAGTTACCGATTTGAATTCTTCCAGGTTTTCCTGCCGGGTTTGCGCCTGCAGATCATTTTCGGCTTTCAGCATCTGCAGATAGCCGCTCTTGGTCAAAATCTCATCGGTCAGTTCAGTAATGGTCAGATAATCGGCCTCTTTGGTCAGATCAGCCATCAAACGGCCAAAGTCTTCTATTTTAGCTCGAATCCGCGCGCTGATCGCATTGGCCAGAGTGACGTTTTGGGCGGCTTCTAATAGCGACCAGCCATTTTCATTGGCAAACTGCCGCAATTTGTCGATACTGCCTGGGCCAATCCCACGTTTAGGCGTATTGACGACCCGCTCAAAGCTCATGGCATCGCGAGGGTTGACAATCAAGGTCAGATAAGCCAGAATGTCACGAATTTCTTTACGATCATAGAACTTATGGCCACCAACCATGGTATATGGCACGGTTGACTTCATAAACGTTTCTTCGATCATCCGTGACTGGGCGTTGGTCCGGTATAAAACGGCAAAATCGTTATAGTGGTAGCCGTGCTCTTTAATCTCGGCTTGAATCTTGCTGACGACAAACTGGGACTCATCATGTTCATTTTGGGCCCGATAATAAGAAATCTTGTCGCCAGTACCGTTTTCCGTCCACAGATTCTTTTCCTTACGAACCAGGTTGTTGGCAATCACTTCGTTGGCTGCTTTTAGAATCGTCTGAGTTGAGCGGTAGTTTTGTTCCAGCATGACGGTGTGTGCTTCTGGATAATCGCGTTCAAAATTCAGAATGTTGTTCATGTTGGCACCCCGCCAGCCGTAGATTGACTGGTCCGCATCCCCGACTACGCACAGATTCTTGTATTTAGCCGCCAGCAGCGTAACCAGTTGATACTGTGCGTCATTGGTGTCTTGATACTCGTCAACGTGAATATAGTGGAACTTATTTTGATAATATTCCAGCGTTTCTGGATCCTTTTCAAACAGCTCAATAGTTTTCATGATCAAATCATCAAAATCCAGCGCCTGACTGTCTTCCAGTTCCTTTTGATAAAGCACGTAAGCCTTGGCCACGATTTGATTGAGCGGATTATTGGCATGACTGTTAAGCGCTGCATAGTCTGTTGCCGTCTGCATTGCGTTTTTGGCGTTAGAAATTGCACTCAGGATTGCCCGTGGATCATATTTTTTAGTATCAACGTTCAGCTCGCTGCAGATCCGCTTCATCAAGGTTCGCTGCTCGCTGGTGTCGGCAATCGTAAAGGCACGGTTATAGCCCAGCTTGTCAATATCACGCCGCAGGATTCGCACACACAGCGCATGAAAAGTCGAAACCCAGATATCACGAGCGCTTTCGCCTAACAGCTTGCCCACCCGCTCCTGCATTTCACGGGCGGCCTTGTTAGTAAAAGTAATTGCCAAGATATTCCAAGGGTTGACCCCCTGCTCTTCAATTAAGTAGGCTACTCGATGCGTCAGAACTCGGGTTTTACCTGAACCGGCTCCAGCCATGACCAAAAGCGGCCCTTCCGTAGTTAAAACGGCTTCTGCCTGCTTATCATTCATTCCTTGCAGTAATTGACTTGTCACGCCGTATTTCCATCCTCTCTTAAAATTATCGTAGACTTTATTATAGCAAATTCCCGCGGCTCATTAAAAAACGAGCAACGATTGCTCAGCGCTGCTCGCATAAAAGTTATTGCTGATCAGGAGCCGGGTTGGAATCAGTTGATGCTTTTTCATTCCAAACCTCGGTATCCTCGATTTGATGCTGTAGTTCTTCCAGGCTAGACTTACCGACTGCCCAGACGAATCCAGCTACTGCTTGCGGATCCTCCCGCACTTCGGTAAAGAAACGATAGTGCCAGTTGTCTTTTAACAGCCATTGCCGCTGCAGGGCTGCGCGTTGTGCTACCCGTGCCAGCATCATCACGGTCGGCTGCAGCGTCTGAACCTCAAAAAGCGGCATTCCGGCAATTGCCCGCAAAAGCTGCTCAGTTTGCGAAACATTAGTGGCATAGTCAAAAACACTGCCATAAGTCGACAGCCCCGGCTCAATTCCATGGACATACAGATTACCAGTTGCCGTTACGTAGAAGTCGACACGAAAGACGCCACGGTACTGCAGGTTTTCAGCTACACTGGTTACGATCCGTTCCATTTCCCGGGAAATATCCGCGCTCAGATTAGCTGGCGTCTTGACTCCCAGCAGTTGCTCATCGGAATTCAGCATCAGTTCAATCGCAGGAAACACCTGAACGTTTTCGCCATCGGTAGCTGCCAGCATCGTATATTCAGCAGTGTGATCAATCCAGGATTCCAAAAGATAGGTTCCCGCATTGATAAAATCAGCTGCACGGGTAATATCAGACTGTTTAACGATTCTCATCGACTGTTCGCCAATCCCTCTTTGAATTGGTTTTAAGATTGCTGGATAGCCGATTGAGTCAATGGACTGATAGACGTCATCCAAGCTGATTACCGTAACGTATGGTGCTACATTAACGTTGATCTGGTCCAAAAATGCCCGCTCCATCAAACGGTCCTGAACGATTTCCAACGCGTTGACTCCTTGTGGCAGATAGGCATCACGGCTTAGATAGCGCAAGACGCTGGAGTCGATCAAGTCGTTGGCATAGATAATAGCATCACACGTCTGGGCAAACATCGTCAGTTTTTCCTGGTTATTGTAGGCCCCACTGATCGTAAAATCTGCCTGTTTGGTTAAACTGGGCTGTGCATGATCGACATAAACGCCAACGTTAAAGCCAGCCCGCTTAGCAGCAGTAATCAGGGTGCTGCCGTTGCGGTCCAAGCCGATAATGCCCAGCGTCGCTCCTGGATATAATGCATTTGTACTGCTCATTAGCCCACCCCCATTAGCAGTTAGTCTTCAAATTCAGCTTTGCCATTGGCTAATGAGCTGACCTTAGCCAATGATTCGATGCGCAGTCCCTGTTTCCGCAGTTCCTGACCGCCTTTTTGGAACGTCTTTTCAATTACGATGCCAGCACCGGCAACTTCAACGCCTGCTGCTTGAGCAATCTGGAGCATTCCTTCCAGTGCCTGACCATTTGCCAAAAAGTCGTCAATCAGCAAAACCTTGTCAGTTGGGCTGACGTATTTTTTGGAGATTGAGATCTGATTGGTCGTTTCCTTAGTGTATGAATAAACGCTGGCCGTATACAGATCATCTTTTAAAGTCAGACTTTTATGCTTACGGGCAAAAATCACCGGAACATTCATTGCCAGCCCAGTCATTACGGCCGGTGCAATTCCAGAAGACTCAACCGTCCAAATCTTGGTAACGCCCGCATCCTTATAAAGCTTGGCAAATTCTTCACCCATGTGTTTCATTAGGACTGGATCAACCTGATGATTCAAAAAGGCATCAACTTTTAAAACATTGCCAGGCAAAACCGTACCATACTCTTTAATTTTTTCCTGCAGTTCTTTCATGGAGTCCTCCTTAACGGCTTATTTATCATAATTGTACAACTTATAGGTCTGAATTACTGAAATTAATTTTTGGGCGTAATCCGGATCGGTTGCATAATGGGCCTCTTGCAGCGCCTTAGCAGCTTCTTTGTAGTCGGAAGCTTGGGTAACGGCTTGATAATTTTGACTGTTGTAGTCCGTCCCATTAATCATCAGCTTGGTGTGATCCTTGATTGACTCGCTCCAGCTGGAATAAACCTTAAAACGGCCCTTAGTCGTGATCCATTTACCATTTACGTATTCTTTGGTCGTCAGAACCTGGGAGTTTTCGCCGGTTCCTTTGATGCCAAACAGGTTGTGGTATTTAGCCGCCAACTTGCTGCTGCCCCAGTCGGATTCCAGGATTGCCTGGGCAATGGTAATTGAAGCTGGAACGTTGTATTTTTTCTGCATTGCCTGAGCTTCAGGAGCAACCTGCTTGATAAACAGACGCTTGGCATTTTGTTGACGTTCGATAATCTGCTGCTGTTGGTAGCGTTGGTAGAAATGATGACCAACGTAGGCACCCAAAAAGAGCACGATGACCGTTAAAATACCAATCAGCCAGCGATGTTGAAACAGCTTTTTTGAGTGCCGCGTTTTTGAGCGGCGTTTCTTTGCCACAAATAATTCCCCCTGTTTGTTTAACGTAATTTAAAGTTCTATTTTGCATTTTACCAGACTAAAATCATTTAAAAAACTGTGAAATGCTAAATTTGCAAAAATATAAAAAAAGCACCAGCTGGATGCTGATGCTTGATTTTTTTGATCGCAAATGATTTGTGAACCATATGTGACCATTCCAAATCTCTGAAGTGTTGATATTAAGCCGTTTCCGGTAAAAATATTAACGCTTGGAGAATTGTGAAGCCTTACGAGCCTTCTTCAGACCTGGCTTCTTCCGTTCCTTCATCCGAGGGTCACGAGTCAACAGACCGGCCTTCTTCAGAGCATCCCGGAAATCTGGGTCGACGCTCAGCAGGGCACGAGCAATCCCGTGACGAACTGCGCCGGCTTGACCAGAGAAGCCACCACCGCGAACGTTGACCAGAACGTCGTATTGACCTTCCGTCTTCGTTGCAGCAAATGGTTGGTTGACGATAGCACGCAGGTTGGCAAACGGAATGTATTCTTCGATTGCCTTGCCGTTCATCGTAATGTTACCAGAACCTGGTACCAGACGAACCCGTGCGGTAGCATCCTTGCGGCGACCAGTACCACTGTATTGAACTTGTTGAGCCAATTCCGTTCCCTCCTTAGATTAAGTTCGTGATGTCAAGCACTTCTGGTTGTTGAGCAGCGTGCTTGTGATCTTCACCAGCATAAACATGCAGCTTCATACCCATCTTGCGACCAAGAGGGGTGTGTGGCAGCATGCCCTTGATGGAATCTTCCACCAGCTTTTCTGGTTCGTTGGCGCGACGTTCGCCCGCCGTCTTTTGCTTCAGACCACCAGGGTAGTCAGAGTGACGGTAGTAGATCTTGTCAGCAGCCTTCTTACCAGTCAACTTAACTTCGGCAGCGTTGATAACGATGACATTGTCACCAGTGTCAACGTGTGGGGTGTAGGTTGGCTTGTTCTTGCCCTTCAGAATGGAAGCAACAACGGATGCCAGACGACCCAGGGAGATACCCTTGGCGTCGACAATGTACCATTTGCGGTCAACTTCACCAGGTTTTGCCATGTATGTCGTTCTCACGATTAAGTCCTCCAATTTTTGTCTTTCTTTTACAAATAATTGTGTACCGAGTAATTAGATGGAAAAGAAATACCATTCGTTATTTTACTTGATAGATTCCGATTCGTCAATGGTTTTGTTATTCTGATCACCATAATCAACGCTGACCAGATAAAGGCCGCTGGCTGGCGCTGTCATGCGGGCCTGATTGCGATCCTTAGCAGCCAAAACCCTGATAACGTCATCGACCGGTCGTTGATTGCTGCCGATCTCTAATAAAAAGGCCACCATAATGCGAACCTGATTATATAAGAAGCCATTCCCGACAAAGTCAAAGACGATCTCATTATTGGCCTCATCACGATGCACATCTGCCTGATAGATCGTTCTGACATTGCTTAAAGCCTGACTTCCTGATGCCACGAAACTGGTAAAATCATGCTCGCCAACCAGATCTTGTGCAGCTTTTTGCATTTTAGCCACGTCGACCGGATATTTGAAATGAGCCGTATAGTTGCGTTTAAACGGATTAACGAAATCGCTCTGATCAACTCGATAGCGATAATGCTTTGAATGGGCATTAAAGCGAGCGTGAAAGTCCGGGCTGACCAATTCGGCTTTTTTAACAATGATATCCAGCGGCAAAAGACTGTTTAAGGCTTTACGCATTGAATCATTCCCCAGCTTGTATGGACAGTCAAAATGCGCCACTTGATTGAGCGCATGTACCCCCGCATCCGTACGACCGGAACCAATTACGGACAATGGCGGTTCTGGATTCTTGGCAATCTTGTTGACGGCATTTTTCAAGGTCTGCTCAACCGTACGTTTATTAGGCTGAATCTGAAAACCGGAAAAATTGGTTCCATCGTAAGCAAAAGTTATTTTGTAGCGATACACTTGATAATTCCTTTCAAATTAAAATAGCATTCCTGCTGACATCAGCCGCGTCGCCAGGAGAATAATGGTGGCTAATGTCAGGCCAATCATCGCCAGCGTGTCATTTCGATGCCAATGCAGCACCCGATATTTGGTCCGTGGCGCATCTGGATCATAGCCCCGGGCCTCCATTGCAGTTGCCAGCTCTTCAGCTCGTTTAAATGAGCCGACAAACAATGGAATCAAAAGGGGCTCCAGTCGTCTGGCACGCTCAATCAAACTGCCTTCGTCAAAGTTGACGCCTCTTGATTTCTGGGCATTCATCACTTTGGTTGTTTCATCCATGATGGTTGGGATAAAGCGCAAAACGATCATCAGCATGACGGCAATCTGATTAACTGGCACGTGCAGATAACGCAACGGCTTCATAAATGCTTCCATGGCCGCCGCTAATTGAAGCGTTGGCGTAGTGGCAGTCAAAACAGTTGAGATGGTGATGATCAGAATAAACCGCGCCAAAATAATTGCCGACTGATAAAAGCCGCCACTGGTAATTGCCAACCAGCCCCACTGCCAATAAACGTGCCCACCGCTGCTGAACAGCAGTTGAATCGCCACTGTAAACAAAATGATCCAAAATAACGGCTTAATGCCGCGCCAATAAAGCTTCAACGGCAGTCTGCTCAATGCAATCAAGGCCCCCAGCACGATAAACAGCCACAAATATCCCAGCCAGTTGCTTGCCAAAAAGACAATCACCACGTACCAAAAACAGCTGAAAAGCTTAACGCGCGGATCAAGATGATGCAGCCACGAGCTTCCAGGTACGTACGCGCCCAGTATTACCTTGGCATTACCCATTTGCTCGTCCCCCTTGCTTAAGTCTAATCGTTAATTGATCCGCCAGTTTTTCAATCGTCAGCGGTACGCTATCCGCTAAGAACAGGCCATGACTTTGCAGCTGTTGAGCAAACGCAACGCTGGCTGGTGGCATGATGCCAGCTTCATTAAGCAGAGCTGCATTGCTGAACAGTTCATGCGGCGTCATAAAAGCAGCTTTTTGCCCATGGTTCATTACCAAAACATGATCGGCAAAACGAGCTGCCTGTTCCATCTGGTGTGTAATCATCAAAATGGTCGTACCTTTTTGATGAAGCTCATCAACCAGATCTAGCAAGTCGGTACTGGCTTGAGGGTCTAACCCTGCAGTCGGCTCATCCAAGATCAAGACGCTTGGATGCATGGCCAAAACACCAGCAATTGCCACTCGCCGCATTTGCCCGCCCGAAAGTTCAAACGGTGATCGTTCATTGATGTCACTGGGCAGTTTTAAAGCTTCTAAAGCTGTCAGTGCCTGTTCTTTAGCTTGAGCAGGTGAAACACCCAGATTCAGCGGACCAAACATAACGTCTTTTAAAACCGTTTCAGCAAACAGTTGGCTTTCGGGAAACTGAAACACATAGCCGACCCCTTGCCGCAGTCTTGCCAACGCCTTCTTGTCAGCCCGATTGTCAATTACGACCTCGCCTACGCGCAGCTGGCCATGCGTTGGCACCAATAATCCATCCAGCATGGCCATCAGCGTTGACTTGCCGCTACCAGTATGCCCGACAATTGCCGTAAAACTGCCAGTTTCAAGCTTTAAGGAAAAATCCTTGATTGCCCAGGCAGCCATTGGCGTATCGGCTTGGTAGATATAATCAACGTTTAAGAATTCAATTGCTGACATAGCCACTCCACCATCCGTTCTGAATCTAAATATTGTGCTGGCACATTGATCCCCCGTTTTTTCAACAGCAGCTGAAGTTGTTGAGCAAACGGCAATGCCAGATGCAGATCAGCCAGTTTAGCCGGATCTTGCAGTAAAGTCGTTGTTTCGCCCTGCATTGCGACCTTGCCATGATCCAAGACCACTGTGTAATCGCTAAGAGAAAGCTCCACTGGGTCATGCGTGATTGAAATTACAGTCATATCACGCTCAGCAATCAATTTTTTCAACAGTTTCAACAAGTCATGCCGCCCTTTTGGATCCAGCATGCTGGTAGCTTCATCTAAAATGATGACTCGTGGACCGATTGCTAAAATCCCAGCCAAAGCAACCCGCTGCTTTTGCCCACCAGAAAGCATTGCTGGCTCACTGTCAGCAAAGTCCTGCATTCCAACGGCCTTTAGAGATTCATCAATGCGAGCCTGCATCTGGTCATGTGGTATCTGATGGTTCTCAAGACCAAATGCAACATCATCGGCAACTGTAGTCCCAACAAACTGATTGTCAGGATTTTGAAACACCAAACCAATTTGCTGTCGCAGCTGCTGAAGATTTTTTTCATCTACCAACAGCTCATCAATCTTAATCGTACCGCTGCTTGGTATTAAAAGCCCATCAATCAGTCGTGCCAGAGTACTTTTGCCGCTGCCGTTATGTCCGATCACTGCCGTCCATTTTTTCATGGGCAGCTGTAAGGTTACATCATTTAACGCCGCCTGTGTGCGATCCGGATATTTAAACGAAAGGTGTTGAATATCAATCAATCACGTCACCCATTTCTTTTTGAACTCATTATCTTATTTTAACAGTGAAGCAGCTAATTTAAAAATATACAAAAAAATCACTTACAACTGGGGTGCACGAAGACATAAACGTCCCGCATTCGAGCTAGACTAGGAATTATGATTCCACCATCGTAGCGCTCTATACCACCAGCTGTAGTGATTCTTTATTACGTATTGAATTGACGAAAATGATTAGTCGACAAATTCCAGAACAACCATTTGTGCACCGTCACCACGGCGAGGCATGGTCTTCAGAATCCGCGTGTAACCACCCTTACGGTCGGCAAACTTTGGTGCCAGCTCTTCAAACAAGTATTGCAGAGCTGATTGTACGCGAACGTTGTCGCCATCTTCCTTAACGTCAGCAACGACATTGCGCAGGAAAGCAGCTGCTTGACGACGAGAAGCCAAGTCGCCACGCTTTGCCAGCGTAATCATCTTATCAGCAGTCTTGCGAACTTCCTTAGCGCGAGCTTCGGTAGTCTTGATGCTGCCGTTGACGATCAGGTCAGTGGTCAAATCACGTAATAAAGCCTTACGTTGTGAACTAGTACGTCCTAATTTACGGTAACTCATGAAGTGGTTCCCTCCTTTTAATTGTTTTAATTAGTCTTCTTGGCGGAAGCCTACGCCCAAGTCGGCCAGCTTCAGCTTGATTTCTTCTAAGGACTTTTGACCCAGGTTGCGGACCTTCATCATATCAGCTTCAGTCCGTTCAGTCAGGTCCTTAACAGTTTGAATATCAGCACGCTTCAAGCAGTTGTAAGAACGAACCGACAGATCCAGTTCTTCAATCGTCTTGTCGAGTACCTTTTCTTGGTGAGTTTCTTCGCGTTCAACCATCACTTTGGCATCTTTTGCTTCTTCAGTCAGGTTGACAAACATCTCCAAGTGTTCAGTCAAGATCTTGGCAGCAAGACTAATAGCAGCCGTTGGGGTCAATGAACCATCCGTCCAGACATCCAACGTCAACTTGTCAAAGTCGTTGCTTTGGCCGACCCGCGTGTTTTCTACGGTGTAGTTGACCCGTTCGATAGGGGTGTAGATGGAGTCAATTGGCAAAGTTCCAATTTCAAGACCGCTCAAACGCAGCTTGTTTTGATCGGCTGGTACATAGCCACGACCCTTATCAGCCGTCATCATGATGTGCAGTTCAGCCCCATCGGCGACCGTTGCAATATGCAAGTCAGGGTTCAAGATCGTAACGTCGCCATCGCCTTGGATGTCACCGGCAGTTACTTCTGCAGGACCCTTGACATCCAATTCCAAATCTTTGGCATCTTCAGATTCAATCTTCAAAGAAACCTTCTTGAGATTCAAGATGATCTGCGTAACGTCTTCCGTAACGCCTTGAACGGTACTGAACTCATGAAGCACACCGTCGATTTGGATACTGGTAATTGCGGCACCTGGCAGAGAAGCCATCATTACACGACGAAGAGAATTCCCCAGAGTGGTCCCATAGCCACGCTCTAGTGGTTCGACAACAAACTTACCGTAGTTGTCAGTTTCTTCGACTTTGTGAATGTTTGGTTTTTCAAATTCGATCATTCTACTCTGTTTCCCCTTTCAAAACGTGGTCCGTAGATTGTTTAAAAGCACCTGGCCAATGATAATTTCGCCGTTGATGCGATTAGACACGACGACGCTTTGGAGGACGAGAACCATTGTGTGGCACTGGAGTTACGTCCCGGATGGCAGTAACTTCAAGACCAGTTGCTTGCAGAGCACGGATAGCTGATTCACGACCCGAACCAGGGCCCTTAACTTCAACTTCAACCGTCTTCATACCGTGTTCCATTGCTTGCTTGGCAGCAGCTTCAGAAGCCATTTGAGCAGCAAATGGCGTAGACTTACGAGAGCCCTTGAAGCCCAGCACACCGGCTGAGGACCAAGCAACGGCATTGCCTTGCACATCAGTGATCATGATCAACGTGTTGTTGAAAGTTGAGTGAATGTGTGCAACACCAGTTTCAACATTCTTTTTTGCACGACGCTTGCGTGAACCTTTTTTGGTTGCCATAAAACTAACTAACCTCCTTTATAGTATTGATTACTTCTTCTTGTTGGCGATAGCGACAGCCTTGCCCTTGCGAGTCCGTGCGTTGTTCTTAGTGTGTTGACCACGAACTGGCAGACCACGACGGTGACGCATGCCACGGTAAGAGCCGATTTCTTGCAGACGCTTGATGTTCAGGGAAACTTCACGACGAAGGTCACCTTCAACCTTGAGTTGGTCTACTTGACCACGGATCTTTTCTTCTTGTTCTGGCGTCAGGTCCTTGACACGAATGTCTTCAGAAACACCGGCAGCAGCCAGAACCTTCTTAGCAGTCGTGTTACCAATACCATAAATGTAAGTTAAGCCGATTACGATTCGCTTGTCACGAGGTAAGTCGACACCTGCGATACGAGCCATTGAGTTACACCTCCAATTCTAAAATATAATTACTTGCCTTGACGTTGTTTGTGCTTTGGGTTAGGGCAAATTACCATTACCCGACCATTGCGCTTGACGATCTTGCACTTTTCGCACATCCGCTTTACTGATGGTCGTACTTTCATTGTAAATAATCCTCCTAAAAATGATTTTAGACTAAAGACTTATTTGAAGCGGAAAGTAATCCGGCCTTTGGTCAGATCATATGGGGACATTTCAACCTTTACACGATCACCAGGCAGGATCTTGATGTAGTGCATCCGGATCTTGCCTGAGACATGTGCCAGGATCTCAACCCCATTTTCCAATTCAACTTTAAACATTGCGTTAGGCAGGGTTTCGGTAACCTTACCTTCGACTTCGATAACATCGGCCTTTGCCACTGAACGGTTCCTCCTTGCCGGTAAAATTACGTAAAAACGGTGGAAAGCGGCAGGCGCCTTCCACTGCAAGCTAGATAAACCTTGCGTAGTATACCATAGAGTACACAATTACGCAAGGATTCAACTAACAATGAGTCTTAAAGGCTAGTCAGAACTTCCTTAACGGCTTGATAAACCTTATCGATGTCTTGTTCACCATCGATCTCATGGAGAATCCCCATTTGCTTGTAAAAGTCGATCAGTGGCGTGTTCAGTTTAATGTTGACGTCTAACCGGTTCTTAACGGTTGCGGGCTTATCATCATCACGTTGGTAGAAGTCGTGGGAACCACAGACATCACAAGTACCTTCAACCTTTGGCGGGTTGGAAAGCGTGTTGTAGGTCGTACCACACTTCCGGCAAATGATTCGGCTGCTCAGACGCTTAACCAGCACTTCAGGGTTAACATCAATGTCGATTACTGCATCCAACTTACGGCCATCATCAGCCAACATCTTGTTGAGGGCTTCGGCTTGCGCCAAGTTGCGAGGGAAGCCATCCAACATGAAACCTTGTTTGGTGTCATCTTGAGCCAAACGTTCCTTCACAATGCCATTCGTAACTTCGTCAGGGACCAATTCGCCTTTATCGATATATTTCTTGGCTTCCAGACCCATTGGCGTTTCGTTCTTGATTGCTGCCCGGAAGATATCACCGGTTGAAATATGTGGGATATCAAAGTCCTTGACGATTTCTTGGGCTTGCGTACCTTTACCGGCACCAGGCAGACCCATCAAAACGAGGTTCATCGTACTCATTTGCCAATTCCTCCTATTTTATTCGCGGATAAATCCAATATACTCACGCTTCATCGTTAAACTACGCATCTGCCGAACAACGTCCAAGGCAATTTGAACGACAATCAACAAACTGGTACCACCTAAACCAATTGATTGGCTAAGGTTCCAGATGTTGCTGGCCAGCAGTGGAATCAATGAAATCAATCCCAAGAATAACGATCCAACCGTCGACAAACGCATCAACAGTCCTGAAACAAAGTCCTGCGTGCCTTTGCCCGGCCAAACGCCAGAGATGTAGCTGCCTTGCTTTTGCAAGTTTTCCGCGAGTTTTTCTGGATTAACTTGAACAAAGGCGTAGAAAAAGGTAAATACAACAATCAAAAATACATACAGCGCAATGCCTGGACCAGACTGCATATTAAAAATCGTTGTCATAACCTGATACCAGGTATCTTGACTATGATTTTGCTGAAAGGCCATTAAGATCGTTTGCGGCGTCGAGATAAACGAGCCGGCAAAGATCACCGGAATCACCCCAGAAACGTTGATCTTTAATGGAAGATAACTGTTTGACGGCGAAGTAGTTGTTCGCCGCGTGTATTGAATCGGCAAACGCCGTTCAGCCTGTTGAAACCAGGTAACGAACGTCACGATTGCCAATATCGCAACCACAACTAGGGCAATAAAGCCAATTCCCATCCAGAGGTTTGCGCCAGATTCACCAGTGATCTGATCGTTCCATAACTGCTTGATCCCACTTGGCATTTCAGCGATGATCCCAGCAAAGATCAGCATTGAAACACCATTACCGAGACCGCGCTCGGTAATCATGTCCCCTAACCAAGTAGCAAACATGGTTCCGGCAGTTAAGATCAGACCAATCGTGATATAGGTTTCCACCCCCGGATTGTTAACCAGTTTAATCGTGCTTAATGCGTTAAAGCCCGCGGTGATCCCAATCGATTGGATAAAACCAAGAACGATCGTTAACCATCGCGTAGCCTGATTAAGCTTCCGTCGACCAACTTCCCCTTGTTTGCTCCATTCGACAAACTTAGGAACGATATCCATTTGAAGAAGTTGGACTACGATTTGAGCCGTGATGTACGGGGAAACCCCCATCGCAAATAATGAGTAGTTATCCAAACCGCCACCACTGAAAGTGTTCAAGATTGATGCCAAGCCGGTACTAGAGATCTGCTCTAAGGCAGCAGCATTTACACCGGGTACTGTAATAGAGGCACCTAACCGGTAAACAATCAGTACAAACAAGGTGAATAGAATCTTCTTACGAATATCCTTAACCTTGAATGCATTTTTGACGGTTGTGAACAATTACATCACCTCAGTTTTACCACCAGCAGCTTCAATTGCCTTAACAGCTGAAGCAGAAAACTTGTTGGCTTTAACGGTCAGCTTCTTGGTCAACTTACCATTGCCCAGAATCTTAACACCGCTCTTAACGTTCTTGATCACGCCGTTTTCCAGCAGAACAGCTGGCGTAACTTCGGCACCATCATCAAAACGGTTCAGCGTCGTCAGGTTTACAATAGCGTATTCCTTACGGTTGATGTTGCTGAAACCACGCTTTGGCATTTGACGGTACAGAGGCATTTGGCCCCCTTCAAAGCCCAGACGAGTCTTACCATGAGCCTTTTGACCCTTAGTACCACGACCAGAAGTGAAACCGTGACCAGATGACAGACCACGGCCCTTACGCAGACGCTTGAAACGGGAACCAGCAGCTGGCTTCAATTCGTTTAATTTCATTAGGTAGGCACCTCCTTATTGTAGATTTTTAATTACTTGACTTCTTCAATGGAAACCAAGTGAGCAACCTTAAAGATTGCACCACGCGTTGCCGCGTTGTCTGGCAGGACATTGGAGCTGCCGATCTTGCCCAGACCCAATGCCTTAACCGTACGACGTTGAGTTGGCTTACGGTGGGCAACACTGTGGATCAAAGTAACTTTAACTTTAGCCATGATCTATGTCCTCCTTATTCTGCCAGGTGATCAACGGAGACGCCACGAAGTTGAGAAACTTCTTCGGCACTCTTCAGAGCCTTCAGACCTTCAAACGTTGCGCGAACAACGTTGATTGGCGTGTTGGAGCCCAAACGCTTGGAAGTAACGTCGGCAACGCCGGCCAGTTCCATAACGTTACGAACTGCACCACCGGCAGCAACCCCAGAACCTTCAACGGCTGGCTTGAGCATGATCTTGCCACCACCGAAAGTACCAATAACTTCGTGAGGAATGGTCGTACCAACGATTGGAACTTCAATCAGGTTCTTTTGAGCAGCTGCAGAAGCCTTACGGATAGCTTCTGGAACTTCTTGAGCCTTACCAGTACCAAAACCAACGTGACCCTTCTTGTCGCCGACAATTACCAAAGCGGCAAAGCGCAGACGACGACCACCCTTAACAACCTTGGTAACCCGGTTGATCGAAACGACTTGATCTTCCAGATCCAGCTTGGATGGGTCAATGTAAGATTGTGATGCCATACAGGTTATTCCTCCTTTTCCTTAGAATTGCAGACCGTTTTCACGAGCTGCTTCAGCCAGGGCTTGTACACGACCATGGTACAGGTAACCACCACGGTCAAAAACAACGCTGCTGATGTTCTTTTCTACACCGCGCTTAGCGATCAGAGCACCAACACCGGCAGCTTGTTCCGTCTTAGTGTTGCCACTGACTTCACTGTCGAGAGTTGAGGCACTTGCGAGCGTCACACCCTTTACGTCATCAATCAATTGAGCGTAAATGTTTTTGTTAGAACGGTAAACACTTAAACGTGGGCGCTCTGCAGTACCAGAGATCTTACCGCGAACGCGCATGTGACGGCGTTGACGGATCTTGTTCTTATCTGGTTTAGAAATCACAACTGTCACCTCTTGATTCTTTTAATTTTGATTTTAAATTATTTATGCAGCTAAGCTGCTAGACGATTACTTACCAGTCTTACCTTCCTTACGCAGGATGTATTCATTTTCGTAACGAATACCCTTACCCTTGTAAGGCTCTGGTGAACGAACGGCACGAACTTCGGCAGCAAATTGGCCAACGTGTTCTTTGTTGATACCGCTGATTTCAATCGTCGTGTTGTCTGGAACGTTAACTTCCAGATCTTCTGGCTTTTCCATTTCAACTGGGTTGGAGTAACCAACAGTCAGGATCAGCTTGCTACCCTTGGCTTGAGCACGGTAACCAACACCGACCAGCTTCAGAGTCTTCTTAAACCCGTTAACGACACCTTCGATCATGTTGTTAACATTGGCACGCGTAGTACCGTGGACCATCTTAGCCTTCTTGTCGTCATTTTCCCGTTCAAACGTTACTTCGCTGTCAGTAACGTTCATCTTGATCAATGGGGAGATTTCGCGACTCAGAGTACCCTTAGGCCCCTTAACAGTTACGACGTTGCCTGATTGAGAAACCTCTACGCCTTGTGGCAGTTCGATTGCCTTGTAACCAATACGACTCATGTGTACACCTCCGATCTTATTTTATTAATTACCAAATGTAGGCGATAACTTCGCCACCGATTTTCTTAGCACGGGCAACCTTGTCAGTCACAACCCCTTCAGAAGTTGAGATGATGGCAATACCCAAACCATTGAGAACCTTTGGCACAGCGTCAGCCTTAACGTAAGAACGCAGGCCAGGCTTTGAAATCCGCTTCAGACCAGAAATGACACGTTCGCCATCCTTGCCGTACTTCAGGAATACGCGGATGATGCCTTGCTTGTTGTCTTCAACGTATTCAACATCGCGAATGAAACCTTCTTGCTTCAAGATTTCAGCGATGTCCTTCTTCATCTTTGATGCAGGTACTTCTACAGAATCGTGGTGTGCCATGTTGGCATTGCGAATCCGAGTCAGAAAATCTGCAATTGGATCACTCATAGACATCGATATTTTCCTCCTTTGTCGGTGATTTGTTTACCAGCTAGCCTTCTTCATACCAGGAATTTGTCCTTCATGGGCAAGTTGACGCAAGCAAATCCGGCATAGGTGGAACTTACGGTAAACGGAGTGCGGACGGCCACAACGAACACAACGCGTGTAAGCACGCGTGGAGTACTTGGCTGGGCGGTTGCACTTAGCGATCATTGATTTTTTAGCCAATTTGTGGACCTCCTTAATTACTTAGCGAATGGCATGCCCATTTGAGCAAGCAATTCATGACCTTCTTCATCAGAGTTGGCAGTCGTAACGATAACAATGTCCAGACCGCGAACGTGGTTAACCTTGTCGTAGTCGATTTCTGGGAAGATCAGTTGTTCGCGAACACCCAACGTGTAGTTACCGTGGCCATCAAATGACTTGTTTGATACACCATGGAAGTCACGAACACGTGGCAGTGAAACGTTGATCAGCTTGTCCAGGAAGTCGTACATACGAGTACCGCGCAGCGTAACCTTGGCACCGATGGACATACCTTCACGCAGACGGAAGCCGGCGATGGACTTCTTAGCCTTAGTGATCAGTGGCTTTTGACCAGCAATCAGACCCAGTTCTTCAACAGCTTCATCCAACAGCTTGGAGTTTTGAGTAGCGTCACCGACACCCATGTTCAAAACGATCTTGTCGATCTTAGGAACAGCCATTACAGAAGTGTAGTTGAACTTGTCAGTCAAAGCTGGACGTACTTCACTTTCGTACTTTGCTTTTAAACGGTTTTCCATGAGCAATAATTCCTCCTTCCCCTAATTTTTAGTCGATCGTCTTACCAGACTTCTTGGCAACACGAACTTTTTTACCGTCAACGACCTTGAAACCAACACGAGTAGGTTCGTTGGTAGATGGGTCAATCAGCATAACGTTAGATGCTTGGATTGGTGCTTCTGCATCAATAATCCCACCGTTTGGGTTAGCGTTGTTTGGCTTTTGATGTTTCTTGATTTGGTTAACGCCTTCAACGATCACACGGTTTTCCTTGACCAGGACCTTCTTGATGGTACCTTCCTTGCCCTTGTCCTTACCGGCGATGACGCGAACCTTGTCACCTGTCTTTAAAAACATGTGGTGTGCACCTCCTTATTTTCGGTTAATCTTACAGAACTTCTGGAGCCAGGGAGATGATCTTCATAAAGTCATCATCACGCAGCTCACGAGCGATTGGGCCAAAAATACGGGTACCCTTAGGGCTCTTGTCGTTGTTGATCAGGACAGCAGCGTTTTCGTCAAACTTGATGTATGAACCGTCCTTACGGTGCAGACCATGCTTCGTCCGTACAACGACGGCCTTTACAACGTCACCCTTTTTGACAACGCCACCTGGTGTTGCTTGTTTTACAGTAGCGACAATAATGTCACCAATATTACCGGTCTTAACACGGGAACCACCCAAGATCTTGATTACCAAGATTTCGCGGGCACCTGAGTTGTCAGCGACCTTCAACCGACTTTCCTGTTGAATCACTGTTAGTGTCCTCCTTCCATCAGTAAGTAAGAATAATTAAGAATACGAAATCATCACAAAGCGGGATTAATCAGCTTTCTTAACGATCTTAACCAGACGGAAACGCTTCTTAGCAGACAGAGGCCGAGTTTCCATGATTTCAACCGTATCGCCGGACTTTGCTTCGTTGTTTTCATCGTGAGCGTAGTACTTCTTTGAGTACCGTACACGCTTGCCGTAAACTGGGGCACTCTTGTAAGTGTCGATTACGACAGTGATGGTCTTGTCCATCTTGTCGGAAACAACGCGGCCTTGGTAGACCTTACGTGCATTACGTTCATCACTCATGCGCTAATCCTCCTTTTCGTATTCTTATTTGTTTAATTCTTGTTGACGAAGAACTGTCTTAACCCGTGCAATGTTCTTGCGAACGCTCTTAAGGCTTGCAGTGTTTTCCAACTGGCCGGTTGCTAATTGGAAACGTAAGTTAAACAATTGTTCCTTCAATTCCTTTTCACGGTCAAGCAATTGCTCAGTGGTTAATCCATTCAGTTCTTGAACATAATCTTTAGTCTTCATTAGATTGTCCACCTTCCTCACGCTTTACGATCTTAGTGCGAACTGGCATCTTGCTGCCGGCCAAGCGCAGGGCTTCGCGGGCAACGTCTTCAGGCACGCCGGCAACTTCGTACAGAATCTTGCCGCGCTTAACTGGGGCTACCCAGCCTTCAGGAGCACCCTTACCATTACCCATCCGGACACCAACACCTTTGCTAGTGTAGGAAAGGTGAGGGAAAATCTTGATCCAGACCTTACCACCACGCTTCATGTGACGCGTAATAGCAATACGGCCGGCTTCGATTTGACGGTTGGAGATCCAGTGGGAATCCAAAGCCTTCAGACCAAATTCACCAAACGTTACGTTCTTGCCACCCTTGGCTTCACCACGCATGTGGCCACGTTGAACCTTGCGGTGTTTTACTCGCTTAGGTACTAGCATGTTTTATTTCCCCTCCTTACTTAGTGTTTTTGTTTGCTTGCTTCTCTGGCAAAACTTCGCCACGGTAGATCCAGGTCTTGATACCCAGTGCACCGTACGTAGTCCGTGCTTCATCCCATGAGTAGTCGATGTCGGCACGCAGAGTGTGCAGTGGAACAGTGCCTTCGGAATATGATTCAATCCGAGACATGTCGGCACCGTTCAGACGACCAGCAACTTGAATCTTGATACCCTTAGCACCGGCACGCATAGCACGTTGGATGGCACCACGCATAGCACGACGGAAAGCAACACGTGCTTCAAGTTGTTCAGCAACGCTTACACCTACCAGGTGTGCGTCTAAGTCTGGCTTCTTAATTTCAACCACGTTAATGTGGACGCGCTTGCCAGTCAAGGCGTTAAGTTCCTTGCGGAGTGCTTCAACTTCAGAACCACCCTTACCGATAACCATACCTGGCTTGGCAGTGTGAATTGAAACGTTTACGCGGTTAGCAGCCCGTTCAATTTCGATAGTTGAAACAGAGGCGTCAGCAAGTCGCTTTTCAATGTACTTACGGATCCGAAGGTCTTCGCTCAAGTAAGCAGCGTAGTCTTTTTCGGCGTACCACTTAGCAGTCCAGTCGCGAATGACCCCAACACGGAAACCATTAGGATTAATCTTTTGACCCACTATTATCCCTCCTACTTTTCAGTTACAACAACCGTAATGTGGCTGGTCCGCTTGTTGATTGGAGAAGCTGAACCTTTGGCACGTGGACGGAACCGCTTCAGGGTTGGTCCTTCGTTGGCAAAGGCTTCGCTAACTACCAATGAAGCCCGATCCAAGTCAAAGTTGTTTTCGGCGTTAGCAACTGCAGATTTTAATACTTTTTCGACGTCTGAAGCAGCACCATTGGGAGTGAACTTCAGAATAGCAAATGCTTCGGCAACGCTCTTGTTGCGAATGGTGTCAAGAACCAGACGAACCTTGCGAGCGGAAACCCGGACCATCTTGGCCGTTGCCTTAGCTGACGTAATGTTTTCAGCCATTGATCAAATTTCCTCCTTACTTCTTGCCCGTCTTCTTGTCATCACCGGCGTGACCACGGAAAGTCCGCGTTGGTACGAATTCACCCAGCTTGTGGCCTACCATGTCTTCTTGTACGTAAACTGGCACGTGCTTGCGACCATCGTAAACGGCGAAAGTGTAACCAATGAAGCTTGGGTAAATCGTGGAACGGCGTGACCAGGTCTTAATAACCGTCTTCTTTTCGTTATCCTTTTGTGCGTCAACCTTCTTCAACAGAGAAGCGTCGGCGAAAGGTCCCTTCTTTAAACTACGACCCATTGTTGTACCTCCTCTCGGGTAATTAGCTATTTGTTACTCATTAACGAGTGTGTGGACCACGCTTGCGACCACGAACGATGAACTTGTTCGAACGTGCCTTGTGTGAGCGAGTCTTCTTACCAACAGTCTTCTTACCCCATGGAGACAGAGGAGATGGCAAACCAACTGGAGCCTTACCTTCACCACCACCATGTGGGTGATCGTTAGGGTTCATTACAGAACCACGAACGTGTGGACGTTGACCTGCGTAACGAGTACGACCAGCCTTACCTTTGATGATCAGGGCATGTTCGTCGTTGCCGACAACACCGATCGTAGCACGGCAAGCAGCCAGAATCATCCGAACTTCCCCAGAAGCCAGACGAACCAGAACGTACTTGTCACTTTCCTTACCAAGCAGTTGTGCAGAAGCACCGGCAGAACGAGCAATTTGACCACCCTTGCCTGGCTTCAGTTCGATGTTGTGAATAACAGTACCAACTGGAATGTTCTTCAATGGCAGTGCGTTACCAACCTTGATGTCGGCATCTGGACCGGATTGAACTTGCATACCAACCTTCAGGCCCTTAGGAGCCAAGATGTATGACTTAACACCATCTGCGTAAACCAGTAGAGCGATGTTAGCAGTACGGTTTGGATCGTATTCGATAGCCTTAACGGTTGCAGGAACGTTGTCCTTGATCCGCTTGAAGTCGATGATCCGGTATTGACGCTTCGTACCGCCACCACGGTGACGAACAGTCATATGACCGTAGTTGTTACGACCAGCGGTGTGCTTTAATGGTGCCAGCAAAGACTTTTCCGGGGTCGTCTTCGTGATTTCAGCGAAGTCGAATCCGGTCATATTACGGCGACCATTAGTGGTACCCTTGTATTTGCGAATTCCCACTGTGTTTTCCTCCTATCTAGAATTTATTCGTTGTCGTCACCGAACAGCTTGATTTCTTTAGAATCAGCTGACAGAGTAACGATGGCCTTGCGACGGCGCTTAGTGTAGCCAACGTAACGGCCTTGACGCTTCTTCTTGCCCTTCAGGTTCATGATGTTAACCTTAACGACCTTAACGTCAAAGATTTCTTCTACGGCGTTCTTAACTTGCGTCTTAGTAGCGCGCAAGTCAACGTCAAACGTGTAGCGCTTTTCGTCCATCACTGCAGTTGATGCTTCAGTGATAACTGGGCGCAAAATGATATCGCGTGCTTCCATTATGCGAGCACCTCCTCTACTTGAGAAAGGGCTGACTTCGTGATGACAATCTTTTGACTGTCAACGACGTTCAGAATGTTAACGCCAGCTGGAGTTACGACCGTGGTGTTAACCAGGTTGCGACCAGACAGAGCGGCGTTCTTGTCTTCGTCAGAAACAACGACCAGGACCTTTTCAGAAACCTTCAGGTTGTTCATAACGCCGGCAAATTCCTTCGTCTTTGGTGCGTCGAAGTTGATGGATTCAACTACAACAAACTTTTCATCAGCAACCTTTTGGGACAGAGCTGACTTGATAGCCAGTTGACGAACCTTGCGTGGCAGGTTGAAGTTGTATGAACGTGGAGTAGGTCCGAAGACGATACCACCACCACGGAATTGTGGTGCACGGATGGAGCCTTGACGAGCACGACCCGTACCCTTTTGACGCCATGGCTTCTTACCACCACCGCGAACTGCGGAGCGGTTCTTAACGGCGTGCGTACCTTGACGCATGGATGCGCGTTGACGCAGGATGGCTTCGTATTCAGCGTTTTCGTTTGGTTCAATACCAAAGATGTCTGCGTTCAATTCGATGGTGCCGTTTTGGCTACCGTCTTGCTTAAATAATGCAACGCTTGTCATTTACTTTCTTCCTCCCTTCTGATTAGTTGTGTTGCTTGCTCAGGCTCTTCTTAGTGTTAGCCTTCACAGAGTTCTTAATCGTAACGTAGGACTTGTTAGCGCCTGGAACGTTACCCTTGATCAGCAGTACGTTGTTTTCCAGATCAACCTTTACAACCTTCAAGTGTTGCATGGTAACAGTGTTGCCACCCATGCGACCTGGCAATGCCTTACCCTTGAATACGTGGTTGATGATGGCACCCAACGAACCTGGACGACGGTGGTAACGAGAACCGTGAGCCATAGGACCACGACGTTGGCCGTCCTTGTGGATGTTACCTTGGTAACCATGACCCTTAGTGATACCCGTTACATCAACAGTTTCGCCTTCCGCGAAAATGTCTGCCTTAACTTCGTCACCGACTTTAATGTCGTCCCCCAGTTCAGCGTCGCGGATTTCACCGATGAAGCGCTTAGGGGTCGTGTTTGCTTTTGCTGCATGACCTTGTTCGGGCTTGTTGCTTAAGATTTCGCGCTTGTCGTCAAAACCAAGTTGAACAGCACTGTAGCCGTCGTTTTCAACCGTCTTAACTTGCATAACAACGTTTGGCGTTACGTCGATTACCGTAACTGGAACCAATTCACCGTTGTCAGCGAAAACTTGCGTCATCCCGACCTTCTTGCCTAAGATTCCTTTGGTCATGAGTACACCTCCAATTTATTTGTTATTATTTTTTAATTACAGTTTAATTTCAATGTCAACGCCA
This sequence comes from Limosilactobacillus mucosae DSM 13345, assembly GCF_001436025.1. GTDB lineage: Bacteria > Bacillota > Bacilli > Lactobacillales > Lactobacillaceae > Limosilactobacillus > Limosilactobacillus mucosae. The sequence continues at coordinate 149,828 of NZ_AZEQ01000002.1, read as the reverse complement.
CTTGGCAGATCAAGCTTCATCAAGGAGTCAACCGTCTTAGGGGTTGGGTCGATGATGTCGATCAGGCGCTTGTGGGTACGCATTTCAAATTGTTCCCGAGACTTCTTGAACTTGTGTGGTGAACGAATCACCGTGTACAGAGTCCGTTCAGTTGGCAACGGAATTGGGCCTGAAACTTGAGCACCGGTCCGCTTAGCGGTGTTAACGATCTTGTCTGCAGATTCGTCAAGTACGCGGTGTTCGTAAGCCTTTAAACGAATGCGAATCTTTTGTTTTGCCATTTTATTCCCTCCTTCGTCAGATTTAAAATTTGACTAGCTCCGTGGAAATTACCGCCACGCCCTATGGCAAAGCGGCCGGGTGTGTCGCAACCTTCCACATCACAGCTTTCACTGTTTGGCTGAACCCCGGGGCCTTTAAAATCCCCGTTTCTAAGCTCAAGCACTTATCCATAATACTAAAGAATTGCCGTCGTATCAAGGTTTTTTTTGAATTAATTCTTGATGATTTAATTTGTAACATTCCTGAAAATTTTTTGACGCAGATGCGGCGCAAAAAAATCAGTCGAAATGTTTTTAAATTAACGGCAGCCAGTGAACGACTGAATGGCAACAGTCTGCCGAGTATTATCCCACGTCTTTTTAAGCTTGTCGAGTCTTTTCTCAAAAAAAGCTGAATATTTTTTATAAATCAATCTTCAATTTTGCTGATGCAAATCTGGTACGATCTATTTTTTATATAGTAGAAAATAAAAAAGCTCGCCTGCATAACAGCAGACGAGCTTTGAAGCAAAGAACAAGATTAACTATTCTTTGCCGTTTTTCTTGATGATGTCTTCTTGCACGCTCTTTGGAACAGCAGAGTAGTGATCAAACGTCATCGTGAAGGTACCACGACCTTGCGTAGCAGAACGCAGAGCCGTTGCGTAACCAAACATTTCAGACAGTGGAACGAAGGAGTGGATTTCTTGAGCATTGCCACGTTCTTCCATACCATCGATCGTACCACGACGAGCAGTTACTTGACCCATAACGTCACCCATGTTGTCTTGAGGAACAACAATGTCAACCTTCATGATTGGTTCAAGAATAACTGGGTTAGCCTTCTTAGCAGCGTTCTTCAATGCCAGAGAAGCAGCAACCTTAAATGCGGCTTCAGAAGAGTCGACTTCGTGGTAGCTACCATCGTAGAGCTTAGCCTTCAAGTCAACCAGTGGGTAACCGGCCAGGACACCATTTTGCATAGCTTCCTTCAGACCTTGTTCAACGGCTGGAATGTATTCACGAGGAACGACACCACCGACAATGGCATCTTCGAATTCGAAACCGGCACCTTCTTCAAGCGGCGTAAATTCGATCCAAACGTCACCGTATTGACCCTTACCACCGGATTGACGAACGAACTTACCTTGTGCAGAGGCAGCCGTCGTAAATGCTTCACGGTAGGAAACTTGTGGCTTACCAACAGTAACTTCGGCGTGGAATTCACGACGCAGACGTTCAACGATGATGTCCAGGTGCAGCTCACCCATCCCGGCGATCAGAGTTTCACCAGTTTCAGGGTTAGTTTCAGCCTTGAAGGTAGGGTCTTCTTCAGCCAGCTTTTGCAGACCTTTGTCCATCTTGTCTTGGTCAGCCTTAGACTTAGGTTCAACAGAAACTTGGATAACTGGTTCTGGGAAGTCCATCGATTCCAGTTGCAATGGGTGATCTGGATCAGTCAGGGAGTCACCGGTGGTGGTGTTCTTCAGACCGATAGCAGCTGCAATGTCCCCAGAGAACACTTCTGGAATTTCGTGTTGTTGGTTGGAGTGCATTTGCAGCAGACGACCAACACGTTCACGCTTGCCCTTGGTTGCGTTCAGAACGTAGGAACCTGATTGCAGAGAACCAGTGTAGACACGCAGGAACGTCAAACGACCAACGAATGGGTCAGTAGCGATCTTAAATGCCAAAGCGGCAAATGGCTTGTCGTCACCGGCAGTCAATTCAACCTTTTCACCATTTTCATCAGTTGCTTCGAATGGCTTAACATCCAGTGGAGATGGCAGGTAGTCGATAACAGCGTCCAGCATCATTTGGATACCCTTATCCTTGTAGGCCGAACCTGCCAGAACTGGGAACAGCTCTTCAGACAGAGTAGCCTTACGGATAGCAGCTTTGATTTCTTCAACAGAAAGTTCTTCACCGCCAAGGTACTTTTCCATGATGTTGTCATCAACGTCAGCCAGCGTTTCCAACAGTGCATCGTGACGAGATTCAGCTTCGTCCTTCAGGTCAGCAGGGATTTCAACAGTATCCCAGTTCTTACCTTCAGCATCTTCATCATAAACGTAGGCAACCATCTTAACCAAGTCGATAACACCGATGAAGTCATCTTCAGCACCAATTGGCATTTGAATTGGCAGTGGCGTAACGTTCAGACGGTCCTTGATCGTTTGAACAGAGTAGTCAAAGTCGGCACCCATCTTGTCCATCTTGTTGGCAAAGACGATTCGAGGAACATCGAAGTCGTCAGCTTGACGCCAAACAGTTTCGGTTTGTGGTTCAACACCGGCTTGAGCGTCCAAAACCGTTACGGCACCATCAAGAACACGCAGCGAACGTTCAACTTCGACAGTGAAGTCAACGTGACCTGGGGTGTCGATGATGTTGATACGGTAGTCTTTCCAAACGGCCGTAGTGGCAGCGGACGTGATCGTGATACCGCGTTCCTTTTCTTCATCCATCCAGTCCATTTGGGAAGCACCATCATGGGTTTCACCAATCTTGTGAATCTTACCAGTGTAGTAAAGAATCCGTTCAGTGGCCGTGGTCTTACCAGCATCGATGTGGGCCATGATCCCAATGTTACGGGTCTTTTCAAGAGGGTATTCACGTTTGTTAGCCATCTTAAAAGTTTTCTCCTTCCAGTTAAAAAAATCAATTTAAATTAGTTTTAGAAAAAGGGGTGACGTTCGATTAAATATCTGCGTCACCCCTCACATCATAGTCGACAGCTAAGCAGCTATCAACAATTGATGAAGCTTACCACCGGTAGTGAGCAAAAGCACGGTTGGCTTCGGCCATGCGGTGAGTATCTTCCTTCTTCTTGATTGAAGCACCAGTGTTGTTGGATGCATCAATGATTTCGCCTGCCAGACGTTCAACCATGGTGTGTTCACCACGAAGACGAGCGTATTGAACAATCCAACGCAGGCCCAGCGTTACTCGACGTTCTGGACGAACTTCGATTGGAACTTGGTAGTTGGAACCACCGATACGGCGTGCCTTAACTTCCAGAACTGGTTCAACGTTGTCCATAGCTTGTTGGAAAACTTCTACTGGATCGTTGCCAGTTTGTTCCTTGATGCGGTCAAAAGCAGCGTACAGAATCTTAGTAGCAGTACCCCGCTTACCGTCGATCATCAGGTGGTTGATCAGACTAGTAACCAGCTTTGAGTTGTAAATTGGATCTGGCAATACTTCTGGCTTTACAACATGTCCTTTACGTGGCATTGATTTACCCCTCCTTTAATTATTTCTTAGGCTTCTTGGCACCGTACTTGGAACGACCTTGCATACGGCCTTCCACACCGGCAGTATCAAGAGTACCACGGATGATGTGGTAACGAACCCCAGGAAGGTCCTTTACACGACCACCACGGATCAAAACAACTGAGTGTTCTTGAAGGTTGTGGCCAACACCTGGAATGTAGGCAGTAACTTCGATCAGGTTAGACAGACGAACACGAGCGTACTTCCGCAAAGCAGAGTTAGGCTTCTTAGGCGTCATCGTACCGACACGAGTTGCAACCCCACGCTTTTGTGGAGATGGTGCAGCGATTTCTTCCTTCTTGAAACTGTTGTAAACGTAACCCAGAGCAGGTGACTTTGACTTGCCCTTGTGGCTCTTACGGCCCTTACGTACCAATTGGTTAATGGTTGGCATGTAGTTATACCCCTTTCTTGTTTTTAAGTCCACACATCCAGGTGATTCTTTTTTGAGTATAAAAAAATCCCCGAATGCTATTCTTTTATGTGCCTTCGCCGACGCATGTCATCTGCCCCAACGACAGACACAATCCGTTGCTAAAAAAAGCACCTTAAATACCCTATCATGCATCCTCTAAAATGTCAACGGACAGTCGATTTTTCTTTTAGTGCTAAATTCAACTTTTTGCATATAGCAATATTAGAAAGGGGAAACTTAAAATGATTGTCTTAAAATTGTTGGCTACTGTCTGGGGCGCTTGTCTGGCTTCTTTCATCAATACGATTATCTGGCGTCTGCTTAATCAGATCTCACTGTTTGATCCCCAAAGATCCTATTGTAATAGTTGCCACCAGCAGCTAACCTGGTGGCAGCTGATTCCGGTCATCGGCTGGCTGATTCAAAAAGGTCGGTGTCATTTTTGTCATGCATCTATCGGCTGTTACTCAACATTTAGTCAGCTCATAAATGGCTGGCTTTGGTATGAACTGTTTATCCTTGATCCTAAAATCATAACGGCATTATTGATACTGTCAACCAGCCTGCTGGTGTGTTCAGCAACCGATTATTTTGCCCAGTGGATCTGGCCAATCTGGCTAATTGGTCTGTTTAGTCTATTTTGGCTTTTAAATCAAAGATGGCAATGGCTGCGTTTGTCGGCGGCCATTGCCATCTTAGTCGGTTTATTGATTATGAGTTTTTTGACCAGTAACGGCATCGGCATTGGCGATATCGAGTTGATCTTTATCCTGCAGCTCTGTACTTCAATAAAATTTGTTGCCACTACCGTTTTAATTGCAGCTGGGCTGGGAATATTAAGCCTTCATTCTCGGTATCAGGCTTTGCCTTTTGTTCCCTACTTAAGCCTCGGTATCGTTATCACTCTGATATTAACACCGAGCTAGATCAACTTTGAATCTAATCATTGTCGCTATTGATAATCGTCATTTTTTTCGATTCGAACCGGAAAAATCTGATCACCAATCCGAGCAAGATACTCCAGGTTTTGAAAAAGTAAAAGCAGCCACGAAAACGATAGACCGAATTCCAACAGTTCAAAGGCAGTTAAAGAAAGATAGCTGGTAGCTTTAAATACCAACCAATCAAGTGCCATGATGCCGCCAATAATATAGGAAATCTTTAAAAACTGTCTGGACAACCCTGGCATCAGCCACCTTAACAGGCCGATAATCAAAATCATAATATAAACCAGCCACATTGAGATCCGATCATGCAAGACGTGATATTGCGGATCATTTGGAAAACAGCCGATCCCGCCTAAACATGCTGCCTCAGCATACAGAAGAATTCGCAGGACCTTAACACCACGATCAGGATACTTTTTCTGCAGATTAAAGAACAAGTAATCAACTAAAGTCGCCATCAATAGGGCTGAAAAAATCAAGGTAATGTTAAATCGCCAATAGGTAGCATTCTGCTGCGTCCCCAAGTAGCTGAAATTATAGTGCCACCAGTCACGATTTGAATTGGTCAGCATTGAGAACAGCATTCCACCAATAATCATAATCATCATTGAATTGGTAATAATCGCTTCGGAAATCGTCATTGCCAGATTAAGCATTCCATAGGTGATTGCCGTAACAAATAAAAAGACGAATAAAGTTGAAGTGTAGATGTCAAAACTGGCACCTGCAAACATTTTCTCCGCGAGCCAAAAAACAATCATGATCGAAATTGCCAAAATCGTTCCAAAAGCAATCAGCAGCGTCGGCAGATTTCGCCAATGCAGCTCCATCGCTGGCCCACTGCGATGTCTTTTTTGTCTGATAAACGCAGTCGCAAAAGCCACGACGCCGCTAAACGTCCCAAGATAAAGTGATGCAAAGCCAATTGACCAGTTACCAGTTAATGAAATAACCCAATGATGATTGGACCAGCTAAGGCAGAAAAAGATAACTGCTGCCAGCACCGCGGGGATCAGATACCAACGCATCATAATCTGAGGCAGCATTTCAACAGTGCGACTCGGCCGAATTGTCAATGTCTTATTGTCAACCATCAATACTAAAGAGGTATTTTTCTCCAGCTCTAGATTTTCTACTGCTTTGGCTGGTAAATCAATTCGATATTTTTTCATAGCAAATTCCCAAAAATAACAATGGGGCCCAGCATTTGGAATCAAACCAAATACTAGGCCCCACGAATAGCACTATTTAATCACAAAAGCTTTAGCCTACTTTTGCTTTTTCATTTCGGCTTCGATATCGCTGGTTGATTTCATTGGTGCATCGGCAGCTACATCAACTTCTTTTGGCTTGATGTTGCGGTAGTTGCTCATACCAGTACCAGCAGGAATCAGCTTCCCGATAATAACGTTTTCCTTCAAACCAACCAGTGGATCGTTCTTGCCACGAATAGCAGCATCCGTCAAGACACGAGTTGTTTCTTGGAAGGAGGCTGCTGACAGGAAACTGTTGGTCTCCAAGGCAGCCTTAGTAATTCCCAAGATAACCGGACGTGACGTTGCCGGAATGTTGCCGGCAACCAGCGTATCACGGTTGGCATCGCGGAATTGACTGATATCCATCAATTCACCTGGCAAAAGATCAGTATCACCAGGATCCATGACACGAACCTTGCGCATCATTTGACGAATCATGATTTCAACGTGCTTGTCGAGCAGATCAATACCCTGCATCCGGTAAACCTTTTGAACTTCAGCCAACAGGTAGGTTTCCGTAGACAGAACGTCGCGAACGCGGATCAGTTCCTTAGGATCAATCGAACCTTCATTCAATTGCATCCCACGGTGAATGTAGTCGCCTTCTTCAACCTTAAGACGAGCCGTGATTGGCAGCGTGTAAGTCCGCGTGTCGTTCTCACCAGCAATCGTAACGTCTTTGGTTCGTTCAGCTGGGTTTTCTTCGATTGATTGAACTTCACCGGTAACTTCAGAAATCGTTGCCTTACCTTTAGGATTCCGTGCTTCCACGATTTCTTGCACACGAGGAAGACCTTGCGTGATATCGTCGTTGCCAGCAACCCCACCAGTGTGGAAGTTCCGCAGCGTCAATTGAGTACCTGGTTCACCGATTGATTGAGCAGCAACCGTACCAACGGCTTCACCGGCCTCAACCTTGTCGCCAGTAGCAGCGTTACGACCGTAGCAGCGTTCGCAGACACCGTGTTCAGTGTTGCAAGTGAAGGCTGAGCGGATTGTTACCTTCTTAACTCCAGCATCAACGATCTTTTGAGCCATCTCTTCGTCAACCAAGACGTTCTTATCACAGATCTTCTCGCCAGTTTCTGGATCAAAGACGGACTTCATCGTGTAGCGACCCAGAATCCGATCGTAAAGCGGCTCGATCATTTCATTGCCTTCAGTAATTGCGGCAACATCCAGACCGCGATCAGTACCACAGTCTTTTTCACGAACGACCACGTCTTGGGCAACATCAACCAGACGACGAGTCAAGTAACCTGAGTTGGCAGTCTTAAGGGCCGTATCAGTCATACCTTTACGAGCGCCGTGAGATGACAAGAACATTTCCAGAACTGAAAGACCTTCACGGAAGTTTGAAAGGACTGGCAGTTCCATGATCTTACCGTTAGGAGCGGCCATCAGACCACGCATCCCGGCCAGCTGAGTAAAGTTGGAGATGTTACCACGAGCACCCGAGTCAGACATCATGTTGATTGGGTTGTGAATATCCATGTGTTCAATCAGCTTGTTTTGAACTTCATCTTTAGCATCATTCCAAATGCCGATAACTCGTTCATAACGTTCATCATCAGTAATCAGACCACGACGGAACTGCTTGGTAACCAAAGCAACCTGCTTATGAGCATTTTCGATGATTGCCGGCTTTTCCTTCAAGTCGGTAATATCGGCAATCCCCACGGTAACACCAGAAATCGTGGATTCGTAGTAACCCAGATCCTTGATGCGGTCAAGGAATTGCGAGGTCTTGGTAACCTTGTACTTCTTGTAGACTTCGGCAATGATATCGGACAAGAAGCCCTTCTTAAATGGCGGAACCAATGGTGCATTTTCCAAGTAGGCGTGAATATCTTCACCCTTATCCAAGAAGTACTTGTCAGGAACACCATTCAGCAGATTGTCATTGGTTGGCTCATTGATGTAGTAGTAGTCTTCTGGCATGATGCCGTTGAAGATCAGCTTACCAACACTGGTAACCATGATCTGATTGCGCTGTTCATCAGTAAATGGCTTCTTTGGCATTGAAGAAACCTGAACCCCAACCCGCGTCTGCAGGGCAACAAAGCCATCCTTGTAGGCCATGTAGGCTTCATTTGCATCCTTGAAGATCATGCCTTCGCCTTCACGAGCCTTATCTTCGGTCGTCATGTAGTAGTTACCGATAACCATATCTTGAGAAGGTGCCACGATTGGTTCACCGTCACGAGGCGACAGGATATGGTGAGCAGCAAGCATCAGCAGACGGGCTTCAGCTTGTGCCTCATCAGACAGCGGAACGTGAATAGCCATTTGGTCACCGTCAAAGTCGGCGTTGTAGGCAGCACAAACCAGTGGGTGCAACCGCATTGCCTTACCAGATACCAATACCGGTTCAAAGGCTTGAATACCCAAACGGTGCAGAGTAGGTGCCCGGTTAAGCAGAACTGGGTGTTCACTGATAACGTCTTCCAAGACATCGAAGACCTTGTTGTCACGCTTATCGATCAAGCGTTTAGCAGCCTTGACGTTGGTAGCCAGGCCCCGCTTGGTCAATTCATGCATGATAAATGGCTTGAACAGTTCCATTGCCATTGGTACCGGCAGCCCCATCTGGTTCATCTTCAGGTTAGGACCAACATCGATAACTGAACGACCAGAGTAGTCAACACGCTTACCCAGCAGGTTTTGACGGAAACGCCCTTGCTTACCTTTCAGCAGGTGCGACAGCGACTTCAATGGACGGTTACCAGGACCAGCAACCGGACGACCACGACGACCGTTATCGATCAGGGCATCAACGGCTTCCTGCAGCATCCGTTTTTCGTTTTGAACAATGATGCCAGGCGCGTTCAATTCCAACAGCCGCTTCAGACGATTGTTACGGTTGATAACCCGCCGGTACAGATCATTCAAATCAGAAGTTGCAAAACGGCCACCTTCCAGTTGTACCATTGGCCGCAAATCAGGTGGCATAACTGGAATAACGTCCATAACCATCCATTCTGGCTTGTTGCCAGACTTTAAGAAGGCTTCCAGAATGTCCAAACGACGAACGGCGCGCGTCCGCTTTTGGCCAGTAGCTTCTTTCAAGACGGCTTTTAATTCGGTTGCTTCCTTTTCCAGGTCAACGTCAGCCAACAGTTTTTGAATGGCTTCAGCACCCATTTCAGCAGTAAAACGATCGTCGTATTCTTCCTTCTTTTCACGATATTCCGCTTCAGAGAGCAATTGTTTCTTTTCCAGTGGCGTATCACCGGCATCTAAAACAACGTAAGAAGCAAAGTAGATAACTTCTTCCAGGGCACGTGGGCTCATGTCCAAGACCAGGCCCATTCGACTAGGGATACCCTTGAAGTACCAAATGTGAGAAACAGGGGCGGCCAGCTCAATGTGCCCCATCCGTTCGCGACGTACCTTAGAGCTGGTAACCTCAACTCCACAGCGGTCACAAACGCGGCCCTTGAAACGAATCCGCTTGTATTTGCCACAAGCACATTCGTAATCCTTGGTTGGACCAAAGATTCGTTCGTCAAACAGACCGTCTTTTTCCGGCTTCAGCGTCCGGTAGTTGATCGTTTCCGGCTTTTTAACTTCCCCGTACGACCAGCTGCGGATCTTTTGTGGTGAGGCCAGACCGATCTGCATGCTTTCAAATTTATTGACGTCAATCAAAGGATGATCCTCCTTATTTCAATTCAGGCAAACTAGTCTTGTTTTGCTTCGTCTTTGACTTCTTCGTGCTTGTCGCTGCCATCGCGAGCCAGCTTGCGGATGTCGGCCACGCCTTCATCCATGTTCTTGAGTTGAACTTCCTCGTTTTGACTGTCAAGCACCTTCATATCCAGGCCAAGGGATTGCAGTTCCTTAACCAGCACGCGGAAGGATTCAGGAACACCTGGCTTTGGAATTGGGTCACCATTGATGATGGCTTCATAGGTGTTGACACGACCAACAACGTCATCAGACTTGTAAGTCAAGATTTCTTGCAGCGTGTAGGCAGCACCATAGGCTTCGAGGGCCCAGACTTCCATTTCACCGAAACGCTGACCACCAAATTGTGCCTTACCACCCAATGGCTGTTGCGTAACCAGTGAGTAAGGTCCAATTGAACGAGCGTGAATCTTGTCGTCAACCATGTGTGCCAGCTTCAGATAGTGCATGACACCAACGGAAACTCGTTGTTCAAATGGTTCACCCGTGCGGCCATCATAAAGAATCGTCTTGCCATCAGATGGCAGTCCGGCTTCCTTAACTGCTTCCCAAACATCTTCATCGGTTGCCCCATCAAAGACTGGCGTAGCAATGTGGATACCAAGCTTGCGAGCAGCCATCCCCAGGTGCAGTTCGATAACCTGACCAATGTTCATACGGGAAGGCACACCCATTGGACTCAGCATGATATCGATTGGCGTACCATCTGGCATGTATGGCATGTCTTCTTCCGGTACCACGATTGAAACCGTACCCTTGTTACCGTGACGGCCGGCCATCTTGTCACCGACTTGGATCTTACGCTTTTGAGCAATGTAGACCCGAACCATCTTGTTGACACCAGGAGCCAGCTCATCACCGTTTTCACGCGTAAATACCTTAACGTCTTGAACGATACCGCCACCGCCGTGTGGTACCCGCAGCGACGTATCACGAACCTCACGCGACTTTTCACCAAAGATGGCGTGCAGCAGCCGTTCTTCAGCTGACAGCTCAGTCATTCCCTTTGGCGTAACCTTACCAACCAGAATGTCACCGTCGTTAACCTCAGCACCAACACGAATAACACCGGTTTCGTCCAGGTTCTTCAAGGCATCGGCACCAACGTTAGGGATCTCGCTGGTCATTTCTTCAGGTCCGAGCTTGGTTTCACGAGCTTCAGATTCATATGACTCGATATGAATTGAAGTGTAGACGTCTTCTTTAATCAAGCGTTCATTGATGGCAATGGCATCTTCAAAGTTGTAGCCTTGCCAAGTCATAAAGGCAATCAATGGGTTTTGACCCAGCGCCAGTTCACCTTGTTCCATTGATGGACCATCAGCCAAAACGTCATCAGCATCGATATGTTCACCGACCTTGACGATTGGACGCTGGTTGTAGTTCTTACCACCGTTGGAACGACGGAATTTCATCAGCTTGTAGGTGTCAAGCGTGCCGTCTTCTTCACGAACGCGAATTTCACGAGCATCGACGTATTCAACCGTACCAGCCTTCTTGGCAACCAAGGCAACCCCAGAGTCATGAGCGGCTTTGTATTCAATCCCAGTACCAATCAGCGGTGCATGAGGGTTGATCAAAGGAACCGCCTGACGCTGCATGTTAGCACCCATCAAGGCACGGTTGGAGTCATCGTTTTCCAAGAAAGGAATACATGCTGAGGCAACGGAAACAACCTGCTTAGGCGAGATATCCATGTAGTCGACATTTTCAGGAGTCGTTTCAACATAGTCATCCTTATGCCGGCACATAATTTCTTCATCAGCAAATGAGCCGTCATCATTAAGCTTGGTGTTGGCCTGAGCAATGATGTAGTTATCTTCTTCATCGGCAGTCAGATAGTCAATCTTGTCGGTAACCTTGTGCGTATCCCATGAAACACGGTGGTATGGCGTTTCGATGAAGCCATATTCATTGATCCGAGCATAGGATGACAGTGAGTTGATCAGACCGATGTTAGGACCTTCAGGCGTTTCAATTGGGCACATCCGGCCGTAGTGAGTATAGTGAACGTCACGAACTTCATAGCCGGCCCGGTCACGAGTCAAACCACCAGGACCAAGGGCAGACAGACGCCGCTTGTGGGAAAGTTCGCCCAGTGGGTTGGTTTGGTCCATGAACTGAGAAAGCTGTGAAGAACCAAAGAATTCCTTAATTGAGGCAACTACTGGTCGAATGTTGATCAGCTGCTGTGGCGTAACCGTGTTAATGTCTTGAATCGACATCCGTTCACGAACCACACGTTCCATCCGAGCCAAGCCGATCCGGAACTGGTTCTGCAGCAGCTCACCTACGGAACGAATCCGCCGGTTACCCAAGTGGTCGATGTCGTCAGTTGTGCCAATGCCTTCTTGCAGGTTGAAGAAGTAGTTGATGGACGCAATGATGTCGGCTGGCTGAATGTGCTTAAGCTCCAAAGGAATGTGACCGTTGGCTACGATAGGCACAACGCGGTCAGGATCGTTCTTGGAGTAAACCAGGATCTTTTGCAGCTTAACCGGTGCCGTAACAACAGCTTCATCAGATGGCGTGTAGGTAACCATCTTGAAGTCATCGTTGTCCAGGGCCGGTTCCAAAGTCTTCAATACTTCTTTGGTAACTACATCACCCTTGTTGGCCAGGATTTCACCAGTTTCCGGATCAGCCAGCGTTTCGGCCAGCGTTTGACCCAACAACCGATACTTCATCATCAGTTTCTTGTTGGTCTTGTAACGGCCAACTGGTGCCATATCGTAGCGCTTTGGATCAAAGAAGCGAGCCGTCAGCAGATTCCGTGCTGAGTCAGCCGTCTTAGGCTCACCTGGACGCAAGCGTTCGTAGATGTCCTTTAAGGCTTCTTCAACTCGTGAGTCTTCAGGGTTCTTGTGCACGTCTTTATCAATCGTAGCAGACAGGCCTTCACTGTTGCCACCCAGCATGTCAATGATCTCATCGTCAGAGCCAAAGCCCAGCGCACGCACCATTTCAGTCAAAGGCAGCTTCCGTGTCCGGTCAACCCGTACGTAAGAGATGCCCTTCGCATCGGTTTCGTATTCCAGCCAGGCACCACGGTTTGGAATAAAAGTAGCACCATAGCTTGGCCGGCCATTTTTGTCATCTTCTTCATTGTAGTAAACGCCAGGTGAACGAACCAGTTGAGAAACGATTACTCGTTCCGCACCATTGATAATAAAGGTACCTTGGTCCGTCATCAGTGGGAAGTCGCCGAAGAACACGTCTTGGGACTTGATTTCGCCAGTTTCGTGGTTCGTCAAGCGCAGGGTAACGTGCAGCGGTGCAGAGTAGTTTGCATCGTGTTCCCGGGCTTCATCAACCGTATACTTAGGTTCAAGCAGTTGGTAGTCGACGAATTCCAGCGACAGTTTGCCTTGGAAGTCATCGATTGGCATGATGTCGTTAAACATTTCCCGCAGACCTTTTTCCATAAACCAGTTATAGGAATCGGTCTGGATTTCAATCAAGTTAGGCAGGTCCAGTACTTCCTTGATACGGGAGTAACTGCGACGCGTACGGTGCTTACCGTATTTTACTAAATGTCCGGCCAAACTATTCACCTCTCAAATTTGTTGGGCAAGTTCATTCAAATTTGTAATATTACATTTTGATTACAAATCATCAAAATTCCTGCTTTTGGGCAAAAAAAATCCAAAAACAGCTGGGTGCTGTCTTTGGTTTTTATAAAGAATCCCATGGACAAGAGATCACGGAACTCAAATGAACTCGCAATTACATACACCAGTTATCATACGCGTTTACGAATTCATTGTCAATATTTAGTTTTTATTTTTCACTGGCCGTTGCCGGAACCGTCAGGCCGCGCAAAATGCAGCTCAAAATCAGTTTGGTACGCTGCTCCTCAGTGATGGCATGGCCGCCAATTGGTTGAAATGATTTAAAGATCGGCGACAGATCAGCAATAAACAACTCCGCCGCTTCTTTAGGCAACAGATCCGGCCGCAGATGCACTTCAGGAAGTTTAAAGAAATCAGCAATCGGTTCAAGGTAATCCATCGTAAACAGCATGTCCAGTTTGCGCTGAGCACTTTCGGAAAGCTCTCTTTTGGCTTCTTGATACTGATCGTAGACGTTGAGCGGATGATGCTTTCTCAATACTTCAGTAATTCCATACAGTCGTTCTTCTGGATCGATCTGCTGCTTGCGCATAACCTTGTTGATATCCTGGCGAACCTTACCGCATAGATTGGTCAAAACAGCCAGGTATAAAACTTCCTTATCATTAAAGTGGTGATACAAAGCTGGCTGAGTGATGCCGATCTGCTTGGCAATATCTCTGGTGGAGGCACCAGAAAAGCCTTTTTGCAAAAACAGTGTAGTAGCGGTTTTCAAAATTGCTTGGCGAGTTTTTGCCAATTGTTCTGCTCGTTTCATGTTCTATCGATTCTCCCTTATCGGTTTCCCATATTAGTCAAAAATAATTCTCACACGAAAACCCAGTTCTTGCAAGCTTGGGTTACCAATTCGCCAAAAATAAAAGTCATTAAATCTCATTTCATTAAATGATGATTCAATGACTAATAAAATTTATCTATCAGGTTATTTATCGAAACCAACAGAATTTTAAGGCAGCGCAATCAATTCAGGCTTGGCATCCCCGCGCTTGTCCTTTAGCGTAATCTTGCCCTGATGCGAACCAATCACGACTTCATCACCAGTTTGGACTGCCCCGGCCAGCAATGCCTCGCTCAATGGATCCTCAACCAGATTCTGCAGTGAGCGCCGCAATGGTCGTGCTCCATATTCAGGATCATAGCCGGCTTTGGCAATCACATCAATTGCACCTGGCGTAAAGCGTACCTTGATATCACGTTCAGCCATCCGTTGTTTTACCTTGTCAGCCAGGAGCTTAACGATCTGATGCAGCTCTTTTTGATTCAAAGAGTGGAAGATGATCGTTTCATCAATCCGATTTAGAAATTCTGGCCGGAAGTGCAGTTTCAGCTGCTGCTTGATGGCGGCTGACATGGCCTGATAATCCGCCGTCATGTCGGCAGCCCCAAAGCCAACCGTTTTTTCATCCTGCAGCTGGGTAGCTCCAAGATTAGAAGTCATAATCAAGATCGTATTGCGGAAATCAACGCGCCGACCTTTTGAATCCGTCAGATAGCCATCGTCCAGTACCTGCAGCAACAAGTTGAATACGTCGGGGTGCGCTTTCTCGGCTTCATCAAGCAGCACGACGCTATATGGATGCTGACGAACCTTTTCCGTCAGCTGACCGCCCTCATCATAGCCGACATAGCCAGGAGCCGCCCCAATCAAGCGACTGACGCTGTATTTTTCCATATACTCAGACATATCAACACGGATCATATTGTTTTCCGAGCCAAACATTGCTTCAGCCAGGGCCTTAGCCAGTTCAGTCTTCCCGACACCGGTTGGCCCTAGAAACATAAATGAGCCAATTGGCCGATTAGGATCCTTAAGACCACTGCGCGCTCGACGAATTGAACGAGCAATTGCCGAAACCGCCTCATCCTGACCAATCACGCGTTGATGCAGGACTCGTTCCAGATTGATCAGCCGGTCGCTTTCCGTCTTCTGCAGCTGGGTCAGCGGCACCCCCGTCCACTCAGCCACCACTTTAGCAATGTCTTCGCCGGTAACGTGCAGCTGATACTGATCAGCCTGCTTTTGTCGCTGCTCTTCTTCTTGCGCCAGCCGCGCCTTAATGGTCAGTTCAGCCTGCCTGAGCTGGGCCGCGCGATCAAAGTCCTGCTGTTCAATGGCCCGTTCTTTTTCCTCGCCTAATTTGCGTAGCTGAGCCTGTTCGTTTGCCAGTGGTGAGGACTGTTCTTCAGCTTCGATGCGCACCATGGCCGCTGCCTCGTCCATCAAATCAATGGCCTTATCTGGCAGAAAACGGCTCGTCAAATAGCGCGTTGACAGCTTAACGGCAGCTTCCAAGGCTTCATCATCGATTTTGACGTGATGATGCTCTTCATATTTGGGCCGTAATCCTTTTAGAATCGCCAGCGCATCCTCAGCAGTCGGCTCTTCAACTTGAACCGTTGCAAAGCGCCGTTCCAAAGCTGCGTCTGATTCAATGTATTTTTGATACTCATCCAGTGTCGTTGCGCCAATCGTCTGCAGTTCACCACGGGCCAGTGCTGGCTTTAAGATATTTGAGGCATCAATTGCCCCTTCTGCACCACCAGCTCCAACCAGAGTGTGCAGCTCATCGATAAAAAGAATCACATGGCCGTCATGATAGATTTCATTGATGATTTTTTTCAAGCGGTCCTCAAACTCACCGCGATACTTGGTGCCCGCAACCAGCGACCCCATATCCAGCATCATCAGTCGCTTATCAGCCAGTTCTTCAGGAACCCGACCAGCTACGATCCGTTCGGCCAGTCCTTCTGCGATCGCGGTTTTGCCGACCCCTGGCTCACCAATCAGCACCGGATTGTTTTTAGTCCGACGACTGAGGATCTGAACTACCCGCTTGATTTCACGATCGCGGCCAACTACAGGATCCATGCCATCACTGCGCGCAATCTGTGTCAGATCACGAGCCAGCTTGTCTAACGTTGGCGTTCCCTGAACCTCACCATCGCTGCCATCATTTTCACCAGGACGTCGCCGTGGTGCCCGCCGCTGCTGATTTTCAGCAATTCCTAGGCGCCGCAGCAAAATCCGACGCGCCTGTTTGGGATTAACGTCCAGATTGCTTAAGATTCGTGATGATAGAATTGCATCATCACTCAGCAGGGCTAACAGCAGATGCTCGGTGCCAATTTGAGGGGCCTGCAGACGCTGGGCCATCTGCTTAGCCAACAATAAAATACTGCGCAGCTTGGGCGAATCAGGCAGATAGGTATCGCGATCAGCCTCTTGCATCGTACCATAACCGGTTAGGCTTTCGATTTCTTCGCGAATATCATCGCTGGTGACGTTAAACTGATTCAAGACACGGCCCGCAATACTATTAGAAACCATGCTCAACGCCAGCAGCAGATGCTCGGTACCCACGGCCTGATGCTTAAAGTAGTGTGCCTGTTCTTGAGCAATCTGCAAAACATTTTGCGCGCTTCGGGTGTATGAATTATTGTCCATTAAATCACCGTCTCTTTCTCTCTTAGCTTTCAAAACGCAGCCGGTTCAACAGTGAAGTCAAAACCCGGGCCCGCAGCTGATTTTCTTTAACTCGACTATCCAGTTTCAAGGTTTGTTTGGCGACCATCACCATCATTAAATCGCCTTCTCGCCGTGTAATAACTTTTTCTTCATATAAAGTTCGAATCACGTCAAAGGCATCTCGTTCACTGATTGAGTCGCCAATTGCATTGATCAGCATGTCCAAGACATCGACATCATCCAATAGATTGATGCGTTCAATGCGGATATAGCCGCCACCGCCACGTTTACTTTGAACCAGGTAGCCATTTTGCAGGGTGAAGCGAGTTTTAATTACATAATTGATCTGTGATGGTACCACATCGAAATGGTTGGCCACTTCTGAACGACGTATCTCGATCTGCTCTGAGTTGCCAAGAATCTCTTTAAGATAGGCTTCAATAATATCTGAAATACTGCGGTCTTCCAAAATTTCGCCCCCTCTTTCTTTATCTGACTAATGTTGACCTTCATTTTATCATATATAACCATAAAATTCCGATTTTAAATTAAAAAAACTCATCGCTGCAAAAACAACGATGAGCCTTAAATTTTAGATTGCTAAGATCAGCTTGCCTTAGCCGTTATTCAATTATTTGTTGTGTACAAAGTCAACGACGTTCCGGCCAACCACTTTGTTGTCCTTAAGTTCTTGAATCATGTCGTTGATTTCTTCCAGCTTGCGGGTCTTGACGATTGGGTGAACCTTGCCTTCAGCACCGAATTGGAAACATTCAGCCAGGTCTTGACGAGTACCAACCAGTGAACCAGCAACAACGATCCCATCCAGAACCGTCTTGGCGATGTTCAGCTGCATGTCACCCTTTGGCAGAGCAACGGCAACCAGCTTGCCATCTGGACGCAGGGAACCAACAGCTTGGTCAAAGGCAGCTGGCGTAACGGCCGTAACAACAGCTGCATGAACGCCGCCAACCTTTTCTTGGATCTGTTCGTCAACATTGCCGTCATGACGGTTGATCAGAACTTCAGCGCCTTCCTTCTTGGCAGCTTCCAGTTTGTCAGGGTTACCATCAACGGCAACAACGTGAGCACCAAATACGTTGTGGGCAAATTGAATCCCCAGGTTACCCAGACCACCAGCACCAACGATTGATACCCATTGACCTGGCTTGATGCCGGAAACCTTCAGTGCCTTGTACATCGTAACGCCGGCACAGGTCAGAGAAGTTGCCTCAACTGGGTCCAGGCCTTCTGGTACTTTAACTGCATAGTCAGCAGGAACGATGCATTGTTGAGCCATAGCGCCATCAGCAGTGTAGCCAGCGTTCAAAACGTTGCGGCAAAGCGTTTCACGACCCGTCAGACAGTACTCACAATGGCCACAGCCCTTAAAGAACCAAGCAATTGATACTCGGTCGCCAACTTTCAGGCTGGTAACGCCAGGAGCAACCTTAGATACGCGGCCAACACCTTCGTGACCAATAATCGTACCAGGCTTCTTGCCAAAATCGCCGGCAGCAACGTGCAGGTCAGTGTGGCAAAGACCACAGTATTCCATGTCGACCAGCGCTTCACCTGGCTTCAGATCACGCAGCGTAACGTCCTTAACGTCAACGAAGCCATCACAATTTTCACGAATAACAGCAGCTTTCATAGAGCAAAATCTCCTTTGCAATCATTAGATTTCCTTTACAGCCCCTATCTTAGCAGATTCATATCGATTTGGAAAGTGAACGTTTGCACATTTATCCTAGACCACTGAATTTAAAAAACGGTTTCCTACCGATGTAAAGGGCTTCACAGCCATCTAAAGCACTTTCAAAATTATTTTTAGCTTGTGCAGATTTAAACTTATCAAAAATAAGTGAAGGCTTTCATTGTTTGGATAGCTCACGCCTGATTAAAATGCTAATTTTGATTTTTTAGATAGTAATGAATATAATGTTCAGTTTTATTTTTCCAAGGTTGTCTCAGTACGGTTGGCGGATTATCATAATGTTACCGCTACCAAAATATCACGGAGGAATTAACTATGGAACAAACTTTTGTCAACGGCAAGGTATTCGTCGGTACCAGCGAAACTGATTTTGTCTCTGCCTTTAAAGTTAAAGATGGCCGCATCAGCTGGATTGGTCAGACTGAACAGGTTGACGATCCCCAAGCGATTGATCTGCATCAGCAAACGGTTTTGCCTGGACTGATCGATTGCCATACCCATCCCAAATATATCGCGGATGCTCTCCACGGGACGGCCTGTACGCCCCCTAACGTCAACAGCATTCAAGAAATGATCGCCGCCCTCAAGGCATCCCCGCAGTATGGTCAAGGCCCGGATGTCTGGATCGAGGGCTGGGGCTTTGACGAAACCAAGCTGGCAGAACATCGCGCGCCAACCGTTGACGATCTGGACCAGGTTACTACTGAGCAGCCGATCTTTATCTACCGTTCCGACTGTCATTCATCAGTTGGCAACTCAAAAGCCTTGGCACTGGCCGGTATCGATCAAAACACCCCAGATCCAAAAGGCGGCCATATCGAACGTTTTCCAGATGGTCGTCCCACTGGCTTTATGCGTGAGGTAGCCGCCAGTCAGCTGCTGATTCGAGCCAAGTCGGCGCAAAGCTATGAAAATGACGTGCAAAACATGGTCAACAGCTCCGATCATTACCTTGAAAACGGCATCGTTGCAATTGGCGAAATGATGGGTCGGCTCAATCCCTACCCTACGCTGCGCCTTTATCAGGATGCCGTCAAGCAGGGCTTTAAGCCACGAGCCTCCATCTATTATGTCTATGATGAGCTGAAGCCTGGTCAAGACCTTGATCCAGTGGGCGATGATCAGCTGCGGGTAGCCGGCATCAAGATTTTCATGGACGGCAGTATTTCTGGCGAGACCGCTGACAACTCATTGCCTTATCCCTCTGGCAAACGTGGTGTTTTGCTTACTGACCAGACCAAGCTGAAGACGGCCATCGAATTTGCCAAAAAACATCAGCTGCAGACCGCCATTCACGCAATGGGTGATGCGGCAATTCAGCTGGTTTTAGATACGACCTGTGATTTAGATCCTTGGCTGGATGATATGCCTTCAATCCGTATCGAACACGCTTCGCTGCTTAGCGACCAGATGCTTGATCAGATCAATCACGCCAAAATGTGGTACGGTCTCTCCACCCAGCCAATCTTTTTCTTTGCAGAAGATGAATCCTATCGCAGCTATTTGACGCCGGAACAGTTCAAACTGGCCTACCGTGTTAAATCAATGCTTAAATCAAAGGCACTGACGACTTTAAGCTCTGATGCGCCATGCACTCCCTGGGCCGAGCCTGACAGTCCTTTCTACAGTATCTATGCAGCCGTAACGCGCCAAGCTGCCAATAATGACGTTGTAAACATTGAAGAAGCCATTACCGTTCCGCAGGCCATCTTAGGATATACCAAATGGGCAGCAGAAATTGGCGGGTTTACACATAACGGAACGCTAGAGGTTGGTAAATCAGCTGACTTTGTAATTTTAAACAAAGATATCTTCAGCGCCGCAAAAGATGAACTGGCAACCGTAAATGCAAACGAAACCTGGTTTAAGGGCCAGCGCGTCTACCAAAAGTCATCGAAATAAGCATTCAAATTGATTATAATCAGTCTGACCGTCACCAATCCATTTGATTGATGACGGTCAGTTTTTATTTATTCATAAATTAAACAATCAGATCCGGTCAGTACCAAAATGGTGATGACCGGATCTTTTTTAACAAAAAAACCGATGAAAAATCATCGGCATACAAAAAGCGGAAGACGGGATTCGAACCCGCGACCCCCACCATGGCAAGGTGATGTTCTACCACTGAACTACTTCCGCAAGAAATGCACCCAGAAGGAGTCGAACCTTCAACCTTCTGATTCGTAGTCAGACACTCTATCCAATTGCGCTATGGGTGCATAATAAATATTCAAATCAAGCGGAAGACGGGATTCGAACCCGCGACCCCCACCATGGCAAGGTGATGTTCTACCACTGAACTACTTCCGCATAATGTTTATTTATGAATCGGGAATACAAGATTTGAACTTGCGACCTCTTCGTCCCGAACGAAGCGCTCTACCAAGCTGAGCTAATTCCCGATAAATGCACCCAGAAGGAGTCGAACCTTCAACCTTCTGATTCGTAGTCAGACACTCTATCCAATTGCGCTATGGGTGCATGAAATAATGGAATCAAGCGGAAGACGGGATTCGAACCCGCGACCCCCACCATGGCAAGGTGATGTTCTACCACTGAACTACTTCCGCATAATGTTTATTTATGAATCGGGAATACAAGATTTGAACTTGCGACCTCTTCGTCCCGAACGAAGCGCTCTACCAAGCTGAGCTAATTCCCGATTAATGCACCCAGAAGGAGTCGAACCTTCAACCTTCTGATTCGTAGTCAGACACTCTATCCAATTGCGCTATGGGTGCATGAAATAATGGAATCAAGCGGAAGACGGGATTCGAACCCGCGACCCCCACCATGGCAAGGTGATGTTCTACCACTGAACTACTTCCGCAAATGTTTATTTAAATTCGCTGATAACGTATCAACAGTTATATATATTACCGATAAAAACGTTTAATGTCAATACTAATTTTATATTTTCGTCAATTATTCCGATATTTATTAATTTTGACCTGAATGAAACCAACTTGGCAGATTGCCTCAAGCTGACATCTGGAAGCGGTTGCCGAATAGCGTTATAATTAAGACAAAATTTGGGGAAAGGAGCTGAAAATTATGAAAAAATTTTCGCATCGGCAAAAATTGTTCATGATTTTAGCTGTCGCCTTAGTAGCCGTGCTCCTGCAATACGCTTTTAAGCAGGCACTGGCTGCCCAGATTCTGGTAACCATCGTGGGAGCCGGTATCGCGCTTTCAATGCTGATTGAGATGATCCATACTCTTAAAAGCGGTCGCTATGGCGTTGACCTGCTGGCAATCATCGCCGTTGTCTCCACTCTAAGCGTCGGTGAGTATTGGGCCGCTATGGTGATTTTAGTAATGCTGGTCGGTGGCGACGCTTTGGAAGACTATGCCTCTCGTAAGGCCAACTCTGAGCTTAAGGCACTGCTTGACAACTCGCCGCAGTCTGCACACCGGCTGATGAACGATCGGATTGAAGACGTTCATGTCGACCAGGTTAAGGTTGGCGATACGATCGTCGTTAAGCCTGGCGAGCTGGTACCAATTGATGGCGAAATCATTAAAGGCAATACGCAGGTCAACGAATCATCGCTGACCGGTGAATCAAAGCCAATCGATAAGCAGGTTGGTGATCAGGTAATGTCAGGCTCGCTGAACGGCGATCAGGCAATCGTCATTAAAGCAGTCAAATTAGCGCGTGACAGTCAGTATCAAAAACTGGTGGCCCTGGTTAAAGAGGCGGAGAACACCCCGGCTCACTTTGTCCGTTTGGCAGACCGCTATGCCGTTCCCTTTACTGCGGCTGCCCTTGTAATTGGTGGCATCGCTTGGATCGTCAGCAAAGATCCCAGTCGTTTCGCTCAAGTAATGGTTGTCGCTTCACCATGTCCACTGATTTTAGCGGCGCCAGTTGCCATCGTTTCGGGGATGAGTCGGGCCTCACGCAGCGGGATCATCGTTAAGACTGGCAGCGTCCTGGAAAAAATGGCGCATCCGAAAACCATGGCCTTTGACAAAACCGGTACGATTACCAGCGGCCAACTGACCGTTGATCATCTTGAACCGGCCAAGGGAATCGACATTAAGGAACTGCTGCACTTTGCTGCCAGTGCCGAGGAACAGTCGCCACATATCCTTGCCCGTTCAACCGTCGCCTATGCGCAAGCACACCAGATTCCGCTTGGTTCTGCCAGTGAATTAAAAGAGGTTGTCGGCAACGGGATCTTAGCAATCGTTGATGGTCGACAAGTCAAGGTCGGCAAGCTGATCTTTGCTGATCCAGATACGACCCAAAAGCCGCTGTCTCAGACTGCAATCTATGTCAGCGTGGATGATCAGTATTGGGGTTGCGTGATTTTTCAAGATCAGATTCGTCCTGAAGCGCCACGTACTATGGAGCAGCTGCGTCAGCTGGGCGTCGAGCACCTGGTTATGCTGACTGGCGATCAAAAAGCCATTGCGCAGCACGTTGCTAAACTGGTCGGCATCCATGAGGTAAAAGCTGACCTATTGCCCGAACAAAAGATTGCGGCCTTAAAAAACGTTCCGGAAAATCGCCGTCCTGTCGTAATGGTTGGTGATGGCGTCAATGATGCACCCGCATTGGCAACTGCCGATGTCGGAATCGCCATGGGTGCTCATGGATCAACGGCAGCCAGTGAGTCTGCCGATCTGGTAATCGTTAAAGACGACCTGCACCGGGTTGCCATTGCCGTTACGATCTCACAAGAAACCATGCGCATTGCTCAACAGGCCGTCTTGATCGGTATCGGTATCTGTACGGTTTTAATGCTGATTGCCGCATTTGGCATCATCCCTGCATTTATCGGGGCAATGCTGCAGGAAGTAATTGATACCGTCTCGATTCTTTGGGCATTAAGAGCTCGTCACGGGACGTCTGATATTGATGACTGACCCAACTTAAAACAGCGTTGTGTTGGACACTAAAGTCTGCACAACGCTGTTTTTATGATTAGATTATTTATTCATTAGCGATTACCGAACTGAGCTTTTGAATCGATCCGACATCCCCAACAACTGAGATATGATCGCCATAATGAAGCATATCGTCGGCTTGTGGCAGCTTGTTAACCTGCTCTCCGCTGACAATGGCAATCACATTGACTTGATAAGTATCGCGCAGATTAAGCTCTTTTAGCGTATGCTCACAAAAATCTGGACTCTTAACCTCGATTTCGGCCAGCGTCAGTTCATGATTCAAGATCAAATAGTTGGCAATATTTAAATGCAACTGATGAAACACCATTCGTCTGGCCATGTCACGTTCCGGACGCACGACATAGTCAGCCCCAATTTTTTCCAGCACCCGGGCATGATTTTCGTTTTCTGCCTTACAGATAATGTTTTTAGCGCCCAACTCTTTAACGATCAGGGTTGCCATGATACTGGCCTGAATATTACCCACCGAAATATAGACATTGTCAAAACTCCCTAGATCTAGCTCGCGCATCGCTTCTTCATCTTGAGCATCGGCAATGACTGCTCGCGTTACCATATTGGCATATTCATTGACGACATCTTCATTCTTATCAATGGCCAAAATATCTTGATGCGCCTCGGCTAAAGTTTCACAGACCGAGCTGCCAAACTGACCGATACCAATTACTGCATAGTTGTTTTTATTAGCCAATCAAAACCCCTTCTTCCGGATAGCGATAGTTCTTTTGCTTTGGATGAGCATTTAAAACCGTAAACATTACGGTATAGATGCCAACTCGACCGATAAACATCAATGCCATAATGATCAGTTGGCCAAACAGATTCAAATGCGGCGTAACCCCCATGCTGATACCCGTCGTCCCAAAAGCAGCCATAACTTCAAAAATAATATCTTCCAAAGTAAAATTGGCTGGCAAATGCTGTGTCAGACACAACAGCAGGATTGCCGCGGCAAGAATTGCAAAGGCAACAAAAACCAGCGTCAGCGCCCGAAAAATATTTTCTTCTTTAAAGCGGCGTCTGCCAAAAACCGTATCGCGCTGACCTTTTAAAGTGGCAATACTCTGCAGCGTCAACAGCCCAACCGTAGTCGTTTTGATCCCACCAGCCGTTGATCCTGGTGTCCCCCCAATAAACATCAAGATTACCGTTACCGCGATGCCGGCCGGTGAAAGATTTTGATAGGAAAAAGTCGTCAGCCCGGCTGTCCGTGGCGTAATAGCCATAAAAACAGTATTGATGAAACGATGCTCAACTGACATATGTGGAAACTGAACAGCTAGATTATTTTCAGTCAAAAGATAGCTCATCAATGATAACAGCAGGATAATAGCGCCAGTCGACAGTGCCAGTGAGGTATGCAGCGACAACCGATGCTTTTTTCGATAAAGCAATAGATCACGCCAAACCAAAAAACCAAATGAGCCAGCAATAATCAAAACCGCTATGATAAACAAGACATAAGTATCATCGGCAAATGACGCCAGACTGTTGCCAAACAGATCAAAACCGGCATTACAAAAAGCTGAGATCGAGTGAAAGATACTGTACCATAGCCCCTTGATCAAACCAAACCGGCGGCCAAAATCAGGCCACAGCAGCAAAGCGCCTAAAGCTTGAATGATCAGTGACAGACCAACGATTAGATTGACAATAGTAATCTGTGCTGGCGACTGCAGGTTCAATGATTCTTGGGCTAACAGACGTGCTGAAAGCCTGATCTTTTGACGCGCAAACAAAAACATCATGATTGCAAACGTCATAAAACCCAGTCCGCCAATCTCAATCAAAGCCGTAATTACCAGCTGACCAAACAAAGACCAGTGAGTCGCCGTATCAACCAGCGTCAGTCCAGTCACGCAGGTTGCACTGGTCGCGGTAAAAAATGCCGTCATAAATGATGGATCCTCGCCAGGCTTGATTGCAATCGGCAGCATTAAAAGCAGCGTACCGATTGCAATCACGATCAAGAACCCAAACGTCAAGGCTTTTGAGAATGAAAGGCGATAACGACCAAACGTGATCATTTTTATGGCTTCCTTTCCCGATTAAAACTTCTAAGAACAACTATATCAGCGATCAAACGCAAAATAAATCAAAAAACGACTGTACCTTGCTTCAGGACAGCCGTTTAATAATAATGCGGATGAAGGGACTCGAACCCTTACATCATAAGATACAAGAACCTAAATCTTGCGCGTCTGCCAATTCCGCCACATCCGCAAGTAAAGCATTAAAAAATGGAGGATACAGGGCTCGAACCTGTGACCCTCTGCTTGTAAGGCAGATGCTCTCCCAACTGAGCTAATCCTCCGTATCAGATATGAAAATCAACAGTTTAATTATACATATCTGAATAAACTATGTCAAGAACTCAACTACTTTAGGTTCAGTTCCGTCAACTTATCATCAACCAATTGCAAAACCTGATCAGCTGCGTGGGAATCTTCGACAAAATCATATTTGTCTCCATCAATCAGCATTTTAGGACTTTCATCATAGCTGGCATACCAGTCAACATAGCGCTGATTTAATTCGCGATAGTATTCATAAAGACTTGGGTCATTTTCAATCTGTTCAAACGAACGGCCGCGTTTCTTGATTCGCTTCAGCATCGTTTCAAATGAGACCTGAATACTGATCAAAAGACTTGGTGCTTTAGTATGTGCCTGCTGAGGCAATTCTTCCATCATATTGCCCAAAAGCGAGGAATAGATGTCAGCTTCAGTCTGTGTAGCTCGCCCCAAATCGGCATTCAGCCGAAAAAGCAGGGCATCTTCAAAAATTGAGCGGTCTAAAACGTTCAGATCATTATCAAATGAATTCTTGATCTCGGCCAAGCGCTTATTTAAAAAGTAAATCTGCAGCAAAAAGCCGTATTTCTTAGGATCTTGATAAAACAGCGGCAGGATTTCATTGTCATCAACCGATTCATAGAAAGCCTGACTGCCCAAATGATCAGCCAGCATCCGCGTTAAACTGGTTTTTCCCGCACCAATAGTTCCTGCTAGTACAATCATTGCTTTTCCCCTTTTTCCATTTTCTAAAAAGACACGAGCTATATTGTATCATCTTTGATCCACCACCGTGAGTAAAATGTTTTTCATTTATCAGTCAACATCATAAAGTCTCAACTAATCAACGAGCCGTCCTTTTTTTAATATTTTGCTGCTCAGCACTAAATGGCTTTTGGCTGATCGCATTTTTACAGTCTGCATCATCATCAACAGCACCCACAATAAAATCCCCGCCAAAACCGGCGAGGATTCGATGATTATTCAGCTTCTTTTTCCGATTCAGAAACGAATGACTCACTATTGTTGCTCCGTGACAGATCAACGTCCTTGAGCGGAATCAAGTGCGTCTTGTAACGAACCTTATAGTAGATGAATAAAATCAAGAACAATGGTACAGCCATGTAGGTGATGGCGATATTTGACCAATCCATCTTGATAAAGGCATCAATGTTTTGACCACACATTACGATGACACACAAGATCAAGGCAAAGATTGGGCCAAACGGAAACAGCGTAGCATGATACTTTAATTCGCCAACCTGATGTCCCTGCGCAATAAAGGCCCGCCGGAAGCGCAGATGCGAAACGGCAATTCCCAGCCAAGCAATAAAACCGCACAGACCAGATGCCCCAATCAGGTAATTATATGCTTCGGGACCGATAAACTGTGTCAAATAAGCCAGACACGAGACAACCATGGTGCCCAACAATGCATAGATTGGAATCCCACGTTTGTTGACATAGCCAAAGATCTTCCAGGCATAGCCTTCCCGCGCCTGTGAGAACAGCATCCGCGTCGAGGCGTACAGGCCAGAGTTGGCTGCCGAAATCACGGCCGTTAAGATAACCGCGTTCATGACACTGGCCGCTGCTGCCATCCCTGCCCGCTTAAAGACAATCGTAAATGGACTCATCGTAATGTTCTGCACGTTTGAATTCAACAAGTTTTTGTTGGTATATGGCAGAACGCAGGCAATGACAAAGATTGCAAAAATGTAGAACAGCAAAATCCGCCAAAAAGTTGAATGAATAGCCTTGGAAACCGATTCTTCCGGCGTAGCAGCTTCACCAGCCGTAATTCCAATCAATTCAGTACCTTGGAATGAGAACCCAGCCACTAAGAACACACTCAAAATCCCTGACCAGCCATGAACGAACGGTGCGTCCTTGTAGTGGAAATTCTTCATGCCAACCGGTCCTTGACCACCCATGATTCCAAAGATGATGCAGACCCCAACGACCAAAAAGATGACGACCGTTACGACCTTGATCAAAGATAACCAATATTCCGTTTCACCATATGAACGAACTGAAAGATAATTGATCAGAAAAATCGCAAGCAAGACAAACGTACTAAACAGCCAGCTTGGAAAATGCGGCAGCCAATATTGGAAAACCAGCCCCGCCGTCGTTACGTCAACTGGAATCGTAATGGCCCAGTTAAACCAATAATTCCAACCCATGGCAAAACCTAATGCCGGATCAACAAACTTTGTTGAATAGGTGGCAAAAGAACCCGAGACTGGAATATAGGTGGCCATCTCACCCAGACTGGTCATCAAGAAATAAACCATGATCCCCATGATGGCATAAGCTGCTAAAGCACCACCCGGGCCGGCCGTTGAGATTGCCGAACCGCTGGCAATAAACAGTCCCGTCCCAATCGTACCGCCAAGAGCAATCATTGACAGATGGCGCGTTTTCAATGTCCGTTGAATATGACCCTCACTGCCTTCATGACTGTTTTCGCTCATGAAAAAATCCTCCTCAAATTTATTGGCGAGAAAGGCAAACAAAAAGAGCCGGCAAGCCAGGACTTCCCTGCTTGTCGACTCAACTTAACTTCGTAATTGTTGAATCAATCATGGAAGCGCCCCGCAGAAGCTTCTGCGACAGTCCGTAATTTATTTAACTACGGCCCAACGCGTAAAGCCTTCAGTCGATACGCGTTTCGGCGAGCATCCCTTTCAGCCAGGCATTGATTCTGAAGCATCCAGCCTGGTCTACTGATGAGACTCGCACCTCTTCTCTTTTACACATTATTTGATTATAACTCACTTTTGATTTTAAGCAAGTTTTAATTTTCTACTTGATTTCTTTACCATCAGCAGTAATGTACTTCTCACCACGCGAGCTGCGCGATAAATCGGCTTCCTGCAGCGAAAGCAGGTGCGTCTTATAGCGGAACTTGTAGTAGCAGAACAGGATCAAGAAGATCGGCACTGCCATGTAGGTAATCAAGATGTTGTCCCAATCTAAGTGAATGAATGCTGGAATGTTTTGACCAACAATCACAATCATACAGAAGACAAAAGCAAAAATTGGACCAAATGGGAACATGGTCGCATGATACTTCAGCTCGCTCAACTGATGTCCCTGTGCAACAAAGGCCCGCCGGAACCGGTAGTGAGCCATTGCAATCCCTAGCCAGGCGATAAAGCCAGACAACCCGGATGCATCAATCAGGTAGTTGTAGGCGTTGGCACTGACAAAATGCAGCAGGTAGATCGCCAGCGAGACGGCCATCGTCCCCAGCAGCGCGTAGATTGGAATCCCCCGCTTATTAACGTAGCCAAACCCTCGCCATGCATAGCCTTCCCGTGCTTGCGAGAACAGCATCCGCGTTGAGGCATAAAGTCCTGAGTTGGCTGAAGAGATTACGGCCGTCAAGATAACCGCGTTCATCACACTGGCTGCCGCTGCCAAACCGGCTCGCTTAAAGACAATCGTAAATGGCGACATCGCCACGTCTTGAACGTTGCTGCTCAAAAGGTTTTTGTCGGTATATGGCAAAATGCAGGCCATGACAAAGATTGAAAGAATGTAGAACAGCAAGATCCGCCAGAAGGTTGAATGAATGGCCTTTGGAACGGATTTTTCCGGCGTGGCGGATTCACCAGCCGTAATGCCGACCAGTTCAGTACCCTGAAATGACATCCCGGCTACTAAGAAAACGGTCAGGATGCTGGGAAAGCCACCAACAAACGGTGCTTTTTTGTAATGGAAGTTTTTTAAGCCGATTGGTCCTTGACCACCCATAATTCCAAAAATAATCATAAAACCAACGATCAAGAAGACAATGATCGTCACGACTTTAATAATTGACAGCCAGTATTCAGTCTCACCATATGAGCGCACTGACAGGTAATTGATCAAAAAGATTACCAGCAAAACAAAGCCGCTAAAAATCCATTCAGGAAACTGGGGCCACCAGAATTGAATGATAACTCCAGAGGTAACCGCGTCAACGGCAATCGTAATCACCCAGTTCAGCCAGTAGTTCCAGCCCATGGCAAAACCCAATGCCGGGTCAACAAACTTAGTACAGTAAGTAGCAAACGATCCCGTCAATGGAATATAGGTTGCCATCTCACCCAGGCTGGTCATCAAAAAATAAACCATGATTCCCATCATGCTGTAGGCGACCAAAGCCCCACCAGGCCCAGCCGTTGAGATTGCCGACCCACTGGCAATCATCATCCCGGTACCGATCGATCCGCCTAAAGCAATCATCGACAGGTGCCGCGTCTGCAGCGTCCGTTTCATATGGCCGGAATTACCAGTTATTGTCTGACCTTCCGTACCACCATTCTTTGCCTCTCCACTCATCGTAAATGGATTCCTCCTCTATGACAATTTCGAGCGCCAGTTATACATTTCTCATGGATAAAGTATAAGGTGTGCATACTTAATATGATTAAACATTTTAGCGCAATTTCAGCAAAAAAGCCACATCAATTGGACTATCTGCCCAAATTGGCTTATCTGCGACAACGAAAAAGATTATACAATAAAATAAATATTTAAACAAGTTTATGCATGTAATTATAAAGCTTTAACCATTTTCAAATAACCGTTTTCATTACCGATCTGATCAAATTTAAACTTTTTCAATAAAGATCTCGAACGCAGGTTATTGATGGCCACATACGCCTGCAGCCGCTTAACATCACTATTTTTTGCCAGCGCTTGCAAAAAAACTGCGAGCGCCTCACTCATAATTCCTCTTCCCCAACAATCGCGTCTCAGTAAATATCCCAGCTCCATAGCGTGGACTTGATAGTTTCCATCACTTGCATATATTGGGAATAAGCTGATCAAACCGACCAGCTGCCCAGCTGGATCAGTAATTAATAAAAGCTGCTGCTGCCCAAGCCAGTTATTGACCGCCCAGCCGCGCATCATTTGATCATCTGGCAGCTGCAGTCCGCTTAATCTAACCAGTTCACCATCGTTTAATAGATTCAAGACAGCTTGAAGATCATCTTGGCAGCCCATTTTAATTACGAGACGGGCAGTCTTGATTGGCCAAAGCAATTGTTTGTGCATTATAATTTCACCTACCAGGATCTTTTTTCAGGAGTGTTTTTTAATGGAAATCATTCAAAAAAATTTAAGTACCGCAAGCTATCAAACCAAAGCTATGCTGACTGGCTATCTACAGACGCCCGTTCCCAAGTCGCCGGTGCAGCAGTTCCGTCCACTGATTTTTGTCCCTGGCGGCTCAATGACGCATATTCCAGTCGAACAAACCGAAAAGACCGCGCTCAGTTTTTCAGCTCGCGGCTTTCAGGTTTTCGTGCTGCGCTATACCTTCACCAGCGAGCATCAGCCGGTCTATCCAAATCCACTGATCGACTTGGCATTAGCCGTCGCGCTGCTTAGAAAACAAGCCGCAGCCTGGCATTTAAAAGCCGATCATCTGACGATCATGGGCTTCTCAGCTGGCGGTCATGTTACCGCGCTGTACAATGACTACTGGCATACAAAATGGCTCCGCAGACTCAGCGGCGTTGCCAGCGATCAGCTCCGCCCCAATGCGGTTATCCTAGGCTATCCCGTCATCGATCTTAACCTTGGCTTTCCTAAAGACGCCACAACGCGTGCCAAGTGGGCCGACGATCCAGCTCGTTATAATGCCGCGGCACATGTCAACGATTTAAACGCGCCGACCTTTATGTGGACGACTTTTACCGATCAGGTCGTACCAGTGCAAAATACGCTTAGCTACAGCCAAGCTTTGCTGGCTCATCGGATTCCCCAAGAATTGCACGTTTTTGCGCATGGCCCGCATGGAATGGATATTGCCAATGCCTTGGTTGCCCATCATGATGATGTTGATCAGCCCCACGTTGCCCACTGGGTTGAATTGGCATGCGAGTGGATTGACGATCTATTTAAATAAAATTACCCAGGAAATATAAAATACCCGGTGTCGATTTTAAAAGAGACACTGGGTATTTTGATTCAAAGTTTCGAATTAGCGGTCTTGCGCCAACGTCTTTTTATATCATTGGCAAACGTTAGGTAAAGCGTCTCGGAAATCTGCAGCCAGGCATAGGCCAGCAGCATCGCTCCGACCGTATCAAACGGATAGTGAGCATAAAGATAGATGCGCGAAACGGCTACCAAGAAAACGGCCATGATCAACAGCAACTGGCAGACCACCCGCACTGCAGCATTTTTAATCAATGGCACCACGATCAAAAACAGCACTGCGGCCACCAGAAAGGTCCCCATCACATGTCCACTGGGAAAACTGTAGCCATGGTCGCCGGTCGGGTGCTGCAGGGGCCGATCCCGCTTAGCCAGGTACTTGACGATCTCATCTAAAAGGTCACCGACAATCAGCGTTAGCCAAGCCCAGAGTGCCGGTACCTTATATTTGAAGCCCCAGAGAAAAAAGGTGATGATCAGCATCCAGACAAGGGCCATCTTAGGGCTGCCCAAAAACGAAACGACTACCATTATATGATAGGTTGCATTGGGCGTATGGTTAGGATTTGGTGCCAGCAGCGCCTGGAAAACCGAATCCAAAACCTGCAGGATCATTGAGTTGCTCATTACCATACCAGCGACAATCAAAAACAATACAAAGCTTACCATGAATCGCTTCCAACGATTCGGATCTTGTCCTATCAGCATGTTAAATTTGCTCCTTTGTTGGATCTTGTCATGGCATCAGCCACAATAAATTTAATTATATCACACCCTATCGGTTTCTTAAGTGGTGTTCAGAGAATAACAGTCGATTAATCAGATCACCCAGGCCAAAGCCCAGCGTAATCGCACCAGCAATCACCAAAACCTGATAAAGATATACCAATGCCGCACCATTGCTGCCCAAAACAAAGCTGCGCACCATCTTATAGGCTTGTCCACCAGGAACCAGCGGCACCAGTGCAGGAACGTTAAAGATGATCATCGGCATTTTTTGCCAGCGGGCAACCGCCATACTCAAAACGCCAATCATAATGGCAGCCAATAGATTACTTAAAGCCAGCCCCAGATGCAGCTGATAATAGACTGCCCAGTAAAACGCCCAGCTGGCACCACCGATTGCACCTGCACAATGATAGGCTCGGCGCGGTATGTTCAGTAGAATTCCAAAACAAATTGTTGAAAGGTCAGCCAGCACAAATTCAAAGATTAATCTAACCCAAAAGTTTTCCATGCTCTACCTCGCTTAAACGTATCGCAACACAAAAACGATTGCGCAGCCAATGGCAATTGCCGTCAGCGTAGCTTCAACCGCGCGTGACGTGCCACTGATCAGATCACCAGACATCAGATCACGAGCCGCATTGGTCAAAGGAACCCCTGGAACCAACGGCATCACGCAGCCAATGATAATGTCATTAACATCATAGGCCCAATGCAGCCTAACAAATCCCACGGTCAAAAGCGCAATCACTAAAGAAGCACAAAACTCATTAACAAAACGCGCTTTGGAATGCTTTCCTAAAGTCAGATAGACCTGATAGCTCACCAGGGCAATCACGGCTGCAAACAATGAATCATGGACATTGCCAGTATAAACGATCGTTAATGCCCAGCTAAGCACGCCGGCTGCCACGCACTGAACAAAATCTGAGGTCTGCTGCGGCTGCTGGTCAACTTTTTGCAGTTTTGCATACAGTGTCTCAACATCGATTTCATGAGCAGCAAACTGCCGCGAAAGACTATTGACAGCTGCAACCTTGTTAAGATTCAATTTTCGCTGATGAATATCAATTACCTGAGCGTTTGGCAGGTGTTCGGCGCTGGCAACGATCGCCGTCATCGTTGTAAATGCCTCAAAGTTTTGCAGCTGCGCGCTCAGTGCCATTCGTCGCATCGTGTCATTGACGCGTTCCATGTTTGAGCCGTTTTCGATCAGTAAGCGCCCCGCTAGTAGACACGCGGTAATGGCAAGATTCTTTTTATCCTTGCTTTCCACTTTCAATCATCCATCCTTATTATTGGTGAATTTATCCAGGCAGCAGCTAAAACAACAAAAGGGTTCAATGCATCATGCATTAAACCCGAGCCTTAAGATTTAATTGTCTAGTCCTGCAAAGGCTCTTGATTAACGAAAATATTATGCGAAGCCTTATAGGAAATGCTGAGCTGCTGATCATTATCCAGACATTCAACCAAGATCGGTCCCTCAAATGGTTCGTGTTTGATTACCTTAACCTTGGCATGCAGCTGAAGACCAACCTCATTTAAATAGGTCAGCAGCTCATGATTGTCCAAGAAGCGTTCAATGACGACCGTTTCACCATCCTCTGCATCGGCCAGCAGACGATGACTGACGCTGTCAAACTTGCCATTAGCAGCCGGAATAACGCCACCATGAGGACAGTACTTGGGATGATTCAAAAAGGCATCCAGAGCAGTTGCCAAGCGATCGCTGGTATTATGTTCCAAGATCTCAGCTTCTGGATGAACATCAGTCATGCTGTAGTGCAGATCATCAACTAAAAAAGTCTCCCACAGACGATGCTTTCTGACTAATTCAGCAGCATGCTTGATTCCCTCTGGTGTCAGAGCGATCCCATCATATGGCTCATGAGATACCAAGCCTTCCTCCGTCAGCTTGGTGATCATTTCTGTTACTGAACCGGCTGCGATGCCCAATCCCAGTGAAATTTCTTTATTAGAAACCTTTTTATAGCCACCGCCTAGCTCAAAAATTATCTTTAAATAGTCTTCTTTCATTGGGGTCATGTTTTGTACAACTTCCTCCTAAAATATCAGCGGCAGTAAGTGTCGTCGAGCTTTTAACCATGTATTTTTCCATATTGAAACTAATCAGATTATAACATATCATAAAAATGTAATTTGGAATACCTAAATCTATTTTTAGCTTATTTATTTTAAGGCGGGGAGTGATTTTATGGAACGGTCCAACGTTTCCAAACAGCGTTTCTTAATCGTGACGCTGCTTAATGTTTTGATTACCGTTGTCGAGATTATTGGGGGATTGGTATCCGGCAGTCTGGCACTGCTTTCCGATGCCTTTCACAACTTAGGGGACTCGATTTCGATTGTTTTAGGCTACTTTGCCCAAGTCATTTCGGGGCGGCCGGAAAATCGGCGACGTACTTATGGCTACCGGCGAGCTGAGATTCTTTCAGCAATGGCTAACAGTATCTTTTTGATTGTCGTTTCAATCGCGCTGATCGTTGAAGCCATTAAACGATTCAGCCATCCCGAACACATCAACGGTCGGATCATGCTGATCGTAGCGATTATCGGGCTGATTGCCAACCTGGTTTCTGCGCAGCTTTTACACAGCGGCAGCCATGACAGTCTGAACGTCAAAGCTACCTACTTGCACGTCTTAAGCGATGCACTGTCTTCAATTGCCGTAATTTTTGGCGGTGTGATCTTAATGTTTTTCAACATCACCTGGCTTGACCCAACCCTGACGATTCTGGTTGCACTCTACATCGCCAAGGAAGCCTTGCCAATCATCAAGCAGACTTTAAGCATTCTGATGCAGTCGTCGCCTGATCTGGACTATGAAGCCATCAAGCATGATCTGATGCAGGTACCAGGAGTCGTAGGCGTCCACCATGTTCATGCCTGGACGATTGACGAACACCGCATCGTCTTTTCAGCACACCTCAACTGCCATGATATGATGCTGAGCGAAGTCGAAAAAATCTATCTGCAGGTTGAAAAAATCCTAAACGACAAATATGACATCAAACACGTAACTTTGCAGGCCGAATGCCAGCGTGGACGTGACGAAGAGCTCTTTAATCCACCGGTTGATCATGACAAGCTGTGCTAATGAGTTTGAGCGGTCCGATCAATAATTTACACGTTTTTTACCAAATTGCTATTGCTTTATCATACCAAGCGTCTATAATTCGGTTCGAGAAATAAGCAAAGACAATCTTTAAGAGGTAAAAAAATGAATACTCAATCAAATCAAGCCATCCAAACCAAGATTTTTGGGCACCGCGGCTACCCTGCCAAGTTTCCGGAGAATTCATTAGCCGGTTTTCGCTATGTGGTTGCCCACCAGATCGATGGCGTTGAATTTGACGTTCATCTGACTTCGGATCGCATTCCGGTTATCATGCACGATGAAACCATTGACCGCACGACAGATGGCACTGGTCGCATCGTTGACTACACGCTGGCTGAGCTGCGTCAGTTCAAGCTGAGCAATGGTGAATCCATTCCAACCCTGGATGAGCTGCTGGACGTATTTGAAAACAAAGACGTCTGGATCAATCTGGAATTCAAGACCGACAACATTGCCTACCAAGACATTGAAAAAATCGTTATGCCAATGGTCAACCAACACCAATTGCTGCATACGGTTATCTACTCATCATTTAATCTGCAGACGTTAAAAAACTGCATGCAGCTTGACGCAACGCAGGACTATAACTGGCTGACTGAAAATGACGTGCCCAAAGCCCAGGAATTCGTAAAAAAAGAGCACCTGCATGGCATTCACCCGCATCATTACCAAGCAACCACCGCTACACAGCGCGTCTGGACCGTTAATGATGATCAAGAGGCCCAGCAGCTGTTTGAAAAAAACGTTGCCGGTATTTTTACAAATCGCTTTGAAGACATGGTTCAATTAAGAAAAAACGTTCAAATCGCTCAATAGTCTCAAATCCTCGTTTCAAAACCTGAGACGAGGATTTTTTGACACAAAAAAATCCGAGATGATAAACATCTCGGATTAGTATAAATTGATCTATCAGAACATCTTACCAACACAGTAGTGAATAATAACGGTAATAATACCAACGATAATATTACGGACGATCGCTACCTTAACCAAGCCATTGCCTAATTTGGAACTGATATATCCGGTCAGCGCACTGGTAAGGATAACTGCCAAAATTACGGCTTCCCAGCGCCAGGCCAACGGTGCCAAGACCATTGCCAAAAGCGGCAACAATCCTCCTGCCGCCGCCGCTGCCAGGGATGAGAAGGCCGCATTCCATGGGTTGAGATAATGTCCCAGCTCAATATCGTATTTAACGCGTACCACCGTCTGCAGCGGCTTTTTGTTCAGTAGATCCTTGGCAATTGCCGTTGCGGTTGCCTCGCTGACCCCTTTTTCCATGTAGTGATCGCGAACTGCGACAACTTCGCTTTCAAAGTCATGCTTGAGCAGATATTCCTCATGAGCAACGGCTGATTTTTCCGTATCCTTTTGCGTAGAGACTGATGCATATTCGCCAGATGCCATTGAAAAAGCGCAGGCCAACAGATCCGACAGACCAGCGATAAAAATCGTAAATTGATCCGTTGTTGCCGCGGCTACCGAAACCAGCACGCCAACGACCGTCAAGATTCCGTCATTGGCTCCTAAGACACCCGCACGCAGCGTATTGAGCTTTTCTTGCATCGTCTGCTTGGGCTTTTTATTTTGATCCATTTTCACTTACCCCTTTCAACGTGCAAAAAGCTGACCAATCAAGTACGTTACCAGCATCGTCAAAAAACCGGATGCTACATTGCGAATCACTGACTTCCACCGGTTTGACTTACCCAAAACGGCTGCCAGATAGCCAGTAATGATCAAGGCAATCAAAACGGCAATAATCGTAGCGGCAATCGCGATCTCATGCGGAAAGCTCATCACAGCAACCATCGGCAAAATCGAGCCCAGAGGAAACGCGATCAATGAAGCAATTGCTGCTGCATAAGGACTGGTAAATTCCTTGGGATTGAAGCCATAGCGCTCTTGAACGGTCGTAACCAGCGGATCTTCATCCATCAGCTCTTTAGTGGCTTGGTGAGCTAATTTTGGATCAATATCTTGCGCTAAGAACTTATTTTTGACATAGTTGAATTCACGATCATAGTCTTCTGACAATCGTTCCTTTTCTTCAATCAATGCCATCTTCTGCGAGTCTTTTTCAGTAGAAACGGAAACGTACTCACCCATACACATTGAAATCGTGCCAGCCAAACTGCCGGAAAGCCCAGAAATCAAGATTGCATGTGGATTGCTGGTCGCGGCTGCCACCCCAATAACAATTCCGGCAACCGAAATGATCCCATCATTGGCCCCCATTACACTGGCTCGCAGCACATTGATTTTTTGTGCCAGCGACATTTTCTTTTTCATAAGCCAGTCCTCTTTTCTTCTCCTAGTTTAGAATCATTATAACATAGAACTGAGAACCGACAAGCTTTTTATTTTATCAACTAAAACTAAAAGGCAAGCCCGATGCCGCCACCAGCATTCGGCTTGCCTTTTTGATTGCCAAAATATTTTTGATCAGCTGACTATTCGTAGTGAGTAACCTCATCCGTACGAATCACGAAAACCGAAGTTCCCGAATGCTTAACCATGTATGAAGCCTGTGAACCAACCGTATTACGATTGCCGTTTTTACCAATCGAGCCAATAATCAGCAGATCTGGCTTAAATTCAGGAATCACATGATTGCAGATTCGTTCAGCGGGACGATCGCCTTGGTCAACGATCGCCGTGATTTTTTTAGGATCCACGCCATAATCAATCGCAGCCTGCACGTAGTCGTTCAAGCGTTTGCGTAAATCATCTTCCGTACTGTGAACGTAGTCTTTGTCCAGTGCTTGATAAATGTTGACTCGGTTAGTCTCCAAGATCGAAACGATTCCAATCTCAGACCCATCGCGCTTGGCCTTATCAACAGCGTAGGAAAAGGCAGCCCGAGCGTCAGGCGCATCATCAACGCCGACGAGAATCTTTTTAAATTTCTTTGGCTTAATGTCGAACAAACTAACGACTCCTCTCTTAGATAGCAAACCGACGCCACTCGCCGGTACTGACTGATGTTCATTTAACTCATCTATGTCTATGTTACTACATTTACCGACTTTGTAAACTCAATTTTTTAGACAAGCCTAAATATTATTTAATGAATCATAAAATGTTTGCAGGCTATTTAGTTCAATTAATGATTATTAGCGTTATAATAGTTTTGTAAACGTATTCATTTAAGGGAGGTTATTGACATGAACGACCAAGAAACGATTCAAGACTATTGTTATGATGAAGCCGCCTTTGACTACCATGATCGTGCATACATTCCGCTGCAGGTGGCAGACGCACCAGAACAGCCTCTGCGGATTCCAGAAATTTTAAAACCCGATCAAGAAACTGCTACTGATGTTTACTATACGATCACCGCGCAAACCGGCGCCGTTCAGCTCCTGCCAGGCAAAAAGACCGCAACCTGGGGATATAACGGACCGCTGCTTGGCAAAACCGTCATCTTTAAAGATGGACAAACCGTGCACATTCACTATATCAACGACCTGCCCGAAGTAACGACTTTTCACTGGCATGGCCTGGCAATTCCGGGACCGATCGAGGATGGCGGCTGTCACGCTCCCGTCTATCCTGGACAGACGCGCGACGTTGAATTTACGATTCATCAACCAGCTGCCTTTGTCTGGCTGCACGCTCATCCATGTCCGGCCACTGCCGAACAAGTCTGGCATGGACTAGCTGGTGGCGCCATCGTTCAAGACCAGCACGAAGCTCAGCTGCCTTTGCCGCGTAACTATGGCGTCGATGACATTCCGGTTATTCTGCAGGATCGCCGTTTTCACGAGGACAACCAATGGGACTATCGCCAAGACTACGATCCAGATGGTATTTTAGGCCCCACGCCAATGATCAATGGGACGATTAACCCCTACTTCGACGTTACCACGCAAAAAGTAAGGCTGCGTTTCTTAAACGGTGCCAACCGACGTGAATGGCGGCTGCATTTTAGCGATGATCTGCCATTTACCCAAATTGCCGGTGACCTTTCACTGCTCCCTAAACCGTTGAAAATGACCAAACTAATGCTGACGTGCGCCGAACGAGCCGAAATCATCGTTGACTTTGGCAGTTATCGCCCTGGTGATGAGGTCGTGCTCTATTCAGACGATACGCCGCTGCTGCGCTTTAAGATTCACGAATTCAAACCAGATCACGCTGCACTGCCTAATGTCTTATTTGAAACTCCTAATCCGGCTGTAGCTCCTGAAATGCCGATTCACTACGTAACCTTGGATGGAATGGACGAAGCAGTTGCAATGAACGGCAAGAAGTTTAAGATGGATCGTATCGACTATCAGATGCCAATGCATAAGGTTCAGCTTTGGGATATTGAAAACACCAATCACGCACCTGGTATGATTCATCCATATCACATGCACGGAACCGGCTTTGTCACGGTAGCTCGGGATGGGCATGCGCCAAATCCAAACGAGCTGGGGCTTAAAGATACGATTGCCATCAATCCAGGCGAACACGTCCTGCTTAAAGTCTGGTTTGACGTGCCCGGCGTCTTTATGTATCACTGCCACATTCTTGAGCATGAAGACGGCGGCATGATGGCACAATTAAAAGTCGTTGATCCCAAAAATCCCAACAAACAATATCAGTTGATGGATCATATGACCCTAATGCGTGCCTTTGCCGAAGAACGCCATGTGCCATTAAATGAGCTCTGGCTGGGCGGGATGGATTCCTATCGCAAAATGGGTGAAGAAATGTAGCGTATTTCCCGGGAAATTTTGTTTTTTCCTGCTGATCAGCCAGCTATAAAATTGCCGGAAACAAATAATGGTGCTTGCTCAAGCCGCTAAAACTTGAGTAAGCACCATTTTATTTTAGGAAAAATAGAAGTTCAGGCTACGACTGTCTGATTTTCCATCTGCTTTGACTACTTCAAGACCAAAAAGTACAGCAGCACAAGCAGACCAAGGGCAATCCGGTACCAGCCGAATACCTTA
The DNA here is from genome assembly GCF_001436025.1 of Limosilactobacillus mucosae DSM 13345. GTDB lineage: Bacteria > Bacillota > Bacilli > Lactobacillales > Lactobacillaceae > Limosilactobacillus > Limosilactobacillus mucosae. The sequence goes on along the minus strand of NZ_AZEQ01000002.1, from coordinate 109,201 downwards.
AAGTCATGCTTTTTGATGTAGCGCATCAAGAATTTGATAACGATAATCGATGAGACAAATGCCGTAAGCAAGCCAACCATCATGATCCAAAATTCCATTGAGGTAAACGCCAGACCGAATTTAAGCAGCTTAAACAATGCTGCCCCAAACATGACTGGAATGGCTAAGAAGAAAGTATATTCGGCCGCTACCGTCCGTGATACCCCCAAAAGCAGCGCACCGACAATCGTTGCCCCAGAACGGCTGGTTCCAGGGAAGACAGCGGCAATCAGCTGAAAGAAGCCGATCATAACTGCCATGTTATATGAAATTTCGGCAATTGAATTAACCTTGGCTTTTTTACCCTTGTGCGCCGTTTCAATCCAAATAAAGGCCACCCCAAAAACGATTAAGGCGATTGCGACACTGACTGGGTTGTAGAAAAGCCGTTCGAAAGTATCATTGAAGGCTACCCCGATGATCCCAGCCGGCAGACACGAGATAAAGATCTTCAGCCACATGATCATGATGTCTTTATCAACATAGCGCCAGATGCCTTTAGGTGCAGCAACCCCCACGGCTTGACTGTGATGGAACGGCCAGATGCGCTTCCAGTAGATTACAACGACGGCCATGATCGCCCCTAATTGGATGACGACTTCAAACATGCTGTAAAACGATTTGGACACATCCAATTTAACGAACTGGTCCAACAGAATCATATGGCCGGTACTGCTGATTGGCAGCCATTCAGTGATCCCTTCTACAAGCCCAAAGAAAAAGGACTTGATTAGTTCAATTATCATTAAGTTAAACATCCTTTCAAAAATCGCTGTTTATAATGATAAGCTTTTTTTTCAAGATAATATAGGGCCTTTACCAAAATTTCACATTCTAAAGTCAAATGAGAAGTCGAAATGCTGGTGATCGCCAGTAAAACGATCGGCATGCCGCTCCATAACCAAGCGGCGGTTGCCAAACATCATCCAAAGCGTAACCGCAACAAAGTAGAGAAACTCAATCGTCAGGGCAATCCAATCAGCCAGACTGGTGCTGCCGACGATCGTTTCATGATGCGTTAAGCAAAAGATTGCTGCATCGATAAAGAAATGCATCAGCATCGTCAGCCATAATTGTCCCGTGTATAGATAGACGACGGCCAGGTATAGACCCAGACCAATCGCAAAAATCGCCTGCAGAAGCGTGACGTCCCATTTCTGCACGGCAGCATTTGGCAGGTGCAGCAGACCAAAACAGAGCGCACTCAGGCCCACCGCAATTGGTACGCGCTGCGTCAGATTACGGCAGGCATAAAGCAGCGCGCCTAAAATCCCAAATCGGCAAAGCGTCTCTTCAGCAATTCCTGCTTCCAGAGCCGTCAAGACCAAGCGCCGGTTCCATTGAACGTGAAAATCAAACTGCAGCCAGCCAGTTTGGAAAATGTCAAATGCCACATAAATTACATAAACAGCCAGCAGAACGCTCATTACCCACCAGCTCCAGCCAGTGCCAAACGTTGGTACCAGCCCAGGCCATGACAGATGCCAGGCTCGCATCAAAACCGTTACCGAAACAAAAAATGCCAGGGCACCCCAAAAGCCGGTCCCAATAAACTCCTTAAACAACTGTGGCTGAATAAACTTATCTGGCAAAAAGTACTGCATCATCATCACCGTTGTCATAAACAGATAAACCAAAAAGACGATGCGGGCAATCACGTTTTCCAATTGACCGCCAATCTCACTGGTAAACGGTGCAAACATGATTAGGTAGTATAGCAGCGTTACGGCAATTACGCCTCGTGCCGGCAGATGCAGCCGCACGATGATCTCTCTGGTGACGGTTCCCCACAGCATGATCAGCATGATCGGCTGCAGCATAGTCTGTAAGAACACGTCGACAACCTGCAGCCAGCGCGGTACATGCGTGACAATCGTGATCATCAGCCCCTCTAAGGCAACCAGCGCCAAAATGAATACCAGCAACCGGATCCCGCGCCCCATAATCAAGACGTTCCACCAAGCAACGGCAATCAAGAAAATCAAAGCGCCGACCAGCTGGGCTTGATACCAGATGTGAAGATAGTCTCTCCCTGACATCAAAAAGCCTCCTTAAATAATGAAAAAAACAAAAATAATTACAGTTTTCATGATACCAGAGGGCAGACAATTGATTAAGTCCGGAATCGAAAAAGTCAATTTATTATAATCAAAAAAGCTCGCCATTTAGACGAGCTTTGGTTAATTGCTATTTTTCAGTTACGACTGGCTGCGCGTTTTTCTTGGCCGCCGGACGACTACGCCGACGCGGCCGTGGCTTGTCGCTTTCATTATTGGCAGCACCGTTTTTGGCCTTGTGCTTGGAACGCGAATTAGTCCGTCGTGCGTTATGGTGAACGTCACGCTGCAGATCGCTGCCCTGCCCTTCCTCATCGGCATTCAAAATAGTAACCATCGGAATAATAACTGGCCGCCGCCCCGTCCATTCAAACAAAAGCTTTTGCAGTCGGCTGACGATGGTGCGGTTGATTGCCCGCCGATCAACGTGCTGATGGTTCTTAAACGTATTCAGAATTGCCCAGAAGACTTCATGGTTAGCCGCCTTGATCAGCTCTTGTGATTCATGCATGTAGACGAAGCCTCGCGAAACGATGTCAGGCCCAGCCACGATCTGGTAATCTTTTAAGTCAACGACGGCAATCGCGGTAACTACCCCTTCTTCAGAAAGCATCCGTCGTTCGCGGATCTCTGGGTTACCAACCGTGTCGCCAGCATCGCGACCATCAATATAGACATCACTGGCCGTTTCGATATGGTCGGCAACGCGGCAGGTATCCTTGGTCAAGGCTAAAACATCGCCATTAGCCAAAACGAAGCTGTGATCCATTGGTACGCCAGTTAGTTCAGCCAGCTTGGTATGAATCTTCTGCATCCGATATTCGCCATGGACCGGTGCAAAGAACTTTGGCTTCATCAAGCGCAGCATCAGTTCTTCATCAACCTGACCACCATGACCGGATGTATGAATATTGTTGACATAGCCATGAATTACCTCGGCACCGTCTTCTTCCAGCTTATTGATCAGAGCATTGACGCTGGTGGTGTTGCCTGGAATCGGATTGGAAGAAAAGACAACCGTATCGCCAGGCTGAATGGCAATCTGCCGGTGCGTGCCATTGGCAATGCGACTCAGCGCGGCCATTGGCTCACCCTGCGAACCGGTACACATGATCATGACCTTTTCTGGCGGGTAGCTGTTGATGTCATTTTGATCAATCAGGGCATCTTCTGGAATGTGCAGATAGCCCAGCTCTTGTCCAGCCGTAATTGCATTCTCCATGCTGCGGCCAAACACGGCAATCTTACGGCCCTGCTTCAAGGCAGCATCACTGGCCTCGCGAAGCCGGTAGACGTTGGAGGCAAATGAGGCAAAGATGATGCGGCCCTTAATTCGCTCAAAGATCCGGCGAATATGAATATCAACCCAGCGTTCAGATTTGGTAAATTCTGGTCGTTCCGCATTGGTTGAATCCGAAGTCAAAAGCAAAACGCCTTCTTCACCAAGCTTGGCCATTTGTTGGAAGTTTGGTCCCGGCAGATGACCAACCGGCGTTAAGTCAAATTTAAAGTCACCGGTTTGAACGATCGTGCCTTGTGGAGTATGAACGGCAACTCCCAAGGTATCCGGAATCGAGTGCGTCGTCCGGAAGAAGGAGACCCACAGCTTTTTAAAGTGCACCGTATCGAACTCATTGATTTCATGCAGCTCGGCATTCTTTAACAGATGTTTTTCCTCCAGCTTGCCACGAATCAAAGACATGGCAAACGGACCGGCATAGATTGGTGCATTGACCTTCTGCAAAAAGAATGGAAGTCCGCCAATGTGGTCTTCGTGACCGTGCGTAATAAAGATCCCTTTAATCTTGTCTTTGTTTTCAACCAGGTAGTCGTAGTTTTGAATAACGTAGTCGACCCCCAGCAGCTCGTCTTCTGGGAACAAGACCCCACAGTCAATGATGATGATCTCATCTTGGAATTGAACACAGTACATGTTCTTGCCGATCTCGCCCAAGCCACCCATCGCATAAAAAGCGACTTCATTATTTTTGATTTTTAATTTGCGCATAATACCTTTCTTTCCTTTGTGTTATTAAATTTCGTCAATTTTCGCAATCCAGAAATCAATGCAAGTAAAAATAGCGCCGTCAAACAGCTGACGTCACGTCTGAATTTGAAAATGAGCAACTCGTATTATTTATCCGTTCAAATAAAACTTAGTTTATTCTAACACATCCTAGAAGGCATTAGTAGTAAGTCGTTTTTGGAAAAATAAAAAGCACGGCTGAGTACCGTGCCATGATTGATTTAATCTTCTTGGGGCAGCTTGGCATGCTCTGACTGCATCCATTCTGCCCAGGTCTTAACTGGTTCACCATCGGCATCAAAGCGCGCCGACAGCTCATTTAAGATCTTAACGTAGCAAGACTTAACCATCGAAATACTCATTGCAGCCAGTTTGGCAACGGTCAGATAGTTGTTTTCTTCCAGAATCTGATTGATCATCGCCACTGCCTCATCGTCACCAGCCAGCGCGTCAATAATTTCGAGATTGTCCTGCTTGTACTGGCGGACGTAGTACTTGGCAAATGTTTCTAAAGCATTGTCCTGTGCTGCATCGGTCAGCTCATTAAAGCCAAAAGTATCTTCGCTCATGGAAGTCGTCCCCTTTAAAAATAATTTGTACATTACTAGCTTAACACTTTTTACGACTTCTGCAGTTGCCAACCTATTGACGGTTTCGCAGCGTTAATTTAACGTGTCCGGGTCCTTGAACGATTGCAACGACTTCCTTATCTGGCGCATCATCCAGTTTCCCCAAATTAATCAGCGTCGCGCCGGTCTTTTCATCATTTTCAAAATCCAACAGCCGGTCGCCAATAAAATGCTTGAACGACTTGGCCATTACCTGATGCTCTTTTTGCTTTTTGACGGCAACCGGCAGCGTAAAGCCCTCATCTAAAAAATACTTGATGCCGGTCACCTGCACCAGCGTCATCAACGTATACTTATGGCTTTTATTTTGCTGATCCTGCTCTGAAGCAATATAGCCTTTGCGCTCCCAATATCTGATCTGGCTTGGTGAAACGTTGGCTGCTTGCGAAAGCTCGCTCATACTGATGCGCAGTTTTTCATGAACGAACATCTTGCGGAACTCTTCCGTAATGGGACTCATTTTCTGATTCCTTTCCTATTTTCTATCAATTATAACCATTTTACATTGTAACCTAAAAGCACTAATCAATATAATATTTTTAAATATCTTTATCAAGAAATTTGACAAAGATATTTAATTATCATATATTTATAATCGCTTTTAAAAAATCAGTAACTTCAAAGGAGGGCTTTACGTGTCTGCAAATACAGCAGTCGACATCAATGGCAAGCCATACCATCGTAATCTGTTGGTAATGGTAATGCTGATCGGGAGCTTTTGTACGGTTTTAAACCAGACGATTCTGGCCACGGCTTTTCCAACTTTAATGAAGGCCTTTGACATTAGTACGGCAACCGTTCAATGGCTGACAACCGGTTTTATGATGGTTAATGGGATTATGATTCCCGTTTCGGCATATCTCAGCAATAAATTCAATTCAAAATGGCTCTATATCTCAGCGATGACGATCTTTGAGCTGGGTACCATTACTGCTTTTGCAGCGCCTAATTTCGGTACTCTGCTATGCGGCCGTCTGATTCAGGCAACTGGGGTCGGAATCACGATGCCGCTGATGCAAAACATCATGCTGACGATCTTCCCGCCTGAAAAACGTGGCGCTGCCATGGGAATCAACGGTCTGGTAATCGCGTTGGCACCAGCTCTGGGTCCTTCGCTTTCCGGCTGGGTAGTTGACAACTACTCATGGCGGGTACTCTTTGGCATGATCATTCCAATCGTTGCCATCGTGATCTTTGCCAGCTTCTTCTTGATGCAAAACGTTATCAAGACTACCGATCCTACGTTGGACTGGCTTTCGCTGCTTATTTCCACGGTTGGTTTCGGCAGTGTCTTGTATGGTTTCTCATCAGTCGGCGACAAAGGCTGGACTGATGCCATCGTCTGGGGCACCATTTTGATCGGCGTCATTCTGATTGCCATTTTGGTATGGCGCCAGAATCGTTTGGAGCATCCGTTCTTGAACTTCAAGGTCTTTAAAACACCGGAATTTGCCCTGGCCACGCTGCTCAGCTCCGTTGTAATGATTGCCATGGTCGGCGTTGAATTGGTCCTGCCGCTTTATCTGCAGATCGTTCATGGCATGTCGGCTTTCCATTCTGGATTGACGCTGCTGTTTGGGGCCATCATGATGGGGATAATGAGCCCAATTACGGGAAATCTTTTCGACCGCTATGGTGCCCGTCGCTTGGCAATGACGGGGATGTTTATCTTGACGATCGGCACGCTGCCCTTTGCATTCTTGACCCGCGAAACGCCAATCCTCGACGTTGTTTTCCTGTATGCCGTGCGCATGTTTGGGATCTCAATGGTCATGATGCCGGTCACTACTTCCGGTATGAACGCTTTGCCATTCAGCATGATCTCACATGGGACTGCCGTCAACAACACGATTCGTCAGGTGGCATCTTCAATGGGTTCAGCGATTCTGATCTCAGTCTTGACCAACGTGACGAATTCGCAGAAACCGGCACATTCGCTACTTAAATCCTCACCACTGCAGTACAAGTCGCAGATGATCGATGTTACGCTCAACGGCTACCATGCTGCCTTTTGGATTGCCATCGCTTTTGCCGTAATTGGTCTTTTGGCAACTTCACGACTGGGGAATGGTAACAAGATCCACGCCAAGTACGACTCAAATGCCAAGAAAGGAGGCAATGCATAATGATTACCGTTATCATGTTTATTGGCGCTATTGCCTTCTTTGTCTCAATCATGTTTGCTCCAAACATGCGTACTCGCTGGATCCTGGGACTAATTACCGGCCTGATTTTTGTCGGCTCAACCGTAATTATCACGGCCAACTTTCACGACCATTGGGGTATGAAACGAATCACCACGACCAAGACCCAAAAAATCTACTCTGCCAGTTCGCAGATGCAGCTGATTCTCTATCAGCCAGTTGGCACTTCCGGTAAAGACAACGTATACATCTACCAGACCAAGCCACGGCAAAAAACGCCACAGCATACGCAGGCCAATGAGTTTACGACCAACCGCCTAGTTTGGACCGATTCAGATCAGGCGACCTTAACCGTCAAAGAGACCCGCTGGCGCTTTAAAAACGACTTTTATAAAGTACTGTTTGCCGGTTCCAAAATGGATGGGAAGCTAGTTTCGCGAACCAATACGTTTAGATATCCAAAAACGTTTGTTAAGATTTCAGTCAAACAGGCCCAGGCGCTAAAAAAGCAGGCCCAGGCACTGAAATCCCCCGCAACTCAGGCTCAGTTAAAAGCACAAGCGGCCGCCTACGTTACGGCTAAAGTTCAGGCAGCCAAACAGCAAAATCCAGATCTGACGGAAGCTCAGCTGCAAAAGCTCACCGAACAGGCACAACAGGAATATCAAGCACAGATGATCAAAAAAATGATGGCTGCCAAATAAAGTCATCGCCTAATCAATAAAAAACGACAGCGTCACATCATATTCGATGTAATGGTGTCGTTTTTTCTGTATTCAAAACTGCCGACTAATCAACGATATGGCGCTCAAACGGCTGGTCGCTGATGCCTTGTGCCAGAATCTTCTTGCACCATTCCTTGGCCGAAAACAGTGAGTGATCGCGATAGTTCCCACAGCTTTTTTCCGTAGTTCCTTGGACGTCTTCCCACTTGGTCTGGTAGGCGATTTCTTCCAATGAGGACTTCAAGGCTTTAGCAACTTCAGTCGTGCTGTGCTCGCCCCAGGTAATCAAATGAAAGCCAGTCCGGCAGCCAAATGGCGAACAGTCGATCACGCCCGTCAAGCGGTCCCGCAGCAAGCCGGCTAACAGGTGTTCAATCGTGTGCAGACCAGCCGTTGGAATGGCATTTTCATTTGGCTGAACCAAACGCAGATCGTAATTGCTGATCTTGTCGCCTTTAGGTCCTTCTTCAACCGTAATCAAGCGAACGTATGGCGCCTTTACCTTTGTATGATCCAGTGTGAAACTTTCAACTTTAGCCATGAAAAATTCCTCCTAAAACTTAATTAGCCTTATTATAGAACTTTTAATCAGCTCTGTATGAATAAAATTATCAAACCATGGCCTGAGCAAACATTGCCGGCAATTCAATCGTAAAGTCGCGATGCTGCAGCGTAAATGGATCGTCAAACGCGATATGCGAGGCGCAGAGCAACTGGTGATCAAACTGTGCGGTCTGACCGCCATACAGATGATCTCCCAGCAGCGGATGACCAAGGTAGCTGAAATGTACCCGAATCTGATGCGTCCGTCCCGTATGCAGCCGTACTCTGACCAATGTCCAGTCATCACCGCGCTCTTCAACCCAATATTCGGTGCTGGCAAACTGACCATCGGCACTGACCTCGCGTCGCGCCTGTCCTGCTACGCGCGCGATTGGTTCTTCAATCACGCCATGATCGTTTTCCAAGACGCCTTCTACAATCGCTTGGTATTCCTTAACCATTCGATGCTGCTGAACCTGTTGACTGATCATGCTGACGGCTACTTGATGCTTGGCTATCAGCAGCAGACCACTGGTAAAGCGATCCAGGCGCGTAATCAGATGCGGCCGCTGATCTGGCGAGTCTTGATCCATCAAGTATCCGGTCACGCGGTTAAGCAGCGTGTCGTCGCCAGTCGTCGGTCCTGGAATCGATGCCAGACCGGCCGGCTTATTGACAACCAGCCAGTTGGCATCTTCATACACGATTTCCAGGGTACCGTGGCTTGGCTGAACGTCTGGATTGGGAAACTCTGGCACGACTTTGATCGTCAGTGGCTGATTAGGTAAAATCTTAGTCGTTGGTCGCACCGTTCGATGATCAACCTGAAATTCACCAGCACCATTTTTAATATCGTTAAACATCCGATGTCCCATACCTAAAGTCTGTAGATATTTTTTAATCTTGATCGGTTCTTGACCACGATAGATCCAAGTATTTTCCATTTTTCCCTCCAAACGAGCATACAAAAAAAGTTGAGACCGAAATCCCAACTTTCAAAAACTATAGCGGTCCGTACGAGGCTCGAACTCGTGATCTCATCCGTGACAGGGATGCGTCCTAACCAAAACTAGACCAACGGACCAATTTCACAACAATTGATAGTATACGAAAAGATTTGCTCAGCGTCAATAGCAGCGACCAAAATTAAGCCGTTTTAAATTGAAAAATTTTTTGCCACGTCAGATGCAATCTACTATTATTGATATTGAATTGCAAATTGGCAGACCATTTTGTTTGTCAGGCTGACATAATAAAAAAGTGAGGATTCTGAAACATGAACTCATCCCTAGCTACACGCATTAAAAATTGGTGGCAGCATTATGCCAAACTGCTGAAGCTGCTGTTCATTGCTTCAGTGATTATTTTTGTAATCACGGCGCTGGGCAGCTTTTTAAAAGATGTTGACTGGCACCGTGTCGGCATTGGCCTTGCCAGTCAGTCGCCCATTCACGTTTTGATGATGCTGATCGGCGGCTGCATCTCCATCGTGCCTATGCTTGGCTATGACTTTGCCATTACTCATTTTTTGTCTGGCCGTTTTTCTAAGCACTACATTATCAGAAGTGGCTGGATCACCAATACCCTGACCAACGTCGCCGGTTTTGGCGGACTATTGGGCGCAACCTTAAGAGCCTATTTTTATGGCAAGCATTCCAGTAAAAAACAGGTCCTGTTTGCCATCTCAAAAATTGCCATCTTTTTACTGTCCGGGCTTTCGATTCTTTGCTGGCTGGCGCTGGCAGTACTGCTTTTAGTGCCAAACGGTCATCATTTCGATCGCTACATTGTCTGGCTGGTCGGCGGTGGCCTTTATTTCCCCATCGTCTTCATTTTCACGCGTCTAAAAAATTCCAGCTTTTTTAAGGATCTAACGCCCAAGCTTGAATTGTTCATCGTAGCCAGCTCAACTGGCGAGTGGCTGTTGGTGGCGCTCTTTTTCTTGATGATTGGCTGGCTGTTGGACGTTAGGATCAATTTGTTATTGGTCCTGCCGATGTATGTCGTCGCCCAGCTCTTAGGCGTCATCTCCATGCTGCCTGGGGCAATCGGCTCCTTTGACATCATCATGCTGATGGAGTTGAGTATGCTGGGCGTTGATCGCTCAACGGCTCTGGTCTGGCTGGTTTTCTTCCGCGTCTTTTACTATTTGGTCCCGTTGGCTTTTGGGGCGTTATTGTTTGTATACCATTTCTGCCAGAAGATTAATCGCTTTTTCAAGGGGCTGCCCAACTTAATCTGGCATCAAAGCGCGCATGTCTTGATCACGGTCTTTATGTACTTTTCCGGTATTCTCATGCTGATCGATGCCTCCTTGCCCGATCTGACCGAAAACAGCCGCTTTCTGCAGCGTTTCTATCCTTTTACTTTCTTCTTTTTGCATCAGTTAAGCACCGTTTTATTTGCCATTGCGATGCTGGCATGTGCGCGCGGCGTGCAGGCCAAGCTCAAAAAAGCATATTGGCCGTCTTTGATTCTGCTGCTGATCGGTATGGTCAACACGCTATGGAACCTGGGAACCTGGGGACTGACCATCTACCTGCTGATCCTGCTGCTGCTCGTTTTGACCATGCGGCATGCCCTTTATCGAGAAAAAATGGCTTATTCGCTAGGAAAGGCATTTAGTGATGGGATCGTCTTTGTCGGTATTTTTATACTTTATATTATTATTGGGATTGTAAATGAACCAAACTACTATCACCATCATAAGATTCCTCAGTTCATGTTCTTCCCTGGTGAAAGTCTCTGGTTCTCCGGTTTCATCGGCTTGATCTTAGGAATTTTGGTCATGCTGGCCATTCTGCGCTACTTCACCAGCGGCTACGATCCATTTAACGGCTATCATTCATTCGATGCCCAACGCTGTCGACAGCTGATTGAGCGTTTTGGCGGCAATGAGACCAGTCACCTGGCTTTTTTGCGCGATAAGAATCTCTACTATTATCAAGTTGAAAAAGAAGACCGGCTCTTTTTCATGTATCGACGCAAATATGACAAGCTGATCATCATGGGCGAACCAGTCGGCGACCAAAGCGTACTGCACGATGCCCTGAGACAGTTCATCGTTGAAGCTGACCGCTATGGCTATCAGCTGGTATTTTATGAGGTCGGACAGTCGACAACCATGCTGCTGCATGAATTTGGCTTTGACTTTCTTAAAACTGGTGAGGACGGTCTGGTCAAAATGGCTAACTTCACGCTTGCCGGTAAGCGTCAGCGTTCACAGCGCGCCTTGATGCACAAGTTTGAGCGTGAAGGCTACACGTTCGATGTAGTTGAACCGCCATTTAACCAAGATCTGTTAAAAGAACTGAAGCACGTTTCCGACAGCTGGCTGGGTAAGCAGGTTGAAAAGGGCTTTTCATTGGGCTTTTTTGATGAATATTACCTGCAGCAGGCCCCAATTGCCATCGTTAAAAATCAAGACCAGCAGATCGTGGCCTTTGCAACGCTGATGCCTACTGGAGGCAAACAGATTCTGACGATCGATTTGATGCGTCACGATCGCGATCTGGCACCATCAGGCATCATGGATATGATTTTCGTCAATCTATTCCTGTATGGTCAAAAAACCGGCTACGAATATTTTGATCTGGGAATGGCCCCATTGAGCAACGTGGGCGAATCACAGTTTAGTTTCATCGAAGAAAAGGCCGCGCACTTTATTTACGAGTACGGCTATCGGCTCTATGGCTTCCAAGGACTGCGCAACTATAAGGAAAAATATGCCGATATCTGGCTGTCACGCTACACCGTCTACCGTAAAAAGAGCTCGCTGGTCGGTTCAACGCTGGCCCTGGTCAGTGTCGTCAATCAGCGTTCAAACCCCGATCACAGTCGGCGGCTGAAACCGCAGCTAATTGAAGATATTCTCAAACATTAATTAAAAGGTCGTCTCTTAAGATGAGGCGGCTTTTTTGTTAGTTGACCAATTTTTAATCAGTATTTGGGGGCAGTTCTTTGATAAGAATTAAAAAAATTAATTTTTAATCAAACATTGCTAAACTTAATTCAGCGCGTCACACTTGATAAGTTTACGCTTACACGTTTTAGGCAGATTGTTAGAATGCACAAAAAGTTCTTGCAAGCTGTTTAAATTATAGTTATAATTTAAAACATTAGAGAATTCTAATTTAAATATAATTATTTATCGCTTGGTTTTCCCGCCAAGTCTGGATGCGTTGCAATCATATTGGAACTTTTTGCAGAATTAGGATTGTCTCACTTAGTTCAGGAGGAAGATTTATGGGATTTTGGAAAACTATCACTCGAAAAGAAGACCCCAGTGTCTACCAAGATAAGGACAGTCACCTTATTCGCTCATTACGCGTACGGGACTTTTTGGCCTTAGGGGTTGGGACGATTGTGTCCACTTCGATCTTTACTTTACCTGGTGAGGTTGCTGCCATGCATACCGGTCCAGCCGTTGCCATCTCGTTTGTGATCGCGGCCGTCGTTGCTGGTCTGGTTGCCTTCGCTTATGCTGAAATGTCGGCTGCCATGCCATTTGCTGGTTCGGCCTATTCATGGATCACCGTCGTATTCGGCGAATTCTTCGGCTGGATTGCCGGTTGGGCACTGCTGGCTGAATACTTTATTGCCTTGGCCTTTGTCGGCTCTGGTCTTTCTGCCAACCTGCGGCCACTGCTTGCCAACATCGGTATCAAGCTGCCGGCTTCACTTTCCAATGCTTTTGGTACCAGTGGCGGGGTCGTTGACTTGATCTCTTTGATTGTGATCGCATTGGTTGCCATCCTGGTTTCTCAAGGGGTTAAGGATGCTGCCCGTGTTGAAAACGTACTGGTTACGCTGAAGGTGCTGGCAATTCTGCTGTTCATCGTCGTTGGTGCAACTGCAGTTAAGCACAGTAATTTCGTTCCATTTATTCCTAAGTACCGGATGACTTCTAATGGTGCTTTTGGTGGCTGGCAAGGTATCTATGCTGGGGTTTCGATGATCTTCCTTTCCTACATCGGATTTGACTCCATTGCCGCCAACTCTGCCGAAGCCATCAACCCTGGCAAGACGATGCCACGCGGGATCTTGGGCTCACTGGCAATTGCCGTGGTTCTGTTCGTTGCCGTAGCCTTGGTTCTGGTTGGGGTTTTGCCTTACCAAAAGTACGCCAACTCTGCTGAACCAGTTGGTCTGGCTCTGCGTTCAATTGGTCACCCAGTCGTTGCTTCGGTTGTCCAAATCGTTGCCGTTGTCGGGATGTTCACTGCTTTGATTGGGATGACCATGGCCGGTTCTCGTTTGATCTACTCATTCGGTCGTGACGGCATGCTGCCTAAGTTCTTGGGGACGCTGGACGAAAAGAACCGTCCCAACCATGCTCTTTGGACCTTGGCAATCATTGCCATCCTGATTGGTGCCATGTTCCCATTCGCATTCTTATCACAGTTGATCTCTGCGGGGACGCTGATCGCCTTTATGTTTGTTTCATTAGGGATCTATGCACTTCGTCCTCGTGAAGGCAAGGATATTCCAACACCAGCCTTTAAGATGCCATTCTACCCAGTAATGCCATGCTTAGCTTTCCTGGCTTCCCTGTTCGTGTTCTGGGGACTTGACATCGATGCCAAGATTTATGCCGGCGTATGGTTCCTGCTTGGTCTGGTAATCTACTTCACTTACGGAATGCGTCACTCTTACTTGAATAAGACGAAAAAAGACTAGTTGTAAGCTTTAAAAGGGGGCGGCTGTCAAATGACGGACAGTAACAACAAGCATCTGCTGGAAGAAGAAGCTAAAGCGTTTGCATCTTCTGGCCGGATCAACTATTACGATATCGTTATCGATCATGGCAAGGGCGCGGTGATTACCGATGCTGACGGCAATGACTATATTGATCTTTTGGCCAGTGCCAGTTCAACCAACACCGGTCATGCCCACCCTAAAGTCGTCAAGGCAATTCAGGATCAAGCGGCCAAGCTGATCCAGTATACGCCAGCCTACTTCGCTAATACTCAAGAAGCCCGTCTGGCGCCACGTCTGGCAAAACTGGCACCGATGAGCGGTCCGGTTGAGGTTTCATGGGGACTGTCCGGCTCCGATGCCAACGATGCCATCATCAAGTTTGCACGTGCCTATACTGGCCGTCAGTATCTGGTGGCCTTTACTGGTGCCTATCATGGGTCTACCTATGGCTCAATGTCGCTTTCCAGCATCAGCATGAACATGAGCCGCAAAATGGCGCCGCTGCTGCCGGGCGTTGTCAAGGTCCCCTTCCCTTCTCCTTGGGAACGCGAACCCGACGAAAGCGAAGAACACTTCGTTGACCGTTTCTTCCGTGAGTTCATGCGGCCATTTGAAACCTACCTGCCGGCTGAAGAAACCGCGGTTATCTTGATGGAAGCTATTCAAGGCGATGGTGGGATCTGCAAGACACCTCCTGCCTTTATGAAGAAGGTCTATGACTTTGCCAAGGCTCATGGTATCTTGTTCGCAGTTGATGAAATCAACCAAGGCATGGGCCGCACCGGCAAATGGTGGTCGATTCAAAACTTTGACGGAATTGAGCCTGATCTGATGTCAGTCGGCAAGTCGCTGGCATCCGGCCTGCCTTTAAGTGCCGTGGTTGGGCGCAAAGAAATCATGGAATCGCTTGGTGCGCCAGCGCATCTGTTTACGACGGCCGGCAATCCAGTTACCACGGCGGCTGCCAATGCAACGCTGGATGTTTTTGAAGAAGAGCATCTGTTGGAACGCTCAGCTAAGCTGGGGCAAAAAGCCAAGGCATTCTTTGAGGCCGAAAAAGAAAAGTTCGACTTCATTGGCGATGTACGAATGTATGGTCTTGATGGCGGAATCGATATCATTGATCCGGCAACCGGTCAAGGCGACACTAATGCCACGGTTAAATTGATGTACCGCATCTTTGAACTGGGTGCGATCATCATCAGTCTGCGCGGCAATATTCTGCGTTTCCAGCCGCCTTTGGTAATTACCGAGGCCCAGCTTGATCAGGCCTTTACGATGATTGATCAAGCCTTTAGCGAGCTGGCAGCTGGCAAGCTTACTCTGCCGGCTAAGGCTGCTGAAATGGGCTGGTAATCAAGCAAAAAAGATCCGGAGAATCAATCTCCGGATCTTTTTTTAGATGTTTTCTTTAAGATAGTCGTACAGCGTATCCTGCTTAATTGTCTTGGTATCAAGTCCCAGTGCCTCAGCAATTGCAAATGCATAGGCCCATGCCGTTGCCGGAACACGACTGGTAACCAGGTGGCCTGCTTGATCGGTAACCGTAATATCTTCTTTAAAATGACCGTTTGGTGCCAACTGATGCGTTTCCTTTTCAATTCCTGGATAGCAGGTATAGTCATGACCATCCAGCAATCCATAGCGTGCCAGTGCAATCGGCGCTGCGCACATTGCCGCACACCATTTGCCAAGCGATTGACGCTTCTGCATGATTACCATCAACTGGTCATTATCGCGTAAGGTCTGCGCATTGCCATACCCACCAGGAAAGGCCACGATATCATAATCCAGCAGCTGATCACTGATTAGCTTGTCAGCCTTAAAATTAATCTGATGAGCTCCATGGATTTCCGATCCTAAGACGCCTACGATATCGCATTTTACCCCCATGCGGCGCAAAACGTCGACTACCGTTAAGCCTTCAATCTCTTCACAGCCATCTGCAAAAACTACTGCTGCCGTCTTTGTCATTTTTATCACCTCATAGTTATGATAGTCCAAATAAGCCTATTGTTGATCAAAATCATGAGCCATCTCCATAATCACGTGCTCTGATTCTGGAATTGGATACAATGGATAGGAATGAAACATCCCACGCCCAATCACGGTATTAGTGTTGACGCCAGCTGCCTTTAGCCGCCGCGTAAAGTGAATGGCGTCTGGATACATGATCTCATGCGTGCCAATGTAGATCGTAACGTTGCGCAGCTGATCCACGGGGCCATACAGAGGACTGAGGCGTGCATCGCGGGGATCGGTCTGCCCAGCCCACAGCTTTCCTAACGCCCGTAAACCTTCTTGATCAAGCAGGCGATCCTTGGCTGCGTACTTTTTGATCAATGGGTTTCCCAGCTGCAGATTCAGCCATGGTGAAATCAGCACCAGCCGACCCGGTTGCGGCAACCCCTGCTGTGCCAAATTTTCACAGAAACCAGCTGCCAGCCCTGCTCCCGATGAGTCGCCCATTAAGATAATGCTGCTGACCGGCCGCTGATCATACAGCCATTTATAAAGATCAAGCAGCTCTTGATAGGCATCCTTAAAGTCATGATCGGGTGCCAATGGGTAATCAGGCACCACGATCTCGGCATTAGCTGCTTTTGCCAAACGATTCAAAAACTGCCAGTGTCCCTTTAACGGCCGCTGAATAAACGCGCCCCCGGCAAGATAAACGATCAGATTGCGTGCTTGAGCATTCTGATTAAGCCAAATCAGTGGATAAGGCGCTGTCACCAGTTTTACGGGAACGCTGAACTGAACGTTGGCTGGGATCTTTAAAGGTTCTCGATTGGCTTGCCGGCAGCTTGCCACCAGCCCCTGCCTTTTTTGAGGATCAGCCAAAGTCTGCTTGAATCCCGACAGCTGAATACCCATCTCGGTTAAGGTAGCCCTTTTGGATCGCGAATGTCCGCACCGTGCCATTTCGCGCAGGCTGTTGCCCAGGTTATCGGCCATTGCAGCTAAAATATGATGATCAAAATTTTTTCTATCCATAGACTGAAATTCACTTTCTTATTGTCTTTGCCTTTAATCCTATCACGAATCAGCCGCTAACTTTTATTTGATTTCTTTAAATTTTATCGGTTTCCAACTGATCTAGCTTTTGGGCAATTGCTTCCCAATCATGACGAACGATCGGCTCCAGCTTGCGTGCGTACAAAAAGGCTGCTGGATGATACATTGGAATCACCGTATAGCTCTGATTGCTCATGACATAGCCTTGATGATCACTGGCTGCTCTTTGAATCAGGCAATGCAGGATCTGACCATGCAGACTGCCAATTTTCGCACTTGGCCCTAATAAGCGCTGCAGGCTGGTGTTTCCCAGCGGCATTAAAATCTTTGGGCGCACCTGGTCCAGTTCCCAGTCAAACAGACGCGCATAGGCATAGACCTCAGCCTTGGTCGGGGTTCGATTGGGCGTTTTTTCAACGATTGCACCGGTTTTCTTATCTTTGACCCGTTTGATTGAATAAGGCCGTCTTCTGACCACGCTGGTAATATAGACGTCTTCTCTGGTCATGTGAAGATATTCTTCGATCAGTTTCATTAATTCTTTCCCAGAAGCACCAACGAATGGTACGCCGGTCTTGGCTTCCTCTCTTCCAGGCGCTTCGCCAATCAGCATAATCTTAGGATGTTTGGGACCCTGCCCGGCTACAAATCCGGTTAGATGATGACCTTTTAATAAATCCTCAGCTTGCTGCAGCAGCGATGGCGGATACTCAATAATCATGCTTTCACCTTCATAAATAAAAAAGATTTCGGTTATCAATTATAATAACAGAAATCTTTGGTATTACTAACTGGTATGACGCCACTTAGGATCACCCAAAATCCGTGCCGCGATCAGCCCTAGCGGCAAGAAAACGATGATCAAAAGCGCTTTGGTAATCCATAAGGCACCAACGCTGATCGACGTGAGCCCCATATTATACATAGCCCGATAAAGGTAAAGTCCAGGCACCATGATCACGATTGCCGGTACCGTTAAAGAGATTCGCGGATAGCCAAGCCGATCACGAACGAACGAGGCCAGGATTCCCGCCGTCAACGCCCCTAAGAATGCGGCCGCACCTGCCGGCATTACGTTATAGTCAACCAGTTCGAGCCGCAGCGTATTGGCAATTGCGCCGATTACACCTGCAGTGGCTGCCATTTTAGGCGTGGAATTAAACATGATCGAAAAGCCGAAAACCCCGCAAAAGCTGGCCGGCAGCCGCAGTAAAAAGAGCATCAGTGGTGAAAGTGCCAAGGGTTCAAAGTTTTCCGGCTTGAGATGCACCAGCATGGCAACCAGCCAACCGACTAAGGTAGCCACGATAATGATCATCACGGCATAGGCCAGTCTTTCCAAACCGGAACGCATGTCAAGCTTAGAAAGATCCAAGCCGCTGGTAATGAATGGAAAACCAGGAATCACAAACAGCATGGCCCCAATATAGCCGGCTTCATGACGCGGATTAAGTGAAATTCCCATGTTTAAAAGCTTTAGGGCCATCACATAGATTACACAGGCCACAGCTACCGAAGTCGCGAGACAGGCAAACAGCGTCAGCTTACGGTCAATCATCTTGCGCCGAACGTAATTGCCGATGCCAGCGCCAAAAAATGAACAGATCATTTCAATTGGTCCACCGCCCAGTAAAAAGACAAAGGCACTGCAGGCTAAAGCCGCCGCCAGACCAACCTGCAGCGGCGAATAGTTGCCTTTCATCCGGTGTATGACGTCCAAGCGTTTGTGAATCTCGCCAACGGTCCAGTGATCGCCTCGTTGGTCAAACTCCTTGACAAAGCTTTCCAGCGCATTCAGCTTAGTCGTATTGACTCCAGTATTAGGCAGCGATAAAGCCTGGGTATAGCTGTTATTGGCGTCCATACAGGTATATTCGATTGAAACCAGACCAATATCAGCCGAACAGGTCATATTGAGCTTTTGAGAGACCACGTTCATCGAGTCGCGTACTCGCCAGGCTCCCGTGCCACAAGCCAGCATCATGATGCCAATGCGCCCAACAATCGTCGAGCGCTCAACCAGATTGGCTTTTTGGGCGGGGGTTACATTGTCGCTGCTGTAGAAGTCATGCCAGTGAATCGCCATATGATGACGATAGTTGCTGAGATCCTCATTATCGCTTTTGGGCTGGCCTTGTTCGATCGGCAGTTTTCTCATTGTTTAAATCGCTCCTTAGTCGGGATATCAAAAATTGTCAAACTTCTTATCATTATAAAACGATTAAAGCTGCTTGAACGAAAAAAATATTTTAATGATCACAAGTCATGCAAAAAGGCCCAGTATCCGATTTCAGATACCAAGCCTCATTCAGCTTTACTATTCGTCTTCTTTAGCAACTTGGCCCAGCAGTTTTACAAAGTGCTGCTCTTCATCACTAAGGACGTAGCCATTGCGAATTGCCAGTGAGATATAGAACCATTCTGGCAATGGATCGTCAATCTCCAAGGGCACGATGCCCGTCTCATTTTTAGCGGCATCCCGGACCATTAAGGCAATCCCCACGTTTTCTCTGACCAATTCCTTAACCCATGAAATATCAGGTACCTTGTAGACGGCTACGGTTGGCTTGATATGCGCATAGGCAAAGTAGGAACGCATTGCGGCCACATGAACGTACTGCTTGTCATAGGTAATGAAATGCTGATTGGCCAGTTCCTTAAAACTGATCTTTTTTCGCTGTGCCAGGGGACTTTTGGCACTGACCATAATACTGTATGGACGTTTGGTTAGGAGCTGTACATAGACCTTTTCTTCATCCAGCGGTGCCACTGACCCCAGCATGGCAACGTCAATTTCGCCTTTAAGCAGCTTGGACAGCAGTTCCTGGGAGCCGGCTTCACAGATCTGAACGCGCCGCATGATGGATCCTGGTACTTTCTTGGCAATCTTGGCTACCAAAAGCTTACCGATAATCGGCGGCAGGCCAAAGCGAATCTGCCGTTCTTGAACCAGATCAATCGAATGATGGGCCAGCGAGATCTGTTCATTGATAGCCTTAGCACTGGCCGCCAAAAGCTGACCACTGCGCGTAATCATGTTTTGCCGGTGAGCACGATCCGTATAGACTAATTGGGCATCAAATTCTTTTTCTAATCGTTTGATCGCCTGAGTAACGGTTGGCTGCGAGACGCCGAATTCCTTGGCGACGCGCGTGTAGTTTTTATACTTGACCAATGCTTGAAAATACTGCAGATCCCGCGTATTCATCAAATCATCCCTTCAGATTGCATGGCTTCTGGCCGTAAGATTCCTTGACGCAGACCAATAAAAATCGTTAATATCAGCAGATCGGCCGAACCGCCCAGACTGTAGTTGTTGAGCAGATATTCTTGATTGAGCCGTGCCAGATAGTCGCGGCCGGCCTGCGTCTGCGTGCCGCCCAGCTCTAAATATCTTTTTGCCTGTTGATGAGCCTCTTCAACAACGTCATGACGACCAGCCCGTTTGATCAGATTGGTGTCCTCAGTCTGCGCGACGATATGCATAAACGTATCCAACAAGCGCTGCATCGTTGTTCCCTGGCTTTTTTTCAGTGCTGGCACGCCAATCTGCATGACGGTTGGATAGCCAGCCTCAGCCTCACCACGAATGCCTTTGATGCCATAGCGCAGAAATTCTTTTTCACCGGCCGTCAGCTGCTCAACGGGCTTGGCATGCAGCTTTTCAATATCGTAATCACTGGCTGTCAATCCTTTAAGCATCCGTTTAACGATCGTGGTCAGATCCAACTGGGGATGCTTGATGCGATAGGCTTCGGCACACGTCAGGACACCGAGCGAAAAAACCGCACCCTTATGCGTATTAACGCCATTGGTTGCCTTAAACATCGTCTTTTCGGCTTCAATCCCAAAAGTTCGCAGTTTTTTAAACATAAGCGTCAGATCAGTCGCTGTAAAATTCATTCCCAAATCAACGCTTTGTTCAAAATAATGATGCAAACTAAGGGCACTGTCAATAAATAAGAATACATCCATATCAGGGTGTGGTCCAGAAGACACCGGATCCACCAGTCCAGGCTTGGGGTTGACGGAAACCTCATAAATCATTGCTCGCAGTGCATCGTTAACCAGCTTAGCGCTTGTTTGTTCCATAAATCATATCCTCAATTTTGGTAAAAAACCGCGACTGATTTTAAATGCCAGCCGCGGTTTTTAAAATTTTAATCAGTTTAGACTAACTAGTCCTTAACCTGCTTGATCGTGTCAATAATCGTTCCATCACGGTATTCAACCAGGGCCACCGTCCGATCAGTAAACTGCAGTGGTTCTGGCTTGCCAACCTTGGATTCAGCCAGCTTTTGCAGATCATGAATATCGTAGACTGGCAGACCAGGAACATTGCTCAGGGCATCCTGCAGGTCCTTGCGACGAGGGTTGATGGCAATCCCGTATTCAGTAACCAGTACGTCAACAGATTCGCCTGGCGTAACTACCGTCGTTACATCTGGAACAACCGTAGCAATCCGACCACGAACCAATGGAGCCGAAATAATCGTCAGCTTAGAGGTAGCAGCATCCTGGTGACCACCAATCGCCCCACGAATCACGCCATCAGAACCCGTCATAACGTTAACGTTGAAGTTGGTGTCGATTTCCAGAGCAGATAAAATGGCAACGTCAAGCTGGTCAACCATGGCCCCCTTGTTGTCAGGATCAGCATACCAGGAAGCATCAATTTCTTGTTGGTTTTGGTTGTTCTTCATGGAAGCAGCCGCACCCTTGTCAAAGTCTTGAACGTCCATTACCTTCTTGACCAGGCCTTCTTCAAGCAGCTTAACCGTTGGCGAGGTAATCCCACCCAGAGCAAATGAAGCCGTGATGCCGGCATCGATCATGGATTGACGCAGGAACCGCGTAACGGCCAGGGCTGCACCACCAGAACCAGTTTGGAAGGAGAAGCCATCCTTGAAGTATGGTGAGTTGACGATCACGTCGTTTACCATTGAGGCAATCTTCAATTCCTTAGGGTCCTTAGTGAAACGAGTAGCTCCAGAACCGATCTTGTCAGGGTCACCCACCTTGTCAACCTTAACAACGTAGTCAACCTGCGTCTGCTTGATTGAAGCTGGCGTGTTAGGGTAGTCGACAATGTTGTCAGTCAGCAAGACGACCTTGTCAGCATATTGAGCATCCATCAAAGCATAGCCCAATGAGCCAAAGACGGCATCACCATTCATCCCATTAGCGTTACCCAGCGCATCTGAGTTTGGTACCCCCAGGAAAGCAACGTCGATCTTGATGTTGCCGTTTTCGATTGAACGCGCCCGGTTACCATGTGAACGGAAGATAACTGGGTTCTTTAAGCCACCATGAGATACAAAGTCGCCCAAAGAGCCACGCATTCCTGAACTGGTAATGTTGGTAATCGTACCTGCCTTGATGGCTTCAATCACCTTGTCGTTCATGACACCAGTCAGTGAGGATGGTGCCAGCGTCAGGTCCTTGATCCCCAGCTTCAAGATGATGTCCATTACTTGATTGAAGACAAAGTCACCGTTACGGAAGTGGTGGTGGAAAGAAATCGTCATGCCGTCTTTAACGGTCTTTTTAACAACGTCTTCCAGTGATTCAACAACCTTGTCGTCACCAGTCGTTACAGTAACCTTAGGCGCAACCCGTTGAACCTCGGGATGGCCGATTTCGGTAGTTTCAAATGGCTTGTAGTCGAGCTGCTTCATCAGATCTTCTGGCAGTTCGCGATTTACATTATTTTTCAATGTAGTTTCCCTCCTCGTCAATCAGGTTGGATGCCTTAGCCAGGCGCATCACCCGTTCAGCACGCAGCACAACTGGACGGTCGACCATTTGACCGTTCATGGAAATGACGCCAGAACCCTTGAGTTTGGCTTCCTTGATGGCATTTTCAACGTTCTTGGCGTTTTCGATTTCCTTCTTGGTTGGTTCGTAAACCTTGTTAACCATTGGAATTTGACGTGGGTTAACCAACGACTTGCCGTCAAAGCCAAGCTGGTGAATGTATTCAGTTTCACGGTAGAAGCCTTCCGTGTCGTTCATGTTGGTGAAGACCGTGTCAAAGGCAGCTACACCAGCCGCCCGAGCAGCATGCAGAACCATGTTGCGGGCAAATTCAAGTTCGGCACCATCTGGGTAGCGGTGCGTCTTCATGTCAGTCGTGTAGTCTTCGGCAGACAGCGCAATTCCCATCATCCGATCAGATGCAGAAGCGATTTGGTAGGCGTTGATAACCCCCTTGGCGCTTTCAATGGCAGCCATCAGCATCGTTGAGCCTTCTTCACGGCCAAATTCTTTTTCGGCAGCCGTGATGTCAGCATCCAGCTTCTTAACCATTTCGGCATCTTCAGCTTTTGGCAGCCGGACAACGTCGATCCCAGCCTTAACCATGGCCCGAACGTCATTAGCATAGTATGGCGTGTCTTGACCATTGACCCGGACAACCAGTTCCGCGTCGCCATAGTCCTGCGTTTGCAAAGCTTCGTAAACCAGGTCACGAGCAGCATCTTTTTCAGCCATTGAAACGGCATCTTCCAAGTCGAACATGATGGAGTCGGCACCATAGATACCAGCATCCTTAACCATTGCTGGGTTGTTGCCAGGTACGAACATCATCGTCCGGCGCAAGCGTTCTTTAATTTCAGCCATGCTTACAATACCTCCCATGCAGGTTCATCAGTCGTCTTGGCAGCACGTTGCGCAGCGGCAATCGTGCGGGCCTTGATTACACAATCCAAGGCGCCCTTGTCAACGGCCTTAACCTTAGCGTTTTGAATTCCCATTGCCGTCAGCGTTTCAGTGATGACCTTCTTGATCTGGGTGCCAAACTGCTTGGCAACGTCTGATTCCAAATCAATCGCAATGCCATCCGTACCCTTGGACAGCATGATTTGAATATCAGATGATTCCAAGGTACCAGCTACTGCGGTTTCCTTAATTTCCATTGATGTTCATTCCTTCCTTGATCCGCTCTTGAAGTATCGCAACATGGTCTTCAACGAACTTCTGCGTCGTTGCTGGGACGAGCCCCACGATGGCATCGAGATTGTCATCCTTGATGCATTTGCGTACCTCGGTCGCGGTAATATAATTTCCATTAGTTGCCGTCTTGCGATCAATAATCTTTAACGCAACTTTAGGCGGCAGTTCCTGCTGCAAAACTTGATTATAGATTCCAGTCGTTCGTGATAACGGCTCACTGCCAACATAACGCGTCTTTATATTGAGTGCCGGTGCGATCGTGTCGCGAAAGACGCGGGCATCTAAGGTTGTCTGGTAGCGAATCGTCTGGTCGGCTGATTCCAAAAAGTAGGCTGGGAAAGTAGCATAACTGACCATATAATCGCCACCATCAACGACAATGACGTTCTTTAGGTCAGCCGTCCCCGCTTTTACCAGTTCGAATCGTTCACTGGTCTTAAACAGCGACAGATCCGTATTGACTACAAAGACATAGACCAGATCGTTTTCTTTAGCTGCCTGCTCGACCAAGTAGCGATGACCATTGGTAAAGGGGTTGGCATTCATAACGATGCCCGCTACTTTTTTAGTCGCTTGTCCGTCCACACGCGGAACAGCGGCTAAATAATCATCAACGTTCGGATCGCCGGTTTCCAAAAAGGCGGCAACATCCGAATGAGCCAGTTCCTTAAAGCCGAGGTGCTGAAAGCTTGCGGAATATCTGGCCTTGGTAAAGACAAACAAATGAAAGCGATGTTCTTGAAAGAGTCGATTCGTCAAGGCACTGACAATAGCATTGAACCTGGCTCCCGGCACGGCTTCTTTGTTGCAGACGCCAATGTATTTCAAGACATTGCCGGCAGCTGATCCCGTACCAACCAACTGGCCTTGTTCATCAAGCAGTCCCAGAGTAAAATCGATCTTGTCGACCTCAGCATCCGAAAAGTTATGAATTCCCAACGATTCCAAAAACTGCTGCCATTTCTGCCGGGTAGCTCGATCACTCAGATGCAGATCAACAATGTGATTTTCCATGGGACGACTCCTTTTTATTTTGATTGACTGGCATAATCAACAACCGCTTTTGCTACGGTTGGGACGACGCGCTCATCAAAGACGCTGGGAACGATATTCTCAGCAGTCGGTTCCGCAACCACGCTGGCCAGTGCCTGAGCAACTGCTTTTTGCAGATCCATGTCAACCTTTTTCAAGCCGCTGGCCAATAAGCCTTTGAACAGTCCGGGAAAAGCCAGAATGTTATTGACCTGATTAGGGTATTGGCTAGATCCAGTAGCAATTACGGCTGCCCCGGCTTCCTTAGCTTTTTCAGGTGCAATTTCCTGATGCGGATTTGCCAGAGCAAAGATGATTGGCTGCTCATTCATCTGCTTGACGTCATGACGATTGATGACATTGCCGGTTGAAAGTCCGATAAAGGCATCCTGTCCCTTGATGGCATCATGAATATTTTGATTTTCCATCCTTTGCGGCGTTCCCAACTTAGCGGCAAACAACCGCTGATAATCATTGGCGCGGTAATCCTCACTGGTAATGACGCCGTGAACGTCAACCAGCGTTAAGTGCTTGATGCCGGCCGCATACAGCAGGCGCGCCGTTGCCAGTCCAGAGGCACCAACACCATTGATTACGACGCGCAGATCCGTCAGCTTTTTGCCAACGACCTTGGCAGCATTGATCAAACCAGCTAAAACCACAATGGCACTGCCTTCTTGATCGTCATGATAGACTGGTATGTCCAGCTCTTCGCTCAGGGCATTTTCAATTTCAAAACAGCGCGGTGCGGCAATGTCTTCAAGATGAATGCCAGCAAATGATAGCGAGATGTTTTTGATCGTCTTGATGATTTCTTTTGGGCTAACTTGATCAACTGCCAGCGGAATGGCGTTGATATTGGCCAGATCCTTGTACAGCAAGGCTTTCCCTTCAATAACCGGCAGGCCGGCAGCCGGGCCGACGTTACCAAGTCCCAGTACGGCCGTCCCATCAGTAATCAAGGCAACCAGTTTGCCGCTGACCGTAAACTTGTCTTTGAGTTCCGGCTTTTCGGCAATCATTCTTGATAAGACCGCTACCCCGGGCGTATAAGCCTTTTGCAGGTCTGCTCGGTCCTCAATGTCAAAATCAGTTTTAATGTCCAGCATCCCGGTATGGGCTTGATGCAGACGAAGAATAGCATCTTCTTCTGAAGTCATCTAATCATCCCTTCAAGTTATCAAATTCTCAAACTCATCTATTATTTCAAATCTCTCATCAGTAATTTTACTCTCCCTTTTTAACTTTTTCAAATAGTTATAATATTTTTTCAAAATTAAAAAAGTTTGCTATTATTAAAAAAGAGATTCAGAATCGTCTTTAGAAAGAAGGATCATTAACATGAACGACATCACACAGCAAGGACAACTGGCAGATATTGCCCGTGACTATTATCTCGGCCAGCTGACCATCACCCAACTGTCGGAAAAATACCAATTAAGCCGTTATCTGATTACCAAGGCTTTAAATGAGGCACGCGCGGCTGGCATCGTTAGAATCACCATTAATTCACCAATCGATCGCAACACTGAATTAGAGACTCGTTTTGCGGAGCTCTTTCCGCATACCAACACGATGATCATCAAAGACGCCGCCACGACCAACGCTGATATCGAAAACATCATCGACTTTGCCGCGGCGGAAATTCAGCGCCATATTAAAGGCAGCGAAATCGTTGGCGTCAGCTGGGGCGGAACGCTGATGAACATCATCAATCGTTTCCAAACCGACGTCCGTGATGACCTGATCTTTACCCAGTTTATGGGCGACAATCTCAAGTACAGCTCAGCAATCGGTGCAACACCATTGGTTCAGCGCGCTGCTGCCAAGTATGGATCCAGTTACCTGACCATTCCAGCTCCACTTTACATTCTCAACGACACCGTCAGAGAACAGCTTAAAAATGAACCAGCCATGGCTAACGTCTTTGAACAGTGCGGTAAGATGGACATGCTTTTTACCGGTATTGGCACGATCGACTCAGTCAACAGCATTCGGGTCTGGCATCAAAGTCTTAACGAAATTTTCGAAAACGTTGATCGTCAAGAAATCGTCGGTATGCTTTACGGTCGCCCCTACAACATTGATGGTCAGATTCTAACGCCAAAGAGCGACAAACTATTTGGTGCCTCCGTAGCCGCACTTTTAGAGGTACCTTGCCGGATTGGCGTCGTTAAAAGCAAGTTTAAGGCCCGCGCCATGCTGGGAGCCTTACGCGGCAGTCTCTTAACCGACATTATTACCAATGAGGCCGTAGCCAACCGAGTCCTGCTGGAATTGGACAACAACTGATCTTTATGCGTCGTCTGCTGTAGGCGACGTTTTTTTTATGACTGAACGCTCATCGCAAAACGATCTAAAATCTGGTTGAAGGCAGCTGGCTGTTCTGCCATTACGGCATGACCGGCATTGGCAACAACCTGTGTCTGCGCTTTTTCATTTAGGATCTGAATGGCCTGCAGAAAATCAGGATTAAAGTATGGCGACTTTTCACCAGCAACCGCCAAAAACGGTACCGGCATCAAAGCAACGATATCGCGCCAGTCCTGGAAGGCATGGTCAATCGCAAAATTAAAATTGGCGCTTTGGTCATACGGATGCAGGGTATTGGCCTGACGAACGGCATTAACCGTAGCCTCGTCAATCTTGACGGCAGTAGCGCGGCCAAGCGGCATTTTCAGTGCTGCCGGGAATTCATCCCAGGTCAGATTCTTAAAGCCATAATGCCACGTCTCGTCATTAATCATCTTAGGGCTTTGGTCAATATCAATCAGGCCATCCAACTGACCACGGCCAAACAATGAGACATAGCCAAACATCGTCGAAGCGCCCATTGAATGCCCCACTGCTAAGCAATGCTCAATCGACAGACTCTGCAGCAATTCATAAACATCGATTGCATGCCGCGAGATGCGCGCACCCTTAAAAGTATGTTCAGAGGCGCCTTGATTGCGTGCATCAAAAGTAACCACCCGATAGCCGTTTTGCAGCAAAAATTCCTTGGTCGGCCGCCAGATTTCCTTGCACATTCCCAATCCACTGACCAATATAACCGGATAGCCAGTTCCTTCATCCTCATAATCCAGACGTACGTGATCTGATGTAATAAATTTCATAATCTTTCCTTTCGATGCAAAAAAAGCGACCCCAACCGGATCGCTTTTTTGCATGTCTACCACATGCCGATAACTTTCATCCAAAGAGGTGCTACCGTCAAGAAGACTACCAGATAAAGCAGACCCAAGACAAAGCTCATGCGCCACCATTCACCCTGTTTAACATAACCGGAGCTTGCCAAAATGGAAGCAGGACCGTTGGCATAGTGAGTGGTCGAAGCCATGATTGAAGAACAGAATGCCAGCATCATTGCCGCCAGCATAACTGGTGCCCCCGCCGAAACGGCAACTCCGACAAACGGAGCGTACAAAGCCGTAACGTGTGCTGTGGCACTGGCAAAAAGATAGTGAGCGTAGAAATAGATGATCATCAGAATTGCCAGAACTGCAACCCAGTTCATACCGTGCAGACCGCTAGCAATTGACTTAGACAGCCACTTGATCAGACCCATTTCAGAAAGCTCGCCTGCCATGAAGACCAGAATTGAAAGCCAAATCAAAACGTTCCAGGCACCTGTTTCACTCAGCAGATCCTTAGTAGTCAAAACCCCAAAGATCAGCAGCAGTGAGATTGCCAAGAAAGCAACGAATGAAGCTTCAATGCCCAAGGTGTTGGACATCATCCACAAAACGATCGTTAAGATGAAGACGCCTGCCATGATCTTTTCAGAAACTTTCATTGGTCCCATTTCGCGCAGGCTCTTGTCAGCCCATTCACGAGCATTTGGCGTTTCTTTGATCTCAGGCGGATACATCTTGTAGATCACGAATGGCACCAGGATAAACAGCAGCAGACAAGGTACGACACTAGCCGTAAACCAGCCCAGCCAGGTAATGTGAATCTTCATCGTCTTAGCCAGGGCAACGATAACCAGGTTAGGTGCCAGGGCCGTCATAAACATAGCCGAAGTGATGATGTTGCTGTTAAATTCAGAGAACGTCAGGAACGCCCCGATTTTTTTGCGTGAATCGTCATTTGGTTCGGAACCAAACGTCTTGGCCAAGGATTCAACCAGTGGGTAAACGATCCCACCGGCACGGGCCGTGTTGGAAGGCGTAGCTGGCGCCGTGATCAGATCGATTCCCCCAACGGCATAGGCCAGGCCAAGCGTCTTTTTACCAAAGGCTTTGATCAGATACAGGGCAATCCGGTGACCCAGACCAGTCTTAATGATCCCCCGTGCCAACATAAAGGCCATGGCAATCAGCCAGGAAGAAGAATTGCTGAAGGCCGTCAGTGCATCGTCCATTGGTACCAGCTTGGTCAGTACCATGACAGTAAAGCCGATCAAAGTTACGGCAGCAATTGGCAGCGGCTGCGTAATGCAGGCAGCAATCGTTGCAATAAAGATCGCCATCATATGCCAGGCAGCAACTGAAACGCCGGCTGGCCGAACTGGAGCCGTGAACCAGATCAGCAGCCCGATAATTAATGGGGCAATAAAGCCCTTATACTTAACTTTTGCTAAACCCATTGTGATATTTCCTCCAAAAAGGTTGTCTCAAAATCCTAATCTAAAGCTCAACGCCATCCAAAACTTCTTTCATTTTGGCGGCGGAGTGCTGCATTGCCGCTACCTCGCGTTTTGAAAGCGGCGTTTCAATGACATAGCGAATTCCAGTCCGGTTAACGGAAGCCGGTGTTCCCAGATATAGGCCCTTGATGCCATACTGACCATTCAAAGGAGCCGATAATGGCAAAACGATTGAACGGTTGAAGATGATGGCCTCGCAAATCAAAGACAGGCAGCGGGCAACGCCATAATAGGTCGCACCTTTGGAACGAATAATCGCGCCACCTTTTTTCTTGACCCCGGACTGCATTTCTGCAAGCTCTTCATCGCTGACATCAGCAAACTCTTTTAAAGGCTTGCCGGCAATCGTCGCTTCATCAAAGTTGGCAAACGACGTATCACCATGCTCGCCTAATACGTCAACGCTGATTTCGCGTACAGGCACATGACAGCGTTTGGCAAGCGCTACTCGCAGTCTGGCCGTATCCAGCGAGGTCCCCGTACCGATAACCCGGTTCTTTGGAAAACCAGAGATCCGCTGCGTCAGCGTCGTCAAAATATCAACTGGGTTGGAAGCAACGACAAAGATTCCCTTAAAGCCGCTGTTAACGATTGGGTCGATGATCGTCTTTAAAATGCCAACGTTTTTGTTGACCAGGTCTAAACGACTCTCGCCGGGCTTGCGCGGAATACCCGCCGTGATGACTACAACGTCGGTATCGGCTGCATCTTCATACTTGCCAGCGCGAACCACCGTCGTTCCATCGAACATGGCCAGGTCTTCCAAATCCATTGCATCGCCGGCCGCTTTTTGCGTCTTACGATCAACAATGATCAATTCATCTAAACTAACGTGTTGCAGTAAATCGTTGGCAAAAGCAGAACCAACTGCACCATCGCCAACCAGCATAACTTTTGACATATCTGATTTTCCTCTCTACTCGACTGAAACAGCACTTACAGCACTATTTTCAAAATTTTCCAACAAATTTTAGTATTGTACACGCTTCTTGTGATAATTTCAACAAAATAATGGCTAAGAATACGACAGGGTGACATCCTACCAACCCTGTCGCATATTAATTTATTCAGACCCGCGTACGCTACTCAAAGCAGAAAATTAATGTTCGCGAGCATAAACCGTTACTTGTTGACCAGCCTGACGACCAAAGATGATCGTTTCAGCGATTGAGTTGCCGCCGACCCGGTTGTTGCCGTGCAGGCCGCCAGAAACCTCACCAGCTGCATACAGGCCAGGAATAACGTCACCATTGCCATCAAGTACCTGCGTCTTGGTATTGATGTGAATTCCACCCATCGTGTAGTGGATGGCAGGTGCGATATGAATGGCAAAGTAGCCTGGCTTGGACAGATCGCGATCCATCCCCGTCGTCCGGCCAAATTCCTTGTCGTCGCTAGCTTTGACAGCCTGGTTCCAAGTTTCAACCGTATTCTTCAAGACAGCTGGATCCATCTTCAGGTTCTTAGCCAGATCCTCAATCGTGTCGCCATGAACGACCAGACCAACCTTGTCGTAGAATTCAATGGCCTTGGCATGATCGCGCACGCCTTGGTCAAAGATCAGATAGGCACTGTGTTCTGGCAGAGCGGTAATCGTTTCTGAGACGATCTTACGCGTGTTCAGCTCGTTGACGAAACGCTTGCCTTGGAAGTTAACCAGGATTGCCCCTTCACCACGAACGGCTTCACCAATCAGGTAGACATGTGGATTGTCTTGTTGAACGGTTGGGTGAACCTGAACGAAATTCATCTGCGTCAGCTGGGCGCCAACCTCTTCAGCCAGCGTCAAGCCATCACCGGTTGCACCTGGCTGATTAGTCGTCTTGTAGTCGGCCAGATCTGGACGGTAGCGCTTGATGTATTCCTTGGAGGCCCCAAAGCCACCAGTTGCCAATAAGACGGCCTTGGCATTGATCTGCTTGGTTTGACCATCAACACTGGCAACTACGCCGGCAACTGCGCCTTGATCGTTTTTGACCAGCTTTTCGACCTTTACCTTGTTGAAGACCGGAATCTTCTCTTGAGCCGCTACATCCAGCAGGCTCTTAACCAGGAATCCACCAATTGGCGCCATTGAAGCTGGGCGGTGCGTCCGTTTTTTAGACATCCCACCAGTAATCGTAACGTCTTCCAGCTTGATGCCATGATCAGCCAGCCAGTCGATTGCCAGTGGCGAGTGAACGACGAAGAATCCCAGCATATCCTTATCATTGAGCTTACCACCGTCTTTGTAGGTTTCCCGGTAGAAGTCATTGATGTTGTCAATAATGCCATGCTTGAGCTGAACGTTGGTCTCGGCGGCGTTCATCCCAGAAGATGCTCGGTTGGTATTACCGCCAAGCTGTTCTTCTTTTTCCAGTACGGCAACGTTCATTCCCAGTTCATGGGCTTGAATTGCAGCTGCCAGACCGGTACCGCCAGAACCAACGATTACCGCATCATAGCTGTCTGCCAGTTGACTGACTGGCGTGGTTTGAAATTGTGCCATTTTGCAGCTCCTTTGATTAGTCTTCGTAGTCATGACGATCAGCGTTGGTCATCTTCAGCGGATCCATCCATTCGTCATATTGTTCTTCAGTAACCTTGCCAGACTTCAAGGCAGCTTCCTTCAGCGTGCTGCCGGCCTTGTCAGCGGCTTGAGCAATCTTGGCACTGTCATGGTAGCCGATGTGTGGAGAAAGTGCCGTCACGGTCATCAGCGAGTTGTCCAGCAGTTCCTTCATCCGCTTTTCGTTAACCGTTAAGCCATGAATCATCTTGTCGGCAAAGCCCATCGTCGTACCCGTCAGCAGGTCGGCAGATTCCAAGAAGGCATCGATCATAACCGGCTTGAAGACGTTCATTTCAAAGTTGCCTTGTGAGGAGGCAGTTGAAACAACCACATCATTGCCAAAGACCCGCAGAGCAGCCATCGTAACGGCTTCAGCTTGAGTTGGGTTAACCTTGCCGGGCATGATTGAAGAGCCTGGTTCGTTGGCAGGAATGTGCAGTTCGCCATAGCCAGCCCGTGGACCAGAAGCCAGGAACCGGATGTCTTGGGCAATCTTGAACATGTCAGCTGCCAGCGTCTTCAAGGCCCCGTGAACCACGTTAAGACCAGAGTGGTGCGACAGGCCGTAGAACTTGTTGCTCTTGGCAGTCAGCTTCAGACCATATGCCTGGCTGAGCTTTTCAGCGATCTTTTCAGGCATGCCTTCAGCTGCGTTCAGACCAGTACCAACAGCCGTACCACCAATTGCCAGTTCTTCCAGCGTTGGTTCGAGCTGTTCAATGTACTTCAGGTCATGTTCAAGCGCAGCCACATAGCCAGAGACTTCTTGGCCAAAAGTCAATGGAACGGCATCCTGCAGGTGGGTCCGGCCAACCTTAACCGTTTCCCAGTACTTGTCCTGCTTGATCTTCAGTTCGTCAATCAGGTGCTGTACGGCTGGCTTCAGCTTATCCAAAGCTTCCAAGGCTACGACGTTCATTGCCGTTGGGAACGTGTCGTTTGAGCTTTGACCCTTGTTGACGTCATCGTTAGGCAGGATCTCTACGTCAGGGTTGATCTGCATAGCCTTGTGAGCAACGACTTCATTAGTATTCATATTGGTCTGCGTACCAGAACCGGTTTGGTAGACCTTCAATGGGAAGTCCTTGCGCAGATCTTCATCGCTTAAGGCAAGCAGTTCGTCAACGGCTTTAACGATCAGGCTGCCCTTTTCTTCTGAAATAGCATTGGTTTCCATGTTGGCTTGAGCAGCTGCCTTTTTAATGTTCAGCAGTGCACGAATGATGGCGATTGGCATGTATTGGCCAGTTGGGAAGTTGTGACGGCTCCGTTCAGTTTGCGGGCCCCACAAAGCATCAGCAGGGATTTGAACTGGACCTAGAGTATCTTCTTCAGTACGAAATTCTGGCATATTAAAACCTCCAATTGAATTCAACATGCGATATAAACAAAGTGATGTAAGCGTTGTTGCTTTTCTACGGTTCCAACTTTACTCTGCATAATTAGATATAGTCAAAACAAATAGAGCTGATAAGAATTCCTTATAATCCCCCATTAAAATGCCTTTCCTAAGCTGTTTTAATCTTTTTGAAACTTTTGCACAATCTTTAATTAATTTCAAAAAAACTAAAATTTTTTCGCTTGATTGATCAATTAGGCATTTTACATTTAAAAGTCAATCAGCAGCAATAAAAAATACTGCTAATCAGCTCAGTCAAGCCATTAGCAGTATTGCACTCATATTATTCTTCTGTAATTTCAACCGTCGTCATTACAACGTCTTCTTTAGGCTTGTCAGCTGCATCACGAGCAACCCGGCTGATCTCATCAACCACGTCCATGCCGCTGACTACCTGACCAAAGACGGTGTGGTGCCCATCAAGCCATGGCGTACCACCATTCTTTTCGTAATTGGCGATGACTTCGGCTGGCCAGCCCAGCTGCTTCATTTGACCAATCATATTGCCAGGTACCTGCGTAGCACTGACGATAAAGAATTGGCTGCCGTTGGTATTAGGACCGGCATTGGCCATTGACAGCGCGCCATTAAAGTTAAACAGCTCACGGCTGAATTCATCTTCAAACGGTGCGCCAAAGCTGCTTTGTCCGCCAGCTCCAGTCCCGGTTGGATCACCGCCTTGAATCATGAATTCGGGAATCACCCGGTGGAACGTTACCCCATCATAGTAGCCCTGCTTGGCCAGCGTAATAAAGTTCTCAACCGTCTTAGGCGCCTGATCTGGGAACAGCTGAATGGTTACATCACCATGGTTGGTCTTGATGGTTGCTTTAGGTCCCTTGGCATCTGCCAGGTTCAATTGTGGATAGGTCATGTTTTCCTCCTGCTAATATAGAAAATCAAGTTATACCTAATTCTATCATTATTTTGGATTAACACGATCTGATATTGATCAACGTTTTTATCACGATGAAAAATTTTAAGACAACTGCTGACCGGCTTGGCATCTATTGATATACCGTACGCTCCGCAGAAATCGGAAACGAAAAAACAGCTCCGGCAGCCAAGCTCCATAACCTCAATGATAATTTCAACAGCATTTAGCTTCCCAAAACCATTTTGCAAACTAGAAGTTCAAGTCCAATGACGCAGCAACAGTCAACCAATATCGGCCAAACATATTAAAGCCACCGATATTTTATCGTTAGGATCAAAACGACAGCTTACTGGCTCATCGTGACTGTCAGACGACCAACTTTGTGAAAGAACTGAATCTTTGACCGCTGATAATACTGAATTTACCTACTTTACCTTGTTTTTTCACCCATAGTAGGCAGCTGTATATCCAGCCAAACTTTACCTACTTTTGGCAGCTTTTCTTCAAATCGTAGGTAACAATGCATATTCTAGGGTTGATTAGGTCAGACCAACTTTGTGAATTACCTACGATTAGGGGATTTTTAGTTAATAGTAGGTAATGTTAGACTCCCCTAACTTGATATACATTAATTTTTACCTACTATGCATCGCTTTTTCACCGATAGTAAGTAATCGTCTTTGATCATCTAAAATTATGCAGATTTTTTTGCATAATGCCACCACTATCGTTTGATGACGACTTTTACAACTGACAGACAAGCGCTTCTTGATGATGATCAGATGCTTGACTGACTACGCGACTCCGAATTATCCGCCTTGCTCAGATTCTTAGCCATGACCAGGATTATGCCGACCCAGACATTCTGGACCGCCGCGATGCTGATTCTAATTGCCAAAGCTGCCAAGCAAATCAAAAACCGCCCGATTCCCAGTCATCGAGCGGTTTTAGCATTAATGCAAAGATGTTTAGTCGTTATTTGGCAACTTCAATCAGCTTTTCGCCGTGCTTGATCTCGCCTTCTGCAACGTGTTCAACCTTGGCGTAGCTGGCCGTATTGGTTACAACGACCATTACCGTAGTATCGTAGCCAGCCGCTTCAACAGCCTTGAGATCAACCGTCCCCAGCTTGTCACCGCGCTTAACGGTTTGGCCTTGCTCAACTGCACTGGTGAAGTGTTCGCCTTTCAGATTAACCGTGTCCAAACCAACGTGGATCAAAATTTCGGCCCCATCATCAGACGTAATGCCATATGCATGCTTAGTAGCATAAGCAACGGTAATCTTACCATCAACTGGTGAGTAGATGGTGCCATCGCTTGGTACGACAGCCGCGCCATCACCCATCATCTTTTGGGAGAAAACCTCATCTTTAACCTTGGACAGATCTTCTACCTTGCCATCAATTGGGCTCAGCACTTCTTCACTCTTAACGGCACCAGCAGGCTCAGCAGCCGTTGCCTCAGCCTGAACCTCAACTGCCTTGGCTTCAGCATCAGCCTCAGCTTCAGTAACTGGATCGATCAGGTTGCGGTGGGCCTTGCCATAGAAGAACGTGACACAGAATGCAATGGCAAAACTGATCAGCTCACAAAGGACGTAAAGCGGAATCGACTTGGCATTGATCGAAAGGAAGCCAATGAAACCAGCCGAGCCAAGCGATACGGCAATCACGTGGAACATACCGGCCAATGCACTGGCAACACATGAGCCAATCAAAGCACAGAAGAATGGGAACTTCAATTTCAGGTTAACCCCGAAGATTGCTGGTTCAGTAATCCCCAACAGAGCTGAAACAGCGGCTGAGCTGGAAAGACCCTTCATCTTCTTGTTCTTGGTCAGGAAGTAGACCGCCGTCGTCGCAGCCCCTTGCGCAACGTTAGCCATGGAAGCAACGACAAAGATAAAGTCGCCATAGCCAGTTCCCGACTTAAAGGCCGAGATCAATTGCGTTTCGATGGCTGGGAAGCTTTGGTGCAGACCCGTCAAAACGATTGGTGAGTAGAAGGCAC
Organism: Limosilactobacillus mucosae DSM 13345; assembly: GCF_001436025.1. Lineage (GTDB taxonomy): Bacteria > Bacillota > Bacilli > Lactobacillales > Lactobacillaceae > Limosilactobacillus > Limosilactobacillus mucosae. The sequence continues at coordinate 72,844 of NZ_AZEQ01000002.1, read as the reverse complement.
CAAAGATACCAGTTCCGACCCAGCCAAGCGTGTTGTAGATCCAAACAATCGCAGCCGTGATCCAGTCGGAAAGATCCCGCATAACCGGACCCACAATGGTAAACGTCAGAAAACCAGTCAACAGAATCGACAGCAGCGGCGTAAACGTAAAGTCAACCGCGCTTGGCAGCTTCTTGTGGAACCACTTTTCAAAGATCGACAGCAGCCAAACTGCAGCCAGCGCCGGAATAACCTGGCCCGTGTAAGGCTGCATTGAAACGTGCAGACCAAAGACGTTCCAGAAGTGCCCCGCCTGCAGCAGCGGTGAGGTCATCATCATACCGACAACCGCGCCCAAAAATGGGTTGGCACCAAACCGCTTGGCACCAGAGATCCCAACCAGAATTGGCAGGAACGTAAACGGCGCTGCCGACATTACGTTGACCATCGATTCGATTCCCTTGAGCGAAGGGTACATCTGAATGACTGACTTTGGCCCAAACAGACCAGGTGAAGCCAGCACGTTGTCCAAAGCCATCAAAAGACCGCCGGCAACCAAGGCTGGAATCAACGGTACGAAGATGTCAGACAAAAGCTTGATGAACGCCATCACCGGATTCGTCTTTTGGTTCTTGGCGGCAACCTGCTTCAGCTCTTGGGTTGACATTTCCTTTAAGCCGGTAATCTTAACCATTTCATCGTAGACATTGTTGACATCACCAGGGCCAATGATGATCTGGTATTGACCGTTCGTTTCAAACGTCCCTTTGATGTCGGCATCGCTATCCAACATTTTTTGATTGATCTTGGAATCATCCTTGACCACCAAACGAAGCCGCGTGGCACAGTGCGCAGCAGCCACGATGTTATCTTTGCCCACCGCTTTGACAACGGTTTGGGCGACTCGTTTATGATCCATAATTGCTCTCCCCAGATAAATAATTGCATTGCTAACCAAATAAAATAAATGTTAAAAACATCTGTAAGCGCTTTTATTGTTATTTATCATACCTGCTTTTCGCAAAATGTCAATCGTTTAACAATTATTTTTACCAGCAAAATGACAATGGGTTGACATATAATCCCGTTTTAAAGGCATTTTGCCCACCTGGTGGAATTTAAAAAAATTTTAATTCATTCGCGTGTCCCGACTCTTAAGACGCAGGCACCGTCAATATCGCCCTGCTTAACCCGCCGCAATGCTTCATCAGCTTTGGCCAGCGGATATTCGGCAACTCTGGGGTGAATATCCAGACGATCGGCCAGCGTCAAAAACTCTTCACCGTCACGCCGCGTATTGCTCTCAACACTGGTCAGTACTTTTTCATGAAAGAGATGATCCTGGTAGGCCATTTGCGGCACGTCGCTCATATGAATACCTGCCAAAGCCAGCGTTCCCCCAGGTACCAGATTCTCCAGCGCCTTGGGAATCATCTGGCCGGCTGGTGCAAACATGATTGCCGAATCAAGCAGTACCGGCGTTTGATCATACGCACCCTGCGCGGAGGCACATCCCAGCTGCCGAGCAAACTGCCGCGCGTCTTTCCCTCTTGTAAAGACGTGAACCTCAATTCCCTGCTTAATCGCAATCTGCGCCGTGATGTGCGCTGAACCACCGAATCCGTATAGACCCAAGCGACCACCTGCCGGAACGTTGGCACGCAGATAGGCTCGATAGCCGATAATCCCAGCACAGAGCAGCGGGGCCGCCGTCAAGTCATCGAAACGCGCGGGGATTCGATAGGCAAATCCTTCTGGTACCGTGACATATTCAGCATAGCCGCCATCGTGATCCCAGCCTGTGTAGCATGAATGGGGGCAAAGGTTTTCGCGACCCGAACGACAAAAGCGGCAAACCCCACATGCATGCCGAAACCAGGGAATCCCGATCCGCTCGCCAAGCTTAAAGCGCTGTGTATCTTCGCCAAATGCCACAACCTGCCCCACGATTTCATGACCAGGCGTGACGTTGGGCTGATGAACCGGCAGATCGCCTTCGCTGACGTGCAGATCAGTATGACAGACGCCACAGGCCAGCACCTTAACCAGAACCTCGCCTCGTTTTGGCTTCGGCACTGGCTTTAAGACAAATTGAAGCGGTGATTGTTCGCCATCGATTGGTCCCGGCTTGACAACCGCCCAGGCATGCATCATTTCAGGAATTGATTCTTTTTTCTCCATATTGCCACCTCGCTTGCTAAAAACCTATACTTAGACTACAAGTAAATAATAACGCTAATTCAAACTGACATTACAGGAGGTTTTATCATGATTGACGTAAGACAGACCAATGAACTGACGCCGCGAGAACTGGTTACGATCTTTAAGGAACGGACGCGCGTTTTTGTCGTTGAACAGACCTGCTATTATCAAGAAGTCGATGACGAAGACTACCAATGTTTTCACGTGCGGATTTTAGACGATCGGACCAATGAGCTGATGGCCTACGCGCGCATCATGCCAAAAAAAGACTCCGTAACGTTTGGCCGCGTGCTGGTCGTTGAAAAATTCCGCAGGCAGGGACTGGGCAGTCAGCTGCTCAAGGCCGTCTTGGATTATATCTCAACGCATTTTCCTGGTCTGGACGTTGAGATTGAAGCGCAGGCCTATCTAACCAAGTTTTATGGCAGCTTTGGCTTTAAGCAGACATCCGAGATCTACCTACTGGATAATATTCCTCATTGTCAGATGAAACTGGCCGCAAGCGTTGATTGATAAACGTTTGACATCAAGCCGTCAACTCCTTAAAATTAAAATGTAAAACAGCGCTTTCAAATTAACAGAGGGGTTGAAATTATGGAATGGACTCGCGAGCAACGCTACTTACCTTATGAAAAGCACAGCGCCTTGGAACTGCTGAAACTACAGGCACAGGCTGCCAATTCGTCTTATCAGATGCATTATCACGTGCGGCCGAACTCTGGTTTGCTGAACGATCCAAATGGCTTTTCCTATTACAATAATGAATGGCACGTTTTTTACCAGTCGTTCCCATTTGGTGCCGCTCATGGTCTGAAGTCATGGATGCACATGACTTCACCAGATCTGGTACATTGGCAGAATCATGGCCTGGCCCTGGCACCGGACACTGAATATGACAGTCATGGCGCTTATTCAGGATCAGCCCGTGTAATTGATGATCGGCTGTTCTTAATGTATACCGGCAATCATCGTGATGCTGACTGGCAAAGAACGCCTTATCAGCTGGGAGCCTGGCTGGACAAACAAAACCAGGTAGCCAAGCTGGACCAGCCACTGTTTGTCAATCCCGATCACATCAGCGAGCATTTTAGAGACCCACAGTTGTTGAAACACAACGGCAGATACTACGCCATCATTGGTGCACAAGAAAAAGACACTCAAGAAGGACACATTGATCTATGGGTCAGCGATGAGCTTACGACTGGCTGGCAGGAAGTCGGCTATGTTGATTGTATGGCCGATTCAATGGGCTATATGTGCGAATGTCCCAATCTGATCGACGTTGACGGCCATCCCGTTTTGATTTTCTGTCCGCAGGGCTTGGATAAAAAGGTCGCCGACTATGAAAACATCTACCCAAACATGTATCTGACCGGTGATGATTTCGACTATGAAAAGGCTAAACTGATCAACAGCTCACAGATTCCCGTCAACCTGGATGATGGTTTTGACGTCTATGCCACGCAGGCCTTCAACGCGCCAGATGGCAAGGCTTATGCCATCAGTTGGGTAGGCTTGCCAGATCTTTCCTATCCTACCGACACGGAAAACTGGGCCAACTGTCTGAGCCAGGTTAAAGAACTGCACTATCAAAACGGCCGCCTGCTTCAAAAACCCGTTGCGGCAATGAAAGAACTGCGCGGCCAGGCTGAATCGTTTAATGGCAACGTCAGCCACATCAAGACCGGCCGCCAGTTTGAGATGACCGTTGACATCGCCGCCGACCAAGCTGGCACGCTCTTTTTAGCAGCTGCCCAGGATCTTTCTGCCGGTTTACAGGTGCGTTTTGACACGCGGACTGGTAAACTAAGCGTAGATCGCAGTCATGCCGGCCAACCTGTCGCTCCCGACTTTGGCACGGTAAGAAGCGTAAAGCTGCCAGCCGATCAGCCTTTAAAGCTTGACGTTTTTATCGATCATTCGCTAGCCGAGATTTTCGTCAATGATGGCGAACACATCTTGACTCTGCGTTTCTTCAATGATCCTTGTCAGGTCTGGGCAGGCTTTGATGAGCGGATCAATGCTCATGGAACGGTATGGCAGCTGAAAAACATGTGAAGGAAGTTTTGTCAGTGATGCTCAATCAGCCTCTGGATGTTTTTGACTTAAAAAAAATCCAGGTCAACGCCACGAAAGCCGAACTGGAAACCGATGGCAAGCTGCAGCGCCGCCAAGTCCCAGTCGAAAAGCTCGGTGAATACGTTCCCGTTCAGCGCGATCCAATCAATTTGATCAAGCTGACCGAAGCCAAGATGATCCCTGAACTGCTGCCATTGCGTCATCAACGCATGGCCGCCAGCCGCTTCGCCTTTTTTCGCGGCACCGCGGAATTAATGGAACAAGACCTTAAGCAGCAGTATCAAAGCGGCATCTCAATCATTATCAATGGCGATGCCCATTTAGGAAACTATGGCTTCTATGCCTCGCCAGAACGCAAATTGCTGTTTGATCTCAATGATTTTGATGAATCTCGGATCGGCAATTGGGAAAGCGACTTAAAGCGCCTTTTGGTCAGCACCTACCTGGTTGGTCTGCAGAATAATTTTGAGCCAGATCGGCTGCAAGCGCTCTTAAGCAGCATGTGCAAGGTTTATCGACGCGGCGTCAAGCATGCCGAGACGCTCACTCTGCTGCAGCGCTTTTATTTTTCATACGAGATTCATGATATGATTCAAACGCTGAACTCGCTGGAGGATAACGATCGTGCCGAAATGAGCCGCATCGTCGATCGAATTCTCAAAAAGAGCCATAAGAACAACTCAGAAACGGTCATCAAAAAATTCACGACGCTCAATTCGCGTGGTCATCTGATCTTCCGTGAGAATCCGCCCCGCGCCCGCCACGTCAGCGACCACACTTTCAGACAGATTCAAGCTGCCTATAACAGCTATCGCAACTACGTCAGAGAAGACATCCGCGTTTTGCTGGCCAGCTACCATCTTTCGGACGTGATTCGCTACAGCGTCGGCGTTGGCAGCTTTGGTACGCGCTGCTTTTTATTGCTGCTGACCGGGATTGATGGCAGTCACCTGGTCCTGCAGATGAAAGAAGCCTTGCCGCTGCGCTATAATCTGCTGGCCATGCCGGTTGCTGAATCCATCAAAAGCAGTCTGAATGCTGGACGGCGGATCGTTACGGCACAAAAGGTTCTGCAGTCGGCTTCTGATCCTTTTCTCGGCAGTACGCATTTTGATGGTCGCGGCTACTACCTGCGCCAATTCCGAGACATGAAGGAATCAATTGACGCGACCCGCTTGGATTTTGAAAGTCTGAGCGTTTATGCCGAGATCTGCAGTTTTCTATTGGCCATGGCGCATTTCCAAAGCCCTACCGCTCCTCGCATTGCCGGCTATCTGCGCAAGCAAAAACAGCTGGATGAAGGCTTGGCCAACTGGGCGGTTCAATATTCCAAACAGGTCGATCAAGACTATCAGCGCTTTTTAGCTTACCTGAATCAATAGCAATTATAAAAACACCTCGTCTGGCAACTGCCAAGCGGGGTGTTTTTAGTTTCATGAATCGTTAGACAGCTGGACTGGTCGGTTTCTTCATCCGGCGTCGAACCAAGAAATACATAGCGATCAGAATCAGCAGCGCGACCAATGCCCCGCTGCAGCGCTTGAAATCAGCATTAAACAGTGCATCACCGCCAAATGCATACAAAAACGAGGTTGGCAGCATTCCACCAGCAATCATCAGCAGAAAATGCCCGCGATCAAGCTTCATCCTAACCCCGGCATAATCAACCAAAATACTGGGAATTACGGGAATCATGTAGCCAATCGTCAAACCAATCAAAGGATGCTGCTGATCGGTCAGTGCCGTCAGCAGACGACTGGTCTTGATTTTTTTCGAAACGTCAACGTGCTTGATCAGCTCAACGACCAGACAGCTGCCCAAGACGTTGCCGACCCAGTTCATTGCAAAACCGATCCATGGTCCATAGCATAGACCAGCCAGAATGCACAGCAGCGAATTGGACATTCCTGGAATCGCATTCAAAAGGCCAATCACAATGGTTAACAGCACGATATCAGCTGCCCCATGCGAACGAATCAGCTTCATCAATTGATGCCGATGCGCCACGGTTGGGTCAACCACCAGCATCAGTTCGCGCCGAAAATCCCAGACCAATAAAATCAGCCCAATCAGCGCTAAAATACCCCCAACCGTCAAAACAATTCTGCGTTTCTTCATTGCAATCTCCCCTAGACTAAGACGACCCCTGTCCAACTGATCAGCCAGGCAGGGGTCGCGCAATAGGTGTGTATATAGTATACGGGTTTATTGTATGAAACTTTGCTGCCAAGTGCAACTAAATTCATCAATTCATTGATAGTCAGCATGCCACCAACGCTGTTTTTCAATCCTCCAGCAAAGCTTTCTAATCAAGATCACTTGTCTGGCCAATAACCCATCACTTTCACGCCTCAGCATTTCCTTTCACCAGCCGCTCTACAAGACTCAGTCCCACCAGGCATTGATATTCTGGAGATCCAGCTGCAGCCGATCCCACTGCCGGTTTAAGAGATGATGAGCAGCTGTTTTTAACTGAGTTGCCGTGACATGGCGATCGCTCGTCAAACCGCGCTTGGCAAATTGATGCGCGCTGGCTTTTAGATAGACCGCGTATGGTTCGATCAAGGCTGGCGAAATCTGCAGCTTTTTAACTAACACTCCGGCCATCATTGCAGCCGCCTGCTGATAGCGCTGCTTTTCCAAATAGCCATCCAGCTTGTCGGCCATTTCTTCAATCCACTGGTTCAGCGGATCGTCTGGCGTCAGGTCTTCTAGAAACCTTAGATTAAACGACCAGTCCCACCAAGGATGCTCACCTACAAACCAACGGCGCGCCGTTTGATCTTGAATCAACGGTGCCAGGCTCTGGTACAGTCGCTTGGTCTGCAAATGGCTGAACTCATTTGCCGGCCGGTGCTGCCAGTCTGCAATTACTGGTACCGCATGCTTTTTTTCAATCAGCTCCCATTGACACTGACCATCGTTAAGCTGTTTGAGACTAAGATAGCTGTCAAGCGGCACGGTTATTTTCTGCCATTGATCAAATGAATTTACCAGGCCCATATTTTTCCTCACTGATTAATCTTTTTCGTTTTCCAAGCGGTGCAGCGCATCATCCATGGCAGCCTTTTGCTCAGCAGTAACTTCGGGGAAGGAAAGATCCAGCTTGCCCAGCCGCTTGGTCAAAATATCCGAGACGACCAGCCGCGAGTACCACTTGCTGTCGCTAGGAATTACGTACCAAGGATTATTTTTGGTAGCAGTTTCGTTGATGGCTTTTTCATAGGCCAGCTGGTATTCATCCCAGTATTGACGCTCCTTGATGTCTGAAGCGGAGAATTTCCAGTTCTTTTCCGGCATAGTGATGCGCCGTTCAAACCGCTTCTTCTGCTCGCCTTTTGAAACGTGCAAGAAGAACTTCAAAACGACATAACCGTTGCGCGTTAAGTATTTTTCAAACTGGCGAATATCTTCGTAGCGGCCATCCCAAAAGGCATCGTTGACATCATCAATCGATAGGACGTTTGGCAGGTTGGCATTAAGAATCAGTTCAGGATGCACCCGCGAAACCAAAACGTCTTCATAGTAGGAACGATTCAAAACACCGATTGCCCCGCGTTCAGGAAGTTTCTGGTGGATCCGCCACAAATAGTCGTGACTCAGATCAGTCTTGCTGGGCTGCTTGAAGTTATTGACCGTAAACCCAACCGGATCAATTCCAGAAAAGATGTGGGCAATCATACTATCCTTGCCGGCAGCATCCAGTGCCTGAAAGACCAAGACGACGCCATAGCGCGATCTTGAATACATCTTCTTTTGAAATTTCTTCAGTTTTTTTAGATTGGCTTCGATCTGACCCTTCACGTTTTCAACCATGGCCATGTCTTCATCGTTATAGCCATCGATTTTGGTTGGGGCCGCTTCAATATCAAAGTCCTTGCCAACAAATTTATATTGTTTGGTATCCATTGCAAAAACTCCCTTCAAAACATCATTAAAAACTATTATACCGCATTGGACGGCAACAATTCCGCCAATCAATCGAGTCAGCAGGCATTCTTAACTAATTGTGCAAAAGACGGTCCTAAAACATACCATTGCAGCAGTGCTTAGGTTTGAGAATGAATAAAAACCTGGCTTATAATTAAGTCAGCATTACTAGAGGAGGAGTTTTAAATGACCGCGCAAGCAACCCTCGATTGGCAGCATGAGATTCACCATGCCATTATTGCCGCATTGCCTAACCGCGACTATGAACTGATTGCCTTTAATCAGGCCAAGTCGACCGAAAGCATCTACGCCAACGTTTTGCATGGTCAGCGGCTGTTTTATCTGCGTTTTTCCTGGCATGAGAATGAACGCTCGCGCCGCTTTGCCGATGCTTCTTTTGATCTGCGCCGCTATGGCAGTCATCGTGAGCTGGTTGCAAGTCTTAGAAAAAATTTCCAGCAGCCGCAATTTGGCAGCATCAAGCTTGGCTATTGGCATTTTGTCTGGCTGGCCATGCTGGAAAAGCTGGGCCAGACTGGCAATGAGCCGCTGCGTTTTAATAACGATGGCGTTTTGATCAATCATCAGCTGCTCAGCAATCCGGCGGCTCTGCATCGCTTGCGGGCATTGATCAACTTTGGCCTGGCAATCACGGTTCATGAAGACGCCTACCTTGCCATCAGCAAAGACGGCCTCAACCTGCTCAATCATTACTGGGATGTTGCCGACTTTGCTGACAGCCGCCAGTGGGACGATAATCCGCGGATCATGACGATTGATGAACTGACTTGGCAGCTCAACAACATCAAGCCCCCTGTCCGCCATGCCAAACGCCATTAAATACTTTTAAACGCGCGACTCAAGCCCCGCTGAAGCCTGAGTCGCGCGTTTTCTATTTTATTTATGAATTCTCTTGATGGAACTGATGAGCCGCTCTTTCATTTTGCCAGGCCAGATAAAGTGCTTGATCAACAGGATGTTTTAACAACAGCTCCACGCCAAAAATCGGCTTATTGGTACCCTTTTGCAAAAACTCATGAGCAGATCCCGGCATAACCTGGCAAAGACCAAGGTAGACAAACTGCGACTGGTCCTGCTCATCTGAATTTTTAACGAATAGATGCAGGCTGGCGTTTGGATTCAGCAGCTTTTCGGCATCGCGGCTGTTCAGCGTGCGGTTGGTCTTGGAATAAAAAGAAAGCTGCGTCCGGCTGCGAAACTGATTGTCAAAGTCAATCGCAGCCCGCGTATTTGAATGGTGGTAGGTCACAAACAAAATCCCCGTCTCACCCATGAAATAATAGCCGCCAATTCCATTAGGCACCATGTATTGAGCGTTGTTCAAGAGCTTGACGGCATCCATGCGGGTATAGCGCTGGTTGAGCGTCAGCGGTTGTTTCTGATCATACTTTTCAGCCTGCAGTCTGCCGGTTTCAATGGCATCATTCCAAAACAGCCTGAACTCAGCGTCTCTCAGATAGTTTTGAATCTGGGGGTGCAGCTGAATCTGCTGACCAGTCGTGATAATCAAGGACTGATTGCCATAGCGGATCCGACTGCCAATCTTGCCTTTAGTCAGATAATATTCCAGCGTCAAGACTCGTTTAACCGATGCCAAGGTCGCGTCATCAACCCAACAGCCATTCTGATGCAGTTGCGCTTGATAATCAGCGACTGTAATCGTTGACTGCTTGGTCAGCATTGCCAATAAAATCAGTTCATGCTGGCGCTTGCCATTGGCCAATTCCTCAGTCAGAAACTGTAAAACCGGTTCCGTTTGAGGATTGAGATTGACCGTTGTTCCCATTTTTTGCAGGAAGCGCGGATAGGTCTTAAACTTTTCGGCAAAGATGCTTTCATCAAGGATTCCTGCTCTTTGAAAATCAGCCATCAATGGTGTTCTTCCCAGCCGCTGCTTAAGCTGACTAAACTCGCTTTTGAGCAGACTCATCCCGGTCAGCTGAGCCTTTTCAACTGACGCCAGGATCCGTTCATAGGCCAGCCGCGTAAATGAGATCGTTGAAATTCCCAAGGTTGGCTCGGCACGCAGCGTCTGAAGCGCCCGACTGCGCTGGTGGGAATGATCATCAGTCAGTGCCTGGGGAATCAAATAGTTGTGCTGATAGTTACCGATAAAATCAATCACTGTCAAAAACTGCTTGCCAACTGCTTTGCGCAGTCCGCGTCCCAGCTGCTGCAGAAAAACGATTGCCGATTGCGTATCGCGCAGCATGATCACTTGATTGACGCAGGGAATATCGATCCCTTCGTTAAAAACATCAACCGTGATCAGATAGACCAACTCACCGGCTTGCAGTCTGGCAACTGCCTGCTCTCTTTTGGCTGCCGAATCCTGTCCCGTTAGCGCCTGCGCCGGATACCCCTTCTGCGTCAAAAGGGCGGCCAGTTCTTGAGCTTCTTTGGTTCGCGAGCAAAAAATCAAGCCATGCAAGACATCCCCGTCATGTCCATAATAGTCAGCCACTTTGATTATCCAGTCCACCCGTTCAGGCTGAATCAAATGTTTGAGCGGCGTTTTTTCGCTAACGGTCTGTCCCTGCCAGACATAGTCACTGACGCCAACAAACTGAAATGGGCACAGCATCCGCTCGCTTAACGCCTCTTGAAGTCGAATCTCATAGGCCAGCTGGTAGTTGAACAAGGCATAGACGTTGAAATCATCGGTTCGATCCGGAGTAGCCGTCAGTCCCAATAAAAAGCGCGGCTGCAGCCAGTTGATGATTTTTTGATAGCTGGCCGCACCGGCATGATGGACCTCATCAATAATCACATAGTCAAAATCAGCCGGCCCAATCTGATCCAAGTGCCTTGCCAGCGTCTGGACCGTGGCAAACACGTATCGCGCGGTGCCGGGCGTCTGCTGACTGGTAAAAAAGCCATAGTCTTGATCTTGACCGCCAATAATCTTTTGAAAACTGGCCCGCGCCTTTAAAAGCAGCTGCTCACGATGGGCAATCACCAGGACGCGGTTAGGTTGGGCGTTTTGAACGGCAAACGCGGCCAAATACGTTTTCCCTGTCCCCGTTGCTGAAATTACCAAAGCCCGCTTTTCACCAGCCTGGCACAGCGCCTCAATTCGTTTGCAGGCAGCTTTTTGCATGGCATTGGGCGTAATCAGATCAGACTGGCTCGTTTGCGATGCTGTGCTTAAGACTGGTGCCTGCCAGCCTTTTTGATATGCCGTCAGCCATGCCGCGTTTAATTGAACCCCCGCCTGCCATTGATTGCCAAACTCAGCTGCAAACTGCTGAATAACGGCTCCTTGATGCTTAGAGCTGACTTTAAGACACCATTCGGCATTTTTTAAAAGCGCGTCCATCGTCAGGTTGGCACTGCCGATGATCAACGTCTCATAGTCTTGATGGTCAAACCAGTAGCCTTTTTGGTGAAAGCCGACCTCTCCAGTCAAGCGCACCTTCAAATTAGGAATCTTCATCAATTCGGCAAAGACCTGAGGAGAATTGAACTGCAGATAGGTTCCCGTCAAAAGCTCACCGCCAACTCCTTTTTGCGCCAGGTCCATCATGATCGATTTAATTGGCACTAAAACAGCCGGCGTAATGAAGGCAACTGCCATCTTAAAATTCGTGCAGGTGCGCAGTTCATTTTTGATTTCGTTAAATATCGTATTGCCTTGTCGATTGGTTAAGATTTCTGGTCCCAGTGCGCCAGCCGGCAGACTGCCATCGATAAAGCCATTTTGTAAGTCAGCTCGCAGCTGATCATCTATCCACGTCATAAACCTCTCCTTAAGCTAACAATGTTGATCACGATATCTACTTTAGATTAATTCAAAATCTGTGACAAAGCTTTTGCCTGCAAACATGGCATAACTGCTTCAAAATTCATGAATTCTTCAATTTGAGGTGTTAAACTATTTTAGTCTTTACAAAAGTTTTTATATTCTAAATAAAAAAATCATGGAAGGAAATTGTAATGAACCAGCGACCAGCACGAAAAACTCAGTTTAAACCCAATCGAAGGCGCCGTCTGTTTAAATGGCTGACGATCATCCTGATATTTGTCGCCTTAGGATGTACGGCCGGTTTGCTGATTCCTGGTCTGAATAGTTCCCGTAACGCCAGCGTTAAACTGTCATCGCCCTTAAAAATCGTCCAAAAGGTAGTCTCCAACAGCTCCTCATCAACTGCCGACAGTACCAATACTCAGCTGCAGGACGCCTGGAAATCAACTCTTCAGCAGGCTGACGGACACGTGGCCATTGCCGTCTACTCGAACCAAACCAAAAAGACCTACACGGCATCCAACGCTGCAAATCATTCATATCGCATGGCCAGCACAGTCAAGGTCTCAATTTTGGTCGGTCTCTTGATGAAACAGGGCACATTAAACAGCAGCGAGCAGGCCAATGCCCAGGCCATGATTGAAAACAGCAGCAATACCGCCGCTTCGGCTCTGTTTGTTGAGCTGGGAGAAAAAAGCGGCCTGCAGGAGACTTTTGACAAACTGGGAATGACTGACTCTAAGGCCCATGAAGAATGGGGACTTTCAACTACTACTCCTAGCGATCAGCTTAAACTGCTCAACGCCATTTTCTACTCATCCAACCTCTTAAGCACCAGTCAGCAGTCGTATGTACGCAATCTGATGCAAAACGTTGAAAGCGATCAGCAATGGGGAATTTCAGCCGGCAGCACCAACTTCTACCTTAAAAACGGCTGGCTGGACGAAGACGATGGCTGGATCATCAACAGTATCGGCTACATACCCGGTAACAATGGCGCCAGCGACAGCTATACGATCGCAGTCTACACTGATGACAACTCTTCAATGCAAAATGGTGAAAATACGATTGAAAAGCTGGCCAAATCAACCAGCAAGATCTTAAACAAATAGGTCCAGCAGTTTAAGATCGGCACTGCTTTACCGATTCAGCATAAAAGCGCTGATTTAGACTTTGAACAGTCTGAATCAGCGCTTTTGCTTTTACTTTAGCTTTAGGGCAACCTGTGGCATGTCGTTAGGCGTTAGCTTGCTGCCTTTCAGTGTTCCCTTTATCTTAATCGTCTTTTTTTCAAGCTTGGTATCTTTAGGCAGCCACAGCGTCGTTGTTTTAGCTGCTCGTGCCTTCTTTTGACCGACTTTGATCAGCGCACCTTTTTTGATCGTCTGTGGTGCAAAGCGACCCAATACGCGATTATAGAGGTTATTGGTCTGTTGGAACTGATTGTTGAAGTCGCCAGGAACGTTTAAGACTACCGTAACCAGGCGGCGATTGTTAAACGTTCCGGTGCTGACAAAGCAGTTGCCGGCTGAATCAGTCGTCCCGGTCTTTAGGCCATCGATCTCACCATCTGCTCGATCCAGAGCCGCTCCCTTGATCATCAGATTGATATTTTGCATGTGATATGTCTGTGAGGCACTGACTGGAAAGTCTTCTTGCGCTGTTTTGGTAATGTTGACGACATCGGGATAATGGTTCAACAGCCAGCTGGCAATCTTAGCCAGATCGACAGCTGAAATTTGATTTTCGGCGTTTTTGGAGACATTTTTCAAGCGCAGCGTCCCCAAATCACCATTCTCCAGGCCAATCATGTTGTAGATCTTGGCATCGGTCACACCAGCTTCTTTGGCAACCTGCTGCATCTTTGTATTGAACTTAGCCACGCTGCCGGCGTCAGCTAAGGCTAGCGCTTCGGCACTGCCATCAGCCGAAACCAGCATCATTGAATCAACCAATGACTTAATCGTATAGCTTTCACCTTCATTCAGGGGAACGTTGGAAAAGCGCCAGTCATTGGCCATGACCGCCACTGGATGCGAGATCGTTACCTTTTGATCCCAGCTTAGCTTATGAGCCTGAATATCTTTTTCAATGACGGCCAGTGTGAGAATCTTAATGGTGGAAGCAACCGGATAACGTTTTCGCGCGTTTTTTTGGTACAGAATCTGCCCAGTCTTAGCATCCATGGCAATCGCAGCCTTGGCATCGACATCTTGGCTCGTACCCACGTTTTGTCCCGATTGGTGGCCGTTGCTGTCTGATAAGCTGTCTTGCGCGACAACCGTTGATTCTTCAGTTGCCTCGCCATCAGCCAAAACCATTGAAGAAAGGCCAAGCAGGCTGAGATTAAGGCTGAGCAGTACCAAAACCAGGTTCTGCAGGCGTTTCTTCCAGCTATGTCTATTCATTTTAAATATCAATCCTTATTAATAATTCTTTCTTGACACTGTCTTTTCTATCTTAACGCAAAATTCTGCCTGATTAGCAGCAAAATCCAAAAATCTCCCTGACGTTTTTTAGCCGCTAGTTTGACTCACTTTTTGAGGGCCAGCCAATTATATGCCAAGTCAGCGTTTCGATACTGCTGAATCCAAAGCTTGCTTCAAGCGCTGATTATTTGCATAACGGCCCAAACATCGATATTCTAGGGTCATCGGTTAAGCTTAGATTTTAATGACGCCAGCGAATCGAATAAATCTTGCTCAAACATCTTAAAACAATTATTTTCTAGCAAACAAAAGCAGGTGATTTAATGCAGCTAAAAATTTCAAAGACCGCTCAACAATGGCTGATCAAGCAGCTGGATCTGCAGCCTGGCAGCGGCGTGCGCTTCTTTACTCCAACTGGTGGCCGCAATGGACACGTCAATTATGGCCCCAAGCAGTCCTATCAAAGAGAAGATCAGCCCAAACAGCCGGTTTTGCAGGTTATTATCGATGAGATCAACTACCATATCGATGATCAAGACAGCTGGTTCTTTTCAGGCAAGACCACGCTGATCGACTATGATCCGCAAAATGGCCTGACGTTTCATTTCTTTAATGGCAATGGCGAGCCGGTCGATGCCAACACCGCAGCTTCTAAAGGCAATACCCGCTTTGAGGGGCTGTGGGACTGATTTCGCCATAGTTATGACTCTGCTGCAATCTGGATCAGGTTAGGTCCGTCATTAACAGCTTAAATAGCGGCTCTTATGCAGAAATTTTTGTATAAAACATATGACGAAACCATCATTACCTACTTTTCGAAAAAATCAATGTATAAGTAGGAAAAAACTAATGTATATCGAGTTAGGGGCCCCTAACATTACCTACTATGTTGATAAAAACACGTAATCGGAGGTAATTCACAAAGTCGGTCTAACCCTATCAGCCTTAGAATATACAGATTTACCTACGATTCACAGAAAAAATGGCAAAAGTAGATAAAGCAAAATAAATCGGCTATGCATGTACCTACTTTTGGTAAAAAATCTGTCGATAGTAGGTAATTTCAAGCCGCCCAAGCCCTCAAGCCATACTTTCTTCACAAGGCATGCAGTCAAGCAATCATAAAAGTCGGGTTCCTGCATACTTTCAGGATTATCAGCCAGCCGCCAAAAGCTGCCAGTTTTTTAGTTTCTGTTTCGTTATTCGGCAACCGTCTTAGCAATTGCAGCATTAACCGCGGCCTGCTCGCTTTCAATCAATTCTACGCGACTGGCAATCACCTTTTCATCCATTTGAATTTCGCGTTTCAGCATTGGGTCGTTTTCCTTAGGCGTAAAGAAACGCTTGAATTCGGCCAATCGCTGCGCAGTCTTAAAGATACGAGAGATTACGGTAATATAGGTTGGAAATTCCATGTCGCCGCCAACGGTCTTTTCCAGCCATGACCATTCTTGCTGGATCCAGTCCCAGGCTGCCTGTTGACCATGATCATTAGCCAAAACGCCTCTAAACCAAGCCCGCAGATCCTGTGGCTTGATGGTATCGGCATCTTCAAACCGATCAATCAGCTGGGCAATCAATTGATCATCCTGCGTCTTGGTCAAAGCTGCACAGATATCCTGCTTAAAACCGGCATCGGCAGTCTTTTGATAATCCGCCAGCAGCGTATCAAATAGTTCCTGGCTGCCATAGTTTTTAACCTCGTTGGCCAGCACCAGTCCCCGTACATCAGCCGGCAGATCCGCCAGATGATCCTGATACTGATCAAACAATGCCTGCGCCTGCTTGATTGTGTCACGGTTTTGCGCATACAAGGCCGCGCTCAATACGATTGGCCGCGTTAATTGATCATCATTGGACTCATCTTTTTGTGAAAGCCAGCCAAGCCGCTGCACCTGCTTGACGCTAAGTTGATCAAACAGCTGCTGCAGTTGACGCTCTGTCTTGGCAGCCGGCTGGACAAAGTTTTTGAGACTGTTAGCCACATGGTACAGCATTTCATTAACGATTCCAGAACGACTGTCTTTAAAGCGACTCAGCAGCGGGACGATCTGAGCATAGGAAATCTGCCGTCCTTCTGCCAACAGACGCAGATCCTGCAGCAGCTGCAGCTGATCGATGGCTCCCAGTTCATCAAGGTGATCCAAAATATCATTTAGCAGCGTCTCATCATATTTAACGATGACATGCGAATTATCGCCTACATTAACGCGGAACGGCCGACCATTTTGTTTTCGCAGCTGGGCATAGTCGCCTAAAACCAGGCTTTGTTCGCTAAAGATCGCTGGTGCCTGATTATAATTGGCATTTAATGGAATCTGCCAGAGACGGCTCTTTTCCTCGCCATCACCAATAAAGAACTGCTGCTGACTGAGCATAAGCTTGCCATCCTCAACCTTGACCTCGACTACCGGATAGCCCGGATGCTCCAGCCACGACTCCATGATCTGGCCAACATTCATTCCTGAAGCCTCGCCTAATGCCTGCCAAAGATCGGCTCCCGTAGCATTGCCATATTGATGGGCAGCAAAGTAGTTCTTCAAGCCCTTGCGCATCGCTTCATCGCCCAGCAATGCCCGCACCATTACCAGCATCCGCGCACCTTTGGCATAAACGATCGCTCCATCAAACAGCGTATCGATCTCCGCGGGGTCATCAACGGCAACGTGAACCGACTGCACGCCATCCGTAGCATCCCGCTGCAGCGCCATTGGAACCTCAGAAGTCTGAAACATCTCCCAAACGTTCCATTCCGGCTCCAGAGCATCGACAGCCACGTATTCCATCATGTTGGCAAATGACTCATTCAGCCAAAGATCATCCCACCACTTCATCGTAACCAGATCACCAAACCATTGATGTGCCAGCTCATGCGTGATGACCGTGGCAATCAGCCGTTTTTGATTGAGCATCGTATTGTCCGGATCCAAAAGCATGTAGGCCTCACGATAGGTAACCAGGCCCCAGTTCTCCATCGCGCCGGCTGAAAAGTCTGGCAAGGCTAATTGATATGACTGTGGCAGTGGATATGGCGTCTGGTAAAAGTCTTCATAAAACTCAATCGCGCGTTTGGCAATATCCAATGAGAAATCAAGTTCTTTTGGCTGATGGGCCTTCGTAGAAAAGACACCGATCTCAACGCCGCTCTTGGTTTTGGCAAACTTGCTCTGCAGCTCGCCAAACGCAAATGCAACCAGATAAGTAGACATCTTGACGGTTTCTTGGAAGTAGTGCACGCCATTTTCAACATGATCTTCCGGCATATTGGCAATGATGGTTTCGCCTGGCTGTTCGTCATACTTGATGGCTAACGAAAACGTCGCCTTGGCTTCTGGCTCATCAATCCCAGGAAAAGCCTGCCGCGCCGCCGTGGTTTCAAACTGCGTACCAATCAGCTGCTTTTTTTGGCCGGCAACCGTGTAGTATGACGGATAGATCCCCATCATCGTATCAGTCAGCTTGGCATCATAAACTACTTTTAACTCCACGTCGCCAGAATGCGGCAGTTCAAGCTGAATGGCTTCTTGACGGTCGCTGAAGCTGAATGGTACGTCCTGTCCATCAGCCTGAACGCTGGCAACGTTTAGAAACTTTTGATGCAGTGCAATCTTAGTGTCCACAGCATTGCCTTTGATCGTCGTAATGCCTTTAAAATGCTTGGCGGCGCGGTCGATATCCAGGTAGATGTCGTAGTGGACTGGTTGAAATTTTTCATAAAAACGCGTTGAGTCTGCCATTTTCTTTCCTCATTTCGTTAAATTTATTGAACATTATAACGCCAATTGCTAAAAAGATTGAAACCGAGTACCTCATCAGCCTTCAATTCTTATAATTTTTTAATTTTAAATGGTATTCTTTGCCAGAATCGGTATAATGGTAGCTAGTTATTTTTAAGGAGTTTTTATGCAGTTTTTCCATAACCAATTAAATATCCATCTGATTATGGTCAGCTGCGCAACATCTGATTAAGCTTAACGGTAATGATGAGCGGTTCATAATTTGAATCGCTCTTTTATTTTTGGAGGACACAGCATGAGCGAGAAAAACCACGTCGCGCCAAAACTAAAGCGCACGATGACGGCTGGACAAATGGAAATGATCTCTTTAGGCGGCGCAATTGGCGTTGGACTGTTTATGGGATCAAAATCAACCATCAAATGGACCGGGCCTTCCGTACTTTTGGCCTATGCCTTTGTCGGTTTGATTCTGTATATCGTAATGCGAGCTTTGGGCGAGATGATCTACGTCAATCCCAGCACGGGGTCGTTTGCTGACTATGCCACCCATTACGTGCACCCAATGGCCGGCTACATGGCAGAATGGGCCAACGTTTTTGAATATATCGTGGTCGGGATGTCAGAAGTTATTGCTTCAACTGAATATCTCAAGTACTGGTGGCCGCATACTCAAACCTGGGCTGCAGGTCTGATCATCATCTTCTTTTTAGCCATCGCCAACCTGGCCAGTGCCAAAGCTTATGGTACCTTGGAGTTCTGGTTTGCCATGATCAAGGTCGTAACGATTGTTTTAATGATTATTCTAGGCTTTTTGGTGATTCTGCTGGGATTTGGCAATGGCGGTCATCCCATTGGCTTTAGCAATCTTTGGGCTCATGGCGGCTTTTTCACCGGCGGCTTTAAGGGCTTTATGTTCTCAATGTCGATCATCGTTGGGTCATATGAAGGAATCGAGCTATTGGGAATCTCGGCCGGTGAGGTTGCCAATCCGCAAAAAGCCGTGGTCAAATCGGTTAAATCCGTTTTGTTTAGAATTCTGATCTTTTATGTCGGTGCGATTTTCGTCATTGTTACGATCTACCCGTGGAATCAATTAGACAGCGTCGGCTCGCCATTTGTTGAGACGTTTGCCAAAGTCGGCATTACCGCAGCGGCTTCGATTATCAACTTTGTGGTTTTGACGGCCGCTTTATCCGGTGCCAACTCAGGGATCTACAGTTCTAGCCGAATGCTTTTCCGCTTGGCGCATGAAGGCAATGCTCCACGCCTGTTTGGCAGACTTTCCAAGCACGTGGTTCCCGATGCGGCAATTCTGGGAATTTCTGGCGGGATTCTGATCGGCTTTGTCTTAGACATCTTCGCCGAATACTTCAGCAAGTCAACTGCCGATCTCTTTGTCGTTGTCTTCAGTTCATCCGTTTTGCCAGGGATGATTCCTTGGTTTGTGATCTTGTTGGCTGAACTGCGATTCCGGCAGCATAATCCTGAACTGATGCAGGATCATCCGTTTAAACTGCCGCTTTATCCATTTTCAAACTACTTTGCGTTTGCAATGCTGATCATGATCGTTGTCTTCATGTTTATCAACCCTGATACGCGCATCTCAGTAATCGTTGGCGCGGGCGTCTTAGTTCTGGCCGCGATCGTCTATCTTTGCCGTAACGGCTTAAATGGCAAAAAACAAGCTGTCAAATAATCAAAAAGCCAAGCTGGTGGATCCCCACCACGCTTGGCTTTTCATATTGACACAACCTGGTTAGTTTAATGATCGACGATGCGAAAAGGCCTGCAGCGGCATCATCTGCAAGAAAGTTGCCAAAACAATCAGGCAGCTGGCCAAGATATTGACCGGACCAAATTGAGTGTGCAAAAGCGCCACCGCCAGAATCGTTGCCACCAAAGGCTCAAAAGCTCCCAGCATCCCTGTCGTACTAGGATCGATATATTGTACGCTGGCCAGGTAGAGCGTATAGGCCAAAAGCGTACCGCCAATAATAATCCAGCCAATCAAGGCCACGTCTAACGGTCGCAGGGCCGGCATTGGCATAATAAAGTACAGCGGGATAAAACAAATGCCACAGATCAGCATCGACCAGGCCGTAACATTAAGCGTGCCATAGCGGGCAAACAGTCGCCCGGGTGCCATCGTGCTGATTGCATTAGCCAGCGCAGCCAAAAGCGCCCAAAAGCATGCTTGCGGCGACAACGCCAGATGATTGAGATTGCCGTTGGTCACCAATAAAAACGTTCCAACCAAGGCTACGATGATCGATACCACATCGATTCAGCGCGGCATCATTTTCTGGGCAGCTGCCGTATAACCAATAATGATAACTGGCGCCAAGTATTGAATCACCGTGGCTGTCGGGGCATTGCTGTACTTAACGGCCGCAAAATAAGTCAGCTGCGACATGCCCATCCCAAAAAAGGCAAATAAAACCAGCTGCAGTACGTCATGACGATTGCTAAACAATGCCTTGGTTGACGATCTTCCAGTTAGCTTGGCCAAGATGAGCAGCAGCATTCCAGCTCCTAAAAGCCGCAGCCCGACCAGCCAAACCTCACTGACCGTCGTTTCGCCAAACAGATATTGCACGGCAACGCCTGAAGTTCCCCAAAAAGAAGCTCCCGTAACGGCCAGCAGAATGCCTTTCGTTCTCTTATTCAAAATCTTTCCTCCCTGTCGAATGCATACTGAATAAGGATAAGCTTTTCATTACCAAAGAACAACCAGCATTTAAAAAAAGCTCATAAAAAACGCTCAGCAGTCGGCAATCGCCTCTCAAAACCGCTGAACGCTTTATTTTCAATCGTTTTTAATCATCAGCGTAACTGCCAGCCTGCTTGCGGCTAGAAACGCTTGGCCAATAAGATTTTAGTACTTAACCATGGAACACCCCACCAGCCGTTGACGCCGCACTGGTGAACCGTAATATCATGAAAGCCCAGCCCTGCCAAAATCTTTTGGTACTCATCAAAATGCCTAAAATCAATAATTGCCAGCGTACCATCGCTTTTTAAGGTCCGAGCTGCTTCTTGAACGGCACGCGCGCGATTGATCGTTGGCTTGACCTGATGCAGCGTCATCCAAATCAAAATCCCATCAAACTGGTGATCTTTAAATGGCAGATTCAATATGTCCGCTGCCTGCACTGAAGCGCGATCTGCCATTGCCGCAGCTTGAAGACTGTCCTTGGCGCGGGCAAGCGAATTATGCGACTGTGCAGATTTGCGCCCGACTTCGACCCCTGTTGCATGTCCTGGGATCGTCAAGCGCTTTGCCAGCTTTACCAGCACCTTTCCTTGATCAGTGCCAAGATCAAGCACCTGCGCGTCAGAAGACAGATGCAGATACGTGATTGTTTCATCAATTATCTGCTCTTTGCCGCGCCATGATGCATTTAAATACAGCCCTAAACAGATCAATAACAAAACCGTCACCAGCCAAAACAGCCATTGATGCCAGACAACGGCCGCCCCAATCGATAACATCGCTGCCAGCGCGATTGCCAAAGGCACCAGCGGCGCATCTACTCGCTTAGACTTCATCAGCACCGTCCTTTCTTCTATCTTATGCTTTTTTAGCCTGCATCCAGCTGGAAATTGCCATGCTTAGTGCCACGCCTAATCCTAATGGCAAAAGGGCTGAAAAATTCAAATGACAGACTTCAAACAGCATAAACATTGCCATTAATGGTGCCTGCTGAGTAGCTGCCAGGAAAAAAGCTGCCCCTAAGACAGCAAACTGCATCAACGGTTCGCCAGGCATTGCCTGAATAAAAATCATCCCTAACAGTACGCCTAAAGACGAACCCATGGCAATTGATGGCGTCAGTGTCCCACCATAGCCGCCACCACTGATTGTTGCCAAAGTAACCAGCCCTTTGGCAAAAAAGCCGAACAGCAGTAAAGCAACTGCCGAATGAGAAACACTGGTCACATTGATTGCCATCTGGGCCACGCCCCGGCCATTCCCCATGATTTCTGGGAAAAAACAGGCAACGGCACCCGTCAGCGCCCCAGCCAGCGGCATTGTAATAAAAATCCGTCGATCCTTAACGCGCAGTGCACTGGCGCGGCCAATCAACCGTTTGTACCAAGTACCCAAAAAGCCCATCAGCGGTGCCACGATCACTACAAAGGGAATCAAGCGCAGCGAAAACTGACGTGACGCCACCAGATAATACGGCTGCCAGCCTTTGACGATCGCACCGACCATCGTTGCAATCGCAGCCATGGTCAGACTGACGATCACGGCTTTTTTATCAATCTTTTTATAGAGGATCTCCAGGCAAAACATCGCTCCTGTAATCGGTGCAATGTAGACGCCGGCAAAACCGGCCCCAGCTGCTGCGGCAATCAGTAGGCGGCGGTCTTCTGGAGCCAGCTTAAGCCAGCCAATCTGATCGCCCAATCGAATCCACGACTGGGCCCACATTGCGCCGGCTTCTCTTGGGGCCAGCTCCCGACCGATGGATCCCCCAGTCCCGACATAGAACACCTGGGCCGTGACGTGCATGATCGTGGCCCCCATTGGCATTTTTTCGCCATCAACGGCCTTGCCCAATTTAACCGGTCGATAGTGCAGCTGCATAAAGTACCAGACGACTGATACGATCAAAGCCCCAATAATCGGCGCCAGCAGCCGGTTTAATGGCGTGGCTGAAAACGCGACCGGAATCGCGTTGGTTTCGGTAAAATGAAAAAATACTCTTTCCGTTGCGTCCAGGACAATGCTTAACAAACCGGAACTGGCTCCGGCAATAATTCCCATGACAATCGTTGCAATTGCCAGCGCACGACTGTCACTTGACTTCTCTATTCTCAATTCTCTCTTCCCATCCTAATCTGCTACAAAAACCAAGTTATCATTTGTCGATGCCTGCTCATCATAATGATAGCCAAGATCAAACTGCTTTACGACTGCCAGATCATCAGCCTGACGCTCAGCCAGATAGCGCACCAGATTACCCCGTGCGATCTTGGCCCGTGTGGCTTGAGTCTTGAAGCGGCCATGCTCTGCTTTGACAAACGTGCAGCTGACCAGTTGACGCTTGCCTTTGACGTAAGGAATGACTGCTTTGGCATATTCTTTTGATGCCAGATTCAAAACCAGCTCGTCTTGTGCATAAAGCTCATCGGCCAGTCTGCTGCCCCAAAACTCATATAGATTCCTGGTCCCGGCAACTTTAGCTCGATCACCCATGCCCAAGCGATAGGAAACGATTCCGTCAAACGGCCTCAATAAGCCATAAAAGCCCGATAAGATGCGCAAGTGGTCCTGAACATAGCCAAGTGCTTTCTCATCAAAAACTCCCGGAGCCATCCGCTGGTACTGCAGGCCGGTAAATGCCAGCAATGCCGGGGTCAGCTGATGATAAAGATCCATCTGCTGCACCCATTGATAGTTGGGAATGGCAATTTTTTCGCTGCAGTCCCACCAAAGATGATGAAGCTGGTCGTAGCTTAAACTGCGCAGATAATCTAAAATCGTTTCCGTTTGCGGCAAAAACTGCGGTAAGCCTTGAATCGGCAATGAATCCGGATCAGCTTTCATATTCCGAGCCGGAGCAATGATAATCTTCATAAAAATCTCCTTTTATCGACCCGTCTATTTTAGCATGTTCCCAAACAAGCACCACTAACTAATCCGGTAATGGTTGTCATAATTTAGACAATCAGCTAAGATTAGAAGAAATTTTTTAGATTACGGAGGAATTATCTATGATTGCACAACCGCAGCGAACCGGGGTTACCGTTGGCTATCAAGGCGTCCCGGGATCATTCTCTTCTCAGGCCATGCATCAATGGTTTGGCCAGGTTGAAAGTCGCAACTATCCTAAGTTTGAAGACGTTTTTTTGGCACTGCAAAACGGCGCAATCGACTATGGCGTCGTCCCAATGGAAAATTCCTCAACCGGTGCCATCAATGACAACTACGATCTGATCAACAAGTACCATTTCTTTATCGTTGGCGAGCAGTCCATCTACATTGCTCAAAACCTATTGGGCGTTAAAGGAGCCAAACTCAATGACATCAAGGAAGTCTATTCGCATCCCCAGGGTCTTTTGCAGACCAGCCAGTTTTTAGCCGCGCATCAGATCCAAGGAAAAGAATGCCTCAATACGGCACTGGCAGCTAAAATGGCCGCTGAAAGGCAGGATCCGGCAGTTGGCGCGATTGCCTCGACTGAAGCAGCCAAATTATATGATCTAGACGTTTTGGCACCCAGCATCGAAAACGATAAGTCTAATCACACGCGTTTTATCATTTTTGGCCGCGCACCAGAAGTCTTGCCGGATGCTGATCGAATTTCATTGATCTTTACCTTGAAAAATGAGGTTGGTACGCTCTATGAAGTCATGCGCGTCATTAAGGAGCATGCTATCAACATGGTGCGGATCGAATCGCGGCCTTTGCTGGGCAACCCCTGGGAATATTATTTCTATGTTGACCTAGATGGCAATCTGGCTGACCCGCGGATTACCGAAACTTTGGCTGAACTGAAAAACTATACGACCTCACTGCGTCTGCTTGGCAATTACCATCGTCAAGAAAATTAATTCCATCAGCTCAAACCAAAAAGGCACGCTGTTCAAGTTCAAGCTTGACAACGTGCCTTTAATGGTTTCTTTAAACTGCCGCTTTTCAATGAAAATTGACTAACGCAGAATCTCGATCAGGTTTTTGTTGGCAGCCTGTTTAGCCGGCAAGATCCCAAAGATGATCCCGACTGAAGCTGAGACCCCAAATGCCAACAGGAACGAATTCAAGGTTATGACGGCATGAATGTGGTAAGGCATGAAATTACTGATTATGCCCGCCAGCAGCCAGCCGATGACAAAGCCCAGCAACCCGCCGCCGACCGTTAAGACGATGGCTTCTAACAAGAACTGGGCCATCACGTTTTGCGGCGCGGCCCCAACGGCCAGCCGAATCCCGATTTCCTGCGTTCGCTCCGAAACCGAGATGTACATCATGTTCATGACCCCAATCCCAGCGATAAACAGCGAGATCCCCGCAATGGCACTGATAAAGGCCGTCAAACCGGTAATCATGTTGTTGACTTTGGTCAGTTCCGCGCCGGCATCGACTGCCATGTAGGTACCATCGTGAGCGCTGGTTCCCTTCTTTTCCATGTATTTCTTGATCTTTTTGGTAACCTTGCCGGCATTGGCGCCTTGATAAAAGGTCAGCTTAATGCCATAGCCGGTTGTCGCCGTAGTCCCCGAATAAAACAGCTTGGTACCGCCAATCAGATCTGCGCCGTACTTGTTGTCATTATAGGTGTTGGCCTGTGAGCGATACACCCCGACCACGCGATAGTCGTGATCCCCAATCGAAACTGAAGTGCCGACTGCATTTTGAACCGTCTGATACTGCTTTTTAGCCAGCGACTCTTTCATCAGAATAACCGGTTCTTCAGTCAAAAGCTCATTGGTCGTAAGATTGCGGCCCGCTATAATGGAAATCTTGCTGGTTGGCCGCTTAAGCAGTGAAATCGTGGCGTTGTTGACCCGCTCATTGCCAACCAGCGGCGAGACGGAAGCATTGTTGGTTTCATGCGAGATTGCGGCTTTTTTCACCTTAGCGCCAAATCGTTCCTCAATCGCGTTTAAGTCCGTTTCGGTAAATCCGGAAGCAGCTGACTGCGAATCGTTGGGCGTAAAGTAAAGATAGGTATACTGCTCGCCGTTTTGAGTCGTATTAAACTCGTCGCTGAGCCTTTTTTTGACCCCATTTCCCAGTGCCAGAATCGTAATTACCGCTGCGATCCCAATCGTAATCCCAATCGTCGTCAGAAAACTGCGCTTGGGGTTGGCTCTTAGCGATTGCAGAGCACTGCGCAAGAGTTCGGCATTTCTCAATTTGCTCCCACCTTTCGATCGTCGACAATTCGGCCATCAATGATCTTGACGACGCGCTCGCACTGTTCGGCAACCCGTGGATCATGCGTCACCATGATGATGGTCGTATGCTGAGTCTGATTGAGCTGCTTAAACAGGTCCATGATTTCCTGACTGGTTTTAGTGT
Source organism: Limosilactobacillus mucosae DSM 13345 (assembly GCF_001436025.1). Lineage (GTDB taxonomy): Bacteria > Bacillota > Bacilli > Lactobacillales > Lactobacillaceae > Limosilactobacillus > Limosilactobacillus mucosae. Next base: position 46,687 of record NZ_AZEQ01000002.1, on the reverse strand, counting down.
CCAAAGCCCCCGTTGGCTCATCGGCAATCAAGAAATCAGGATTGGCAATGATGGCGCGCGCGATTGAGACCCGCTGCTGCTGACCACCCGAAAGCTCAGTGGGCAGTTTGTCATCATACCCTCCTAGACCAACACGACTCAAAACTCGGGCCGCCGTTTTTTTTGCCTGCCGCCGACCCACTCCCGCATACAGCAGGGGCAAAATGACGTTTTCGGCAATACTGATGTCGCGAATCAGCTTAAAGTTTTGAAAGACAAACCCCACGTGCTGGTTGCGCAGCTTGGCAAAATCCGCCCGCGTATAGTCATGGATCGCCTGGTCATTGTAAAAATAGTTTCCTTCAAAATCATCATCCAAAAAACCGATGATATTGATCAAGGTCGACTTGCCAGACCCTGATTCCCCGATAATCGCCATCAGTTCACCGGCCGCAACCTGCAGATTGATATCATGCAGCACGTGAAATCGAGTCGCACCCTGACCATAGTACTTGTTAACGTGTTCCAGTCTAATCATTGCCATCAGCGCTCACCTTGGTCCCGTTATGCAGCTTGCTGTCTGGGTTGGTAACGATCTGCTGACCAGCCTTGACGCCGCTTTTGACTTCAAAGTATTCATTGACCCGCTTACCGCTAACGGCAACTGCTTTGGCCTTACCGTTTTTAACGACGTAGACCTGCCCATTTTTAACGCTGGATTTTGGAATTCGCAGCTGGTTTTGCGCAACTGAAGCCTTGACCGTCTGCCCATCCATAAAGTCTTTGCTGCTTAGATCGGCATCGACCTCGTAGCTGGCACCGTTGCTTTGCGAGTTCGTGGTCGGCACCGTGGCCAGGTAGCTGATCGTCGTATCGGCCTGTTTGCCCGTTGCCAGTGCCCGCACATGAATCGCCTGACCAGTTTTAAGCTTGCTGTAGTTATATTCCGATACTTTGGTCTTAAGCTTCAGATCGTTGGAATAGATCGTGATTACCGGTGCGTCCTGCTTAGTGTCGTCTACCGTGACCGTACCATCAAATGGTGCCGTTAAAGTCTGGGTGACCTTTTGACTCAGCGTGTTGACCTTATTTTGAGCTGCCGTAACGTCGCTTTGCGCATCGGCCAGACTGGCTTGGGCCTGGGCAACGCTGCTGGCCGATCCAGAAGCCGTGCCATCCTCGCTTTGCGCCGCCGCATCCTTTTGCGCCGCACTGACATTGTTTTGCTGTGCCGTTACGTTGCGCTGTGCCTTGGCCAGTTCCTGCTTGGCATCGGTCAGTTCTTCATTGGCACTCTCGCTGTAGGTCGTTACCAAAGGATCGCCCTCACTGACCTTTTGTCCGTTGGCAACCCCGATCGACTGCACCTTGCCAGATGGCAGACTCAAGACCTGCTGCTGTTGGGCGGCAACGGTCCCGGTCAGCGTCAAAGGAGTCGTTTTGGCAACCTTGGCAACGACATAGCGTGAAGACAGCGCGGCCTTGTTCTGCTTGATTTTATTGATGATCCCCATCCCAATCAGCAAAACCAAAACGATTGCCGTGCCGATCGTTGTCTTGCGGTGATTTTTTACCCAATGTTTTATTTTTTGCATAATCTTCCCCAGTTTCTACTTCTCAAAAATCCGTTTGAATGCGACAAATGTACTAAAAGCAACAGATGTTTTAGTTAGTTACTTAAGTGATTAACTAGATAATACCAAATTTTTCTTAAAAGGCAATCCTTATTTTAAAAATTACTTAAATACTTTATCTAACGACCAATGAATTTAGTGCCATCGCCGCTTGTCAATCCCAGCAATGCAGTGGTTAAATGGTAGTTGAAATAAAATGACTCTGTCTGGGGTGCCATTGATTTGGCTGAGAGATACCCACATAACCTGATCTAGTTAGGACTAGCGGAGGGAGACAGCTTAATTTGGCGTGGCCGCATCGTCACGTTCTTTTGATTAATGATTAAGCACTCTTTCTCGGCACTGGGAAAGAGTTTTTTTATTGGTTTGAGATGATTTTAAAACGTTTTTAGGAGGAATCTTATGAAAAAACGGACCTATCAGCTGGTGCTGACCGCTGTCTTGTCAGCACTGGCCGTTTGTGGCGGCAGCATGTTCTCATTTCCCATTGGCGTGGCCAAATGCGCGCCAACGCAAAGTCTGATCAATATTGTTGCTGGCGTGGTCTTGGGGCCGGAATGGGCAGTCGTGCAGGCGCTTTTGACCTCAACCGTGCGCAATCTTTTAGGCACGGGGACGCTTTTAGCCTATCCCGGCAGCATCTTTGGCGCCTGGCTGAGCAGCTGGCTGTTTAAGCGGTTTGGCAAGATATGGCTGGCGGCTTTGGGCGAATTGATCGGTACGGGTTTGATTGGCGCGCTGGTCTCCTATCCAATCGCTGCTTTGCTGATGAGTGCCAAGGGATCACTTTTCTTATTCGTCCCCAGCTTTGCAGTCAGTGCCATTGTTGGCGGCCTGTTAGCCTGGGTGATCTTAAAAGCTGCCTGGCAGCCAATCAGTCGCTTTGCCAAAATTTAATATTTATTTAGGGCAGTTATTTGGCTTTTTTCCATCAGCTCTTGTACAATTCAGTTATCAAGCTACAATCGTTTTCTCATTAAGGAGGAATCAGCAAATGGAAAAAACATTTACTTTAGCCGAATTAAAGCAGTTCAATGGTCAAAACGGTCAGCCGGCCTATGTTGCCGTTAAAGGCACGGTCTACGACGTAACTGAAGTGTCAGCATGGCAAGGCGGCAAGCACCATGGCGTTACGGCCGGCACTGATGCCACCGCGGCTATTGCTCATGCTCCTCATGGCGAAAGCGTCTTGGGCAAGCTGAAAGTAGTCGGTAAGCTGGCTGACTAACTGCCGCGATTCATCGACATCATCTAAACTGAAAAACAGTCATGGTCCTCAACCGTGACTGTTTTTTGTTGAAACGCTTTCTTGCTTTGATTATGATGGTAATAAACATTCAAGAGGTGAATCAAATGACTAAAGGTTCTGCAATCGCCTACCAAGAACTGCTTGACGAGCTGCAAAAACTGGACATCAAGTACGAAATGGTGGACCATCCCGCCGCTAAGACCACTGCAGAAGCCGATGCCTATATCGCTGGTAAAATCGGCGTCCGCACCAAATCGATGTTTCTAAAGGATAAGAAGAAAAACTTCTACCTGGTGATCATGGACGATGCCAAGCGCATGGACTTTAAGGAGTTTCAAGAGCTTACCGGCACTAAGCACATCTCAATGGCTCATGACAGTGACATTGAAGATCAGCTGGGGCTTGAGGCCGGTATCGTTTCGCCATTTGGCATTATGAACAACACGGCTCACAACATTCAGATCTACTTTGATCAAGACATGCTGGCTGAAAACATTCCATTAACGTTCCATCCCAATATCAATACGCATACGATCTTTCTTTCAGCGGCCGATCTGATGAAATTCATCAAAGCTCAAGGATTCGACTATCAAATTATTGATCTGTAAACTCAAAACGCCCATTCGTGAATGGGCGTTTTTTGAATGCTGCTATTCGGCAACCCGATTGCCCAGTTCCCAAAATGCCAGGGCTGAGGCGGCCGCAACGTTTAAAGAATCGACTCCGGGAGCCATTGGAATCTTGATCGTGAAGTCGCTTTGCTCGATCGTTGCCTCTTTTAGTCCTGGACCTTCTGAACCCATGATAATCGCCAGGCGGTCCACTGCAGTCAGCTTGGGATCGTCAATGCTGACGGTATTATGCCGCAATGCCATGGCTGCCGTCTGATAGCCAGCTTGATGAAGCAGATCAATACCAGCATGCTGCCAGGTTTTGGCGTCAACATAAGTCCAAGGTACTTGAAAAACGGTTCCCATCGCCACGCGCGAAGACCGGCGATAAAAAGGATCCGCCGAGTCGCTGGTCACGATGACGCCATCAATGCCCAACGCCGCCGCTGACCGGAAAATCGCACCAATATTGGCTGGATTGACCACGCTCTCGAGCACGGCAATACGGGGATGCTCAGCCGGCATGGTCGCTAAAAAATCAGCCAGCTCCAGACGCTTGACGCGATGCATCGCTGCCAGTGCGCCCCGCAAAAGATTATAGCCCGGCAGCTGACGAAGCAGTTTGCTATTGGCAACGTAAATTGGCGTCTGTCCTAAGCCGCTGGTCTGATTAGCCGCCATTTCATGATCCAGATCTGCTAAATCACGCGTCAAGGCCTTTTCTTCCACTAAAAGCGAAGCCGGTTGATAGCCAGCGCGCAGGGCCCGCTCGATTACCTTGGGACTTTCTGCGATAAAAAGTCCCGGGTCAGGCTCCAATGCGTGAAACAGCTGGGCTTCATTCAACCGTACATATGGATCCAAATCCGCGCCATTCAGGTCATCCAGAAAAATTAAGTTATGCATTTTTATCTACCTGTCCTTAAAGATCTAAAACCATTTTAGCATAACCAGCCAACACCTTTAGTTAGGCAGTTTGCGTCAAAGTTAATCGAAAAGCCCGACAACGTTCGCATTTGTTTCAAAATTTCCAGCTATAATTGCAGAGTCAACCATCATCAAAAGGCCCGGCAAAACGTCTTAAAAGCCATGCATACCAGCAACTACCAAACATTTTTAAAACAGCTGCAAAAACGCGTTCCCGACTATCTGGCCACTGCCAAAGCCAACGTTGACGCTATGCAGGCCGCTTACAGCTATGGCGCTTCAGTCGTCGACCAAAAATCAAGTATCAAGATCCAAGCTGTCAGTCATGGGCGCTTAAAGCTGACTTGGCAGACTGATAAAAGCGGCAGAATTCAGCTGCCAATCGTTACCTACCGTCAATCGCGGCTGATCATCAACGGCAAAAAGCTGACCCGTTTTAAGCGTTCTTTGGTTGGCTCACCGACAGTCATTCAGCAGCCGGGGCAAAACACTGCCTATTTAAGCTATGCTGCTCCATTATGGCTCAATTTCTTAATCGTTATTTCACTGCTGAGCTGGCTAGCTTGGGCGTTCAGGATGTTTTTTAATCATCACCATTCCCAAACCAATGATCATTTCGTTTCAAAAGACGAGCCGGCCATAAGATCTTATCCATAATTTTGGAATCGTTTTATCTGCTTCCCTACTAAAAAGTCAACAGAAAAAGCCCCATGATCCACGTTTTAGTGAATCACGGGGCTTTGATTTTGGTTAGGGTTGGTTACCAGAAATACCGTTATATCGGCTTTTCTCTTTAATCAATCCCTATTCCCATTCAATTGTCGAAGGCGGCTTACTCGTGACATCGTAAAGAATCCGGTTAACGTGATCAACCTCATTTACGATGCGAACCGAAATCTTTTGCAAGACATCCCATGGAATCTTGGCAAAGTCAGCCGTCATCCCATCGATACTGGTTACGGCGCGGATACCAACCGCGTAGTCATAGGTCCGACCGTCACCCATTACGCCGACGGAACGAATGCCAGGCAGCACCGTAAAGTATTGCCAGATTTCTTCATCCAGACCAGCCTTCTTGATCTCTTCACGCAGGATCGCGTCACTTTCCCGCACGATTTCCAGCTTTTCAGGCGTGATCTCGCCCAAGACCCGAATCCCCAGACCAGGACCTGGGAATGGCTGACGCCAAACCAGATCATGCGGAATACCAAGCTTTTCGCCCAGTTCACGAGTCTCATCCTTAAACAGGCTGCGCAATGGCTCGATCAGCTTAAAGCCGAGCTTCTTTGGCAGGCCGCCGACATTATGATGCGACTTGATGGTTTGCGCCGTGTCGGTCCCGGATTCGATAACGTCGGTGTAGAGCGTACCTTGGGCCAGGTATTCGGCATCCTTCATCTTCTTGGCTTCTTCGTTAAAGACTTCCACGAATTCCTTGCCAATGATCTTCCGCTTTTGTTCTGGATCAGAAACGCCCTTCAGCTTGCCCAAGAAACGATCAGCGGCATCAACCTTGACGATTTTAACACCCAGGTCGCGGCTCAAGGCGTTCATTACCTCATCAGCCTCGTTCTTGCGCAGCAGGCCGTGATCAACAAAGATGCAGGTTAATTGATCGCCAATTGCCTTGTGGATCAAAACAGCCGTAACGCTGGAGTCAACCCCGCCGGAAAGGCCCAGGATAACCTTTTTGTCGCCGACTTCTTTACGGATGCTTTCAACCTGCATGTCGATAAAGTCGTCCATTGACCAGTTCGCTTTTGCCCCACAAACGTCAAAGGCAAACTTCTTCAGAATATCCAGACCATACTGACTGTTGCGGACCTCGGTATGGAACTGAACGCCGTAAAGCTTCTTTTCATCGTTGGCGATGGCTGAGATTGGGCAGTTCTTGCTGGTAGCAACGACCTTAAAGCCTTCTGGTGCCTCAACGACGCGATCGCCATGGCTCATCCAGACATACTGCTTCTTTGGCAGGCCCTTGAACATTACCGCGTCGTCATCGATAACTTCAATATCAGCTCGGCCATATTCAGAATCGTCGGCCGGCTCAACTTTGCCGCCCAGATCATAAGACATCAGCTGCATGCCGTAGCAGATCCCTAAAATTGGAATGCCCAGCTTGTAGATTTCTGGATCGACCTTAAAGGCGTCTTTTGCATAGACACTGTTGGGGCCCCCAGAGAAAATGATGCCTTTGGGATGCATCTCTTTGATTTCTTCAGCGCTCAGCTTGTGGGAGAGCAATTCGGAATAGATGCCAAAATCACGAATCCGGCGCGTAATCAGCTGGTTGTACTGACTACCGAAGTCGAGCACAAGGATCTTGTCGAATGCATCAAGATTGACGTTAGCCACTTAGTTTCCACTCCTTTTGTAAAAGATCATTGTTTTTAAATCTAAAGGCTATTTTACGGGTAAAACCGAACAAGGTCAATCCTCAAGATGATTTTATGCCCTGGTTTGCCTAACATATTTCATTAAATTAGAATTCTCATACCATATTTACGGACGATTAATTTAAAATCAGTCGGCTGTTAAGTCAGCAAACGCTTAATATCCGAACTGGCAATCGTTAATCAAGCTTCAGTTGATGCAAACTGACTGAGGCTAAGTGAATAATTTCTTAAACTTTATTTTAATTATTCTTCAGTCTTATTTCTTAAGTTAAGACCGATTTTGAGTTAACATTAATTAATATCAGCAATACGTTTTATAGAATGGTACAATCTTCGTTGACGTCAGTGCCGACAAACATGGCAAAAACGTGCTGCTCAAAGTCGGTAACAGTTATGCAGAGGGCAAAAACGTTGACTACAATAAGTTCTTTGAACGATTCTACCGTAATGACACCTCGCATAACAGTCAACTACCACCGATTAAAATCGGTGGCTTGTAGCTCACAAGCCTAACGGCTTAGAAGTAGTAACGCACTAACGTGCTCCTTCTGCTGTGGCTACATCATCGGGTGGTTGACAGCACCCGTTTAACCAACAAGGTTTACTCATTAGTTATTAATTTGCTAAAATATGGACGTTCATTACCACTAATATACTGAGTCCCCAGGAGTTGAATGTTCATGGCGCCAATGCGATCATCATTTGATTTGTACCCGCATCGATCGCAAACATACAAATGTTCTTGATGGTTACGATTGTTTTTCCAGATGCGACCACATTTCGGACAACGTTGGCTCGTGTATTTAGCTGAAACTTGAACTACTTCGCTCCCGACTAAACGAGCCTTATAAGTTAAAAATTGGCCTAGCTGATAGAAAGCCCAGGATACTTGTTCATAGCGCTTTGCTTTTGCAACCTTTTCAGTCGCAAATCGTACATTAACTAGATTTTCCAAAACAAAGAGAGTATCAGCACCATAACGGTTAACGAGTGTCTTTGACAACTGATGATTGACATCAGTCATCCAGCGGTTCTCTCGTTGACCAATCTTCTTTAATCGGCGCTTGGCTGATTTAGTTCCTTTGCTTTGCAGCTGTTGGCGTAATCGTTTAAATTTACGGCGCTTGCGCATTACTTCTTGACCCCGGAAAAACAACGTTTTCCCTTGCTCATCATACGCAGTTGCCAAGAATCTTAATCCTCGATCAATACCAACTACATGTTGTGATTGTTCTTTTAGGTAGTCTGGCAGTTCTTTGGTTGCGCTAATGTGCATGTACCACTTACTGCCAACATGTAATATCTTAGCCATTCCAAATTGCCAAGTACCGTCTAAATATTGATCGAATCCTTGGCAAGTAAATGGTGCTTTTATACGACCATTAACTGTATTGATAGACATTACATGATTGTCTTTAAGTGACCAATCACGATTGCGTTGTAAATCTAATTGAGGTCGTTTGAAACTGATCGGATACCATAGCCAATCTAGAGTGCGGGACTCATTTTCCCAAATATCGTTGCCATATTGATCCTGCCTGCCTGTGTTATAACGATAAGGTTTTTGAGCCAATTGTGTTTTAACAGTTCGATAACGAGCAACGACATTACGAATTGCTGACTGAGCCATTTGCGCTTTTAATCCATAATCTTTTCGCAATTGATGGTACAACGCCCTGTTTAACTTCGCTTGAGCCATTTCAAAGCTATGGTTAAACATATACTGAGAAACTGCATTACAAGCTTGCCGGTAATTCTCTAAGGATTTAGCTAAAGCCGATTCATCAAGTGGTGACTGTAACTTTAATTTGCACTTAATAGTAATGGCTTGTTGCATTAGGTTCACCTCACTTTCTTCATAGCTTAATTATACTATATTTATATGTGAAATTTAAGAAAGGAAAAAAGCGAAAAAAGAAGCACCATAATAGGTGCTTGAGTGGGGCTTTCCTCCCGTCACTAAAGTAACGGGTATCCAGCCTAGGTATTATCAATGAAAAAAGATCTGGGTTTGGGATTGGTCTTTCAATCGCCCAAAACCTGGTCAAAAACTTCAAAGGCAGCCTAAGCGTTAACTGGAAAGACGACACCATCTATTTTACCGTCAGCTTTAAAAGTCTTAAGTAATCCAGTCACAGCAACGCAAAAACACAATAGACTACTACGGCCGCGCCCTTGATAACCAGTCGCGGCATCGCAAAATACCCGACCAAAACACAGCGCCCCAGCAAGCAGGCTTGTTGGAGCGCTTTTTCTTGTAGATTCAGCTGACAATGAGCGTAAAAGTCGTTGCTAAGCATTGATTGGACCAAATTATGCGAAAAATCAAGGAATAGTAGGTAGTTTCAAGCCCCATAGCAGCTTAGGGGACCATTTTCTTCACAAGACCGGCTTACCTTAACCGTCTCACATTGCCAGGTTTCCAAAAAGTCATCGCTATTCCCCGCCAGAAAGCTTTGTCAGCAAGATCCCAACATCACTAAGCAATACTGCTGACACTTGCCATCATGACTTGAGTAACGTTCCTTAGTCTTCTCGCAGATAAATCCGATCAATATGGTGATTTTCGGCTTTATGCAGAATCACATCGGCCCGATTGCGCGTTGGCAGGATATAGTCGCGCAGATTTGGCAAGTCGACCGTATCCCACACTTTCCGAGCCATCGCAAAAGCTTGTTGACGATTGCCCTTGGTGTAAGGATAGTAATAATTGCTTGGATCTTGAAAAGCCGTATCTAGAAGCATACCGAATCGTTCTAAGTACCATTGTTCAATCAATTCGGGTTCGGCATCAATATAAATCGCAAAATCAAAAAAGTCGCTGACGTAGATTCGCTGCGTAGTTGGCAGTTGCAAGACGTTAATTCCTTCAACGATTAAGACGTCTGGTTTCTCAATTACCTGGTACTCGTCCGGAACAATATCATAGACACTGTGCGAATAAATCGGTGCCTGTACGTAATCCTTGCCGGCATTGACGTCATTTAAAAAGGTCAATAGCTTTTCCATATCATAACTTTCCGGGAATCCCTTGCGCGCCATGATTCCTCGCTTTTCCAACTCACGATTGGGATAGATAAAGCCATCAGTTGTAATCAGCTCAACCTGTTTATCTGGCATCAAGCGTTTCAGCAAAATCTGTAGCAATCGTGCGGAAGTACTCTTGCCGACTGCCACTGAACCAGCAATTCCAATAATATAAGGTATTCGCCGCATTGGTTTACGCAAAAAGGTCATCTTCTGCAGCTGCATCTGCAAGTAGTTTTGATACTGCAATTGGATCAGCTTAATTAAAGGCAGATAGACCTCACGTACATCCGCCAGCGAGATCTGGTCATTGAGCGATTTAATATCATCAAGGTTTTCCTGGGTTAAGAAAGTTTTGCCATAGGGGAAAAAACTATGCCAGGTTTCACGATCAAAGCGATCATAATTCAGCCATTCATCCATGTTATTTTGATCCTTTTTGTCAAATTTCTTTTTTAATTTTATCACAAACGATCGCTATGTGTGAAAACGTTCGCAAGTGTAAAATAAATCGTAATCCTTTCGCTACTGGCACGGTATAGCTAACATTACAGTACCGCCCCTGTTCCAGCAGCGGCCTTTTGGTAAACAGAGCAGAGCAACAGCTATTTGCGCCTATCGTAATGATCTGTTCTGCTGCAGCCATCGTTTTGCGTCCAGACCAGCATATCAGCCGTGCCTCATTAAAAAAGCTCAGCCGTTTAAGCGACTGAGCTTTTGGATTATTTAGTCGGGAACTTCAGCGTGACGCCTTTTAATTCAGGTGCATCGGTCGTGTATTGATCCAGCGTTGATTGGTTGTTGTTTTGACTCTTCAAGCTGGTCTTGCTCTTCTTTTGCGCCTGTTTAAGCTGTTTCAAGCCATTCTTCAGCGTGTACGAGTAGCTCTTCTTGTTGACTGTCTTAAAGCCTTTCAGTTTGTAGAAACGCAGCAGGTCGCCATTGACGACTTTATCAGACAGGCCAAGATCCGTCGTGACATACTTTTGAATCTTGGCAAACTCGGCTTTCTGGGCCTTGGTTGGCGACTTGATCTCCTTGCCGCTGCTGGTGTAGTAGTAATCCCCATTGTACTTGGTGTACTTGTTGGTTACCCAGTCACCATTTCTAAATGGCACGATCTGGTTGCGGTTCTTAGAAAGCAGGTCTTGACCAAACTGAACGTATTTATTGGAACTGATGCCCAATAGATCCTCAATGGTTGGCAGAACGTCGATTTCACCACCATAAGTATGGTTGACGCCGCCCTTTAAGCCTTCCATGTTGATCATGAACGGTACTTTCTGGAACATTGCCAAGTCATAATTGTCAACTGACTTCTTACCCAAGATCTGAGCAATAGCTGCCTTGTGGTTGTTGGAGATTCCATAATGGTCACCATACAGAACCAGCATCGTATTCTTGCGCAGACCGGTTGAATCCAGGTAGTTGAGCAGTTCGCCAACTGATTCATCCAGGTAGCGAGCTGTTTGGACATAATGATCAACCGTACTGTCACCGGTATTCCATGACTTGATTGAAGTATTTTTCTTGTCAATGATGTAAGGATAGTGGTTCGAGACCGTAATCAGCTTAGCATAGAATGGCTGTGGCAGCTGTTCCAGATAGTATGCGGATTCCTTTAAGAACAGCTTGTCTTTGACCCCATAACCCATGTCCTCATCCTTAACCTTTGGCAGATAGTCCTTGCTAAAGAAGTACTGGTAGCCAAAGCTCTTGTAGGCATTGTCACGGTTCCAGAAACTAGGCACGTCACCATGGAATGAGGCCGTAGTGTAGCCCAGCTTTTGTTCCAACAGAGCTGGCGCCGACTGGAACGTGTTGGTCGTCCCGTCAGTAACCATGGCCGAACCTTCTGGCAGACCATACAGCGAGTTTTCCAGCATCAATTCTGCATCGGCTGTCTTCCCTTGACCAACCTGGTTGAAGAAGTTGTCAAACGAAATCGTATCGCTGGCATGGTAAAGCTTGTTTAAGTTTGGCGTAACCTCTTCACCTTTCCACTTGTAATCGATCATAAACTGCTGGAAGCTTTCCAAGTGGATGATGATGATGTTTTTGCCTTTTGCCTGCCCATAATATTCAATATTTGGCGAAGCATAGTTTTTCTTTAAGAACTTCAAGACTGGCTTGATGTCATTGCTGTTGGCCTTAGCCTTAACCGCACTGTTATGGGTAGTCTTGACGCCATCATAGATCGTATAGGCCTGCAGTCCCAAGTATTTGACGATGTAGTTGTTGTCAAAAGTCCGCGTCAACAGCTGCGGGCGATCCTTTTCTGCCATGGCCAGGTTAGCACCAAACAGCACGAAGCCAATCATCGTAATCGTCATTGCATAGCGAACCTTAAAGTAACGCATATCAATCCGAATAAAATGCGCAGCCAGCAGAACGATCAAGATGATCACATCAGCGTAAACCAAAAAGTCGGTTGGCTTAATGATACCCATCAGACTCTTGCCCAGGTTGTTTGATGCCGCTCCAGAACCTTTGATGATGTTAAAGGTAATAAAGTCGGAAAATTCTCGGTAATAGAGAATATTGGCAAACAGCCAGGTCGAAAGCAGAAAATTAATTAAGATCATCAGCCAGTATGAAAGCCGACCGCGGAAATAAAGCGCGATGCCTAAAAAGACCAGAGCCCCAGGCAAGGTGTTAAACGCCAGCAAAAACTGCTGCATACTGTCGGAAATCCCCAAGTTGAACTTGGTTTTATAAGCCCAGTAACTCTTAATCGCAAACAAGAGCACCGTGAGAAGAAAGAAGCCCAGCTTGGTGTTCAAGCCACGCCTTACCTTCTGCAACGCTGTTTTCATAATCTTTCCTCCATCAAAAAATATCAACATTAGGTATCATACAATAAAAGATCCCTAGTCGTTACGATTATTCAACGTTTTTTAACAAATGTTTGGAATTTTTTGCATCTCAGCTTAATTGATTGCCGCCGACTTAACTGATTGGTGTTTACAAGCCCGCCTGACCATCATTAAATTTGAAGATTCTATGATAAACGATCCGTCAGCTCATACTCTTGACTCGGCACATCGGCAAACAGCTGACTGGCCTGCCCCACGCTGACGATCGTCAAATCATGCATCGCCCGTGAACAGATCGTGTAAAGCAGCTGCCGCTCACTGTCGCCATGATACTTTTGGTCGTTGGCATCCCAGACGATTACCGCGTCAAACTCAAGCCCTTTGGCCAGGTATGAAGGTACGACCAGCACACCATCAACCAGCCGCTGATTTTCAGTGCGGATCAAGTTTGCCTTAACGCCCTGCTCAGCCAGCAGCTGATAGATCTGTTCGCTGTCAGCCAGGGTCTTGCCGATAATGGCAACTGCATCATGCTGTTCTTGATAGTCCTTTAGAACCGCGACGACCTGTGCGACGGCATCGTTTAGATTTGTCAGCTGGTAGATGCTTGGCCGCTTGCCTTGACGCTCAAAGGCCTCGATTTTTTCGCCATCTTTGAGAATATGCTTGGTAAAATCTGTAATCTGTTTAGTTGAGCGATATGACTTGGTCAGCTGTACTACTTTCGTCTTTTCGGGATCAAACATCGTACCCAGCTGCCGCAGCAATTGCCGACTGTTGGCGCCCGTAAAGATTGCCTGGTTAAGGTCTCCCAGCAGCGTAAAGCGGGCATTGGGGAAACTGAACTTAAGATAGGCCAGCTGGAAGGCGTCATAGTCTTGAACCTCATCGACAAAGACATAGCGAATATCACGTTCGCCGCGCTTACCCGTCAGCAGATCATACAAATAGAGATAGATTGAGATGCCGGCAGCACTGATCTGCCGTTCTTTCAGATCCTGCGTGGTTTTTTCGATAAATGCCAACCACTGCTGCTCGGTCAAATCAAACTTCTGCAGATCAACCATCTTTGGCAAGGCCTTTAAAAACAGCAGATACTGTGCATTGATGTTGATCCACATGTTATGACGAATTGCTCGATGAATCGGCGCGAACTCCTTTAAAACGATCTGCTTGGCATAGAAGTTGTATTCCTGCTTGTCTGATTCAAACTCGCGCGGCCGATTGTTCATCATCGCGTCCATCTGCTCTTTGCTGAGACTTTGGACGGCTGCTTCTGCCCATTTTGAGCGCATGGCCCCGCCAACTCGGCTTCTCAGCTGATGATCCAGCGCATCTTTGGTCGCATCCAGACGATTGCCCAGGTTATAGTTGCGATTGAATGAGTAATAGATCGTCTTGATTTGTTCCTTGGTAAAAAACGGCTTGCCATGAAACATCAGATTCCGAAAGCGCAGGCCCCGCTGACCAAGCGCCCTGGCATAGGCACCAACTGCTTTAAAGCTGCTTAAGCTCGTCAATAGGCGATTGATGTTTTGATCGACTGCTGCCTGACTGCTTTCAAAGCGCTGCTGGAGCGTCTGAACGTGCAGTCTTGGCACCCGCCGATTAACGTATTGGAAGTAGGTCATTTGAACCATATTGTGCTCGCCCAGTTCTGGCAGCACCTGATCAATATAGTCGTTGAACAGTTGGTTGGGGCTGAACAAAACCACCTGGCTGGCCGTCAGATTGCCACGATAACGATACAGCAGCCAAGCCACGCGCTGTAAAACAGCAGCCGTCTTACCAGAACCAGCCGCTCCTTGAACAAACAGCAATTCATCTTTGGCATCCCGAATGATTTCGTTTTGCGTTTTTTGAATCGTCGTTACGATACTCTTCATCTTGGTGCTGGAATGGGTTCCCAAGGCACTCAGCAGCATCTGATCGGTTACGGCCTCATCGGTATCATAAAGCGTGACGATCGTGCCATCCTCGATCTGGAACTGGCGCTTGAGTCTGACATCGACCTCCTGCTTGCCAACGGGGGTTTCATAAGTGACCGGTCCCAGCTTGCCATCATAATAGATTGAAGAGATCGGTGCCCGCCAGTCATATACCAGAAAATGGTCCGGACGATCAGAGAACGAGGCCAGGCCAATATAAATGGTTTCAGGTTTTTGCGCACCTTTTTCCAAAAAATCGATGCGGGCAAAATATGGTTTGGCTTCCAAGCGCTTCAGTGTGCTCAAACGATCGGCGGCATGCTGCCAGCTGTTTTCCCGCTCATCAAGCATCTGCTGCTGGGCGCGAACCGACATGGCCGTATCCATCATCCCCGAATAAGTCGTGGTATTCATGTGGATATCATTGAACTGCTTGCTCAGGCCCTTCACATCCCGTTTGGCGTTTTCAATCGTGCCGCTGGCTTTTTCCTCAGCCTTGCGAACTTCTTTAACGACCTGCTCCAAATGATGCTGTTCGTATTGTTGGATTGATTCTGTCAAACTCGAACATCCTTCCTGTCTTGAAAATCTAATCTTAGAATTATAACATTTTTTGCGCCGCGATTCCGTTATTAAGACTTGTCCGCATAAGGTTTGCTTAACTTATCGCCAGCAGTCTGGTTTAGATGGTCACAAAATACTAGAATGATCTCAAAAGCTGATTTGAAGGTGGAAGCAATGGCTAAGCTCTTGTATGCTTTGACGCATATTCCTCAAGTGGTCCTCCCTTTGTTCAATTCACTGGGCAGCTGGACCTACGTCATATTATTTAGCCTGATCTTTATGGAAACTGGTCTGGTTGTTTTTCCTTGGCTGCCAGGACAGTCGCTGATTTTTGTCACGTCTTCGTTTGCTGCTTTGCACGGTGCCGAGGTCAAGATGAGCATTTTAGTACCCGGCTTTTTTATCGCGGCCGTGCTGGGCGACACGCTTAACTATCTGATCGGTACCCGCTTGATCAAATGGCCCTGGCTCAAGCGGCGGCTGGCTGGTCCGACTATGGCGAAAGCCCAGCTGTTTTTCAGCAGATATGGTTTGCGTGCGATCATCTTTGGGCGTTTCGTCCCGCTGATCCGCACCTTTGTCCCGCTGATTTCCGGCATCGCCAAATACCGCTTTGGCCGTTTTATGCTTGGCAATGTCTTAGGCGTGGCCATCTGGGTAGTCTCCGGCGCGCTGGCGGGATACTATCTTGGCAGCATTCCATTTGTACAGGCCCATTTTTCAACGCTGCTGCTGGGTTTGGTCATCTGCGGATCTTTGCCAGCCGTCTTTTTCAATCTCATCAAACGGATCCGCCGGCATATTATTGAACGCAACCTCTAACGCAATTTCGTACAATTTACCGCGGAATAATGGTAAACTGAATACTAAACAACGTACAGAATAATGGAGGTTTTTTCCCTTGGCAGTAAATGTTTATTTCGTTCGACACGGTCAGACCTACTTGAACCTGTTCCATAAATATCAAGGCTGGTCAGATGCACCGCTGACCGAAAAAGGTATTGAAGACGGCAAGCGCGTGGGCAAGGCTTTGGCCAAGATCGACTTTGACTATCTTTTCTGCAGCGATATGCGACGGACGGTTAAAACCGCAGAACTGCTAGCGGCCAGCCATCCTACCAAGATCGTTCATCCAGAGCCAGATCCAGCCTTTCGGGAAGTCTTTTTCGGCTTTTTTGAAGGCGAGGACACGGCTACGGCTTCCATGAACATTGGTCTTTGCCGTTCCTATGACGAGCTGGTCAGCAAGTATTCTGTTGAAAAGGCGCGCGATATCACCAAAGCTGCTGACCCATTCCATTTGGCTGAAAATGATGCCGAATTCTGGCAGCGCATGGACAAAGGTTTGGACCGGCTGCGCAATCTTCCTGATGGCAGTACTGCCGTCGTTGTTTCTCATGGTGCAGCCATTCGCTCAATCGTCAGCCGCTATGCCAAAGACAAGGCCCTGGCCAACGATGCACCCGTCAATGGCAGTATCACAAAACTTTCCTTGACCCCAGATCAAACCGAGATCGTCTTTTACAACCAACTGAGCTTGCCTGAATAAAACCTTGCTAAAAGGGGGAACTTTCTGTTAATGGACACTAATATACAAAGTGCTGAACCAGTAATTATCATTGGCCTTAACATGGACCAGGAAGATTATGAGTATTCCATGGAAGAATTGGCAGCCCTGGCCGAAGCCAATCAAATGGAAGTCATTGATCGTTTGGACCAAGCCTTGGATCGGCCTAACCCAGCGACCTACTTTGGCTCCGGTAAGGTGGAAGAGCTGCGTCACCTGGCCGAGGCAGAAGAAGTCGCCACGGTAATCGCCAATGACGAGCTGACGCCAAGTCAACTGCAGAACCTGGCTGATCAAACCGGTGTCCGGATTTTGGACCGAACTGCCTTGATCTTGGAAATCTTTGCCAAGCGCGCGCAAAGCCGTGAAGCCAAGATTCAAGTCGAGATTGCCCAGCTTCAATATCAATTGCCGCGTCTGCAGACGGCTGCCAATCAGCGGCTTGACCAGCAGACTGGTGGCGGATCTGGCTTTACCAACCGTGGTGCCGGTGAAACCAAGCTGGAAATGAATCGACGGACCATCAACCATAAAATCAGTCATTTGCGGGCTGAGCTCAAAGAAATCGCCAAATCTGAGGACGTTAAACGGGCTAAGCGAGAAAAAAGCGACACGCCAACAGCTGCCTTGGTTGGCTATACCAATGCCGGCAAATCGACCATTATGAATCAGCTGGTCAGTCGTTTCGGAGTTTCGGAAGAAAAGCAGGTTTTTGAAAAGAACATGCTTTTCGCCACTCTGGATACCAGCGTACGTCAATTAACGCTGCCTGATCAAAAACGCTTTTTGCTCAGTGATACGGTTGGTTTTGTCAGCAAACTGCCTACTCATCTGATCGAAGCCTTTAAATCAACCTTGGCGGAAGCTGCCAGTGCTGATCTGCTCATCCAGGTAATCGACTATTCCGACCCTAATTATGAAGCCATGATGCGCACGACCGAAAAGACGCTCAAACAGATTGGCATTGAAAACATCCCAATGCTGTACGTCTTTAATAAAGCTGACCAGACCGAGTTTGAATATCCAGTCATGGAAGGCGATAACCGGATTATTATCTCAGCCAAGGATGATGAATCCATTCAGCTCTTGGTCCAGGCCTTGCGTCGTCATCTTTTCAAAGACTACGTACAGACTGAGCTGCTGATTCCATTTGCCGATGGACGAACGGTTTCCTACATCAATGAAAACTGCAATATCTTAGAGACTGAATATCTCAATAACGGTACGCGGCTCAAAGTCGAGATGTCACCGCAAGATTTTGCCCGCTTTGAACGCTACGTCATTAAAAATTAAAAAAATCTGGCATCGACTGCATCGATGTCAGATTTTTTAATTGAGGTATCTAGTTTAAACCATCGCGTTCCATTTGATCCGAAAGATTGTGCATTGACTGCTTAACAAAATCAATGACGTCTTGCTGCGGAACCTCATAGTTGTTTTGCCGCCACCAGTAAAAGGCCCCTAGAATCGAACCGCTCAAAATGTAGGCCAGCATTTCTGGATTCTTGGAGTTTCGCAAAGCCGTAACGATCGTGTCTTGATTTTCAGTAACGTGACGCTGCCGCAGCAGAATCTCACTGACGATCTTCATAATCTCGCCGTACAAAGAGCTTTGCGAGCTGCTGTCGGCTAGATTGCGGAAGATATCACGATTATCGCTGACATACTTGATCAAGATTTCAACAAATTCATCCTCATTGCGGTCTGACTGATCAATCAAGATGTTCAAGCGCGTACTGATCGTCTGTTCCAGCAGATCATACTTATCATGAAAGTAACGATAAAAGCTGCTTCGATGCAACAGTGCCTCATTACAAATTTGATCGATTGTCAAATGTCCAAACTGGTGAGTCTTTAATAAGCTTTCCAGAGCATTTTGGAAATCTCGAACTGTTCGATTCATTTTCATTAAAATCGGCCTTTCTATTTTGAGATTATACTTAGATTATAAAACGTTGCTTTATGATACAAAACATCTTTCTTAGTATTATAGTTCTTTTAAAAGACAGTTCAATTAATATGTTTTCTTGATTTGTCTTATTTTTGGTATTTTTAATCACAAACTAGCGTAATATGGTACAATCTTTTTATGAAAACGTTTGCTTTTTAAGAGGTGGATTTAATTATGGAAATTAAAGAAAGCAGTTTCGGTACTTTTGAAGGACAAGAAGTCAAAAAATACACGCTTATCAACGATCAGGACGTGCAGGTCAGCGTTTTAAACTATGCCGGTCTGTTACAGGAAATCTCGGTTCCAGGCAAAGACGGCAAGCGCGTCAACCTGGTTTTGAGCGCAGCCGACATTGAGCACTTTACTGACAACGGCATGTGCAACAACCGAGTGATTGGCCGTGTTGCCGGACGGCTGGCCAAGGGCGAGTTCACGATTGACGGTCAGGAATATCACGTCGACACTAATGAAAACGGCAATACGCTTCATGGCGGCCCGAATGGTTTAGGCAACCAGTTCTTTGAAGCCGAAACCGTTACGACGCCAAATACCGTTAAAGTTGTCTTAACCAAGACCATGACGCCTGAAATCGACTCTTTCCCAGGCAATGAGAAAGTTACGGTTACCTACTCACTGAGCAATGACAACCGTGTCGTAATCGATCTGGATGGCGAAACGGATGCCAACACGCTGTTCAACCCAACCGTTCACACCTACTTCAACCTTGGCGATTCTGACGTGGCAACCGTTGAAGATCAAGTATTACAGGTTAACTCCAAGTTCCACTTAGACGTTGACGATGAAAAGATTCCAACTGGCAAAAAGCTCGTAAATGCCGGCACGCCATTTGATTTCCAAACTCCTCGTCGTTTGGGCGATGCGCTTAATGAAATGAAGAGTACTAAAGAAGGCGGCTTTGATGACATCTGGCAGGTTGAACCAAGCACGAACGTCAACCACGAACCAGTTGCCACGCTGTCTGACCCTGCCAGCGGCCGCAAGATGAAGCTGTACTCAGATCGCAATGGTTTGGTAATGTACACTGCCAATGGAATGGACAAGTCGCTCCAATTCAACCGGCCAAGTGCCTCATGGTGTGCGCTGGCAATGGAAGCCCAAACGCTTTCTGACACGCCTCACCATCCAGAATTCGGCGATATCACCCTGCGTCCTGGCAAGCCAGCTCACCACCGCATCGTTTACGCAATTGAATTTTAATCAAATCTGATATCAAAAACCGGCAGCCAGCAAGACAGGCTGTCGGTTTTGCTATAGAATAGGGTCTAAAACAAGGAGTGATCGATTAATGAGAATCAACGTTTTGCAGCACACCCCCAACGAAGGCCCTGGCGTAATCAGTGAATGGGCCCACCAGCGCGGCCACGAGATCTACGTCTATCATCCGGCCCAGTTCAACAAGCTGCCCACGGCTGATGAAACCGATATGCTGGTCATCTTAGGCGGTCCGATGAGTCCTAATGATGATCTGCCCTGGATTGCAAAAGAGCGGCAATTGATCAAAGAACTGCTGGCCCAGGACAAGCCAATGTTTGGTGCCTGCTTTGGCGGACAGCAGCTGGCAATGACTTTGGGCGCCACGGTTAAAGACGCGCCCGTTAAAGAAGTTGGCTGGGCTCCCGTCTTCTTAAAGAGCGATGTAATTCCTGACCTGCCTGAGGCATCTACCGTTCTGCACTGGCATCAGCAGATGTTTACCATTCCCAATGGCGCTCAGCTACTCTACTCATCAGCCGGCTTAAAAGAACAGGGCTTTGTTTATGGCCATCGCGTTGTTGGGCTGCAGTTTCACTTTGAGCCGCTGGCCGATAACGTCCGCGAGATCGTAGTCAATGATGGCGACTATGCAGCAGGATCAATTCTTAATCAGACCCCGGCTGAAATCATTACTCATCCCGTGCCTAAAGAAAATACCGCGACCATGTTTAAGATTTTGGACTGGATCAACGAATAGCTCACTGTCTGTCTTATCAAAATCATCAATGCATCAAAAAAGCTGTTGGTTAGCATAAACTAATCAACAGCTTTTGCTTTTAGCGTTTTTCTCGATCGCGATAGGCAACGTTGGCAACCAGGCCATACTGACCATCCATTAAGATCGTTGAGCCATTGCGACCGGCAATCTTATGCGGTCCACCCGTCACGAACAGATTGGCTAAATAGAGCTCATATTGCTCGTGGGCAGTATGAATGTCCGTCAAACCGACCTTGGCAATATGACCGACTGCCAGTTTTTCCATTTGATTCAAGCCCATGTATATCTCAATTCGCCGCAGATGCTTGTCATGGTAGAGCTCAAAATAAGGCGGCGTCTGTTGCGAGTCAAGCGCATAGACCGACTCACCCGTTGCAGTTTCTGCTACGATCTGACTGTCGCTTAAGCCATCATAATCCGCAGTAAAGATCCCGTCATCCAACAGTTCTTGAACGACGCGCTGCAGATTATGCTGCTCGTGCTCATCAACCTCCACTTGAGCTGGAATGATATCCTGATGAGTAAAGTAGCCATTTGGCGCATTGTTGATGACACGAGCATTGCGTTTTGGCTTGGCATCCTCAGCAGTGGGAACGACCCCAGTAATCTTTGAAAGCCAAGGCGACAAAAAGTCAAACCGTGAGTTGCGGTCTAGATAGTAGTAGACCGCGTTGATGTACAGACAATAGGTGATCAGAATCACGGCGAGGCAGTATAGCAGCCCCCGCACCCATGCATGGTTGATCAAAAGGCGCGTGGTAACGTAGATCAGGTACAGATCACCCAAAAAGGCAATGATAATGTAGATTCGATTTTTCAGCTTGGCATTGATATTAAAATATCCCAGCCAATGATTGATCATGTCTAGAAAACTAAGCACTGTCGCGATCCCCCTTATTGATTGGTGTCAGTCGTGGTTGTCGTCGTGCCAGTCGTCGAGTTGGTACCAGTCGAGTTATCAGTCGTCGTGCCAGTAGTCTGACTGGTGGTCTTGGCCGATGAGCTGGTAGTGCCGGTACCAGCAGTCGTACCATTATCCGTAGTATTGTCGGTCGTTTTAGCTGATGAGGTCTTAGTCGTTGACTCCTCATCAACACTGTTGGTCTGATGACTGCTTTGCACATCCGGATCGCTTTCACTGCTTGGCTTTTTGCGGTCACTGCTATGACTGCTGTCTTGGTCATCTTTTTGACTGGTGCTCTGACTAGTCGATGAAGTGCTGACGATTTTAGCCCCTTCACTGGTATTGGTGGTTTTGTTGACCACCACGTTGGTAGCACCTAACGCCAAAACCAATGAAACCAGCGCAAATGGCGTCACAAACGGTGGTGTTTTCATTGCTTTTTTCTCTCCTTTTGTCGTCTGCTCTCTATCTTAGCGCAAAAATTGCCAGTGAGAGTTTGCGAAAAAAATAAGAATTGATGAATTTAATGCGAAGCCAGCTGACGACACTGAGCACATAATCCATACAGCTCAAAGCTATGTCCCGTAATCTCGGCGCCAGGCAGCTGCTGAGTCAAAAAGTCCCAATCAATCGTTGGCAGCTGAATCTCCTGCACCCGACCGCAGCGTTGACAGATAAAGTGATGGTGATGCGATTCGTCACAGCGATACTTAACCACCATGCCGCCAGACTGCGAACTCAATTCAACCAGGCCGATCTCTTGAAACTCTTCCAGATTGCGATAGACCGTGTTATGGCTGGCACCAGGAAATGCCTGGCGCATATGCTTGTCAACCTCAGTAACACTGACATAGCGATCCGGATTGGCAACCAACAAATCAATCAGCGTTTTTCGCTGCTTGGTGACGCGCAGATGATTTTTCTGCAAGACTGCCATGGCTTGTGCTTTAGGATCCGTCATTTTTTCATCCGTCCTTTTTGAAATTATGATTTTAGCACATTTATCTTCAAATGTATCGGCTGAGCAATTGATCCAGTTTTTGCTGCGTCATTGTCCAATCATCATTGACAAGCTCAATTGCCTGACCTTTCAATTCTTGCGGCAGCGACAGATCACGCTGATATTCGCAGCTGTTGATCCGCGACTCAATTGCATCTGGGTGATCGCCTCTGATATGCAGACGCTCAAAAAGCTGTTGCGGATGGCTGACCGTCAAAAAGATTATGACGGCCTGATCGCCTAACTTGGCTCGGTACGTCAACGCTCCTTTGGTATCCAAAACGATCACGTCAAATTGATGATGCCGCCAGCCGTTTTCCAGCCCCTCAATTGAAGAGCCATATAGATGATGATCATATTCAACCTGTTCTAATAAATGCCGCTTTTGCATTGAGGAACGCGTCTCAAAATAATAGTCGACGCCATCTTTTTCATTGGCTCGCGGCAAGCGTGTCGTATGCGTAATTACCTTGGCCATATCGTATTTTTTTCTTAGATAGTTGGCCACCGTCGTTTTACCGGTTCCCGCCGCGCCAGTAATTACAAAAACCTTATGCTGCTGATCCATCATGCCTGTGTTAAATGAGCATTAACCTGATCCAGCAATTCTTTTAAGTTGTCATAGGTTAAGCGTTGGCGAGCATCTTGATAGTTGAACCAACCGGCATTCTTAATTTCTTCAGCCTGCAGATGCAGATCCTTATCCTTAGGCAGTGCGGCCGTGTAAAGCGTCATTTGCTTCCGGTTGCCGTTGGGCAGGTCGTATTCAGTGTAGACAGAAAAGCTGGTATCAATTGGCAGGACCAGACTGGTTTCTTCTTTAATCTCACGCTGCGCCGTTTCTAGGAGCGTTTCATCGCCCTCAACGTGACCTTTGGGGAAGCCCCAAAAATTACCTTCGTTTGTGCTTTGCAGCAGCAGGTATTCAATTTCTTGATCGTTATTTCGATAAACTACGGCACCTGCAGTCTTTTCAATCGCCATTTCCAAGCTCCTCCTTAATGCTTTTCTAATTGACTTTTAATGATTATGACATTATGATTATTAATGTCATTATGGCTTATTTTGTTCGGTAAATCCAATGATTATTTCGCAATTATTGCTCATTATCTTTGCCTATGATAAGCTATCACTTAAATTTATTAAGCTATTGGATATTATAACAAAGGTGGTTAAGGTCGGATGAGTTTAAATCTTTTTCGTAAAGAAAGCCTCTCACGCTATCTCAAAGCCGATAACAAATTCGTCAAGTCGCTGTCGGCTGGCGATTTGATGGCCATGGGGATCGGTGCGGTCATTGGGACGGGGATCTTTATTTTACCTGGGACCGTGGCAGCCAACGATGCAGGGCCTGGCGTCTCACTGTCGTTTCTGGCGGCAGCGGTTGTCTGTGCTTTAGCGGGAATGTGCTATGCTGAGTTTTCTTCTGCCATGCCGGTTGCCGGTAGCGCCTATTCTTATGGTAACGTGGTCTACGGTGAATTTATCGGTTGGATCATGGGCTGGGCGCTGGTATTGGAATACATGCTGGCAGTCGCCTCAGTTTCAACTGGCTGGGCAGCCTACTTCAATTCACTGCTGGCCAGCTGTGGAATCAACATCCCCAAAGCACTGTCTGGTCCTTTTGATCCTGCACATGGCACCTATGTCAACATTGTAGCAATCATCATCGTTTTACTGATTACCTGGATGCTTTCATTTGGAATGACTTCATCGGTTCGGGTCAACAACATTGCCATCGCGATCAAGATTGCAATCATCGTTGCCTTCATCGTTGTTGGGGCCTTCTTCATCAAGAAAGCCAACTACCAGCCATTCCTTCCATATGGTATGCATGGGGTCTTCAAGGGGGCAACGACAGTCTTCTTTGCCTTTTTGGGCTTTGACTGTATCTCAAGCTCAGCTGCCGAAGTCAAGAATCCGCAAAAGAACATGCCAATCGGAATTATCGGGACACTTTTGGTCGCTGCCGTGCTTTACATGGGCGTTTCAATCGTCTTGACTGGGATGGTTAAGTATACCAAGCTTGACGTTGCCAATCCGGTTGCCTTTGCGCTGCAGGCCGTTCACCAAGACTGGCTGGCTGCCCTGCTTTCAATTGGGGCACTGATTGGGATGGCAACCATGATGTTTACCATGATCTACTCTTCATCCCGTTTGATCTACTCTATCAGTCGTGACGGTCTCTTGCCATCATTTTTGAACAAGCTGGATGCTAAGACCAGCACGCCGAAGATCTCACTTTGGATCGTCGCAGCGATTATCGCCATCATGGGGGGGCTGGTTTCCCTGGATCGGCTGACTGATCTGGTTAATATCGGTACATTGCTGGCATTTACGCTGGTTTCATTTGGGATCATTCCATTGCGT
Source organism: Limosilactobacillus mucosae DSM 13345 (assembly GCF_001436025.1). Classification (GTDB taxonomy): domain Bacteria; phylum Bacillota; class Bacilli; order Lactobacillales; family Lactobacillaceae; genus Limosilactobacillus; species Limosilactobacillus mucosae. The sequence continues at coordinate 21,768 of NZ_AZEQ01000002.1, read as the reverse complement.
AAGCGCAAGGACATCGGCAACCAAGGCGGCTTCCGCGTTCCTTGGTTCCCCGTTTTGCCAATCATTTCTGGCTGTGCCTGCCTGTTCATGATGTCGTTCCTTTCCCTTGATACTTGGATTGGGGCCGGCATCTGGTTCTTAATTGGTTTGGCACTTTACTTTGGCTACGGCTATCGTCATAGCAAGCTGGCCACTGAATAATAAACGTCAATCAAAAAAGCTGATCGAAATTTTTCGGTCAGCTTTTTAGTTACTTTTTAAACATCTTAAATTCCAAGAACAGGTCATTATAGGTGCCAATGTCTTTTAATGGCAAGTCATGATAAACCTGCAGATGCTTCATTGTTTGTTTTGGCGGATAGAAAGCCTGGTTGCTGGTAACGCTCTTTGGCAGATACTTTTTGGCAGCCTTATTTGGCGTTGCATAGCCGATATATTCAGCATTTTGCGCGGCATTCTTGGGATCCAGCATGAAATTCAAGAATGCATAGGCTGCTTTTTTGTTTTTAGCCGTTTTGGGAATCACCATGTTGTCAAACCAGATGTTGCTGCCCTCGCTTGGTACGAGGTAGTGGAGATGTGAATTGACACTGATCATTTCACTGGCTTCCCCAGAATAGGTAATGCCGACTGCCGCTTCGTTTTGTTCCATGTACATCTTCATTTCATCGGCAATTACGGCCTTGATGTTGGGCGTCAGCTGATCAAGCTTATCAGCGGCTTCACGTAATTCCTTGGCGTTGGTCGTGTTGACGGAATGATGCTGAGTGATCAGTGCCACTGCCATCGCATCACGGGCACTGTCGATCATCATGATATTGTTTTTGAGCTTAGGTGACCAAAGCTGGCGCCAATGCGAGACATCTTTACGACTCACCTTTTGATCATTATAGACTATCCCCAACGTCCCCCAGAAATATGGAATTGAATAGCGATTATGCCGATCGAACGACAGATTTAAAAACTGCGGATCGATATATTTGAGGTTCGGCAGCTTGCGATGATCAATCGGCTCTAACAGATGCTCTTTTTTCATTCGCTGAATGGTGTATTCACTTGGAACGGCAATATCATAATGCGTACCGCCCTGGCGAATCTTGGTCAGCATCGCCTCATTGCTGTCAAAAGTCTCATAATCGACATGATAGCCGGTCTCATGCTCGAACTTGGTAATCAGCTGGGGATCAATGTAGTCGCCCCAGTTATAGATCGTCAAGGTTTTATTGCCGCCATCGTTTGCTTTTTGGTTTAGCAGCTTATTGCACCCAAACAGCGCACCGCACAGCAGCAGGATGCCAATGGCAAAGCTCAGCAGTTTTTTCATTGGACATCACCTTCTTTAACCGTTACGATCTGGTTTTTGCGGCTGCCGCCATGCTTGCTGATAAAGTAGTAGCCGATTACCAGCGCCAATGATACCAAGAACATCAAAGTCGAAAGCGCGTTGATCTCCAAGTCAATGCCTTGTCGCGCCCTGGAATAGATTTCAACTGACAGCGTCGAAAAACCATTGCCAGTTACAAAAAAAGTTACTGCAAAGTCGTCCAGTGAGTAGGTAAAGGCCATAAAGTATCCCGACATGATCCCTGGAGCAATCGCCGGCAGCATTACTCGCGTCAATGACTGCCATGGACTGGCCCCTAGATCCGCGGCTGCATCCAGCAGAGTGGGCGAAAGTTCATCGATTTTGGGCAGAACCATCAAAACCACAATCGGAATCGAAAAAGCAATATGGCTGAGCAAAACGGACCAAAAACCAAGCTTCATGCCAATCACCGTAAACAGAATCAAGAAACTGGCCCCAATAATAACGTCTGGTGAAACCATCAAAACATTATTAAACGAAAGCAAGGTGTTCCGCATGGCATTCTTGGTTCGCTTAATCGCCAGCGCCCCCATCGTTCCGATAATCGTCGCCAAAAGCGCTGACAGCAAGGCAACGATCAGTGTGTTGATCACAATGGTAATCATTCGCGTATCTTGCAACAGCGTCTGATAGTGCGTCCATGAAAAGCCTTGATACTTTTCCATCGTTTTGCCAGAACTGAATGAAAAGCCAACCAGATAAAGAATCGGCAAATATAAAATAATAAAAACGATTACTAAATAGATCGCGCCCCAGTTGATTTTATGCTTCATTTAGCACGACCCCCCTTTTTCTTTTGCCGATCACCAGTTGCAAACATCACGATGAACATGGCAATGATCAATACCACACCGATCGTTGAACCCATGCCCCAGTTCTGCGTTGTCAAGAAATGCTCTTCAATTGCCGTCCCGAGAGTAATTACACGATTGCCACCAATCAGACGCGTAATCATGAACAAAGAAAGCGATGGAATAAAGACTGCCTGTACCCCAGCCTTAACCCCAGGCATCGTCAATGGCAGCTCAACGTGCATAAACGTCTGCCAGGAGTTGGCGCCCAGGTCACGACTGGCATTGATCAACGAAGAATCGATCTCGGCCAGTGAGTTAAAGATTGGCAGAATCATAAACGGAATCTCAATGTAGGCCGCGACAAAAATAAAGCTGGCATCAGTAAACAGAATCTGGTGGCTGCCCAGACCGACAAACCGCAAAAACTGATTGATCGAACCGTTTTGACTAAACAGTCCGATAAAGGCATAGGTCTTCAAAAGCAGGTTGATCCAAGTTGGCAAAATGACCAGCAGCAGCCAAAACTGACGATTCGGCAGCCGGTTGATCACATACGCTGCCGGATAGCTGATCAAAAGCGTGATCAGCGTGATCAAAAACGCGTACCAGACCGAATTGAACGTCATCCTTAAATAAACATTGGAAGTCAGGTAGCTCTGATAGTTGCCAAACGTGAACTGGCCGTTGATGTTAAAAAAGGATTGATAAAGAATCAAGACCAACGGCGCCACGACAAACAGTACAATCCACAATGCATAGGGAACGACAAACCAGATTTTTTGCTGTTTCAACGTTCATCCTCCTCATCATCACCTTCGTAACTGTCCAACCGTGCATCAAAGGCCGCTTCGGTTTCATGATAGCGCATGATGTGGATGTCTTCGGGATCAAACGTGATGCCGACTTTTTCACCCACTTTCGTTTTATGAATCGAATTGATCTTCCATTCGTGTCCTTCCTCGTCATGAACCATGATCTGATAGTCAACACCCCGGAACAGCTGCGTATCGACCGTTGCAACCAGCTTTCCCTGATCAACGGTCGTAATATCCAGATCCTCGGGGCGCAAGACGGCTTCGACCTTTTCATTTGGCTTCATGCCGGCATCAACGCATTCGAAATCATGACCATTGATATTGACCAAAAAGTCTTTTTTCATAATCCCAGGGACAATGTTGCTCTCGCCAATAAAATCAGCCACAAAATGATTCAACGGCTCATCGTAGATATCAACCGGCGTACCGCTCTGCTGAATCATACCATCATTGATAATAAAGATCTGGTCGCTCATTGCCAGTGCTTCACCTTGGTCATGCGTGACAAAGACAAAGGTGATTCCCAAGCGGCGCTGCAAAGCCCGCAGTTCAGCCTGCATCTCCACTCGTAGCTTATGGTCAAGGGCAGAGAGCGCCTCATCCAACAGCAGCACTTTAGGACGATTGACGATCGCGCGAGCAATTGCAACCCGCTGCCGCTGACCACCAGACATTTCTGTGATTTCACGCTCGCCATAGCCGTCCAGCTGCACCATATGCAAAGCATCCTGTACCCGCTTGGCAATCTCTTCTTTGGGGATTCGCTTGATTTTTAAGCCAAACGCTACGTTTTCAGCAACGTTCATATGTGGAAAAAGCGCATAGTCTTGAAAGACCGTGTTTACTTGTCGTTGATTAGCAGGAATATCATTGATTCGCTGGCCGTCAAAAATAACGTCGCCACTGGTAGCATCGTCAAAACCAGCAATAATTCGCAGGATCGTAGTCTTTCCTGATCCTGAAGGGCCTAGCAGCGTGTAGAACTTACCGGCCTCAATCGTAAAGTTGATGTCGCGCAGCACAAGGTTATCATCATACTGCTTACTGACATGCCGAAATTCAATTACTTGATTGGTCACGATGTTCTCCTTTTCATCTTTTATTTCCGCGAATTTTTCACGATTACAGCAAACTCAATTATACGCCGAAAGATACTTATCTGTCGCCTTTCAGAGCAAATTAATTAGATTAGGTTTCACGTGGAACATGCTGGTTTGGCAAATCATCCGCTGACTGATTATTTTAGTGTTGATTTATGTTTTTAAAAGTTTTTATTATTTTGATAGCTTTTCATTCAAGATGAGTTATCCTATAAAAGCTGATTATAAATGAATAATTTTTCGGTAAGAATTTTATTTTAGGGAGAGAAAAGAATTGAAAAAATCCATTGTTATCACCTCCGCCTTAGTGTCATGCTTCCTGCTGACCGCGTGCGGCAGTCAATCGTCATCCAGTAAAGAATCAAGCAGTACGGCAGCCCAAAGCAGCACTGCCAAGTCATCATCCAAAAAGTCTAGTCATTCTGACAGCCAGATTCAAAAAGCGAGTAGTAGCTCAGACAGTTCCACCACAGCTTCCAGTACTGCCAAAACAGCCAAAGTAGATGATAAAACGACCGGTGTCATGCTGGCACTCTTGGTTGAGCCTGACTGGTTCAAAGAATATATTGGCAATGATTTCTTCTGCTACAGTCCAGCCGGCGAGAATCCAATCAGTGACGCGGTTGCTGACTACAGTTATCTTACCGCGAACGGTGACCCAACCAGTTTTCTTTACTACAAGGTTGATGGCGATACCGTTACCTACAAGATGTGGGAAGTCAGTGATTCAGAAAGCGTAGCGGATGGTCATTTTGAAATCAGGACCGTTTCCCTCTCAAATCTAGAAAAAGACTACTACGTCACTCAGAGTCAAAAAGATGAGGTTAACGGCTATGTCAGCCAGTTAAGAAGCGAGGCCGACTATCTGAATCAGAATCAATAGTCTTCAATCAGCGCGTTAGCTTACATGACGCGCTTTTTAAGTATTCAAAAAGCCGTAACCCAGTGAGGATCGCGGCTTTTGTTTTGAATATTCAGTTTGAAACAGCTGGAATTAGATAAATTGAATCCCGCCATCGATTTGAACGGCTTGACCAGTCATGTAGTCGGACTTGGTCGATGCCAGCCAGGATACGTAATTGGCCACGTCAGCAGGCGTTTCAACCCGTCCCAGCGTAATGGAGCCAGAGTACTTCTTAAGGTAGTCGCCCTTGTTACCACCCCATGCTTCAACCATCTTTTCATCGATGTAGTCCCACATGTCAGTGCCAACGATACCTGGGCAGTAGGCGTTGACCGTAATGTGCTCACGGCCAAGTTCCTTGGCGGCGGCCTGCGTCAAACCACGAATGGCAAACTTGGATGCAGAGTAGGCACCCAGCATGTCAAAGGCAATGTGACCGGCGATACTGGAGGCGTTGATAATCTTGCGGATCTTGTCGCCATCGTCCTGCTTGCGGAATTGAGCAGCGGCGGCCTGCATCCCAAACAGTACTGAGTAGACGTTGACATGGAAAATCTCATCCATGTCAGCTTCAGTTTCATCCTTGAGCAGCTTGATCTGAGCAATTCCAGCGTTGTTTACGTACGTGTCCAGACGGCCGAAGTTGTCAACGGCAGTCTTAACGAAGCGTTCGTGACTTTCTTTCTTGGATGCATCGCCGGATACGGATACGACCTTGCCTTCATATCCTTGAGCGTTCAGTTCTTCAACGGCTTTCTTACCGGCTTCTTCATTACGGTTGGCGATTACGACATAGTAGCCATCCTTAAGCAGCTGGTTCGTAATGCCGCGGCCAATCCCACGGTCCCCACCAGTAACGACAGCAACGCGCTTTTCTTCAGTCATATCATTACCTCCAATTTTACAAACCAAATATGTAACAATTTTATCTTATCACTAAAGAAAGCGCTTGATCGATTAATTTGTATACAAAATCACAAGCAGTAACCTTTATAGATGCCGTGTATTTCCTTGATTTTTCAACTTGCAAAATGACAAATGGGACGTTCACGGATATCATTAATGAATATTTGCACATAAATCAACCAACTCCTCCTAATGAAATGAGATATAATTTGGTTGAATTCAAATTTTATAAGTAAGGAGGCAGTGCTGGTGATTAGCAATGATGAAAAGAAAAAAATTTTGCATCGGCGCTGGGCAATTACGGCGTTCATCGCTGTCATCTTTATCACTGCTATGGAGTTATGGTCGATTGTCTTTGCCATCTTTTTTATGTTTCTGGTAATTGTTCTTATTTTTTGGTTCTTTGAATGGATCACCGGCGCGGATCTTGACAGACATAACGTTGACGAGATGAATGAGAAACGTAAAGAAGAAGGATTACCGCCAGCCCCTTATCAAGATGAGGAGATGGACGATCATGATGATGTATCTGATACGCTATGGGACATCTATACTGCAGATCAGCTATCCCACCATCATCATGACGATTATGATGATGATTATAACGATAGATACTAAGAATTGAGATTTAAACCATCCCTTCTATGCTTCCATAAGTATGAATGACAATCCCCAAAATAACTGCAAGGTCCTGTACCCCTATATGATTTATGGCCTCATTGCGGAAATCTTCCGTGATGGGGCTGTTTTGCTTTTTTCTAGTTGCCTGTTGCTCAAGTCATAGAGCCGTCTCCCCTCCCTTATTTATTAATAAATAACAGAGATTTTTCCCATCATCTAGGGCTTTATAAAATGAATCAATTTTAAATTAAAAGATTTAAATATTCAAAAAACGTTTAAAATTTCTTATTCAAAGCAACTAATCGTATATATATTATCTAATCAAGTAAAAATATTCATTTAATATCTGTCGATTTTATTAAACTGATTATATAATTTTTAATTAAATTTTAACTATTCATTAACATTCGGAGGGGATGGGGAATTATTATGGCACAAAAAGAAAAAAGCTTTGCTTCAGACTACTCTTTGAAGCAGGTTCCAAAGTCACAACAAAAGTCCTGGATATCGCTGTTTTCCATTTGGGTCGCAATTGGCGTCGATCTGGCTGCCGTTATTTTAGGCGTGCAGCTGGCAAAGGGACTGCCTCTTGATAAAGCAATCTGGGCTGTAATTATCGGGTCGTTTATTTTGGCAACGATTTGTACGATTACGGCTTCTGTCGGCGCGGCTACCAACTTGTCAACGTCAATGATTACTCGCTATGTCTTTGGCAAGAAAGGCACGCTTGCATATTCAGCAATGATTGGTCTTTCACTGTTAGGCTGGTTTGGCGTGCAAGTCGGGTTCTTTGCAGACAACGCAAGAACAGCTTTTATCAGCGCGTTTGGCATCAACTGGCCAACTTGGGTATTTTCAATTATTGCGGGTATTTTTATGGTCGGTACGACGCTTTATGGATATCGGGCTTTTTCCAAACTAAGCGAAATCTCGGTACCGTTCCTCTTGATACTGATGCTGATTGCGCTGTTTATCGCACTGCGGACACATGGACTGCCAAAAACTCAGACATCTGCAACTTTACCATTTGGTTCTGCAATCGCGTTGGTTATCTCTTCATTTATCGTCGGTGCGGCTACCCAACCAGACATCTCACGTTGGGCTAAGAGCCAAAAAGACTCCATTATCGGAACCTTCTTCGGGATGTTCATTGGTAACTCCTTTATGATTTTGGTATCAATCTTCATGAGTAAATCACTCGGCAGCACGGACATGATGAAAATGCTGATCATGATTGGCATGGGCATCCCAGGCATCATCGTCCTCTCCTTAACACAATGGGTTACCAACACCAGTAACCTCTACTCTGCTTCTCTAGGATTCAATGTGATCTTTACTAAAGTCAAATTTCGTACACTGGTTTTGATTCTGGGTACAATCGGTACGTTGCTCGGGGTATTCGGTATCTACAACCAGTTCGTGCCATTTCTCAATATTTTGGGTATCTTCATCGCACCGGTCCCTGGTATCTACATTGCTGAATTCTACTTCATCAAAAAAGAGTTCAATCGCATCAGTAACCGTGAAGAGCCTAAATCGATCGTGTGGCGTTCAATGGCTTCATGGGTAGTTGGCATCGTAGTCACTTATTTAACGACTGACGCGCCAACTGGATTGGGTATCATTAAGCTGACGCAGATACCACCACTGGACGGAATTCTGGTTGGTTTCTTCATGCAGCTGCTGCTGAGCTACCTTACAAAGAATAAGAAAGATGAGACATTGGAGGTTGAGAAACCATGAGAGAACTAACCGAACAAGACATTGACTACATCTCAGTCGGAGCTTCTGTACTAGGATCCGGCGGTGGTGGTGATCCCAAGGTTGGCCGTTTGCTTGCCAAGAGCATGATTCAGAAGTATGGTCCCGTAAATTTGATCTCAATCGATGAGTTGCAGGACGATCAATACGTCGTTCCCGTATCTGGAATGGGAGCGCCAACCGTATCATTGGAGAAACTGCCTTCTGAGATTGAGCTGACGACCCCTCTGCAAGAACTTGAACGCGCATTTGGTAAAAAAGCTGATGTTATCATTCCAATTGAAGTCGGTGGCATCAACTCACTTTATCCAGTCGGTGCGGCGGCCAAACTGCACTTGCCAATTCTGGATGCCGATGCAATTGGCCGAGCCTTTCCTGAAGCACAGATGGAAACTTTCCACCTCCATGGCCTGGAGCCTGAACAAGTAGCCGTTGGCGATGAAAAAGGCAACGTTGCCCTGCTTAAGCCAATCAACGCCTATTGGTCAGAATACATGTCTCGCGCCCTAACCGTTCAAATGGGCGGTTCAGCATCTGTCTCTGACTACTTTTTAGCTGGCAAGGACGTCAAGGGATCTGTCGTAAACGGTACTCTTTCATTGGCTCGTGAGATTGGCGAGATTCTGATGCATCAAGAAGATTATGATGACGTCTTCAAAGCGCTATTGGATCGACTCAACGGTTTTGAGCTATACGACGGCAAAGTGACTGCTGTAACGCGCGAAACCAAGCAGGGCTTTAACTTTGGTACCGCACAAATCGAGGGGCTCAACAACTATCGAGGGAAAACGTTCAGTCTCGAATTCCAAAACGAAACACTGGTTGCCAAGGAGGGTGATGAGATCTTAGCCTCGGTTCCTGATCTAATCGTTGCCTTGGATATTGAGAGCGCCTTTCCGATTACGTCAGAGCGTCTGCAATACGGATCACGCGTTAAGGTTGTGTCATTCCCTTGTGATCCGCAATGGCGTACTCCTATTGGCATCGAAACGGCAGGACCACGCTACTTTGGCTATGATGTCGACTATATTCCAGTAGAAGAGCTGCAGGGAAAGGAGAAATAGCTTATGGCATATCGTTTAGGCGTTGATGTTGGCGGTACGAATACCGATGCTGCAATTCTGGACGACCAGCTGAACGTTATCTACACGGTTAAGGCACACACTACCAAAGACGTACAAGGTGGTATCTTCAATGCAATCTCTAAAGTACTGGCTGAAAGTCATGTAGATAAGAGTAAGATTGGTTTTGCCATGCTTGGAACCACGAAATCCACCAATGCTATCGTTGAGCGCAAGGGTCTGGACAAGGTCGCTTATCTCCGAATCGGCAAGCCGGCATCAGTTGGCATTCCCCCTTATATGGAATGGCCTGCCGATCTGAAAGCAGCCGTTAATGAAAAAGCTGCTATCATTTCCGGCGGGTATGAATATGATGGCCGTAAAATTGCCGAACTGAATCGTGATGAGGTTGATGCATTCTGTGCTAACTTAAAAGATAAAAAAACAAGCATTGCCATCGCGGGGACTTTTTCACCAGTAAATCCCACTCAAGAACTGCAAGTCGCGCAATGGATCAAAGAGGACCTAGGCAATGATGTTAAGATTACTTTGTCGCATCAGATTGGCGGCATCGGCATGCTTGAACGAGAAAACGCGTCAATCTTAAATGCTGCTTTGATGACAATCGGCGAGCAAATCGTAAATGGCTTTGAAAGTGCCTTAGCAGAACTTGGCATCAAAGCACAAACTTTTTTCAGTCAAAATGATGGAACCTTGATGACTGGTGAGTTTACTCAGAAATATCCGATCTTTACCATTGGCTGCGGGCCTACCAATAGCATTCGTGGTGCCTACCATCTCTCAGACATTAAAAATGCACTGGTACTTGACGTTGGTGGCACTACCAGCGATATCGGTGTTTTGGTAAACAGCTTTCCACGCCAATCTTCCCTTTCAGCACAGGTTGGCGGCGTAGAAACCAACTTCCGTATGCCAGACATTCTTTCAATTGGTATTGGCGGTGGTACCGTGATCCATAGAAATGATGATGGTTTCACGGTTGGACCAGACAGTGTCGGATATGAAATCGTCACTAAGTCGAAAGTCTTTGGCGGAGATGTTGAGACCGCCTCTGACAATGCAGCCAGACTTAATCGTGCATTTCATGATCAATCGGACAAGGTTGCTGATATTTCTGAGGAATGGGCTGACAGCGTATTAGCCGCGATCAACCAGACCGTTGCCGACTCGCTTGATCAAATGAAGCTTAAAAGCGGTGATATCCCTTTGATTCTCACCGGTGGCGGTAGTTTTTTGGTTGACGATCAGATCAAGGGCATCAGCAAAGTGTACCGTCCAGACCACTATGATGCAGCCAATGCAGTGGGTGCGGCTTTGGGACAAGTCAGTGGCGACGTTAACCGAATCTACAGCTTTGAAGGCAAAGATAAAGAAGAAGTACTAAAAAAAGCCAAAAACGAGGCAGTCAGCAATGCAATCAGTGCTGGCGCGGATCCAACCAGCGTTGAAATCATTAATATCGAAATTATCCCGCTTGCCTATCTACCAGGCGGTTCTGCTCAAGTTCGCGTCAAAGCAGTGGGTAGCTTGAAGCTTGACGTCTAACTAAGACAAAGAGACGATTCTGCGATTTGATCGCAAAACCGTCTCTTTTTGTCAATAATGGCTGATCAGTTCCTTTTAGAATCATTTATGACCAGTCTTTTAATAAAGATTAAGGCAATTATGCTGTCCAATACCCCAGAAAACGTGAGAATGTTATAAAATATTCACTAATTAATAAGCATAAGTGCTTAGCGTGATTTGGGGAGGTTTTGCCAATGAAAAACAATCAATTTGCCATGATGAGTCTGCCTTTTGAGCAGCAATGCCATGAACTCCAGACCATTCATCTTCTAAAAGCAAGCGAGAGCAGCACGCTTACGCCTAATCAAATGTGGCAGACGCTGTTGGAAAGAATCAACTGCAGCTGCACTTCTGAACCGGCATTGAAGCGTTGGCGCCAAGACGTTTTGGCAACGCCTGAGCTGAGCCTGGCTGACTGGCTGGCAAGCAAGCAGCCGCTCAATGACGAGGTTTTCTATCTTGTCGGCCTGCAGCTGTTAGAATTTGAACCGGCAATTGACTTTTCAATTACTGATCCATTGGCGGCGATGGATCAGATGCAGCTTTTGCACCATCATTTTGAACAATGGACGACCGCAGACGTGATTGCCGCATTCTATGATCTTTTGAACACTCATACCAAAAATGGCCAAACGCTGCTGGATGCATTAACGGCTCAAGGTTTGCTGAAATGGACTCACAAGCTGTCAGCCAATCAAAAGCCAATCTTTTTTAATGGCAAGTCGCTCGCCGTTTTTGATCCGCACGATTTCATCTATGAGGTCGTCTACGTGGAGACCGATGTTGATACTGACTTTGACGATCAAGCCGATTTGGTAAAAGTTGAAATCATGCGGCCCGCTGAATCCAATCAAGGGTTAAAAGTCCCCGCCGTCTTTACCGCCAGTCCATACAACCAAGGAACCAACGATGAATGGGGCGTAAAAGCAACCCATAATGTTAATCAAACTTTGAGTCGCAAAGAACCAGATCAGGTCTCACCTGCTGAGCCAACTTTTAATGTCCATCCACGTCATCAGATGATTAAGGGGTCCGCAAAAGCTACTGAAACCTTTAGTCAGACGCCAGCCTACACGTTAAACGACTATCTGGCGCCCCGCGGCTTTGCTTCCGTCTATTGTGCCGGAATTGGGACTAGAGATTCTGATGGTCTGCAGACATGCGGCTCGCCTGAACAGGTTGAATCAATGCAGGCCGTAGTTGAATGGCTACATGGCGATCGCACGGCTTTTTCTGATCGCACCAGCGGTCTGGCCGTCAAAGCAGATTGGTGTAACGGCAATGTAGCAATGACCGGCCGCTCCTACTTAGGAACGCTTTCGACAGCAGTTGCCACGACTGGCGTGAAGGGACTTAAAGCCATCATTAGTGAAGCCGCCATTTCAAGCTGGTATGACTATTACCGTGAAAATGGCCTGGTCAGAGCAGCCGGTGGTTTTCAAGGTGAAGATGCCGATACGCTGGCAGCCGAATGCTTTAGCCGTACCAAGCGGCCTGGCGACTATCGGCGGGTTGAGAAAATCAATAATCGCTATCTGGCCCAGATGAATCTGGCAATGGATCGTCAAACCGGCAACTACAATGATTTTTGGAATCGCCGCAATTATCGCAAACGGATCGATCAAATCAAAGCCAGCGTTATGATGGTCCATGGGCTCAATGACGACAACGTTAAGCCAAGCAACGTCAAAGCTCTTTATGACGGTTTGAAGAAAAATGCAGCCAACAGCAAGCTGATCCTGCATCAAGGCAAGCATATCTACATCAATGCCTTTCGCTCGCTGGACTTTACCGACATGGTGAATCTCTGGCTTTCCAACAAGCTTTGGAAAATCGACAATCATGCCGACGACCTTCTGCCGGCCGTATTGGTTCAAGACAATGCCTTACCAGAAACCTGGACGGCCTACCAAAACTGGGATGAAGATCACAGTGTCAAATTCTATCTCAATGCTCACCAAAAACTGAGTGAAAAAGAGCCATTGGTAACGCCAACTCGCGATTTTACCGACTATCAATGGCAGACCGAGATCTACCAGGATTGGTGTGCTCATCCCGCTCATTGGAAAAAGGCTCTGCTAAGCGAGAAGAATCGCTTCAGTCTCAGCTATCTGACCGCGCCGCTGACTGATGACTATCTGTTGCGCGGCACGCCAACCGTAAGACTAAGAGCGGCTTGTGACAATGATCATGGCCTGCTTTCCGTATTTCTGATCGACCAGGGATCGGCTAAGCGCCTAACCGAGGATCCTGTTTTGTTGAGCCGTAACGGTCTTTCGCTGGGCTATCACTGGAAATATGATGATCTGCGCGAGTTCAAGCTGCAAAATGAGCCTACGCCTTACAAAGTGATCTCCTATGGTCATATCAATCTGCAGAACCCCCATGATCCGGCCATCACGGAGCCGCTCTATCCAAATGAGTTCGTGGATCTCACCTTACCGCTGCAGCCTGTTTTCCATCGACTGCTAAGGGGGCATCAATTGCGGCTGGTGATCTGCGGTACCGACTATGAAATGACTCTGCGCGGCAATGAAAAGATCAATTATCAGATCATGACCGAAAATTCAGCCTTGTTTTTGCCTGATTTTGAAAAATTACCGTAGTTTTTCTGTCAGATTTGCCAAAGTGGCAGTGTTTTTGGTTTACGTCATCTAATAAAAAACGTAAAATAGTCTTTAAACCATTTATTTAGCGTTTATATCTGAGAGAATGGGAGTTGACGATTTTGAAACAAGGTACAACGATTTTAACCCTTGATAACGGTTATCATTTATGGACCAACACACAAGGTGAAGGTGACATTCACCTGCTTGCACTGCATGGTGGCCCTGGCGGCAATCATGAATACTGGGAAGATGCCGCCGATCAATTAAAAAAGCAGGGACTTAACGTTCAAGTTCACATGTATGACCAATTAGGCTCTTTGTATTCTGATCAGCCAGACTATTCTGATCCTAAGATTGCCGACAAATACCTGACTTACGAATACTTTTTGGATGAGGTCGAAGAAGTACGTCAAAAGCTGGGGATCGATAATTTCTACTTGATTGGCCAAAGCTGGGGCGGGCTGCTGGTTCAAGAATACGCCGTTAAATACGGTCAACACTTGAAAGGCGCCATCATCTCCTCAATGGTTGATGAAATCGATGAATACGTTGCTCATGTCAACAAGGTTCGCGAAGACGTCCTGCCAGCTGAAGAAGTTGCCTTTATGAAGGAATGCGAAAAGAACAACGACTACGACAACGATCGCTACCAAGCCGACGTCCAGGTTCTTAACGAAAACTTCGTCGACCGCAAGCAGCCATCCAAGCTCTACCACGTCAAGGATCTTGGCGGCACGGCTGTCTACAACGTCTTCCAAGGCGATAACGAGTTCGTGATTACCGGTAAGCTTAAAGACTGGCACTTCCGCGACCAATTAAAGAACATCAAAGTGCCAACCCTGCTGACGTTTGGGGAACACGAAACCATGCCTTTGGATACTGCCAAGACCATGGAAAAAGAAATTCCAAATGCCAAGCTAGTTACCACGCCAAATGGAGGTCATCATCATATGATCGACAACCCTGACGTCTACTACAAGCATTTGGCTGACTTTATCCGTGAAGTTGAATCTGACACCTTTAACAAATAATCAAAACGCTCTGCCTAAAGATTTAAGCAGAGCGGTTTTTGATTATGGTCGTTTTTGCGCAAAATCAGTTTCCGGTTGTTTATCAGTCTTGCGTTTTTCAGGATGACTGGCCAGATACTGATTACCCCAGTTATGCATGGCTTTTAGGATCGGATCCATGCTTTGGCCCAGCTCGGTCAGACGGTACTCAACATGCGGCGGCACTTCTGGAAAAACCTGGCGCTGCACGATTCCATCAGCCGTCATCTCATGCAGGCTTTGGGTAAGCATCTTTTGGCTGATGCCGGCAACGTTATGCTGCAGCTCACTGTATCTTTCGCTGGGATGCAACAGCAGTTCGCGCATGATCAGAATCTTCCATTGACTGTTCAGCAGCGAAATCGTAGTTGCAACTGGGCAGCTGCCATCTTGAACCAATTTTTTCGCCAAAATAATTCCTACTTTTTCTTTGATATCTCACTATTCTTACTGTTTAGTGCGTAGCGAACTTAAAAGTCGGTACTTACTAAAAGTAAGATTTAGTCTTATTATAAACTACAACGATACAAGAAAACAGACTTTAAAACCAGGAGGATGAAGCATATGGAAATCACAATTTTTGGCAAAGGCAACATGGGTCAAGCAATCGGCAAGAACTTTGCAGAAGCTGGCAACACCGTTCAATACTATGGCTCAAAAAACACCGCTCAGCAACTTGGCGACATCGCAATTATGGCCGTACCATATCCAGCACTGGCGGCCCTTGCCAAGCAGTACCAAGCTGAACTGACTGGTAAAATCGTTGTTGATATCACCAATCCATTGAATTTTGAAACCTGGGATGAATTAGTCGTCCCTGCTGATAGCTCAGCTGCCCAGCAATTGCAGGAGCTGCTGCCTGAAAGCAAGGTTTTAAAGGCTTTTAACACTAATTTCGCAGCTACTTTGCAGAGCGGCAAAATCGGCGAGCTGCCAACAACGGTCCTGGTTGCCGGCGATGATGAAGAAGCCAAGGCAGCTTTTAAATCGGCATTGGCATCCAGCGCGCTGCGGGTATTGAATGCTGGCAAGCTCAAGCGGGCCCGTGAAATGGAAGCAACCGGTTTTCTGCAGATGACCCTGGCTGCCAGCGAACAGATTGGCTGGGACGGCGGTTTCGGTGTTGTCGGCAATAATAAATAAAACATATTGAAAAAATGACGCTATCTAAGCTCTGCAAAAGCTTAAGATAACGTCATTTTTGTATTTAGATGAATCCAACTCAAATCGGTTTTCTTCTAAAATCTTTTATGGAGTGTTTTGGGGTGCTGAGTCAGACAGCTAGCTTAGCGGCAGATATTCAAACTGTTTGAAGATTGCGGTATTATCAGTATCTTGACCATTACCAGTTGCAAACATCCCCATAATGGTCCCGGACATGCAGCCAACTTCTTCTGGATTGATCAAACGACCATCCTGGGCATCCCCCAGTTCGTGTATTCCAGCATCATCCTTGACATAGAACTGGTAATGCTGGCCAATTGCCTTAAGCCCTAAGACAAGTTCTTCATCGCTGACCTTAGTCTGATATAAAACCTTGTCATTAGAAACCGCCTTAAATCCTGGCATATGTGGCAGCGTGTTCATTGAAGACGTAGTAAGAATCAATCGTAAGACCATTTCTCCATCAAGCAGGCGTTTCTCAACTCGGTACTGATGGTTGCTTGCCTGCATGATTACAAAGCCGGCACTTTCATTTTCAAGCCGTGGAGTAAAGCTGAATTTGGCTTCTGCTTGAAAATCAATTGAGGTTTGGCGCCGTCCGACAAAACTGATCCCTGTTTCCCGACTGCTGTTCTGCTCGTGATCTAAGGCCCAGTAAAGCTTAGGCGTGATCATGGCTTTATTGCAGAATAGCTTTAGACCGTTTGCTTCATTTTGGTATACGCGGCCATATGGCGTTCCCCAGGTAATAAATTCCAATGGCAAAGTCGTACCATCAAAAACTTGATTGGTCGTTAGATGCAGAGTACTCAGCGAGAACTTGTCCGTTGGAATTTGGTATTCCTTCTCAACGCGGCCAGTCTTAGGAGTGAAGAACGGCCAACCATGCTGCCATTCTACCGGACAAATAAACGTTTCTCGGCCTAGATTCTTGTAGAAGCCGTCAACGGTCCGCGAACCAAGAAAGACAGCATACCATTCGTCATGTTCGCCTTGTATCAAGTCCGCGTGGCCAATGTTGGTCAGCTTAACGTCATTATAGCCAAGATTGCGATTCGTCAATACTGGATTGGCTGGGTTGCCATCAAACCATGAAAAAATATCTTTGCTGCGAGCTACCGTTACCGCATGATTCTGTTCCGTTCCACCCTCTGAGATCATGAGGTAATAGTAGTCGCCGATTTTATACATATGAGGCGCTTCTGGCGACCAGGCATGCCGCAGAGCTGAGTCCCAGATTGGTACCGCCTCACTGATAACCTTCATCTTTTCAATATCATACTTGCAGACATAGATCCCTGGTTCCATTTGATCGCCATTTGGCACGACATTCCCAGTTCCAACAATGTAAGCTTGATCATCATCATCAAAAAACAGCGACGCGTCAATGCCAGGAATATCATCGAGCCAAATTGGATCTGACCAGCCTTGCCGCGGATCATTCGTTTTCACGATAAAGTTGCCCTTATCTTGAAAGTTCGCATTAATGATATAAAAAGTGCCATTATGGTAGCGAATCGTTGGCGCCATCACGCCCCCAGTCATGGTATTGGCCCGAACGTGAAAGCCATTTTCTTTCGTCATTGCATAGCCGATTTGTTCCCAATCCACCAAGTTCGTGCTAAAAAAGATCGGAATCCCAGGATACATTTCAAAACTGGAACAGGCCAGATAATAGCCATCGTCTGCCTTACAAATTGATGGGTCAGGATAAAAGCCTGGAATAATAGGATTCTTTACGGTACGCATTGTTTTTCCTCCTAAACTATTGCTCATTTTCAGTCATTGCCTTGACTTTGGTCTCATTTTCACGGCCTTTTTTATTGGTCATTCGAATCATCATGAAAGGAATAATCGCCAAAGCGAAGCAGAGTGCTGGGCCAAGATTGATAACGATATTCATTCGCGTAAGCACTGCTTGAGAAAGATCGGCATGAGCCACATACCCAACAGCACCCAGAATTGCAATCCCAATCGCTCCCCCAATCGTGTTGCCAATCTGAGCCGCAAAACCAATTGAGGAACCAATTACGCCATCTGCACGGACACCGGTTCTTAACCAGCGATCATCAATGATTTCACCAACCAGGCCTTGCGATACCAGCGTAACCATGTTAAATGCCCCATAGAAGAAACCAGTTATGACAATAACCAAAGAATTCTTTGAGAAAAAGAAAATGACACAGCAGATAATTTCTAAAACACAAGACAAGACGCCAACATACTTTTTATCAAAATGATTCAGCAAATATGGAGTATAGAAATTTACCACCAGCATCCCCAGCATCATTGCCGTTGAGAAGCTGGCCATCAGCATCGGCTTATGAACGATGTAGATGAAGTAGTACAGCATCACGCCTAAGCGGCCAAAAATTCCCGTTAAAAAGAGAATCATCGCCAGAATCAGCATACCTGAGTCGCGATCTTTAATCGTTTCCCAAAATGATTTGAAAATTTCAGCAATTACGTTACGCTTTTCGTTTTGTGCTAGTGATCCACCACTGACAACTTCTTTGGATGAAAAATAGCAAATGTAGAAACATGGCACCGATAAAATTGCAAAAATCAGTGCTACCATGAAATAGCTCTTGGAAGTTGAAGAATTGCCACCACCAAAGAAAATCAGCATTGGCATCGTTACCGCACTCATAATTACGCTCGCAACATTGGAAACAATACCTTTGACAGCATTCAACGATACCCGTTCCGTATTCACAGTGGTCATTGACATTGGAATGTATGTTTCCGCACCATTAACCATCGTATATAAAATACTGCAGATCAGATAGGTTACCGTACACCAGATTGCCTTTAGCGTAGTTGAGCCGTTAATGTTTAAAAACATCAAACAGCTAAAGAGGGCCAAAAAAGGCGTGCCAAACAAAATATAAGGTCGATAGCGTCCCCATTTGGTATGCGTATTTTCAGCAATTGATCCAAAGACTGGATTCCAAAAAGCAGTCAAAATTCGCGCAACCAACATGACAGTCGAAATAATAATTGGCGTCAAGCCAACAACATCTGAGTAATAAACAGTTAAATATGAGCTAATCAGCGTCCATGACAGCTGGCTGCCTGCTTCACCCATCCCATAACCGATCTTACGCAACATTGAATAGGAAACATCAGTCTTATTTTTAGTTAAGCTCGTGTCCATAGGTATCTTCCTCCTTTGATGTTTATTATGTTAAGATAAAAAGAATCCGCTTTCTTTATTGAGAGGTTTTATTTTTTTAGCAATAGATATCAAAACAAAAGCAAAAACTAAAATTCAAGGAGGACTTTTTATGATTATTTCGGAAAGTAATCTTCTGCACTATATCCAGTCAAACTTTACCGACAGTCTTACCTTAAATGACCTGACAGCAACGTTTTATATTTCTAAAAAACGTATTTCGGACATGATTCGAAACGCGACTGGTCGGTCATTTTCTCAATACTTAATCGACGTACGTTTAGAAGAGGCCGTCAACCTTTTGCGCAACACGGAGCTGCCAATTGCTGAAGTAGCTTTGCGATCTGGCTTTTCTTCCAACAGCGTCTTCAGTCAGATTTTTCACAAACGATACCAGATGTCCCCCAGTTCTTTTCGTCAGCATCTTGAAATAAAAAAAACCGGCAGTCTGGATGAAACAGTCCAAATTACTGGTTTTACTAATCTTAAATATCATCATAAGTGTCCGATTGGCATCGTGGTTGGCAGCATTAGCCAGTTAGCTAATTACAACTTTCAGCAGCAGCTTTTGCATACGCTTAGAAAGCTTAATACCAAACGCATCGTCATTAATGGCTTTTTTTTCCCCGATAACGTCATTGGCAGCTCATTGCAGAGTTTTGATGATTTAACCTTTATTAAAGCCGCCTTTGATTTCATCACCAGCCATCAGCTAGAACCGATTATTCAACTGTCCATCAAGCCGCGCTATATTAAGAGCAACAATCAAACCGTGGTCATCAACGAAATTCCTCAAATATCCTCTGACGATTTTGTCCATCGTCGGTTGGTCCAGCTGCTGACCTTTATTAAGAATCTGTACCCCACCTCTACTATCAGCAAATGGCGATTTTTATTTTGGTACGACCCAGTTGATACTAACTCGCCTAAACAATTCTCACTGTTTTATCAAAAGGTTTACCAATTGATCAAGCAGATTCTACCAAAAGTAAACGTCGGCGCTGGCAGTTTTGTCGTTCCACATGATCTGAATAATTTTCGCATCTTTTGTCAAAAATATTTGCCAAAACTCCCTTTAGATTTTATTACGTGCGATTTTATTCCTGACTTTTCCAACAGCAGGATTGGCAGTTTTAAAGAATCGTTTTCCTCATTTGCACAGATAATCCAAGAATGTAATGTATTAGTTCAGCAGATTAGGAGTGCCAGTGGTCAAAAACACCTTCCTTTTTTAATCTCATCTTTTTCACTAAGCGCATCTGACCGCAATATTTTTAATGATTCATTGGAAAAAGGCGCGCTACTGCTTCAATTTCTGCTCCAAACCACGCTATATTGTGATGAGCTTTATATCTATGCCTTTTCTGATTATTCGTCGGCATTTATTGACACCCACGGACCAATGTGGGGTGGCAATGCCATCGTTTCTCGTGATGGCTTTTTTAAACCTAGCTGCTTTGCTCTTTATTTTCAGCAATTCGCTTCTACATCAATTATCGCTTCTGGATCGCATTACGTTGCCTATCAAATTGAAAAAGATCATTATTGTATTTTCTTTTTTAATCCTACCGATCTTGTAACTAAATATTTCAACCAAGCTGAATCGCTGGTCTCATATTTTAATCTTCAAAACCTGTATCAATCAGCCAACATTTTAAAACTGCAGGTTATCATTGAATCTTCTCAAACTATGACGGCAACCTCCTACTACGTTGATGAGCATCACGGAAATCCACTATCATTGCTGAATGATTTAGTCGTTCACAATATCATGAGCAATGAAGACGCGGCTTGGATCAATGCAGTCAACCATCCACAAAGAAAACGCGAATTACTGACAAACAATAGTGGCATGTTGGAATTCAAATTTACCGCACAGCCTCACTCATTCGGTTTGATTGAAATCAAGCCTTTTACTGAGCTCTAGCCTAATACTTAGCTGCAATACGCATGATTTTGGCTAATGGCTTCATTTCAGTTTTGCGGTACAATTGAAACGTTGAACGTTGAGGGTATGATCGTACACAGGAGGATTTTATGATTAAGAACTATATTTTCGACATTGATGGCACCTTGATCAATACGATTGACATGTACATGCCGGCAATGATCGAAATCTTGGAGAAGCACGGCTACCATACTGATCCGGCCGATGTTGAGCAAAAAAAGCATGATTTATTTGGCATTACCGGTTTGGACGCTTTAAAGATTGCTGGCGTAGCCGATGACAAATTGCGTCGCCAAATGCAACAGGAATGGTTTAAGCTGGCTTATCAACGAGAGGATCGTATCCAGGTTTTTGATGGCATTCCAGAAACTTTGCTAAAATTGTCGCAAAGTCCCGACATTCAAATCGCAATTGCCACTTCCAAACTGCGTGATGAGTACGATCATCATTTTGCCAATCTATTTGCCTTTGCCAAGCTGTTTGACATTGTCATCACCTCCAATGATACCGATCGCCATAAACCTGACCCAGAGCCGGTTTTGGCAGCATTAGATCAAATGCATGCCGCACCTGAAACTGCCGTCTATGTTGGTGATACGATAAATGATGAAAAGGCCGCACACGCCGCTGGGGTTAAATTTGCCGCAGCACTATATGGCGCCGCTACCCCTGAAAAGATCATGGACGGTGACTTTTTGCTTCACCAGCCTGCCGATCTGTTAAACATATAACCAAGATAACTGCACTGTTTTCGGTACATGCCAAAACAGTGCTTTTTTATACCAAAATAGGCAGCCAGTTCCTGTATCAACTTACAAAGACTGGCTGCCTATTGATTTTAGCGATATATTTTCAATTTAATTTAACGATGATCAGTTCATTCCGAGCCGTGTCTTAACCATCTTTTC
>NZ_AZEQ01000019.1 GCF_001436025.1 Limosilactobacillus mucosae DSM 13345 | reverse complement strand
CGGTTGTATTTGACAACTCGCCAAAGGTAAAGGAACTGCCATATTAATTGATTGAATCGGGATTGGCAAAAGCCAGTTCCGATTTTTAAATAGCAGAAGACGATCCGCTGATCATAACGGGTCGTCTTTTTTGATGGATGAAGAGCAGGGATCTCTTGTTTAATAAACTTCAACAATGTAAATAATGAATTATGAATAGTGAATTATCAACGGCAAAAGATTTATTCCGGGTCAGTTTCGCGTTCGCTCTTTTGACATGAATTATTTTTCATAATTTCAAAAATTTTTAGAGCTTTTTTCATACATAGACGCTTATTGTCCGGACCGGTTGATAAAATCAAAATTGAGGTGAAGAACTATGTATGACTATCGAAAAGATATAATTGATATTATTAAGGGCACTAATCCCAGCATTGAAGGTATTGAGGCCGTTCAGTCGATTGTGAACTTGCTCCGGCATCAAGCTGGCTATCAGAATCCGATGAGCAGCGGATTGCCAAGTGAGCCTGAAAGAAGCGAAGAGACGATTGAAGAGAAGCAAGAAACTGAGATGGCTGAAAATGAAGAGAGCACTCAGACTGAGCAGGATGAGGTATTAGTTTCTGACATGGCGGATAATGCTGAAAAACAGGCTGAGAAGCGCGATGCCTTAACGCTGGCCCAGTATGACGCGATCCATATCTTCAAGTCGATTATGGAAACGACTACCAATGAGTTGCGCAGAGTAGTCAAGGATTCAGAATATCAGCCATCGTTTGGCACGCTGAAGAAGAATCTCGAGGACTGCCACTATAATCTAGGCGATGAAGACACTCCGTTGACCAATGCTTACTATCTGATCGCGTCACAGCAACTGAAGCAGGCACGGCAAACATATCAGGACATGCTGATTGGTAAGGAAAATATTAGTCAGCTGATCGAGCGCTTGATTGCGACCGGCATTGATCTGGCCAAGAAAGCCGCTGATGCTTCCAAGCTGACCGCCTTTCAAGAAGCAGTTGCTGAAGTGCGGATGAATGGGCTGATCAAGGAAGAGACGGTTCAACGATTTGACGCGCTATTGAAGGAACGGCTAAGCGTGGCAGACAAGCAGACCGTTGAACCAGCCGAAGAACCTAAAGCGGCTGACACGGTCCAGACTGAAGATAAACCGGCCGAAGAACCTAAAGCGGCTGACATGGTCAATGCTGATAATGAACCAGTTGAGGAGTCTGCCGAGAACGAAGCTGATACAGAGCAGGTTTTGCAAACGCGTTCCGAACCGGAAACTGAGCCATCATTTGCCGAATTGCTTGATCAATCGTCAGTGTTTGATCTGAATCCAGGCGAATACGTTGTGCAGCGTCGTCTGACTGGGGCCCAACTGTTGGATACCTATGGTCAGCAAGCGTTCTTCATCAGTGAGAAGATGATCCAGATGCTGAAACTGCAAGATGGCGATATCGTTGTAGCTGATGGCGAGCCATATCAGTCATTGACTAAGCCATACATTAAGCGGGTCGTGGATCATTTAGATCTTGAATACAATCCGATTGAGGTATTCCGCCAGGCCGTGGTTGAAAAGAAGGATGGCGAGCTGGTCGTTACCCACAATATCTATGGAAAGCGGCTGAAGGTTAATGGATCCAAGGTTACCTATCACGTCAAGGATGACCGCATTCAGTTTATGGTGCAGGAAGGCGATATCGTGGATCTGGCATGGTACGCTAACGATGACGATGCCCAGGACAACATGACGATTCGCTGGGTCTACCCACTTGAAGATGAAAGTCAGCCGGCAGAAAAGGCGCCAAAGCAGAAAACTGCGGAAAAGAAGCCCGCTAAAAAGGAGAAGATGCACCTCGCGCTCGGTCTAAGCAAGCAGATCTTTGGCAGTATGCAGCAAGGAGCTCAAGACGCCAAGAAGCTGAAGGTGGATCTGAAGGGACAAAAGGTCGGCATCGCGATCGGCAACGGTCAAAATGGCGAGATTCTAAAAGCCACGGTTAAGGCCTGCAACGGGGATCCACGGTTGATCAACGCGTTCGCCGGCAAGAGCAAGAAGATCGAAAAGGCGGTTAAGAATCTTGATATGGTGATTATGATCAAGTCCTACGCGAACCATCCATCATCATGGTCGCTTGCTAAGGCCTGCAAGAAGTACGGCGTCAAATTTGCCGTCAGCAACAAGATGTCGACGCAATCGTTCTGCCGCGCGCTGTATCGGGCTGAAAACAACTTGCCGTCCGATGAGCAGAGCGGCCAGGAGATTGAGTACCCAATGGGATAAGATAAGCGATTAGACTAAAAAATCTTCAGTCATAGCGGCTGAAGATTTTTTTAGTAATTCGTAATATGATTGAATCTACTGTGTAATTAGTTTGCCTTGAACTAAGAGGTTTTGCAGCTCACGTTCAGTCTGTACGTGCCGAAGTTTGCTTAACCAACTGTCGTCTTGAACGCTACGTAGTAAATTAGCTAGCAGTTTTAAATGTTTCTCTTGATCTATAGGCGCTAAACCAACGACAAAATTGATGTCTTTTTTTGAATTATCAATGCGAAAGGGCGTCTTGAAGTACGTAAAATTGACACCCAGTCGATTAACACCTGCATTATAGGAGGCATGGGCTAAAAGGATACCTTTACCGATTGCCATATAGTCACCATGTTCTTTGGTTAGTTTGACGATTTGATCAATATAACGTGGTTGAACTGTACTGTCATCTACTAAGGGTTGCATTGAGACTCTTACTGCGCTTTCCCAGTCCATTGGTTCGCGAATCAGCTTAACGTGCTTTTCCAACAATGGATCTTGTAGTCCCGCTTTGCTTTCAGCAGATGGCTTTTTGAAGTAGCTACGCAGAGCTTGCTCTAAGCTTTGAGGATCAACGATACGAGCATAGTTCGAGATAATATCCATAATGGAGGATACTTTAATTTGAGAAAAATCACTTGAGAGATTGAATGTTGTAAATCCTGCATTTTGTAACTGATAGTCGATATGTTCCCAATCTGAGTTATTGGGGATGACTGGGACAGTTAATACTGGACATTCTTTTTGAGGTAGACTGGTCGTACTGAGAACGAGTTTGATGTTTTTTAGGGAACAATTTTCGTATTGAAAAATATTGTATGGTCCTACAAATCCAACATTGGGATAGCGCTGTCTAAGCTGTGTGAGTAGTAACTGCGAGGTGCCAATACCACTGGAACATACAACCAATACTTCACTAATAGGGGTTGGTGGCAGGACAGTCTGACTTGAACTACGCATTGCTCCACTGAAGTAGGCGGTGATAAGTGCTATTTCATCTTCAGAAAGGGCAGAATTTACAAATTTATTGAAGGGAGCAACTGCTATTTTAGTGAGCTCAAATGTTTCACGATAGTTGGTTTTCATTCGTTCCAATAGCGGATTGTGGTATCGAATGTTAAATTTTACGCGACAGTAGGTTGATGCCAGATGAGCTGTTAGATTTTCATTTAGACTTCCGACCTCAGCAGGCAACTTAACGCCAGCTTTTTGATTGAATCTTTGAATGACTTTTGTGGTAATCGGTTGAATCTTCTTGATTAATGGGCTGTTTAGATTTATATGTTGAAATGCTTGAGTATTGACGATTTTTGAGATGTATCGTGACTCCATTTGATTCTCAACATCATAATCTTTTAAAAGCTGTGTTGCCCAATCATAGCTAAATGATTGGTCCTCTGCTTCAGATTTGTCTGCAGTAAGGCGGTATCTTTGATTTTCAATTCGAGATAGTAGCCATTGCAGGTATGAATTTAAAATGCTGTTTGAATCATCTGTAAGGATATTACCAGTAGCTTTTTCGAAAAGTTGTAGATGTTCGGATATATGAGAATCACTTGATGGTTGAAAGAAAGGGGATATTAATTTCAGAAGACTCTGAAGATGTTCGAATACCCAACTGCGCTGTACGGTTTCATCCCCTACGATACTTTTACCAGATTTAAAATTCTTTATAAACAACTCATTTGGCAAAGTAACTGCAATTTCGTTGAGGTCTTTGATGATTGTATTTTTACTAGTATTAAAGATGTGCGTTAGCTGATTGAGTGAAGTTGTATCACGTGAGATAAGGAAAAATATTTCAGTAAGTTGACGTTGATTCTTTGCTAATTTGCTAAACTGCGGAAAACTATCAAAAAAACTGGCGAAATCTGTTACGGTTTCGTCTTTTTTATATTTTCCAGCCAATTGTTGGCGAGTTTCATCAGGAAGAAGATAACCAATGCCACGAATATTCTCAATTTCATATAATCCCTCCGCATCAAGCTCTTTATTGACGTGTTTGATGACATAGAAAATACTGCGACGTGAAAGATGCAGCTTATTTTCAAGAGTTTTTAAAGAAACAACAGACGGCGAATTTAAAAGCTCAAGTAACATTTCGTTTCCGTGTCTAACATGGCTAAACTCTATCAATGCTATTCCTCCGAACATAATTTAATTATCTAGTTCATTTTTTGCACAAATTCAAGTTACATTATTGCACTTGTGAGAAGATTGTCAATTCAATATTATGAAACCGTAAACAAAAGGAAATGAGGTGATCAGGTGGCATTGGATCTGTTAAATAAACAAACCGTTCAAGTTGTAGATGGTAGCAATCTAAGTTGGCAAGATGCAATTCGTAAAGCATCACAACCATTAATCGATAATGGGACGGTTGGTAATGACTATGTTGATTCAATGATTGACGTCGTTGAAGAAAAAGGGCCATATATCAACATCGGACCCAATATTGCACTTGCGCATGCAAGACCGAGTTCTAGTTGCAAAAAAATAGGTTTAGCTTTAATGAAAACAAATCATGTAGTTAACCTAACTGATGACAAACATCCAGTTACGTTATGGTTCGTTTTGGCAGCAACTGATAGCAACAGTCACTTAGGAGTTATTCAAAAGCTTTCTGAAGTTTTGATGAATGGCGAAAACGTACAGCGATTGCTGCGTGCAACAACGGTTGAAGAGATTTTGAAAGTATTTAAGTAATCGAAAGGGGAAAACGACATGAAGTTTGAAGCATTATGCCAAAGTGGCTTGGGTAGCAGTTTCATGGTTCAAATGAACATTCAAAACCTATTAAAGCAAGAAAACGTTAAAGAGGATATTCAAGTAGATCACTCTGATATCGGTAGTGCAACTCCTGACCAAGCAGACTACTTCTTCTTGGATCCAACTCTTGAAACGTCAGCAGGCAACTTACCAAAGGATCGTTTGATCATCTTGAACAGCTTGGTTGATCCAAATGAATTGAAGGAAAAGGTTAATGCTATCCTCGACAAGGAAGGTATCGAACACAGCTAAGCATATGTTCATCGGCTCATTAAATTTGATTTTTAAATTATATAATTGAGCAATTATTCAATAATTGAGCCGTTTTGATAGGAAAACGGAGGAAATGACTATGAATGGAGTATTGAATCTATTTGTTAGTATCGTTCAGAGCCCTGCCATGTTGGTCGGGTTGCTTGCGGTATTGGGCCTGATCTTACAAAAGAAGAAGGCTACTGATGTTGTTCAAGGTGGTATTAAGACCTTTGTTGGTTTCTTGGTACTTACCGGTGGTGCGGGTATCTTGAGTAATGCTTTGACGCCATTTGCAAAAATGTTCAAGTTTGCTTTGCATGTACAGGGTGTCGTACCAAGTAATGAAGCCGTTGTTGCCATTGCGTTGGTTAAGTATGGTTCCATTACGGCCTTGATCATGTTGGTAGGGATGATCGTCAACATCTTGCTAGCACGTTTCACGAAGTTTAAGTACATCTTCTTAACTGGCCAGGCAATGCTTTACGTATCTTGCCTTGCAGCCGTCATCCTGGTTAGTGCAGGTATGGGATCAGGTTGGCAAACGATCCTGCTTGGTGGTTTGTTTGAAGGTACTTTGTTGACTGTTACGCCGGCATTATGTCAGCCATTTATGAGGAAGATTACCGGTGGCGACACAGTTGCTATGGGACATACCGGCAATATTGGCTATGCAATTGCTGGTTGGTGTGGCAAGCTCTTCGGCAATTCAAAGCACAGTACTGAAGATATTGAATTTCCAAAAGCTTTAGGATTTTTGCGTGATTCTACTGTTTCTATCACTTTACTGATGGGGATTGTATATATCGTTCTTGCAATTGTTGCAGGACCACATTTTGTTGAGACTAAATTGAGTGCTGGTACTAATTACATTATTTATGCCTTTATTCAAGCTGGTACTTTTGCAGCTGGCTTTGCAGTTGTTTTGCAAGGTGTTCGTTTGATTTTGGCTGAAATTGTTCCAGCCTTCCAAGGTATTGCTATGAAGTTAGTTCCAAATTCAAAACCTGCTTTGGACGTTCCAATCATTTTCCCATATGCTCCAAATGCTGTTCTGCTTGGTTTCTTTGTAAGTTTCCTTGTAGGTACTAT
The DNA here is from genome assembly GCF_001436025.1 of Limosilactobacillus mucosae DSM 13345. Classification (GTDB taxonomy): domain Bacteria; phylum Bacillota; class Bacilli; order Lactobacillales; family Lactobacillaceae; genus Limosilactobacillus; species Limosilactobacillus mucosae. The sequence continues at coordinate 33,954 of NZ_AZEQ01000019.1, read as the reverse complement.
TTCAATGTTCATTATGGTTGGTATGCACACTACGGTTATCATCCCAGGTGTTGTTGGTCACTTCTTCTGCGGTGCTGCAGCTGCTATTTATGGTAATGCATTTGGTGGTCGTCGTGGTGCGGTTATTGGTTCTGCTGTAAACGGATTACTGATTAGCTGGTTACCACTTTACATCCTGCCGGTTCTTGGTGATCTTAAGATGGCAGCTTCAACGTTTGCAGATACTGATTATCTGATTCCAGGGATTCTGCTTGGTAAGTTAGGGTCATTTGGTTCTGTTGCTCTGACTTGTGGGATTATCGGCTTTACTGTTGCCGTTATCTTGGTCAGTGCATTGATGAAGTCGCCAAAGCAAGCTGAAAACAAATAGTGATTAAGTGTTAATACCAATTTTGATAGCTACTTGGCTCCAGCATTGGCGCTGGGTAGCTATTTTTTTACCCAAAATGGAGGATAATCATGGAAAAACAAGAAATTCAAGCAGTTAATGCATTGCGATTTTTAAGTGTTGATATGATCCAAAAAGCCAATAGTGGGCACCCGGGTGTAGCCATTGGTGCAGCCCCAATGGCGTATGCATTATGGGAAAAGGTCATGAACTTTAATCCAAATGACGAAAAATGGCTGAACCGAGATCGCTTTGTTCTGTCAGCTGGACACGGATCCTCATTGCTTTATAGCCTACTCTACTTCAACAAATTCGGTCTAACGATTGATGACATAAAGCAGTTCCGCCAGTTGGGTTCTAAAACTCCGGGGCATCCGGAATATGGATGGACGGCTGGGGTAGATGCAACTACTGGTCCATTGTCTCAAGGTCTTGCAATGTCAGTCGGTATGGCTTTGGCTGAAAAACACCTAGCAGCTGTTTACAATAAACCAGGTTATAACGTAATTGATCACTATACGTTTAGCTTAGTTGGTGATGGTGACCTAATGGAGGGGTTGAGTGAAGAGTCGCTTAATATTGCTGGTGACAAAGGACTAAACAAGCTGATTGTACTTTATGATTCAAATGATGTTTCTTTGGACGGTCCACTCAGTTTGAGTACGAATGAAAACGTTAAGGCACGTGTAGAAGCAGCTGGTTGGGACTACAGTCGAGTTGAGAACGGTAATACTGATGTTGACGCAATAGTTGATGCTATCAATGCTGCTAAGAAGACTGATAAACCATCCTTGATTGAAATTAAGACTACGATTGGCTACGGAGCTCCTGGTGCCGGCACCCATAGTGTACATGGGGCTCCGCTTGGTGAAGATGGTGTTCAGAAAATGCGAGATTTCTATGGCTGGAAGCTTGCACCTTTTGAATTTAATGATGAGATTCATAAATACTTTGATGAAGCAGTGGAAGCAAAGAAATCAGTCTATGATAAATGGCAGAAGATGTTTGAGAAATACCAGGAAGAATATCCAGAGTCAGCAACCCAGCTTAAGGTAAGTAGGCTTAATACGGATGGTATTACGACTAGCTACAAAGTGGGCGATGAGGTGGCTACGCGAGTTGCTAGTTCTGAAATTCTGCAAGAAGTAGCTAAGCATAATCCACAGTTTTGGGGTGGAGCCGCTGACTTGGCTTCATCAAATAAAACTTATCTTGCTAATGATGGCGACTTTACCAAAGAAAATCCAGCTGGAAGAAATGTATTCTTTGGAGTTCGGGAATTCGGTATGGCTGCAGCTGTTAATGGTATGAATTTGCATGGTGGAAATCGAGCATATGGAAGTACATTCTTTGTATTTACGGATTATCTACGAGCAGCGGTTCGTTTGGCAGCTATTATGCATTGTCCATCTATTTTTATTGGATCACATGACTCGATTGCGGTTGGCGAGGATGGTCCAACTCATGAACCGATTGAACAGCTTTCCAGTTTTCGTGCGATGCCAGGTTTAAATTTGATTCGTCCAGCTGATGCTAATGAAACCTTAGCTGCTTGGAAATTGATTGGTAAAACGACTGATCGGCCAACGATGCTTGTTACATCACGACAAAAGTTACCTGTTTTAGCAGAAACAATTAATGCCCCAGTTGAAAAGGGTGCATACATTGTATCTAAGGAAAAAGGGGACAAGCTAGATGGGATCTTAATTGCAGCGGGTTCTGAAGTCTCTTTGGCATTACAAGCACAAAAACTTCTTAAAGAGAAAGGCAAGGACGTTCGAGTAGTATCAATGCCATGCATGAATCTATTTAAAGAGCAAGATGATCAATATAAAGAATCTATTTTGCCAAGTGCAATTGAAAAAAGAATGGCCATTGAAATGGGGGCACGTCAAAGCTGGTATGAATTTACTGGTCTACATGGCAAAGTCATGGGTATTGATCAATTTGGAGCCAGTGGTAAAGGACCTAAGGTAATTGAGAAATACGGGTTCACGCCAGAACACGTAACTGAAGAATTTATGGAAATGTAGATAAGGCGGTGATGTGTTGGCAGACTAAACAATAAAACTTAAAATTTGTATCCTAAATCCAGACATCCCTCTATTGCTATAAATTTAATCCATTTGAAGAGACTGGAATTCCAGCCTCTTTTTGTTTAGTTGAGTGCTATCACATTCGTCTTTGAGAAATGGGAGGAGAAGACTATGTCGCAAATCATTAAAGGAATTGCCGCTAGTGATGGAATTGGAATTGCTAAAGCATACACGCTTGCGGAACCTGATTTAAGTTTTGAAAAAAAGGAGATTGACAATCCGGCTGCAGAGTATCAGCGGATTGAGGATGCTTTTGACCAGTCAATCTCGGAATTGGCTACCATCAAGCAGAACGCCAAGAGCCGCTTGAGCGATGAAGAACTGGAAGTCTTTGACGCGCACATCGCCATTCTGTCCGACCCAGAAATGAAGAGTCAGATCAAAGATGAAATTGAAAGTCAGCACGTTTCCGCCGAAGAAGCCATGACGGACGTGACGACCAATTTTGCCAACGTCCTGGCCGCTATGACCGACAACAAGTACATGCAGGAACGGGCCGCTGACGTTAAAGACGTTGCTAAGCGGGCACTGAGTCATCTGTTGGGCAAGCAGCTGCCAGACATTGCCGCCATCAGCGAACCGGTCGTAATCATTGCCAAGGAGATCACCCCATCCGATACCTCGCAGATGGATGCCAAATTCGTCAAGGGGCTGGCAACCGATCTGGGCGGCCGGACCAGTCACGCGGCCATCATGGCACGGACGCTGCGGATTCCAGCCGTGGTAGGCTCCGAAAACGTTACGAGTTCGGTTAAGAGTGGCGACATGGTAATCGTTGACGGTCTGCACGGCAACATCATCATTGATCCAAGCCAGGCTGAGATCGATGAGTACCAAAAGAAGGCCACGGCATTTGAAAAAGAGCGTGCCGAATGGGCCAAATTAGTGGACGCCCCATCCGTTTCAAAAGACGGCAAGCACTTTGAGATCGCGGCCAACATTGGGACTCCCGATGACGTGGCGGATGCCGTTAAGCAGGGTGCCGATGGGGTCGGTCTGTTCCGGTCCGAATTCCTGTACATGAGCAGCGACCATCTCCCAACCGAAGACGAGCAGTTTGAAGCCTACAAGAAGGCCGTTGTTGGCATGAAGGGCAAGCCGGTTGTCGTGCGGACGCTGGATATCGGTGGTGACAAGCCGCTGGACTACCTGCCGCTGCCAGAGGAAATGAATCCGTTCCTGGGCTATCGGGCAATTCGAATCTGCCTGCACCGTCCAGACATCTTCAAGACGCAATTGCGGGCCTTGATTCGGGCTTCCGAGTTCGGTCCCGTTGAGATCATGTTCCCAATGATCGCCACGCTGGCTGAACTGCGTCAGGCTAAGGCAATCTACCAGGAATGCAAGGACGAGCTGCAAAAGGATCATCCTGGCCTGGGCGACAACGTCAAGATCGGGATGATGATCGAAGTGCCGCTGGCTGCCCTGTACGCCGATCAATTGGCCAGAGAGGTCGACTTCTTCAGTATTGGAACCAACGATCTGATTCAGTACTGCTTTGCGGCTGACCGTGGCAACGACGCGGTATCCTATCTGTATCAGCCGCNACGTGATTGACGCCGCTCATGCCAACAACACCAAGGCGGCCATGTGTGGCGAAATGGCTGGTGATCAGCTGGCTATGCCATTATTGCTGGGCATGGGACTGGACGAGTATTCCATGAGTGCCAGCTCGATTCTGCGGACGCGGAGCATGATGAAGGATCTGGACACCAAGGAATGTGCCAAGTGGGCCAACGACGCCATCAACCTATGCTACACGGCTGATGAAGTGGAAAAGATGATAAGAAAATACGTTTCAGATAAAAATTAATATTTTAAATGAAATACGGCTTGATTGTATAGTGCAATCAAGCCGTATTATGCTATCCGTTACAAATATTGTCCGTTATTATTTATATTTAGTGTTTAACTAAATTTGCGACTTCGCTACCACTGACCTTAAACAGAACTTCAGGTTGGAGCCGTTCTGTAGGCTCAACGTAATCATATTCTTCTCCGGCAAAAGTCTTAAGCACAGCCATCAGAATATGTTTCATCCCTTTTGGAGTAATTGCCATACCGATTTGACGACGTACGCTTTCTTTTAATGTAATAATTATTTTCTGTAATGAGAATTGATAGTAAAAATACTCCCTCGTTCATATTTCATTTAAGCTTATGAACGAGATTTTTTTTTGGAGATAGTTCAAGACATATGTCCTCAAAAACGAACAAAAAATCCGTTATTTTTTGAAACCGCTATCATTTTGGGGACCGGTGTCATAGAATCAGTAAATAGATTTAAGTATCATATTAAGTAATGAGAGGGCAGAAACATGAGCATTGAAAAGATATACGCGGCAATCAACTCAGAACCAGCCGTTCATAAAGTCATGGCCAACGCGCCTTTGAAGATCATTGAACGCATGCGGGTCGTCGAGTTTGAGATTGGCGAATTTAATCTGCGGCAAGGCGAGTCATACGATGAAACGTATCTGTTGGTTGCGGGTCGAGTCAAGGTGTATCTGGATTCGGCAAACGGCAAGTCAGTGGTGCTGGATGTCTATCGGCCAGGGATGTTTCTTGGTGAGCAGGAAGCGGTGATCAACAAGCCATACAGCGCGTCGATCATCAATATCACACCGGTGCGGCTGCTGAAGATTGACAATCGGGATTTTGTGGCCTGGTTGAATAACGATCAGCAGTTTGCCAACCGGATGATCAGCTACCTTTCCGAACAGGTCTATCACCTCACCAAACGGACGGAGCGCTACAGCCTGTACTCAGCCATGCAGCAGATCGGTCTGGAGCTGATGCGTTCGGCTAAGGAAAAACGGCCAATCTCGCGCGAGCAGCTGACATACGAGGTCGACACGTCATACCGCAATATCAATCGGGTTCTTAAACGGCTGTCAGAGCTTGGAATCATTGATGCTTCAAAGCCTGCCATCAAGATTTTGAATGTTGAGGAACTACAGCGGATTATCAAAACGGAGGAATAGCAATGAGTGAAGAAGTACAACCACACACGCAGCTGACGACGGCAATCAATACTGATCGGGCAATCATCATGGGTGACCCAGCCCGTGTCGACAAAGCGGCCAAATTGTTGGATAATGCCAAGGAATGGGCATACAACCGCGAATACAAGTCCGTAATCGGCGAATATCGCGGTCAGCGCATTCTGCTGATGTCAACGGGTATCGGCGCGCCATCAGCCGGGATTGGCGTTGAAGAGCTGCACAACGTTGGCGTCAAAAAAGTCATTCGGGTTGGCTCAGCCGGTGCCATGCAGACGGGAATCGGTCTGGGCGAGCTGATCATTGGCGAAGGAGCCGTTCGTGACGATGGTCTGACCAAGCAATACGTGCCGGCAATGTACCCAGCCGTACCTTCTTTCAAATTGATGGCACTGGCTCACAAGTACGCTCCTGACGCGGTCTATGGCATTATTCGCTCGCACGATGGCTTCTACATGGACGACAACGCGGAAACCGAAGCCTACTGGTCATCCAAGGGAATTGTTGGCGCGGACATGGAATCTGGCGCGATGATGACGATTGGACGCCTGCGCGGCATGGAGACGCTGTCAATTCTAAACAATGTCGTGCTCTATGAGGGCGATCTGGCTGCCGGCGTCAATAGTCTGGTCGATGGCGAGGAACTGATGGCCAAAGGGGAAATCGCGTCGCTCAAACTGGCTATGGACATCCTCAGCGACGACTCAATCAAGCAATAGCATAAGGAAACGGGGGAATCAATAATGGGACAAACGCAAGAACACCACAGCTGGCTGTACAATCAGCTGTTTACCAACTGGAAGAAGTTTGAAATTATTTATGTTAGCGTATTGGTGGCATTGCAGATTATCGTCTATCTCATCGTTCCCGACAGCATTATCGGGATGATTTCTGGGGTCGCAGGGACGCTTTGTCTGGTCTATGGGATGAAAGGGCGTAAGATTACGTTCATCTTCGGGATCGTTCAATGTCTGGCCATGACCTACATTGCGTGGATCAGTCACGCTTATGGATCGTTTGCGATGGACATCTTCTACGTAATCTCGCAGCCGATTGGATGGTACATGTGGGGTCATGATGAGGCTACCAAGCGCTTTTCGCCAAAAGTTCGCCGTTTGATCTTCCTGGGCGCGTTCGTTGCCTGGGCAATCGGCTGGTGGGTTCTGGCAATGGTTCACGGCCAGCTGCCATACTTTGACTCCATCAACTTTGTCGTCAGCTTTATTGCACAGCTGCTCTACATTATGAAGTACCAAGAAAACTGGTCGCTGTGGATCATCGTCAACGGTGCCAACATCATCTACTGGGGCATCTTAGCCGTTCAAACGATGATGGGGACCAACCACATCGGCTCACTGGGTGCCAGCCTGTCGCAGATTGCGCTTCAGTTTGCGCTGCTGTTCAACTCGCTGTACGCTACGAAGGTTTGGGCCAGTGGTGAGGCCGATAATGAAGGTGGTGCCGGCAAGGACGGTGACAAGTAATGACGGAGCCAAAATTCAAACGCGTTTTTGCTATCGTGCTGGACTCGGTTGGGACGGGCAATGCGCCTGACGCGGCCAAGTTTGATGACGAGGGTGCCGACACGTTGGGCGATCTTGGTCATGCCTGGCAAGGTGTGCTAAAGCTGCCTAACCTGGCTAAGCTGGGTCTGAGCAATCTGCGCGTGGAGCCAATCGAAGGTATCCCCGCTGCTGATAAGCCGCTGGGATGGTATGGCCGTATGGATGAGATTTCCGCCGGCAAGGACAGTATGGACGGTCACTGGGAAATGATGGGCCTGCCCGTTGAAAAAGAGCTGTCGACGTTCCCTGATGGCTTTCCAGATGAGATTATCAAAAAGATTGAGCAGTACTCGGGTCGCCCGGTAATCGTCAATAAGCCATACTCCGGCACGCAGGTTATTCACGACTATGGCGAGCGTCAAATGGACACTGGCGAGCTGATCATCTACACTTCCGGCGATTCCGTGATGCAGATCGCGGCGCATGAGGACGTCATCCCTCTGGAAGAGCTGTATGACATCTGCCGTTACGCGCGGACGCTTGTAAACGGACCGGAATACATCGTCGGTCGGGTCATCGCGCGGCCTTTCGTGGGACCGGACAAGGATCACTTCACGCGGACGGCCAACCGACATGACTTCAGCTTGGAACCAACCGGCAAGACGGATCTGGACCTGTTGCACGAGGCGGGCTACGAGGTGATTGCTATTGGCAAGACCAACGACATCTTCTCTGGTCGCGGCATCGATCAGGCCTACCATAACGAAAGCAACATGGACGGGATGGATCACGTGGACGAGGTGCTGGAGAAGGACTTCACTGGTTTCTGTTTCACGAACCTGGTTGACTTTGACACCATGTATGGCCACCGCCGCGATCCAAAGGGCTTTGGCCAAGCGCTGATGGACTTTGATCAGCGTCTGGGCCATGTTCTGAATGCGCTGCGTCCCGACGATCTGTTGCTGATCACGGCTGACCACGGCAATGATCCATGCTTCAAGGGTACGGACCACACGCGCGAGGAAGTACCGCTGCTGGCCTGGTCGCCAAAGATGCAGACGTCCGGCAGCCTCGGCGTTCGCTCAACGTATGCCGATCTTGGCGCTACGATCTTGGATAACTTCCATCTCAAGGCCCTGCACGGCACGAGTTTCTTGGATGAATTGAATTAATAACAAAATACCGAACGGAAATAGTCTCTTTAGCTATTTCTGCTCGGTATTTTTTCAATAAATTTACGATTTTAGAATTTTTCAAACGTGTAGTAGGATGATTTAGAAAATATTGTGGGGTTTTGTAAAATCATAATTATTCTCTCTAGGATTTTCATATACTACAAGGTGTTTTATATGACTGCGCCCAGCATTGCAAAAGACTTCCCTCATTATTTCATTAATGTGTTTAGGGTTGGTGTTAGACAACAGTTGAATTGTTGTAATGCCATTTTCCTTGGATTTATTTACTTGATCTATGAAAATTTTGACTAATTCTGGATTATAGGCTCGTCTTCCTAGGTTAACTTTGCCATTGATCATAGTTTGCAAGACAACATAGCTATGTTTTTTGACAGTTGAAGGTAATGTGTTCAAATTTATAGGATAGGTATCGGAAATAATAATTGAAAGGATTTTGTCATCCTCAGCATCACTCTTTATTTCTGATACTTTGATTGAAGTATCTTTACTGGCATCTATTACTTCTGGAATGTCAATGGATAATCTGGCCCAATTATTATATAGGTAATCAATATATTGCCAAGTTGGAATATTGGCTGCGCTCCCCTTATGACAATAACCTATCGCAGCTGCAAGCTTAATGATAAATGAGGGTACTAAGTAATACATATTTGGGAGCAATAATCTTTCTTTTCCGAGGATTTTAAAGATAATGCGTATTGCGTAATAGGATAGGATTAGAGAGAGAAAGAGCCTAATAAACCAAGGATGCATTGGTATCTTATAGTCAATACCAAGAAAGTTGAGAGTGACTTTTGAAACGTTTCGAAAAAAATAGTAAATCATGGATGCTAATGAAATTGTTGCTATGAGAGGTTTAGTTTGGAGAGCTATAAATTTATAAGTCTTTACCTCTCTTAGATTATTTTTGTTATTGTGGATGCTCACCATTTCCATACCATCTCCCAGTAATTAAAAATATTTCGTAAAAATAAAGCCATTCTTTTGTCCAGGCTATGATCGTAGTATCTAGTCTGTCCCCAAATCTGAATTCGGCATGGCCAAAATTATTTTTGTATAGGCATAGTGAAACATAACCATGCTCTGAATTTGACTTGCTTACAAAAATGTGTGGAATTTTGAGGAGATCTCCTTTTTGAAAAAAAGGACTATAGACCCTAACGGATATGCTCCATCCTTTGGAAATAAATACAACCGAATACTTTGAGCCTTTGCTATTGGCTCTTAATTGTGCATATACGAAGAAGTCTCCTTTTGCATTAATATGGTTTCGATTATCTGGAAACATTTTATTTAGATGTTTGAAATATCTGATTTTAATTGGATGGTTTCTTCTTGCAGTCACCCCAAAACGTATGTGGCCTTGCTGTTTTGTCATTAGTTCCTCCTTCAAATACTCCATCATGATTTATCGAAACCTGTCCTTCTTTTTGGAGTTGTTGATTAATACGTCCAAGCGCGTTATATGCATTTTTGATCCTGTCAGTTCCGAAAATTTGGGATAAGGTATTAGAAAATTCAAGACGAGATTGCTTTTCAATGGTACCGAAGTCTTTTTCAAGGGTATCTAACCATTCAAAAAATGCCTTCTTTCTTTCGGGATGGTCATTCCATTTATCAGCAAAGTCTTCTTCGTGATTTATTGGATTAAAAATATGAGGAGTGCCATAGAGGTCATAGTCCATCTGAGAGCGTAAATTATTTACTACTTCCAATAATGCAATAGACAAATCTTTTTGTCCTCTATAGGCTTTACCTGCAAGAATAGTAATGACCATGGATATTGGCTTTATTTCTTGGTCCCTATCCTCAAACATTTTATTTCGATGAAATTTTAACAGCTGAACTACCTTTTGTAAGATGGTGTATTGATTGTATTCTTTAGGTTGTTCAATTTTTGAAAAAGTACTTCGTTTTTCTATCGTATTCTCTTGGTAGATACCCATTCCCTTTTTTTCAAACCAGTCTTTAAATTTAAAAGGGCTGCTTTCTAGAAAGGTATAAATATTCTCATCGCTTTTATCAGTAATTAAAATATCCGAGTTATCATCTGAAAATTTACCGGCTATTGCAGGGACAACATCAACATGCGAATTGGCATATTCAATAGTCCAAGCCCTCCTTTTCTCAGGTAAAAGCTTGTTATGATAAGTTTTACTTTCTTCGATAATCTTTCCAATAGATTCCTTAACATACTGAGGTTGATATTTGTACATCAAAATGACAACTAAATCGATATCGTAATCATCAGAGCCGTTTAATGGACGAATGGCAGTTCCGAGATTGTATGATCCTTGTGGTTTAATATTTGTAGGACAGTCAATTAGATTTGAATTTGCCAATAGCTTACTAATAGCAAGGTAATGCGTTTTGATTGCTTCTTTTGCGCTATCTGATAAGACGATAAAACTACATATTTTATTAAGAATGTAGCTATACTCTTTCATAGTTTACCTCTCTTATTTGATTTTAGTAGGAATCCAAATGCCCACCACATATTGTGTGGTGAACAGGTGTTTCTACAGCATATAGCATTTTATATTGTTAACACAAAATGTTACAACCATTGACATACTATATAATGTGTGCTTGCATCGTAGCATAAAAGTATACCGGTAATATTTTTCGAGGGTATAACCTAGATGAATTAATCAATGATGGTAATCATACCAATTCGAGAGAAATAGATTATAAATTTAGAAAAACATTGTTAAAAGTCATGATTATATATCATAAAAAATTAGTATGAAGGAGTATTCTATTAAATTCTAACGATTATCGAACGTATGCTCTTATAATTTCTAATGGATTCTGTTATTATAGAAATAAATTCTTTTTAAGCAGAATATTGGTGGTGAGAGATCGTGGACTTTTCTTACAAGAAGATGTGGCGAAAAGCTTTTGAAGAAGGATTAAACAAGACTCAATTACGAGACAGTATCGGAATAAGCAACAGCTGCTTGGCAAAACTCAGCAAAAATGAAAATGTCAGCATGGAGACACTGGCAAAGCTTTGCGAACGATTCAATTGCGATATTGGAGACATTATGGAATATGTGGGAGGAGAAAAAGTTGGAAAGAAAGACTAGCAAAAGCAATGGACTAACGGTATCAAGCCTTTTTTCTGGAATTGGTGGTCTTGACCTTGGCTTTGTCTATTCAGGCTATGACGTTCAATGGGCGAATGATTTAGACAAAAATGCGGTTCAGATTTATAAAGCCAATGTCAGCTCTAAAATTGTCGAGGGCGATATCACTGAGATGTATGATGAAGTGCCGCAAAGTGATGTGCTGATCGGCGGTTTCCCATGTCAGCCTTTTAGTTTAATGGGAAAGCAAAAGGGATTTGATGACGATCGAGGTACGCTGTTCTTTACCATTCAGCAAATCATTGAGCTTCATGAAGAAAAGCCGAAGATTTTGGTATTGGAAAACGTTAAAAATCTTTTGACACATGACAAGGGAAAGACCTTCAAAAAGATGAAGGGTATTCTGGAAAAACTAGGATACGTTGTACACGCAAAGATCCTTGATACAAAAGATTTTGGGCTTCCTCAGACCAGAAGGCGCGTTTTTGTGGTTGCTTTTCGGCATGATTATTTCGGTGACTACGCCTTTAACTATGAATACCCAGAAGGAAAGCAACTGGACGAAACGGTTTACGATATTCTTGATGAGGATGTCGACAAAAAGTACTTTATTTCGGAAAAGATGCTGCCTACGATCCTTTCGAGCGGCAGTGGCGGATACTACTCAAAATCAGAAATTGATCTTGATATCGCACGACCATTGACTGCTACCATGCACAAGATGCATCGTGCCAATCAAGACAACTATTATCGAGATGAAAAGAACCGCAGTCGGTTTGAAGATACTACGGAACGTCCGATTTCATCGGTAAGACGGCTTACACCAAATGAGTGCCGTAAGCTGCAAGGATTCCCAAGTGACTGGAAATACGTTGTTTCTGATACGCAGCTCTATAGGCAGTTTGGCAATGCGGTTTCAGTCAATGTGTCATATGCCGTAGCACAATCAATAAATCGTTTCTTAAAGGATGGTGGCTATGACTTCAACAAGTAATGTAAAGAGATTTGACAGCAACCTTTTTAATCCAGATGTTTTGACGAAAGCGGATATAAAAGATATGGTCAACAATCTTATTCGTACCATTCGGCTCCGCTATCCAGCAAATAATGAAAATGCTAATGTTGCTGAGAATCTTGAGAAACTGGGGTTAACGACTCCAGAGCGAGATGAAGCTGCATTGAAGACTTTTTTAGGGAAAAGTACCTATGATGATCTGATAGCTGCTCTTGGAAATATCACATCTGAAGATCTCTTTCGTGATAAGTACCTTGGAAAATATTCTAAGAGCTATCGTGAATATGCATCGTCAACTCTAGAGCAACTCAGCAAACCGACTTTGGTGGACCTTTTTTGTGGATCGGGTGGCCTTTCGCTTGGCTTGATTCAGTCAGGCTTTAGGGTTGTTTTTGCTAATGATATTGAGAAGGCGGCCCTTCAAACGTATTCTTTTAACCATCCAGAAATAGAGGGGCGCAACATTACCATGGGAGGAATTGAGTCGATAGCATCCAATATCGACGAATACGTTTCAGAATCGGTTGATGTTATTGCTGGCGGTCCTCCATGCCAAGGATTTTCTGAGGCAAACAGACAACGACTTATTGATGACCCAAGAAACAAGCTTTACAAATACTATGTTGAGAGCGTTCGTCATTTAAAGCCGAAAATATTTATCATGGAAAACGTTAAGGGGATGCTGAAGGTTGCGAACCAAGTAGTAGAGGATTTCAATTCTTCGGGTGCCCATTACGATATCTCCTTCAAGATATTCAATGCTAAAGACTATGGAGTTCCACAAAACAGAGAACGGCTTATTTACGTAGGAATCAGAGAAGATATTGCTGAAAAGAATAACATCAGCGCAGATAAAGTCATCAAATCGATCATGAGCGACGCCAGTGATGAATATACGCCATTATCAGCTGCTCTATATGGCTTAAAGCCGTTGGAGGCATCCAGAGTGAAAAACAATACAAAGCTGGAGAATGATAAGATCGGTTATCTGATTGACAATTCGATTCCTAAAGAAAATTCCTATATCGAAAAGATCAATGAGGGAATGAAAAATGATCTCGTTTTCAATCACAAGGCAAGATACAATAATGACAGAGATATTGAAATCTATGGTCGGATGATTCCTGGAGATCGATCGGATAGTTCAAGAATCGCTGATATCATGCCTTATCAATCAAGAAACGACATCTTTAAGGATAAGTATTTTAAGCTGATTCCTGATCGGATATGCAAAACAATCACGGCTCATATGAAGTTTGACTGCAATATGTACATCCATCCTTCACAGGCGCGAGGATTGACGCCTAGAGAAGCAGCAAGAGTTCAGTCATATCCTGATGATTTCTTTTTCCAAGGAAGTCTGACCAAGACGTATCAGCAGATTGGCAATAGTGTGCCGCCACTGCTGGCTCGAGAGATTGGAAGTCGTATTATCAAGTACGTTTATTAGAAAAAAGAATGGAAGATTGCAGATGAATGATTTTAATGAATTGTTGGGAAAAGTTGCAAGCATAGTAAAGAAGCAGTGTGGTATTGATCTAGGACAAGACTATGATGCCGTAATGATTAAGCCAATGGCTGCTACCAATATTATTAGGGCGAACAAGAAGTCCAAGCAGACGCACATTGCCATAACTGGACCATCGCGTGATATGTTTCCATATATTGACATCTCAAACTATAGTTCAAAAGATGGAAACAACAACCTAAAGTCATTCTATATTCTGCAGGTCCCATTCCATATTTTTAAGAAGAACATTGATGCAATATCTGCAGACGCTTCGTTTGATTACAATGAGCAGGGAATTGCAACTGTAACGGCTTCAGTTAAAATGTCGAAGCACGGTGACGACAGGCAGATTGAGTTGGGAAATCCAACACAGTCTTCAGAAGGGTTTGTATTATATCGAACTCTCTTTGAACCTGAAGATCTTTTTGTAGTCTTGAAAAGAGAAGAAAAGATCGAATACGATACCTTTATCATAAGAAAAAGGGAATCAGATGGATTAACTAAAGAATTTGCCATGCGGGTAGGCAAGACTATCAATACTTTTGTTGACTCAACAAAGTATAAGAACGATGAGCCAGCATTCAAGGGTGGCCATAACATAATCTACTACGGGGCTCCTGGTACCGGTAAGTCATATCGTGTAAGTGAAAAGATCAAGCACGACTACATTGCGGACTATTCTTCCAAACAAGGCAGTCCAGACGTTTTTAGAGCAACGCTTCATCCCGAATATTCTTATTCTGACTTTGTAGGCCAACTCTTGCCTAAAGTAGAGCAAGAGCGAGTTACCTATGAATTTACTCCAGGAGTATTTACAAGTGCACTTAAGCATGCCATTAGCTATCCAATGCGACCAACGTTTTTAATTCTTGAGGAAATGAGTCGAGCCAATGTTGCAGCCGTGTTTGGTGATATTTTCCAGCTGCTTGATCGTGATGAGGATGGCCGCAGTGAATATACCATCAACAACGGGCTGATTGCGCAGAATGCTATTCTGTCAGATGCTGATGGAGCTACTGATCCGAACAGCTGCAGCGTCTATTTGCCAGAAAATCTATTCATTGTTGGTACCGTCAATACCAGTGATCAAAACGTCTTTGCCATGGATACTGCTTTTAAGCGTCGATTTACCTGGGAATACGTGTCGCCTAAGGTAGATGAGGCAAGTTTTGAGAATAATCCAGATATAGAAATCTCGTCCGACATGACAGTTAGCTGGTACAAGCTTTACACGACCTTGAATGACTTCATAACGCGAGATCTTGGTTTGACTGAAGATAAACAGATTGGTCCTTATTTTATCAAGTTTGGCCATAGTCAAATGAATCCAGAAGAACTGGTTAAGGATAAGCTGCTTCAGTATCTTTGGGAAGACGTTGATATAGTAGCCAGAAGAATGAATGGCGGAGCAAGATCTCTTTTTGACTCTAAGATTGCAAGTTTTGCAGATCTGTATGATTCATTTGGCCAAAAGATGGTATTTTCCAACAAGTTTATTGAAAAACTTAAAGGCAGCGCTTCAAATGATTCATTAGATGAGAGCGATGATGCAGATGGAAATGAATGAGCCGAAGATTAAGATTGACGTAGTTCAAGATGGACAGCCAATTTCAGAAAGACTGATTCGTTTTTATGGTCTTAAAGGCAGGGACTACAGTCAGCTGAATGACTTAGAAGAAGGTAGATCAGTTCTGATGTGTGGCTTCGTTGGCTTTGTACGAAGAGGGGATCGACTATTGGTGTCCATCCCTAAGCATTATATGAGAACCAGTGATTTTAAGCGGTTGAGTTATGGTCAGCAGCTTGGTCATGTTAGGAAGATCATGCAGACGATCACAAAATTCTATCGAAGCTCTGAATTTTCTGAATATCGAAAAGACAGTGATATTGAAAGTGACTTTGCCTTAGAAGCCTTCTACAGAATCTATGATTATTTCAGTATCTATGGTCTCTATAAAGAAAGACGAAAGCTTGTTCATGAAGGTTATCAAGGACGTATTTCGTGGAAGGAGACGATCCGGCGATCAAGCAAGCTTATTGGTGGCGGCAATCTAATCTTTGCGCCTTTCTATGTTTCAAAGAATCAAGATCTCGAAACGCTGATTACCCAATGTATGGTTTTTGCCATCAACTACACTAAGCGTCTTTTTGATGAGTTGATTCCTTTGCCAGACAACTCTCGCATTGCAATGCGGGGCGTAGATCAAAATATTTTAAACAATGTACAGGCTGTTATAAATCAACTCTATCAAGTTCAAGCAACCATATTCAAAGACATTGACAAGGACTTGGTAAACAATCTGATAGTATTCTTTGAAAGAGTAAACGATAAGGCAAGGGATGCCATGTCTTTTAAGGATCATTCATACTCAAGCCTTTGGGAGACGGCAGTACGTAAGTATCTTGAACTGCATTTTGAGGGAATTGATGAGGAGCATGATGAGATGCTGTACGATCGCTCTCGCACGTTCAATCGATCTTTTTCCAAGCTAACTGAACATGGCTACGACCTAAAGCATGGTGAAAGATCATTGGCGCCTGATATGTATCATCTCGATCACAGGCATAACTGTCAGTATATCTTTGATGCAAAATATTACTCAAAGTTGAATGAATTGAACCATAAACAGCTGGTCTATCATTTTCTGTTTGCCAATCGTGCCGCTAAAACCTACGATGCATTGATTATGCCATATGAAGGCAAAACAGATACACAGATTCATGTCCAGATCAATCCATCATGGCTTCCAGAAGGATCAATGCAGCTGGAAGACGTTAAGATATACTTGAATCGTCTTAACATGGTCGACGTTTTGAACAGTTTTATCAATGAATAGTGATCTTATTAGGTATGTGAGAATCCTATACAATGCAAAAGGCGGCGATAGTGATGAAGTATAAGTTCGATACTGACCAAGAAACTCGCAAACGCATGTCAAAGGTCCATGTGACTGAGGGCAAGGATGAAGTCGTTATTCGTAAGATTCTCTGGGACAATGGCATCCACTATCGTAAAAACTATAAAGAGCTGCCTGGAAAGCCGGATATCGCAATTACCAAATACAAAATCGCCGTCTTTATCGATGGGGAGTTCTGGCATGGCTATGATTGGGAAAACTATCGCAATCACATTAAGAGAAACCGTGACTACTGGATTCCTAAGATCGAGCATAATATGAAGCACGATCAAGAGGTCAATGCCAAGCTAGAAGAGAAGGGGTGGACCGTTCTTCGCTTTTGGTCTAAAAAAGTGCTGAAGAATCCAGAGTATTATGCCGAGTTGATCATGTGGCACGTCAGAGCAAAGCAGAATTCACAAGATACTGATGATAAATAAAATCCGAGCCATGGGTGCAGACCTGTGCTCGGATTTTTTAGATGAAAATTAAAAGGACAGCCGTGAAGCTGCCCTATGCAAAAAGGTAGTCAGTTGGGTCATGACCAAATGAACCCAATGCGTTGACTACGGTAATAATAATTATAACATATATTTTCAGCAAGTGTGCATTAAGGAAGGGGAGGTAGAGTATAATTGTATTCATGAAGTACGGATGAGACAAACGTATTGATTCGAGTTTTCAATAATAAAAATTTGTTTGAGTCTTGGGGGATGCATATGCTTATAACAAAGCTAGATGTTATTCAGAATTACTATGTTAAGCAAAAGAAGACAAGTTGGAAAGATATGTTATCTGAGTCTGATTATCAAGCTGCCAAAATTATATGGGAATCACTTAATGATAGTTCTTTGACGTATGAGGAGTATACAGATTTAGTCAATGATCAAATAGAGAGGACTAGTGTTTCGAAAGTAACGGTTTTTGGTGATGGCATTAATAATACTGCTGTAAAGCCAACCGGTGATTATAGCAGCTGGAGGCGATACAGGAACAAGCTGGTCAATCAAGATCATTGGTCTGACAAATCGGTTGAAAATATTGAAGAATCGGCATTCAATACGTTAAAGTATCTGACCATGGATGCCGAAACCGGTCCACACAAGGGATTGGTAGTTGGGAATATTCAGTCTGGAAAAACGGCAAATATCAGCGCACTGATTGCAATGGCGGCTGACAATGGCTTCAACATGTTTATCGTTTTGTCAGGAATGATTGAGAATCTGCGCCAGCAAAATGCAAAGCGAATCTTCAATGACCTGCAGGCAGATGGTCAAGGTGACAATCATTGGAACAATCTTGAAAATCCATCGATCAGAAGAGGATTCGCTACTGATGAGCTGAAACTGAAGCCTGATTCAAAAGAGAAGTATCTGATAGTGTCGTTAAAAAACGTTTCTCGGATTGAGTCGTTATATAACTGGCTGAAACGAGATCATAACAAGCAGAAACAGATGAAGGTTCTGTTTATTGACGATGAAGCGGATCAAGCAAGCATCAATACGCGTGATGTCAACAGCGATGAGCGGACGAGTATCAATAAATGGATCCTCAATATTGTAGAGGACGACAACTTTGGCGCAATGAATTACGTTGCCTATACTGCGACGCCTTTTGCCAATGTATTGAATGAATCGGGAAAACATACTCTTTATCCTGAGAACTTCATATCATTGCTTGAGCCGGGCGAAAACTATATTGGACCAACGCAGATTTTCGGCTTGGGCGATCCTGACTATCAAAGGGGAATGCAGGATATCGTCAATGAGATCCCACAGAAAGAAAGCAAAGAGATCCAAGAGGCTCAACGTGATGGAGCAGCATTCAAGGCACCAGAAAGCATGCGAAAGGCGATTGACTGGTTTTTGATTGCAATGGCTGCTATGCGATCTCAAGATTATAAGAAGCCAATCTCGATGATGATCCATACTGATTTCCATAAGCAGGCACATAGTCTTGTTGAAAAATCAGTTCAGCGCTATTTAAAGGAACTTCAGCAAAAGTATCAAGAGGATCCCAAACACGTTCTAAAAAAGTTCCGTGAAGAGTACAAATTGGGTCGAGATGAGCTCTCAAAAGAAACTTTTGAGAAGGTGATGACTGATTATTCGGGTGCTGTCAAAGACTATCCAAAATGGGATGCAGTCAAGGATGAGCTGATCAGTCTACTGTCTATTCCGAATGGCGAGTTTGTTCATCATATTAAAATGACCGATGAGGGTGAGAACGTCTATGGCAGTGGCATTCACCTATGCATTGACAACAGCAGCTTCAATGATCTGAGTGACGAACATATCAGACTTATATATCCAGACGGAAATCAACTGAAGAAGTGTAAGAAAGCTCCAGCGTTTATCGTTATTGGCGGTAATACCCTTTCTCGTGGGCTGACGATCGAGGGCTTGGTCTCCACCTTCTTTTTGCGTCGAACCAACCAGGCAGATACATTGATGCAGATGGCACGTTGGTTCGGCTATCGGCAAGGATATGAGTTGATGCCAAGGATCTGGATGGATCAAGAGGCCGAGGAAAGATATGAATTCCTGACAGAAATGAATGAAGACATGCGAGAGAAGCTGAAGGAATATGCCGATACGGACCTCACGCCAACTCAATCAGCACCAAGAATTCTGCAAAGCCCGAGCTACGTTAACGTGCGGATCACGGCCAACAACAAGATGCAGGAATCAAGGCCAACTGTTTTTAACTTTGAGGGACTGAATCACCAGATCATTCTGTATAAGAACAAAGAAAAGAGCATGGAAACCAACCTAGAAAATACTAAGACCTTTTTAGAAGAACTCGGAGAATATGAGGCAAATGGTGCTCATATGATCTGGAGAGGAGTAAAGAATCAGAAGGTTAAGGAGTACTTGGGAAGCTATCAAGGTGTTGAGTTGGATAAACAGCTTGCTTCAATGCCTCATATTATTGAATGGCTGTCTGAAAACGGTGAAAACTTCCCAAACTGGAATGTTATCCTTGCTGGTCGAGGAAAAAAAGGGGTTCGAAAAGCAAGTAAGGACGAGTGGAACGTCAATGGCAAGACTGTTGATGCAGTTCGGCGTTCAAAGACCGACAAGAGCACTGATGATATCATTGACATTCATGCTCTGCGTTCGCCAAGCGATCTGCTTGCAGACATTCCAGATGCCAATGATGCACCAGAATCAGTTAAAAAATCCAACATGGGAGCAATCACCAGATATCGCCGTCAAAAAGGTATGAGTAACATCCCACAACTCCTTATATATCGTATTGATAAGAACTCGAAAGCAGACAAAAAATCAAAAGAACGTCGAGATCTGAATACGCCATATGACTTGATAGGCCTCAACATCTGGCTTCCAGAGAGTGAAAGACGGGTTGCAAACAAGAGTGTGGTAAAGTATCGTGCCGTTACTATTAAAGACTACGATCAGCCTTTGAATTCAGGGACTGAAGTAGATGAGGAAACAAGTGGAGAAGAATAGAAAATGAAAATTAGAGAAGCTTCGGATAACCTTTTTGATATGAATCAATCGGGGGATGCTATTTTAAGATCGCTGCAAAACACTGATTTTTCGATTATGGATATTATTGTGCGTGAATCGCTTCAGAATGCTCTTGATGCATCAAAAGCCGGTGTAGATCATATTTTTGTAGACTACCGAACAGGAAAATTTGATACTTATCGGTTAAACCCAGAATTTGAAAGGATTTCTGATAATCTAAACCGTGCCTATACTGATGAAGCTGAGTTTCTTTCCATCAGTGACCGAAATACGGTTGGTCTTAATGGCCAATATGATTTGAATCGTCCCGATGAGCTGACGAAAAGCAATTTTTTCAAACTGGTATTTGGACTTGGGAAAAATCAAGAAGCTAATGGTGCTGGGGGAAGCTGGGGATTAGGCAAAACCAGCTATTTTAGAATCGGCTGCGGCATCGTAATCTACTACACGCGCATTAAAGCAGAACAAGGTTATGAGGAAAGACTGATCGCCTCATTGATCGAAGACCCTCGCTCAGAAAAGAGACTGTTGACTGACAGCAGGCGTGGCATAGCCTGGTGGGGAGAGCAACGCGAGAGTGACAAGGACGACTTCTATCCTATTACTGATCATAAGCAGATTGAGAAGTTTCTGGACATTTTCGGCTTGAAGCCATATGGAGCAGATGATACTGGAACGACGATCATAATTCCATACTTAAAGGAATTTGAACAGACCAGCAGCAATCCTTGGGGGAGGAACCGCGAACGTGCATTGACTACTGCTATCCAAAGATGGTATGCGCCAAGAATCTTAAATGACGAGTACTCGAAAGGAACCGGTAATGCTGATCTGTGCTGTAAGGTTAACGGAGAGTTGGTTGGATATCCAGAAGTAGAGCAGCCATTTGGTCTGTTGCGTGATCTGTACACGGCGGCTCTGACAGGGAATGCCAGCGATGATATTAAAGTCGAGGATATCAGACTTCCTAGAAGCGGCATGAAGGACAATAAAACCAATGCCGGTCGCGTTGCCTTTGTGATTAAGAACCTTTCTGATGCGGTAACCAGCAATGGATTTACGTATCGTCAATATATCGAAGATGCTGATGATCAGACTGAAGAATCATTTAAACTGGTAGCTTTTGCCCGCAAGCCAGGGATGATTGTAAGATATGACTTTGACGATAAGTGGAGCAAGGGTGCAAAAATTGCAGACGATCAATGTCTAATTGCCTTTTTCGTACCAAATTCCAATGGAAAGATCTATGAAAAGTATCGTACTGATAAATACGATACTTTGGAGCAGTACCTTCGTTTTGGTGAAAAAGCTGATCATGCCGACTGGTTTGACCAACGCGGCCAACAGAACATTACACTGGTAGACAGAATCAAGAGAGAGACTGCACGAGCATTAGCCAATGCAGCTGGATCAGATGAAGACAGACAAGTTTCGCTTGTTTCTGAAAAACTAGCTCATGAATATGCGGGCCTTTTACCACCAAATAATTTTGGAAAAGCCGGTCGAAGTCGTCCCAAACCTCCTTCAGACGGTGGTCAAAAGCACGAACATGCCTCCTCAATCACTATTAAAAATACTGGCATGGATGAAGACGGCAGCTTGTTCATTGACTTTGTTGCTAGATTTAAGAGATCGGCAGACGTAGATATCAAGATCTCTACTCAAGGAAAAAGCGCAATGAGTTTTAAAGAATGGACCAAGGATCTGGCTACGTTGGACTTTCCTGTCGAAATCGATAAGGTCGAGATTGATGAGACTGAAGTCAACGTGTCCATCGCCAGTTCACGAGCCAGATTCAGCTTAACCAACTCTAACAATGAACGATCAGAAATTACGGGACGACTAAAGCTAAGCCTGTCGTCTAATGAATATCAGCCAGAACTGATAATCAAACAAAACGACTAAGGAGAAAATCTATGCCCAAGATTGACCTTTATAGAAAAATAGATGAGAAATACTGCAGTAAGCGAAATGCCGACATCAGAGCAGGCATTCCCTCGCTAGAGTATAAAAACGAGCTGGGTGAGATGATTCAGCTTCCAATTGATGAGGAAGCTGAAGAAAAAATCGAGCTTAATGAGATTGAAAAAGGATGGCTTCCAGAAGAATATGATCTTGATTACGTTCAAGAGTTCCAAATTGGCAATCCCAGTGCATTGTTTGGCTCATCCGCCATTACCGATTCAGCCAATCAAATCGGAATAGCCGCGCATATCAATTCTCGTGAGGCAATGTTTCAAGAAACGATACCGTTAAAAGCAACCATCAAAGACACTCCGGAGGGACAAGTCTTGACATTCAGACACCATTTCCCAAAAGACGTGCTTCGTGGCGTTATCAAACTGGAATTCTTCTTCTACTTGGCATCGGTTGAGAAAAAGCATCCCTTTCAAGCTGATGAGATTGGCATGCGACTAAGTGACAACATCTTCGAGACCAAGCTTGTCATTGATGGCACTGGTTCGACATTCCCAATTACGGAGTCAAGCATTCCAGGTGGGCCATTATGGCAATTGCGCAAGCACTGGGATGACCCGGTTGTTGATCCATTCAGTCCGGCCAGCGTTGAGGTTGAGCTGAATAAGAGTCACCCATTGTTCAAGCAGCTCAGTGATAGCTATGGCAAGAAAGCAGGCCTGGGGAAAGCACTGATGAACAGCATCGTAGCACAGGCAATGGCCATGATCATCTATCAAACCGTTTTAGAAATGAACAATATGGAAGGCGATTCATGGTCGTTTGATATTGCGGAGGATGGATCGATACTGCAGATAGTTGGATACTGGCAGGATACCTTTGAAGTGGATATTCAAGACCTCAGCATAAGCAGCGTATTCAACTCGCTTCAACAAGGCTTGGAGAAGCTGAACAGAAAAGGATAGAATGTGTAAGATGAGTATTAGATGGAATGACGTAAACTATGGACAGGCGCAGGCTAAAAATGATTATGAGCGCTTAATCGTTAAAGATCAGAATGTTGTACCAATTGGCTTTGAGGACGATCCTCAAGCAGCTGAGTGGGAGGCACTAAGAAAACAACTGATAGACGCGCGTGATGAGGTGTTTGAAGAGCACGGCTTTGACACCGCAGAAAAACTGGACTATGACTTTGACGTCGCCTATGGATTCAAACTGCATGAGATTCTTAACGAGAATGTAGGTTTTAATAATCGTGAGGCATCCAACAATGATTTTTGGAACTGGCTTTCGGTGCGAGTTATTCCAGACGTTGTGCATTCACGATGGGGAGACAATCCAGATCACTACTTCAAGATTTCTAGAAGAACATGGCTCAAGGTCATCTGGTGGTATATCCATATTTGTTGGGATGGCAGCGAGGAAGCAACGTATGAGTTGATCAAAAACAATACGACTGATACGATTCAAGGATTGATTGAGCGTCCAGGCATTGGATACTATGTTGACGTTTATCATGAAATCATGAAAAAGTACAAGGACTACCAAGACCGAAACCTGTTTAGACGAGTTATGAAGCTTAATACGGCACGCTTGATGACAACGTCTCCAGAGCTGGTAGAAGGCGGCATTGAGGCTTATGTAGAAGACCTGTTTAAAAAAGCCAGCGGTGAGAACAAATGACTCTGATAGTAAATGACCTATATGAGAGAATCATGCAGGCCAATGCTGATGAGTTTGATTGTCTACGGGTAATAACCGGCTATAGCTCTGGTGATTTTATCAAAAAGGTATTGAGCGACTTTCCCAATCTTAATATTGAACTGTATCTTGGAATGGCTCGGCAAGGCGTCTCAATTAGGGATCATGAGTATTATCAGTTCATTACGCAAAAAGGGGTTGCCAAGGTGTGCTATGTCACCGATAAGCCGATGATCCATCAAAAGGTAATGGAATTCTATAACTCAAGAGATCGCATTGGCTACGTCGGGTCAGCAAATTTCTCGTTCAACGGCTTTTTTGAGCAGAGAGAGATTATGACGGTTGCCGACAACAATCTAGACGCGGTTTTTCAGATGGCCGCATCACAATCAATGTCATGTCTTGATGAGCAGATAGAAAAGGTGATCCCTTTGGTAGAGACGGCCCAGACTGAAGATTCTTCATCGACTGAGAATCATTTTGGAGAGCAGAATGATGTTCATGAAGAGAAACCGATCGAGGGGGAAAGCGAGTCAAGCTTTGGAGCGGGGGTACAGTGGCAAAATCTGCCATACTACCGATATGATGAATACATTGATATCCCAATCATTCGTAAGGAAGTCGCACCAGAGCGGGCCCCGATCAATGATGATATCCCGTATCTCAGCTTAGATGGGGTTAAGGAATATGGTGCTGTTCTGCCCCCTCATCAAGTATTCGAGCTTAATACTGCAAGCCGAGTGATAGAAGCTGATACTGAAAGCAAATTTGGTCGATCGCTTAGATTCCATGACGTAAACATGAAGGAATTGATTGCTCAAAAGCTGCAGATAAGTGCTGATACTCTTTTTACGGTTGAAAACGTCGGTAACGTCAAGCTGCGCGTCGGCAGGCTTAGAGAAGGACCTTTTTACATGGAGCTGGTCAAGGACAACCAGAAAGGAGAAGAAAAAACATTTTAAAACTGATTGAAACGTTTAGTGGAATCGGTGCGCAAGCCCAAGCGATGAAAAACATTCATGCTGATTTCCAAACGGTTGCAACAGCGGATTGGGAGATCGGTGCCATTTATGCCTATGACATTATTCATAATGGCAAACAGGATCTAAGCCCTTATCGTCATCACACTAAGGAAAGTCTGATCAAACAGCTGAGTCGTTTTACCTTGTCGAGTGATGGCAAGACGCCAATGACTGAAAAGGGACTGGGCGCGATGACAACGGTTCAGCTTAAGAGAATCTTGGCAGCAATCAACAGAACCAATAATCTGGTAGACATTACCAAGGTTCATGCGACGGATCTTCCAGACGGTGATATCTTGACCTACTCGTTTCCGTGTCAGGATCTATCTATTGCTGGCAACTGGTACCACAATGAGGGCGGCATCGATAGAAATGCTCATAACCGAAGTACTCTTCTATGGCAGATCGACCGGCTGCTGAATGAGTATGAGGAATGCGATAAGGATATGCCGCGCTTTCTATTGATGGAAAACGTCAGTGAGATTCTTTCAAAGAAGAACATCAAAAACTTCCACGAATGGTGCAGCATACTAAACTCAATGGGATATGAAAACCAGATCTACACGCTGGATGCCAGAAACTTTGGCGTCCCGCAGACTCGCGTAAGAACATACATGTTGAGCGTTCTGGCTGATACTCCAAAGCGTCAGACGATGGTAAGAGACTACTTTTTCGGCAATGATCTAGAAATGGTCAAGCTGCCAGATAAAGCCGTTCGAACGTTGGAAAACTATCTAAAGCTGGACTACTCAAATGAAGACTACTATGAAGAGGCGGTAACGAGCACGCCCAACTTTACCGAGTCTCGTCGCAAGATATATCTGAACAACGATAAATTGGCGATTGATGATCGAATAGTGGGCAGATTCGCAAAAACGATTACCACCAAGCAGGATCGAAATCCCAACTCAGGAATCGTTGCCTATGAAAAGAATCCGCTGGTGTCTTGGAACCGTCACTACAGAAACCTAACGCCACGTGAATGCTTCCTGCTGATGGGATTTGATGAAGAACAGTTTGATGCTTTAAAGAATAACAACTTCAGCGTTCGTTCTAATAAAAACATGCTGAGCAATGCCAAGATGATTAAACTGGCAGGTAACAGCATCGTGGTGCAGGTTCTTGAAGCGATCTTTAACCAAGTAGTGGAAATTGATCAGATGATGGGATAGAGATAGAAGGAGTGTCTAAATACGAAAAAAAAGCTAAAAAGGTTGTCGCTAAAGTCTTTAAAAAATTTTGCACCTCAGATTGCATCTTGTATTCCGCTAAACGGTTCCAACATGTTGATTAAATCGATTCCGTTGGTTACGTCACTGATTGTTGCCACAGCGGATACTTATGAGGAATACAAGGCAGATGAACAATTTGAACGGCTTGAGCTAAAACTTCAAAAGGCAGAAGCTGATGTTGAAGCGTTTAAAGAAAAACTAGCTGAACTTGATGAGACCGATAAACAGTATATAAGTCATACTGTGACAGATATTTTGCAAAGCTATGGCGTTGAAATCTACCCTATGAGAAGAGAATTTTTGGCTAATATGCTTATTCATGACATTAAGGCGTTTAACAATGATGATTTTGATGCTTATGAAAGTCAGCTTATCCAAAAAGTATTTAATCGAGTAGCTGATGTAGATATTCTGATGCTTGGTCTGTTTAATAAGACTTATGGTGATGGGTCAGAGCGAATGAATAAGATCTTAGATGATTTGCAAAGCAAATTTGAATCAGAGTGTAGGGACCTAGGAACGCGAGTGAAAATTAAAAGCGTTATAGAGGACTGCTTATCAAATCAGCTATTTGAACAAAAGCTGGTGGGAAAGGACGGAACGCATTCCTCATCTTTATCAGCAGCCGAAGATAATAAAGCGCTTGAGATTTCAAGCTTGGGCAATTCATTGTTTAGCTATGTTGGGAACTTGTCTTTAATAAAAAGCGATGAAGATAAATGACTTTAAAATATCGGGTGTCCAGACTTGGCGCTCGATATTTTTAGAAAAAGAAACTTTGATACTTTCAAAAATCATTTTAGCCATGTGTAATATTTGGCAGTACATGCTGTAACCAACGCGTGATATTTGAGTAACAAAATAGAAGCACAATTGAAAGAAACAATACTACTGTCCTATCCCCATCACTGATGGGCCACAGGCTTGCCGGTGGTAGATTACCCTTATGCTCTTTAACTGGTTGGGAGAACGGAAAAAGTTTATTTTAGATTGATTGATGATGAGGAGATTCATTCTTAAAGTTCTTTTGAAGACGATTGGGGGAAATTAGCAATGGGAAAGAAACGAAAAAAAAGAAATCAGAGAAAATTACCGGTTTTAACTTATCAAGAGCATAAAAAACTGTTTGATGAAATGAGTGATGTTCAACTAAAGGCTTTGGCAGATTTTAAAAAATATGAGATGGAGTCATGGTTCTATACATACTCTTTTCTTGAAGAAACAAACTGGGTCTTTAGCGATATAAAAGTAGATCCTTGGTATGATCGTCACTCTCGACACTCTGGGGAGAATTTGTACTGCGATTGTGGTCGGCGAGTAAAGTATCTATATATTCTTGAATCGAAAAAAATTCATAACGGCAAGCGACTGGTTAAGAAGTTAGGAATAACTCATTTCGAGCTGGAAGCTGGAATTCCATTGCAAATAATTCAAGAGATAAGAAAAGGTGTGAACAGGATAGATCGTTATCAAGATTCGATTTTGATTGCCTATAGACACGGCAAACGTTTTGATGACAATCTTTTTGAAGAAACAGTCAACGCAGGTGCGTTTAAAGAAAATCGTCATCAAATCCTCTATGAGAAATGTCTCGCTTTTAGGCAAGCTGACTTGCCGTTGTTTGTCGATGATGAAAACCATCTACAAAA
The DNA here is from genome assembly GCF_001436025.1 of Limosilactobacillus mucosae DSM 13345. Taxonomy (GTDB): domain Bacteria; phylum Bacillota; class Bacilli; order Lactobacillales; family Lactobacillaceae; genus Limosilactobacillus; species Limosilactobacillus mucosae. The sequence goes on along the minus strand of NZ_AZEQ01000019.1, from coordinate 6,241 downwards.
GGTCTATCAAGAGGCGATGGCAGCTCTTGCTAGAAAACAAAGAGAGAAAAAAAGAAAAGAATGGGAGCTGCAACATCCGAAGAAGCAAAAAGAGGAAATTAGACAAAACAGGATGTTAAAAAGAATTCGAAGAGCAAGTATGAAGAAATGGAGAGCATTGTACGGAAAGAAAATTCAAAAGGAGTACATGGCTATAGTTAGTGAACAAGTCTATAAGAGTGAGGAGTATTTAGAACTTCTAAATAGACTAAAAAAGAGAAAGGAGAGTGTAAATGACATTATCGAGTATCGTTGGCAAATGTCACAAAAAAGATTAAGCAAGATCTTTAAAAGTGAAGGCTGGCAGCTTATTGATATTGATGTGGGTGACAAAGGGTACCATCTTGTCAAAACTGCTTGCATCTGTGGCCAGTTATATCCGTGGGGCGTCATCTTACAGAGAGACGGTAAGATAATATGCTTTAACGTTCACCACTTAGCAAAGCATCATGTGCTAAGTGAAGAGAAAGCCAAAATTGTAGAAAGATGTTTTAAACAGATGCAACGAGACTTGTTTGAGGTTTGTGAGCATACTTTGGAGCATCCAGACTATTGGTCAAAGAAATTTACAAAGGTAATTAATGATCAAAATTATATGAGACGGGACACACCTCAATATCAATATCTCTCTTTCTTGCGCGCGCACCGTTTTGCTGCACCGAATGCTTTCAATAAAAGATTCATTGAGCAGTATAAAAAGAAATTAGAAGGCAAGAGGAAGCATAGAGCAAAGCAATGATTGGAAAAATGACACACATGGAAGGACCGTACAGCAGATCTAGAGGTCAAAATATTTGGTTGCCAGGCTCGGCTCTACTCCGCGCTCTGGTCTCCCCTCCGGCGGGCCGCATGTGCCATGCTTACCGTCGCCTCGGGTGAGCCCTATCGCTGCTCCGTGTCGCCGAGCCTGGTGATGGGGCCTGCATACTCATCTGGTAGTTCTGAATAACATAAGCAATTCCTTTTTGGGGAGAATCTTTCTGTGGATCTTAAGTCGTCAAACACGGCTCAGGGTCCTTTTTTTATTCTCTTTAGCTTCTCCGGTTTACAGTAAACAAAAAGAGCCTCATCGCGGAATATTTCCGTAATGAAGCGGTAAACAGCACCATACTTAACCAAGTTTATAGATAGTTTGAAGTGAATTTAGATGTTAGGTTAGTCAAAGTGGTATAAATTTACTTTCACTTCACTCCCACAATAATCCCTAGCAATCAAAGACGTACTTTCTCAATCTTGGCACGTATTGGTGTTTCAAAATCATTATAATATAGTATAATCTACTCATTAGGCATCAAAAACGAGGGAGAGATACATATGCCATTGGAAGATTTTGAATTCAAACGTGATGGTAATACTCTGAAGGCTTTTGACAAGGCAACTGGCGAACTTATCGATTCCGGCGAGTACGTTGAGGTTACCAGTCACAAGCAGAAACGGCGCTTTGTCGCATTTGAGAAGTACTCATATAAGAAGTTTGAACTGGAAGAAAAGCTCTGGGTCGGCGCGGATTTTCTCAAACGCAACCTGATGAGTTCGGTCCGTTATTTTAACGCTCCGGTGCTGGGCTGCCGGACCTATTTCAATAAAGAGGACGTTGATCGATGGGTGGCTGACAACTTTCTGCCATACCGACGAACGATCGCTCTTTGTCTCAGTGATTTGACCCCCGAAGAGCAGGAATGGGTTAAAGAATTTGCTAATCGATACAACGAACGGGCAAACCAGCTAAACCTTAAACGAAATCCAAATGAGAAAAAGCAATTTATCAAGGATATGCGCAAAGAATGGGTTGACTATATCGGTCATGAGCAGGCTAACCGCCGCATGGCCATGTTTCAGCCGGTAGAAACACCCGATCGAACGGCAATCTATCCACCTATTCAAATTCAAGACGGGCAGTACCGTTTTCGAATGGATCACGCGGGAGATGTCAAGCCGCTGCCAAAGGGTAATATGTCTGAAATCACGATGACGCGCCGAGCATATATGATCAATGGCAGTACGATTGAGTGGAAATTTGGCAAAGGTTTGCGTCCCAAGACTCTATTTGAAGTCGAGAAGCTGCCAGATGACGCGATGTGGCGGTTATTTTCTCGTAAGGTACGCAGCATTGTCTCTCAAATCTATTCAACGACCAGCTACGAACTTTATCTCAAAAATGGCGGCAAACGCAGATAGGGATAGAAAAGCGTCCAGACATGGGCGTTTCTATTTGTGTTGAATTTTTATAGTTATAATATAGTGCAACATATTTAAAAAGACAAAAGAAAGCGTTATAATACCAATGAAGGGTTGGCCCATCCCTTCAAAATTTCATCTCAAGAAATTTTTCAACCAATTCACATTGATTTTGTTTCGCTAGATAGATGATTAACAATCTCATTCCGCTTAGTTGATTATCCAGAATCGTCTCACTGACTGCCAGTGGGGCGATTTTTTGTTGCGCGATCAGGCGAACGTCCCAAATGCCTGATTGGTCCGCGCGTCGCGACAGGTGACATATCCGTATTGATAGTTGGCGCGCGGTTGTCTGAGCCAGACGAAGCCGCCGTGACGCGACCAGGCATCATAGCTTATGATGACGCCCGCCGGCAGCATGGCGATGATTGCCGAATCGGTTCGCGCTCCCCAGCGAAGGTGCAGCGGCATGCCCAGCAGAAAACTGCCCTTTTCCTTATGCCACGTATCGCCCAGCTCATCAACCCATGAATCGGGAACGGGAATCTCAATCTTTGGCGTTGGCGCCTGCTCAACCTTGATCGCGAGCTGACCATCCGCGTAGCCAATCTTAGGATCAGTGTAGTAGCCATGGAAGTCATAGGACATGTCGATACCAATACCAGCTACCGAAAAGCTGTTGGTGAACTGCCAGGTACCAACGTTGGGAACGCCAGGCTGCGACTTACCATAGTTGGCCACCCAGTCGTTTTTAGCGATCAGTTCCGATTGAATCAGTCGCTTTTCCCAGAACCAGGAAGCCATCGAATACACGTCCACGTTTAAGTGCTGCTGATCAATCAGATACTGCAAAAAAGTGTTGACGTCAGCGGTCGCGTAATGGGCAAGGGCGTCATCTTCCGCGTCCACCGCCAAGACGCTTTCTTTGCCTAATCCTAGTGCGATTGCGTTTTGATAGAACCACTTGGCCTCATTGATCGCGTCCTGCCGACCATTGAAACGCGCGTAATGATAGCCATGCACGAGCAGTCCAGCCGCCCGCGCGTTGCCTATCTGCGTCCTAGCTTTGGGATTGATGTAGGCATCCCCATCCGCCGAGCCTTGTGTGATCTTAACGATAACTGCCTTGACTCCTTGATTCTTCAATGCTTGGAAAAACGCCGGCTCATCAGGCTGGTAGCTGCTGATGTCGGCAACTAATGGAAAACTGGTCATAAAAGCATCCTCCTTTAAAGGTTATATTATAAATAGACTAATACTGAAAAGCCGAACCACCATTCTTGATTAGCAATCCGTGGCCGACTATAATGAAGACGTAAATAAAAGGGCTCGACGCCTGCACAGCGCCAAGCCCACGTTGTCATCATCGACAGCGCCTTACTTCATGAATAGCAGAAATAAAGCACCGTCCCAGTCGCCAAACTGCGGGACGATGCCTTTTTTATTCTCTCGGCTTCTTCGGCCAGAGAAAGACCACCGCGATGACCAGCGCCAGAAAGCAGACGGTTCCCAACGCGGCCAGTTGCACGGTTTCCGGCAGGCCAGGCAGCGCACTGAGCACTTTTGCCAAGCCCGTGAACGGATCAAGGTCTGACATCATGCGAGCTCCTTCCCGAAAGAAGGCGGCCCAGAGCAGTCAAAACGACTTTCATCATGGCAATCGCCTCCCCTCATAATGTTTCCAGAAGAAGCAAAGCGCTGCCATCAGACAACACCTTAATTATATTGACTTCCGCAGAGGTTACCAATTCTTTTGCGTGATAAGTCATTTTATTATCAGTTTTTGTTATAATATAGTACAATTAATAATGGTTGGACGGTTATCCCCATTCTCGCCCAACTTAAACGCCTGTATATATCAATAGTTTGCTGCATGTTCCGACTAATCATTGTTAGCCATTCGTTCATATAACAGTAGTCACTGACGTCTGCGTTTTTCCTCGCGCGGGCGTTTTTTGTCGCCTTCATATGATATATTAAGGATAACTACATATACTAAGGGGAAAATTTCATGTCAGAGATATATCCATTGGGAGAGTATAAGGATAAATATATAGAGCTGTTGGATGACTATGAGTTTGATCCAGGTGATATCGTGGCCATGGGAAATCTGATTGGGTTCCTATCTGACTACATTTACAGTCCGGTAGAATACCTATTTCTGGATGAAGAACTCAACCAGATTCTAGTCAACAAACGACTGCTGTTGGGTAAGCTGACAGAAGTATTATTGGATAGTAATCATGATGACATTTCAATGCTGATCAATCTGCAGATCGCGCAGGCTTTGTTCTTTAAAGGGGATTGGAAAACGTCAGGCGATATATATCACAGTATTTTGAAATGGGAGCTGGGGCGTGCCGAAATGGGGGACGTCGATTTTGAAGATATCGATTTTAACGACTTGGTTCTGCGACTGATTCATAATATCTGTACCATCTGTCATCTAAGTGGAAATGCCGATGGTGCCGATAGCATCAAACGCAGCGCGCAAGGTATCTTCAACATTAACTGGAATTTTTACCAGCGATTTATGCAAAAGCATCCCGAATATGAAGAAATCACCTCAAAACAGCTGTATCTGCTACATAATGATTCATCCTCACTTTACCTAGTCGATGGTCCAAGCGCGTCGGACTATGGTGATCTTTTGGAAGCAATGGAATTCGACCTGCAGGATAATCCAGGCAGCGTGGAGAATCTCAGACTTGCCGATGAGCCGTGTCTGCTTACCGTCAGCGATGATCAGCAGAGCATTTTTGCCGGCTCGCTTGACGGCAATGGAGCTGGTTCATTCATCGCCTGGTTAGACAATCCAATGGCTGAATCGGCAGAATCAACTGATGATAGTATGGATAGCGTTGAGTCTTCAACGATGTCTGATGAAGAACAGACGGCTGATGATAATAGCAGCATGGAAAGTATCGCTGCTGAAGAGGATGACGTGACCTTGGAAGAACTGCTGGCTCAGCTGAATGATCTGGTGGGCCTTGATTCCGTTAAGAAGGACGTCAATTCGCTGATTAACCTGCTTAAGGTCCGCAAAATTCGCGAACAGCGCGGGATTAAGCAGCCTGCCATGTCGCTGCATCTGGTGTTCTATGGCAATCCAGGGACAGGTAAGACCACCGTCGCGCGTTTACTGGCAAAAATCTACCATAAAATGGGGATTCTCTCCAAGGGGCAGCTGGTTGAGGTCGACCGCTCCGGACTGGTTGGCGGTTATGTTGGGCAGACAGCGATCAAAACGAAGAACGTGATTGAACAGGCACTGGGCGGGATTCTGTTTATCGATGAGGCCTACACGCTCGCATCGGGAAGCGGCAGCGACTATGGTCAAGAAGCCATTGACACGCTTTTGAAGGCCATGGAGGATCACCGTGATGACTTTATCGTGATCGTTGCCGGCTATCCAAATCAAATGGCCACCTTCCTGGCATCCAATCCCGGCTTGAAGTCACGCTTCAACAAGTACTTGGAGTTTGAGGACTATGAACCAGCTGAACTATTGGAAATGTTGGATAAGATGTGCGCGCAGTATGGGGTAGAGCTGACTGACGAGGCACGCGACTACGCTATGAATCTTTTCCAGACGACCTGTGCCGACCGACCAGACGACTTTGCCAATGGTCGCGCAGTCAGAAACTTCTTTGAGGATGCCTTAACCGCACAAGCTAATCGTCTGGCTGCCGAAAATGACTTTGATGAGGGCCTCTCGATTATTAAATCCATTGATCTGGCCAATGCCGAACTCGATTAGCTGCAATGACAGTTTTTTGGCAGAACGGCTAATTTAAAATCGCTTTAGACTAGAGTATAATCATTCTTGAGGGTATGGTTTCCCCTCACTTAAATTGTCTGCTAGCTATTATTCAATCCTTATATAACTAGCACTTACCATTCATATAGCGCCTTGCTTGGTCTGGCAAGGCGTTTTCAAATTGCAATGCCGTTTGAAATCAGCTATAATTATGGCGTAAACAAAAAGGCTAACGTGAGGGAACACGTTAGCCCGAATGTCCTT
>NZ_AZEQ01000018.1 GCF_001436025.1 Limosilactobacillus mucosae DSM 13345 | reverse complement strand
ACGTTTTTAAACTGCCCTTTAAAAGTTGGCGTAACAGCACGCGTATCCTTTAAATGAACTGCCGCGATATTATCGATGCAGTTCTCCAGCTGCGAAGGAACATCATTTTCAGGCCAGGCACTTAGATTGCCAAGGTCTGGATAAGCCTGCAGCCAGGGACTGTGCACCTGTGTTTTACAATGCTCGATTTTGGTCAAAGAGTTAATAAAGGGATCATCCATCGTTTCAATCGAAAGCATAACCATCTTTTCGGCAGCCATATGAACGCATTGAGCAAGATTTTCAATATATAGTTCACGTGAAAGCATTGTTTTATTTTCATAAAAAACATCATAACCGGCCATTTGAATATTATGAATTCCAAGATCTACGGCCAGATCGATCGCTTTTTGCATCATCTCAAGCGACTGTTTGCGAACTGCCGGATCCTTTGAACCCAACGGATAGCGGCGATGACCAGAAAGCATCAATGTGTTGATTCGACTGTGCGTCCGCCACATTGCATTGCGAAAGTCTTCTCGCTGCTGAGCCGTCCAATCCAGCCGCGCCAACCGCTCATCACTCTCATCAATTGAGAATTCTAAAAAGTTAAAACCTAGTTCGTGGGTCAGATTAAACTTTTCTTCCCAAGACAGATCTTGAGGCAGCGCTTTTTCATAAATTCCCAAAGCATTAATTGTCATAAAAATGTCCCTCCCTCGAGGAATTATGTTACATTTTCATATTAATGAAAGCGATTCACTTATTCAATCTAGTTTTATGTTATTTTTGTTGTTTTTTAGTTAATTATACGATCTCAAAACTTTTTAAGTCGGACGTTTTAACATAAAAAAGCGACTACCAACTAGCCGCTTTCTCTGAATTGATTGAGATTCCACTTAATTTAAAGTATGGAACACATAAATGATTAATCAATAACGATTTTTGTTAATTTTACTGATTATTTGTTAATTTTGATCAAACAATGTACCAATACCATCTTTTTGCAATAGATCTGCTTACCAAAGGCTGACTATTAAAGTAAGCGTTTACAGAAAACACTTGCATGATATAATGTATATATAAATTGCGCTATGAAAGAAGGCTGATTAAAATGGTCGCCAATAAACCCACTATCAAAGACGTTGCTCGTCAAGCCGGGGTTTCAATCGCGACGGTTTCACGAGTAATGGCCAAAAAAGCCAATACCTATACTCCTCAGACTGCCCAACGCGTCTGGGATGCAGCTGCCAAACTGGGCTATCAGAAAAACAGCGCGGCCGCAGAACTGGCGACGCGCTCCAGTGACAAGATTGCCGTAATCGTCAGCAATCCGCCAACTAATTTTTCAACTGGGATCTTGGATGGCATGCAGCAGACAGCCCTGGCTCATAATCGTCATATTATTATCCTTTACGCCGGCAATCACAGTCCTCAATTGCTCCATCAAGCGATTAAAGATGCCACGGCCGGTCCGCGCGCCGGTATTCTGCTGATTGGCAGCCAGATTGATCCGCAAAGTCTTAAAATGCTGCAGGATTCACAGCTGCCGGTTAGGCTGGTTTCCAACTACTCTTATGAATTACCGCTACAGTTTATCAGTTCTGATAATACTGAATTGGCTGCTCAAAGCGTTGAATACTTAATTAAAAAAGGCCATCGCCGCATTGGTCTTTTTGGCATTGATCATTCACATACTGGTCTCCAGCGTCGCGCCGGCTATCAAAAGGCCATGTATGAGCACCACCTGCCAATTGAACAGGATTGGATTCAATATGGCGACTACAGCTATGAGGCTGGCCAGACCATCATGCAGCACTGGGCTGATCTCAAACTGAGCGCGGTCGTTGCTGCCAGTGATCTGGTTGCAATGGGCATCATGCGTCAGGCCGCACAGATGGGACTCAAGATACCGCAAGATCTTTCCATCGTCAGCATTGATGGTACCTTTCTTTGCGAGGTTACAGATCCACAACTGACCAGCGTTACCCAGGACTTTTATCAAATCGGCATTAACAGCGTCTTAGACCTGCTCGGCAATGCTCCTTCCGAACTGGTACCGTTCAAGCTGGTTGAGCGTGGCAGCGTAGCAGAACAACCAAAATAAAATCGGATTCGCCAATTGACGAACCCGATTTTTTAGTCTTCTTTTTTGCCAAACAAGGCTGCTAGTTTGGCTGCCATGTCCGGGTCGAGATTATCTGCCAACGTGCTTTCAGTCTCTGCTTTTTCTTCTTTTTTGACGCTTGTCATCTGTTCAAGCTCATCAGCAACCGCCTGTTCACCTAAGCGAATTGGGTTAATGTCCAATCGTCCGCCGGCTGCATCGGCATGACCGCCGCCTTGATAATAGGTTTCCGCAAACTTTGCCACGTCGACTTTGCCATTACTGCGCAAAGAAACGCTCTTAGGACTGATTACCAGCGCAGCATCCAGGTCCGGCTGCTGTACCAATAGCTCATGCGCGATCTCTGATTTATAGTCGCTGGCATAGACGATTCCAAAGCGGTGCCCATCTGCCGTTGCCTCGACCACGTCTTTTAAGTGCGACTTTAAGTACTTAGCCCGCCGTTCGTTTAAGGTTTGAATCAGCAGGTCATTGTCTTGACGATACGCCGTCCAGCCTTTGTCAAAAACGCTTTGCACAAAGGCTTCGGAATGATCAAGCGGATAAAACCAGAACAACTGATTGAAGTCATCAGCGGCCTGACGCTCTTTTTCGCTCATATCGGGATCATTTTGCCAATCCCACGTATCATAGGCACGAATCAGCTCCACCAGTTCCGCCAACTGCTGCTGCCGATCTTGATTCAGCTTAACAAAGCCAGGCAGCGTCTTAAGCCAATCCCATACCAGGCTGGTCGCGCTGGGACTGATTTTTGCATCAGCGGGCTTAACCGTATTGGCCGCAAACTTTTGTCGCAATGCCGCTTCAGTCTCATGGTGGTCAAAAACCAGCCAGTGATTGGCAAACTGCTGATTGAGCTCCTGCATCGTATGCTCGCTGTCTGGCGTCATATCCATAATCCAGACATCCGTTGCCGTGGCTGCTTCGGGACTTTTGAACCAGTAGTCCAGCTCACTGTCGATTCTACCGGCACCGATACTGGTCAGGTCAAACTCAGCATCGGGAAACATAACGTCTTGGACCGTCTTGACCAATACTGGGGCCCCAAAGCCATCCAGATCGTTATGCGAAAAAATTTTAATATTGCGCTTAGCCATAACTAACTTCCTTTGTGATTTTGATTTTATTATAACCGATTCAACAGCTAAATAAGCGTTTCGCCAGCAAAACCGACCTGCTTTTTGTTTTCGTCAGTGAATTTAGCCAACTGCAGCTAGTTTTAATATTCGCTGCTTAAAGCCATAAATTTAAACCCGCCCATGCTTGGCAACTGACATGTCCGCTTGGCTTTGCTAAGATGGAATCAGTCAACTTTTAGAAAAGAGGTACTTGTGATGGTCTATGATTATCGTCATGAACTAATCGAACTTTTGAACCATACTGCCAGCGACCCGGAAAGTCTGCTGCAGACCCAACGCAGTCTTACGATCATCGTCGACCTGCTTAATCAGCTGCAGCCGGTTAAAGAGCCGACGTCTACTGAAAAACAGTCTGCCAAGCCAGGCTATCAGATTCGGCGTAACGTCACTGCCCCAAAGATCTCGCTAGGCCAGCTGATCAATCAGACCGCGGCACCAACGCCCAAGCCGCATGAAACGCCTGCAAAACCGCAAAGCAATAAGCAGCCTGAACGGTCAACGGCTAAAGCAGCTGCCAACCAGGCTTATTTAAGAGACATCCCCGTCACTGCTAAAAACGAAGCGTCGACTGAACCGGCAGCTGCACCTGAGCTTTCGGAAGTCGAACTGCTGGCACGCGACAACTGCTATCCCGTCCACCGTCTGTTAAGCGGCGCGGAGATCAATCACCGCTTCTATTCAGAAAGCATTCTGCACAAACTGCCATTTCCAATCAATGATGGCGATGTCGTACAGTTGGACCGTCAGCGCTTGATCCATGGCAAACTGCCCGTCATCAATCGTGTTACCAATGACCATCTGGCAATCAGCACGACACCAACCAAAGTTATTGAATATGCCACTTTGGAACCAGTTGCCGGCTCAGACGTCCTGCAGATCAAAAAGACGCTCAAGGGCAATTCGATTCTGGACGAGTCACACGCCAATACCATCGTGATTGATCCTTACAAATATGCCAGCCGCAATCTCAAGCCTGGCATGATCATCGACTTTGCCTACTATGATCACGGTAACGGAATGCGCGATGCCAAGGCTGGCGAGATTCGCTGGATCCACAGTGAGCACGAGTTTGATACGACCAAATCGCCACGCAAGCTGCAGCAGCCCAAAAAAATTAAAAAGACACGCCACGAATACAGCGACAAGCTTGACTACGACTTAAATCAAAAACGGGTCTTAGTGGTAACCGGGGCCCGTGACCGCGTGCAGGATCTTAAAGCCGTCGTCGCCAAGCATCATGGCGTCTTCTACAGTCTGGATGCTTCAATGGAAGAAAACGTCTCCAGCAGCAAGATCAAACGGGCCGTTAAGGATGCCGATCTGATTGTCGTCTGCATCGACCGCATTCATCATCGCATCAGTCAACTGACCACGCACCATGCCAAGCGCAACGATCGACCATTTGCAATTGCCAGCACCACTAGCAATACTGCCGTTGAACGCGCCATTTTCCGAGCCCTCAATGGCAACAACGCCTATGAAAGCAGCGGTCAGGACATGGCAAAATACGTCAGCGCCGATTAATCAGCAGCTGCTTATTTGCAAAACCAAAAAGGATGTGCCAGCTCTTGACGCATCCTTTTTCATTTTCTGTAGTTTTTATTCGTTGTCTAGCTTGGCAGATACGTCATCAAAGCGATCCTTGATATATTTAGCCGAAGCAGCCAGCTTGTCTTTTTCTTCATCAGTCAGATCAAGCTGCAGCTGCCGAACCAGTCCCTGACGACCAATGATGGCAGGGTAGCCGACATAGGTGCCGTATTCTTCGCGGAAGTTGGAGACTGGCAATTCAGCGTGCGCGTCATTCAAAACGGCCGTAACCAGACGCAGAGCCGCTGCCGCAATCCCAAAGTTGGTGTGCTTCTTGCCATGGAAGACGACATAGCCGCCTGCCCGCACGTCTTCAGCCAATTGATCCAGATCAACATCGTCACGATCCTTAGCCAATTCGGTTACAGGATGACCCATGACCCGTACCTGTGACCAAGCAGAGAATTGCGAGTTGCCGTGTTCACCCAGGTTGTAGCCAGATACCGAGCGCGGATCAACGTCAAACTTTTGACCAACGACTTTTTTCATGCGCGAAGTATCAAGCAGCGTCCCCGTACCGATTACCTGAGTCTTTGGCAGACCAGTGTACTTTTGGAACAGTGCGGCAATCACGTCACAAGGATTACTGATTGAGACCAACACACCATGGAACCCAACTTCTTTTAGTTTAGTACCGACTTCTTTAGCAGCCTTGCTGGTAACCTTCAATTCAACAAATCGATCATGCTTGGCATCGTCATTCTGCACGCCGATACTGCCGACCGCGATCACGACGACATCCGCATCGGCCAGGGCTTCATAGTCGTTGCGCACCACTGTGGTATGAGTTGGCAGATTGGCCGCCGCGTCTTCAAAATCGGTTGCATCCGAATTCAGCTTTAGTTCGTTGGTATCAATCAATACCAGCGTATCCGCCGTCCCTGCTACCAGCATATTGTTAGCCAGCGTTGAACCAACATTCCCTGAACCAATAACACCAACTTTTCGCGTCATAATTACGCACGACCTTTCTAATCTTTTTTTAATCTTTTTAATTTATGACTAAGAATTTAACATTTTTAGATTCAAAGTCAACTCATTTTAAAAAAACTAAATTAAAATAAGATTAATCCTTTCAGACAGCCAGCTTTCAATTAATTTATTTAATAAAAATAAGCAGCCGGCTTAATTATAGCTGACTGCTTATTTGACTATGATTTGCGCAAGCTCAGTTTCTCGACGTTTAAGACCTTATCCAGCCAGCCTTGATAAAAACTTTGCTCGTGGCTGACCAGGATCAGGTTCCCGGGATATTCTTGCAGGGCTTTTTTGAGTCCTTCCTTGGTTTCATCATCCAAGTGATTGGTTGGCTCGTCCATGATTAAAAAGTTTGATGGCGTCAGTTCCAAAATGGCCAGCTTAACCTTGGTCTGCTCACCACCAGACAACAACGACAGCGGCTTTTGCGTATTAGCGGCATTGATCCCTGCTTTGGCCAGCTTTTGTCGAATCGGTTTTGGCTGCATGGTTGGAAAAAGATTTTGAATCGTTTCCAGTGGCGTCAGATTAGGCTCATCCCACACCAGATCCTGATCAAAGTAGTTAATCCGTGCTGAAGGCGAAAAAGTAGCCGTCCCTTGCAGTGCTGGGATCTTGCCCAGAATCGACTTGATCAAAGTTGACTTACCGACCCCGTTAAAACCGGTAAACAGCAGCTTTTCACCCATCGTCATCGAAAACGTCACGGGCGCAAGCAGCGGATGACCATAACCGACTGACAGCTGATTGACCTTTAAGGCATTGGCAGAACCGGTATTTTCATAAGGAAAGTGAAACGTCGCCTTTAGATTATCAGTTGGCGGATTAATCCGCTTCATCCGAGCCAGCATCTTTTCACGGGATTTGGCCATGGTTGATTTGGAACCCGCCTTGTTTTTACGAATAAACCGCTCTGCCTTTTCAATGACTTCCTGCTGCTTTTCGTATTCGCGCTCCTGGGTCTCCTTGCGCTCAGCCTTTTGCCGCATTGCCTGCTTAAAGCTGCCGCGATACTTGGTGATCTTGCCAAATGCCACGTCACAGATCGTGTTGGTCACGCGTTCCAAAAAATCGTAGTCATGTGAAATAATCATGGCCGCGCCGTCAAAATCATTCAGATATTCAATCAGCCATTCAATGTGCGCGGTGTCCAGATAGTTGGTTGGTTCGTCAAGCAGGATCACGTCTGGATTTTCCAGCAGCATTTTGGCCAAAATAATTTTTGAGCGCTGGCCGCCACTCATTTCGGAAACGACATGGTCCTTACCAATGTCATTTAGCCCCAGCCCATTCATAACGCGCTCAATTTTGGTTTCGACCTCGTAAAAGTCAGCCGCGTCCAAACGTTCCTGCAACCGGCCAGCTCGTTCCAAAAGGCGATCATCCATTTCCGTGGCATATCTTGCATAAAGCTCATTCATCTGTTCATTGATGTCATAAAGTTCCTGGAAAGCCGTATGCAGAAACTGAATCAGCGTCATCCCCTGCGGAATATCAACATATTGATCCAAATAGCCGATCTTGGTGTTTTTTTGCCACTTGATATCGCCCGCGACCGGCAGCTCCTTGCCAATCAGGATTTTAATCAAAGTTGACTTGCCGGCCCCATTTTGACCAACGATCCCCATATGCTCATGTTTTTCCAATTGAAAGCTGGCATCTTCATAAAGCTTCTTGTCGGCAAAGCTCATCGTCAGGTTTCTAACATCCAAAACCGCCATTTTCTCTCTCCTCATCTAATTTCAAAAATAAACAACGTGCTTTTCATGTTAGCACAGACCTTGCTTGCCGTTCAATTGGCAGCGGTAGGCTTCTGAGACATTGAAAATATTTATCAGTGCTAAGATAGAGTTGTTGTATTGTTAAAGAATCTAAAAAGAAGGCATTTCATGGAAATTTTGACAATCTTAGGCAGTCCCCACGATCCTGCCGTTTCAACGATCTTAGCACATCAATTGATCAAAGGAGCCCAGGCAGCAGCCAACCACGTTACGATTTTTGACGCCGGCCATCATCCCTTGGCTCCCGTTAAAATGGATGCCGACAATCACTTATTGCCGGGTGATGCCGTAACTGAACGACTACTTGATCAAATGGTAGCCGCTGATCTGATCGTTTTTGCCACGCCAATGTTTTATTATGGCATGTCCTCACAGATGAAGGCCGTCATTGATCATATGGGCGAGCGTGATGAGCAGCTGCATGATGACAAACAGGCCATTTTGGTTGCCAGCGCGCCGCATAATGATTTTGACCCGCTAAAGTCTGAATTCAAGGCGATTTTTGATCACCTGGGCTGGAAGTTTGCTGGACAGGTCTTAGCTGGCAAGGAAACCACACCACATCATCTAAGATTTTATCCCGACCTGGCCTACGAGTTGGGCAAAAGTCTTAACTAAATCGCAAGTAGGCTTGCGGCAGTTCTGTCAGTCATTCCAGCCGTTAAGTCAATTGATAACGGTCTTTTGTCTCTGCCAGGTTCAAAATGACTTCATATTTTTTTCAAATAGTCTTCACTGTCCCATCATTTTGTCTTGTTAAATTAAAAACCGTGCGGAATTTCGCACAACTGAGCAAAAAACAAAAACATGGAGTGATTACTATCAAGAAAAAAGCAGCTAAGGCCTTAATTGCTGCCGTGGGTGCTGCCGGAGCCATGACCGCCGCGCAGACGACTGCCCATGCTGATACTACGGTTACCGTAGCTTCGGGCGACACGATCTGGGCCTATGCACAGCAATACAAGACCACGGTTTCTTCAATCGTTTCGGCAAACTCACTTTCCAATCCGGATCTGATCTTCCCTGGTCAGCGGATTACGATTCCAGAAACGACCATCAATCGACAAAAGAACAGCCAGCGTCAGACGACTAAGACTACGACGGCCAGTTCCACGGCTGGTTCCGTCAGCGCCAGCGTTTTTGCTGATTCAAGCACCAGCTCAAGTTCAGCGGCAATTGTTTCCAGTGCTTTAGATACTGCCAGTCAAGCCGTTGCCTCAACGACGGCTTCGAGTGATGCTTCAACTGACACCCAAACGACCAGCACAGTATCAGCTCAGTCTGCTGATTCAGAATCCGTTCAATCGGCTTCGTCAGCTAATGAGAATGCTGCTGCGACCGACTCAACTGAAGCAACGACTGCCGCAACAACTACTGCAATGACGGCAGCCGCAACGACCGAATCAGCAGCCAACACGGCATCTTCAGCCACCTATGAGTCCAACTCAGCTGCTGCCAATGCCGCAATGGCCAACTACACGATTACCTATGGCTTAACGGATGCCGCCAGTGCCAGCGCAAGCACCACTTCAACGGCATCAACCAGCCACGTGGCAGCTGGTCAGGGACTGGCAACCGCGCAGTCAATGATTGGCGTTCCTTACGTCTGGGGCGGCAATACGCCAAGCGGTTTTGACTGTTCCGGACTGGTTCAGTACTCCTATGGTCTGTCCAGCAGCTATCGCACGACGACCCAACAGGCAACGTTAGGAACTCACTACTATGATGTTGAAAACGCACCCGCGGGAGCCCTCTACTTCTGGGGAACCGATTCAGCACCATACCACGTTGCAATCGCAGAAGGAAACGGCAACTACATTCAAGCGCCAACTCCTGGTCAAAACGTGCAAGAAGGCAATATTCAATATTACCGTCCTAACTACTACATCGTTATGCAGTAGTTTTAAAACTTATCAACATTCTTATCAACTTAACGCTTAAGACAAGCTCTTAAGCAAAAGGCGCTCGATCGCATCGTCTGCGAACGGGCGTCTTTTAGTTTTCTTTTAGAATTGCTTGGGCCGCGTGCCAGGCCAGTGCCGCACATTTGATTCGAGCCGGAAACTGTGCCACGCTGCCCAGAATTGCGGCATCCTGGAGCTGTTCTTGCGCCTGGGCACTGATTTTTTGACCGATAACCAGATTCGAAAAAGCCTGAATCAGCTGTTGGGCGTCTGACACCGATTTGCCAATCAAAACATCGCCCATCATACTGGCTGAGGCTTGCGAGATCGTACACCCGCTGCCGGTAAACTTAAGGTCGCTGATTTTGTCGTCATCGATCCTGACTGCCAGATTAATGGTATCGCCGCAGGTTGGATTATGCAGCGTGGTCTGCGCGGTTGCGTCCGGTAGTTTTCCTTGGTGATGCGGGTGGCTGGCATGTGCTAAAACCAACGTGCGATATAAATAATTAAGCTTGCTCAAACCCATTTTCAAAAAACTCCTTTGTAGCCTTAATCGCATCAATCAAGCGGTCAACGTCTTTTTGATCATTATACAGGTAAAAACTGGCCCGCAGAGTCGCATTGACCCCCAGATAATCCATCAAAGGCTGCGCACAGTGATGACCGGCACGAATGGCTACCCCTTCCAGATCAAGAGCCGTCGCCGCGTCATGAGGGTGAATGCCAGCTAGATTAAACGCCAAGACGCCAGTATGCCGATCTTGTGGGCCATAAAGCGTCAAGCCATCAATTGCCAACAGTTTAGGAATCGCGTAAGCAGCCAGTTCTTGTTCATGTTCCGCAATCGCTCGCATGCCAAACTGGCTTAAATAATCAATCGCCGCGCCTAAGGCAATCGCACCGCTGATGTTGGGCGTACCAGCCTCAAAGCGCCAGGGAACCGGTTTAAAAGTAGCCGTCTGCTGAGCAACCTGATCAATCATCTCGCCGCCAAACTGACTGGGGCAGAGTCGATTCAGCCAAACCATTTTTCCATATAAGATGCCGATTCCGGTTGGCGCCATCAGCTTATGACCAGAAAAAGCATAAAAATCCGCGTCCAGTGCTTGTACGTCAACCGGCAGATGCGGCGCGGCCTGGGCTCCGTCAACGACCAGGCAGGCCCCGACTTGATGCGCCATGGCACCGATTTTTAAAATAGGATTTACTACGCCCAAAACGTTTGAAACATGGGCTATGGCTACTACTTTGGTCCGTGAATCGATTTTGCGCGCAGCATCGTTAAGATCCAGCTCTTGACGATCATTTAAGCCGATCAGCCTCAGCTCAGCCCCGGTTCGCTTAGCCAGCTGCTGCCAGGGAACCAGATTGCTGTGATGCTCCATTATCGTCACTACGATCGCGTCATTTGGCTTAATCAGCTCACTCAGTCCCTGCGCGATCCAATTAATGCTTTCCGTTGTTGAACGCGTAAAGACGATTTCTTCAGCTTGCTTGGCATTGATAAAGGCGGCGGTTTTTTGCCGAGCCGTCTCATAGGCTGCAGTTGCCCGCTGCGCCAGCGTATGCGTGCCCCGATGAACGTTGGCATGATCATGCTGGTAGTAGTGCTCAATCGCCTTTAAAACCGGTGTCGGCATCTGAGCCGTCGCCGCGCTGTCCAGATAGGTCAATGGCTCATCGTTAACTCGCTGCTTCAGAATGGGAAAATCTTGTTTAATGCTTTCAATATCCACTTGGCTCGCCTTCTTCTAAGAAAAAACTCATAAAAATCTAACTTTTAGTTGACAAAGGATCGTGACACTGATTATACTTTAAAACAATCAAACACGCGAAAGGAGATAAGCAAATGAGTTACAACCGCATCCAACTTAATATTCGTTGGCAAAGCCGGTAGCTCAGATCGCACGGAATGCGGTCTGGGAAGTCAGATCCATTCTGTGCCGGCTTATTTCATAATGCAAGCCTGCATGGAACCACATGCGGGCTTTTTAATTTCCCAAGAGGAGGCCTGCAGACTGGCTTCCTCTTTTTATTTTATCAAGCAGCAATTATTCAAAAGGTTTCGGAAAGGTGGCAAAAAGCCATGAAAAGAATGTATACCGTAATCGCCATTTTACTTGCCTTTCTTGGGGTCGCCTACTTCAAGGAAAATGGCGGCATCGTCAAACAGGCCAAGCCCAAAGTCGGGGTCTTAACCTTGATGCATCATCCCGCATTGGATCAGATCTACAAAGGCTTTGTCCATGGTCTGGCAGAAGAAGGCTATCACAATGGCAAAAATATTACGATCGACTATCAAAATGCCAATGGTGATCAAAGCAACTTAAAAACCATGGCCAACAAACTGGTCAATGAAAACTCAACCGTCCTTTTTGGGATTACCACGCCAGCTTCCCAAGCACTGGCCAACTCAACCAAAAAGATTCCAATCGTCTTAGGTGCCGTAACCAATCCCCAAGGAGCCGGTCTCGTTAAGAACAACAAGCGTCCTGGCGGCAATATCACCGGGATTTCCGATCAGGCACCGGTTAAGGAACAACTGCAGCTGGTCCACCAATTTATGCCGCACGCCAAGACGTTAGGGATCATCTACACTTCCAGCGACAGTTCCGCCGTCACTGAATATAAGGAATTCATGAAATATGCCAAGCAGATGCATTTAAATCTGAAGGCTTACTCGATTTCCAACAGCAATGACTTAAATCAAGTCTCACAACAAATGCTGAGTGAGGTTGACGCTGTAATCGTACCAACAGACAACACGATTGCCGGCGCGATGCAGACACTGGTCAAAAATGCCAATGCCGTCAACAAGCCCGTTTTCCCCGCCGTCGACACGATGGTTAAGCAAGGCGGGGTCGCTACCTACAGCATCAATCAATACAAGCTGGGCGTTGCAGGCGGTAAGCTGACAGCCGACATCCTAAAGGGCAAGAAGAAGCCATCCACGACTGCCATCAAGTACATTCGTCATGGCGAACCGGTCTTGAACCTAAAGCAGGCACGCAAGTTGGGCTTGCACGTTCCAGCCAGTTTCCAGCGTGAAGCCGAAAAATATGGGGAGGTAATCAAATGAATCTGATCGTATCCGCAATTGGCCAGGGTCTGTTATGGGCACTGCTTGGGTTGGGTCTTTACCTGACCTTCCGTATCTTGAATCTCGCCGATATGACGGTTGAAGGCACGTTTCCATTAGGGGCTGCCGTAGCCGTTACTGCAATTACGCATGGCTTTTCACCATTGGTCGCAACCCTTTTGGCATTTGGCGCCGGTATGCTGGCTGGGCTGGTAACCGGGCTGCTGTATACTAAAGGAAAGATTCCATTCCTGCTGGCTGGGATTCTGACGATGACGGCCACCTACTCTGTTAACTTGCGCATTATGGGTAAGTCGAACATCTCACTGCTGGGCCAAAAGACGCTTTTTTCTGGATCGTTTATGACCTCGCTGCCACAGTATTTTGACAGCGTTGTCTTGGGCATGATCGTAATTGTCATTATCACGCTCCTGCTGATCTTTTTCTTGGATACCGACTATGGCCAGTCATTTATCGCAACCGGCGACAATCCCGTAATGGCTAAATCACTGGGGATCCATACCGACGCCACGATCAACGTTGGTCTTATGATTTCTAATGGACTGGTTGGACTTTGCGGCGCGCTGGTTGCTCAAAGCAATGGCTATGCCGATGTCAACATGGGGATTGGAACCATCGTAATCGCCCTGGCTTCAATCATTATTGGCGAAGTTGCCTTTGGCGAGCTGACACTGTCGCAGCGACTAGTTGCCGTAATCTTGGGAAGCATCATCTACCGTTTGATTCTGCTGGCAGTCCTTCAGCTGGGATTCAGCGCCAACGACCTCAACCTGATCTCTTCAATCGTCTTGGCATTATGCATGATGCTGCCGCAACTGGACAAGCTATTCCACATTCGCAAGCCGTTCTTTAAGGGGGTCCAAACCAATGACTGAACCAATGCTTGAGCTAAAAAACGTCAAAACAATCGTCAATCCAGGAACTGCCAACGAAACCACGATTTTAAAGGGCATCAATCTAACCATCAACGACGGCGACTTCATTACCATCGTTGGGACGAACGGTGCTGGTAAATCAACCCTTTTCAATGTTATCGGCGGCAATCTTAAAGCCGACGCCGGGCAGATTTTTCATGCCGGTGCTGATATTACCAAAACAACCGAAGAACAGCGCACCACTTTTTTAGCTCGTGTTTTTCAAGATCCTAAACTAGGGACGGCACCCCGGATGACGGTTGCTGAAAATATGCTGCTGGCTTCCAAGCGTGGCGAAAAACGTCACCTGATGCCACGTCGTTTGAAGCAGCGAATGTCAGAATTTACCAAGCTGGCCGCGCAAATGAACAATGGCTTGGAAAATCGTATGACTACGCCAACCGGAGCACTTTCCGGCGGGCAAAGGCAGGCATTAAGCTTTTTGATGGCTACGCTCAAGCGACCAGACATTCTGCTGCTTGATGAGCATACTGCCGCCTTGGATCCACACACGGCACGCAACCTGCTGCACGCTACCAATCAGCGCATCACTGAAGATCATCTGACGGCATTGATGATTACTCATCATATGGAAGATGCTCTCAAATACGGCAACCGATTGATCGTTTTAAAAGATGGCCAGATCAAAGCCGATTATAACGCAGCTGAAAAAGCCAAATTAACAGTTGACGATCTGTATGCCTACTTTGAAATGTAAAACAACGACGTTCAAAAAGACATTCCGTAATGGTGCGGAATGTCTTTTTAGTCAGCATCATTAAAAATCCACCTCATCAGGTTTGGCACATTGCCCACCAAGATTTGGCAACGCCTGAATCATCTGCATTTCAGACTCTGAAAGCGCAAAGTCAAAGATTTCCATATTTTGTGCCGAGCGTTCACGATGAACCGACTTTGGCAGTGGCAAAACGCCTTGCTGTAATTCCCAGCGCAATGCAATCTGAGCCGTTGACTTACCATGAGCTTTGGCAATTTCTTTCATCGTATCGTTAACTAAGACTTTAGCTCCCTGACCGCCTAATGGACCCCAGCCTTCAACCAGAATATCCTGTTCCTGCAGCCACTGAACTGCTTCTGTCTGCGGCCAGCCAGGATGAACCTCAATCTGGTCGACCATTGGCTTGATTTTAGCCGTTTTCATCAAAGCCTTAATGTGATGTGGCAAAAAATTCGAAACACCAATTGCCCGAATTCGGCCTTCATTGTAAAGATCTTCCATCGCTCGCCAGGTTTCAGCATTCAGCTTTTCGGCATCCTGACCAAACTGTTTTTCATTGGCTGGCCAATGAATCAAATAAAGATCCAGATAATCAAGTTTTAACCGATCCAAGGTGGCTTGAAAGGCGGCTTTCGTTTTTTCATAGCCACGCTCGGTATTCCAAAGCTTGCTGGTAACGAAAAGCTCTTCCCGTGCAACGCCTGAAGCAGCGATCCCTTGACCTACGCCAATTTCATTTTCATAGACCGCGGCCGTATCAATGTGCCGATAGCCCAATTCAATTGCATCCATAACTGACTGTTTGGCTACTGATTCCGGCGTTCTAAACGTACCATAACCGACACATGGGATTTCAACGCCATTGTTTAAGCGCCGCATTGAAGTAACGCTTGTGAAATGATTGTCCATTATGATCCTTCTTTCTTTTGTATCTAAAAATTTGTAAGTATATTATAAAATCAGAACTAGGCAATACACAATAACGCACCTTTTTGTGACCTTAGACAGGAGACCTCAAATGACTGATACAATTAGAGAATACACCCTCGAAAAATTGCGCCAAAAGGATTTTGACTGCGCCAAAGAATACACTTTGGCCATGTTTTCCGGCAAATACAAGCTGTTGATCATCTGCAGTCTTTATCATAATGGCGCAATGCGTTTTAATGAGCTGCAGCGGCTTTCTGAACACGCTACGCACAAGATGATGACGCAACAGCTAAAAGAGATGATCAAGGATGGGTTGATCTCACGTCATGAACAGCTGATCAGCCATCGCAAAGCAGTCTTTTACCAGCTTACGAATACTGGCGAAAGCTTGATGCCAATTATCGATGCCATGTGCCAATGGGGTGAAAAGCGCCTGCAGGATTTAAAATTAGATATTGAATTTTGCTCAGACTAATCCAACAGCCGCTGCTCAATATTAAGCAGCGGCTGTTTCACACTAATAAGGTATTAATTTTTACTGTTTTTTGAAATGCGGTCGATTCTTTTGCCACATCAAAACAGCCAGCATCAACGTCAAAACATCAGACGCGGCCTGAGCTGAAACAATTCCCCAATAACCAAACAGATGATGCAGAATTACGATGCAGACTAAAAAAATCAAGCCTTGCCGTGATACTGACAGCCAAAATGCTGGGACTGCCTTGCCCATTGACTGAAACATCGTCGTAAATACCAAAATACAGCCGCCCAGCGTCGTTGAACTGGCCAGCCAGCGAATCATGATCGTACCTTCACTGATCACGGTCTGATCCTGCATAAACAAACAAATGATCAGAGGAGCTGCCAACATCATCAAAAGCGTTGCCACGACCCCAAAAACAACGACGACCAAAATATCAAAACGTACGGCTTCATTAAACCGCTTTTGATTTTTGGCACCGTAAGTATAGCCAATCAGCGGCTGGGCCCCAAACGCAAAGCCGACCATCACCATAAAGATAATGGTATTGATCTTGTTGGCAATTCCCATCGCCGCCACGCTGGTTGAGCCATACGCAATCAGATAGCGATTCGTCAGTGCCATGGAGAACATAACCATGATATTGGTAATCGAGGCCGGAATCCCAATTGAGTAGATTTCTTTTTGCAGTGCTGGACTTAACTTGGTTTCATGAATCGAGGTCGTCAGTTTTTGGCTTTTGGTATTCAAATAATAAATCATCAAGACATCGCCAATGATATTGCTGACGACAGTGGCCAGTGCCGAACCCGCAGCCCCTAATCCACAAGGGAAGATAAAGATCGGATTCAAAATGATGTTAAAAATCGTTCCCACCATGCTGGCCGTCATAGACTGAACGGCTAATCCCTCAGTTCTTAAAATATTGGTTGGTGTCAGGCCAAAAACAATAAACGGCGCGCCAAACGCAATCACCAGGTAGTATTCACGCGCGTACTGCCAGGTTGCCGTGGTCGCCCCCAATAGATGAAGAATCGGCGTCTGAAAAGCAACCATGATGATCGTCATCAAGATTCCTACAATAATCGATACGTAAAAACAATAACCTGAAGCAAGGCGTGCCTCATGATCGCGCTTTTCACCAAACAGCCGCGAAATCAATGAGCTGCCCCCCAAGCCAAAGATATCGCCAATTGCAATCAGCAGACTGAAAACTGGCGCACCTTGCGATACGCCCGCTACCAGATCAGGATTTTGGGTCTTAGAAACAAAGAACGTGTCCACCAGGTTATAGATAATAATAATGGCTGAACTTAAAACCACTGGCATTGCCAGCGTAAAATAAGCCTTTTTAATGGAAGAACGCTCGAAAAGCTGATCCATTTTTCTACTCCCTTCATTAATTAAACAATCTTGATTATTTTAGACGATCACCTCTTGATCAACAATCATTCAATTATTGGTCTATTCCATATTTTAGTTTCAAATCATAAGAATGAAACGTTTTCATCATTTTTCAATTTTGTCTGGTCTAATAAATTTGTTTAATTTTTCGGAATCAAACTCAGTCTATTGTTTTTGAAAAAGAATTGGTCTAAATTAGTTGCCATTAAGAAAATGATTAGAGTTTTGAGAATTGGAGATGGCAATAATGAGTACAGCAAACACTTTATTCGTAATGATTGCCAGTATTCTGGTGTTCTTAATGACACCAGGACTGGCGTTTTTCTATGGCGGCTTGGTAAGTCGGCGCAACATCGTCAACACGTTTATGTCGGTCTTTTTCGTCTGTGGTCTATCCGTTCTGCTTTGGGTAGCAGTTGGCTGGTCACTTTCATTCAGCGGTAACGGCGCCATTGTCGGCAACCTGCACCAATTGATGATGCACGGCACCAACCTAAAGCAGCTGACGACTGGCAAGATTCCGGTCGGCATCTTCTCAATCTTTGAAATGATGTTTGCATTGATCACACCAGCTTTGTTTGTGGGCGCGATCGTTGGCCGGGTGCGCTTTAAGTTTTTAACCTTCTTTATCATCTGCTGGTCGATTCTGATCTACTACCCATTGGTACACCTGGTCTGGGGCGGCGGTCTGCTGTCCAAGCTGGGCACGCTTGACTTTGCTGGTGGGACTGTCGTTCATATCAATGCTGGCGTCACGGCCCTGGTACTTTCTGCTATGATTGGGCCGCGTCTGCACACCAAAGATTCGGATGGTCCTGCTGATCGGTCCTGGGTTCTGTTGGGTACGACCCTGCTTTGGATTGGCTGGGATGGTTTCAACGCGGGTTCTGCACTGGCCGTCAACAGCATTGCCATGCAGGCTTTCTTAACTACGACAGTTGCTGCCGCCGCGGCCATGGTTACTTGGCAATTACTGGAAATCTATACTGAAGGACACACGACTTTGGTTGGTACCTGTACCGGCGTATTGTGTGGGCTCGTTGGCATCACACCAGCCTGTGGCTACGTTACCTTGACCGGAGCCTTGATTATCGGAATCGGTTCGAGCTTGATCAGCGGCTGGTTCATCACCAAGATCAAGCCGCGGCTAAAAGTCGATGACACGCTGGATGCCTTTGGCTGTCACGGAGTTAGCGGTATCTGGGGAAGCATCGCAACTGGCCTTTTTGCTACTCACACGATCAACCCTGCTGTTACTCACGATGGTCTGCTGATGGGCGGCGGCTTCACTCAGTTTGGCATTCAAACACTGGCAACCCTGGTTACGATTATCACTACTGCTGCTATGGTCTGGGCTATCGTTAAGGTCTTGGGTCGCTTTATGACGATTCGGGTTTCTGCTCGCGAAGAAGGACGCGGCTTGGATATCAGCGAACACCATGAACTGATCGGCTCATTGGCGAATCCTCAGCTCTAACCACTTATCTGAATAATTAAATCTGCTGCACTCAGCAATATAAAAAGGACAATCTCGTGTTAGCGAGGTTGTCCTTTTACGTTATGCATTAACTGAAAATTCAATTCTAGTGTTCTTGAACTTCTTCAGGGTGTGCCTTTTCGTAGCGATGTTCGTTCCAGAAGTAGATCGTGATGATCGCAAAGCAGATGGCTGGCACGATGAAGGAGAACTGCATGGAGCCGGAAAGGTCAGATACCCGTCCTTGAATGGCTGGCACGATGGCACCACCGATCAGGGACATAACGATGAAGGCACCACCAGTTTCGGTGTACTTCTTTTCGTGAATCTGGTCCAGCGTGTGAGCGTAGATCGTTGGCCATTCAGGACCGAAGAAGAAGCTCGTCGCAATGGCTGCGTAAACGGCCGTCGCGTTTGGAACCGTAAAGGCAATTACCAGGCAGACCATCCCAAGAGCAGAGAACCAGGTCAGCACCTTGGTAATCGAGTAGCGGTTCATGAACCAGTTGGCAACCAGCTTGCCGACAAACCAGGCAACGTAGCTGTAGATCATAAACGTTGAGGCTTCAGAGTCGGAAATGCCGTGCATAACTTTCAGTGCCAGCCGGATGGTAAATGACCAAACTGTCGTCTGCATGCCGGCGTAGACGAACTGTGCACCGACACCCATCATAAAGCGTTTGTTGTGCGTCAGGTAGTGAATCGTCTCGCCCAAAGATGGCTGTGCTTCCTTGCCTTCTGCGCCCGTTCCTGCCGTGGCCTTGGCGCGTGGCATCTTGGTCAGCAGCAGGACGATGAAGATCACGATTAAAATTGCAAGGATGAATTTGTATGGACGCAGCGTCAGTTGAAGCATGTGCAGGTTGTAGGCGTGGGCCTCGGCCTTGCTCATGTGAGCGACCTTGTCAGCCAGGTTGCCGCCTTCACCAAAGATCAGGTACTTGCCTAAGACGATCCCTAAGATGTCACCCAGCGGCGTCAGCGTTTGCGCGAAGTTCAAACGCTGGTTGGCCGTGTTGCGTGGGCCCATCATGGAAGCGTAGGTGTCACAAGACGTTTCCAAGAAGCTCAGACCAACGGCAATCGCGAAGATGGCTACCAAAAACACGCTGTAGGTGGCAATTCGGGATGCCGGGAAGAACAGCGAGCAGCCGATGATGTAGAACATCAGACCGACCAGAATGGCCACCTTGTAGCTGGCCTTCTTAACGATCCGCGATGCCGGGATGGCCATCAGGAAGTAGCCGCCGTAGAAGGCTGACTGAACGAAAGCCGTGGCCGTGTCGTTCAGCGTAAAGACCGTCTTGAACTGCGTGATCAGAATATCGTTCAGACTGGCTGCTGCCCCTCAGAGCGGGAAGATCAGGCAGACCAGCAGGAACTGAAACATTGGCGTCTTATCAAGGTAGCCGTCTGGCAGCTGCAGCCAGCTTTGGCCCTTGTCAGAATTCTTACTGTTTTGCATGGCTCATACCTCACTAGAACGTAACGCCGGATTCAAGAATAATGTTGGAGTAAGGCGTCATCTCACCCGTACGGATGAAGGCGTGCGTCTTGGCCAGGTTCTTCTTCAAATCACTGTGAGGCATGAATTCGATCTCAACATCAGGCAGCGCCTTTTTGATGTTTTCCAGCTGTTCTGGATTTTGGTCCTTGATCTCATCGGCAAGGTAGATCTTTTGAACCTTCATTTCCTTTAAGACGTTGTTCAAGACGTCCATAAAGCTTGGCAGCTGCTTGTCGAGCGCCAGATCGATCTTCTTGGTTCCCATTGGCACCGGCATGCCGGCATCGCCAATCGACAGCCAGTCCATGTGGCCCATGTTGGCAACGACGGCAGACACTTCAGAGTTGATAATTCCAGTTTTCTTCATGATCAAAATCTCCTAATTCCTATTTTTATTGCTGCGAACGTTCAGCCGCGATTATTCGGCAAGTGCGGCTTTGACTTCTTCACCCGTTGGAATCGATGGCATGGCGCCCATCTTTTGAACGGTCAGACTGGAAGCACGCTGCGCGTAGACCAGAGCATCGGCAACATTGCTCAAGTCGTTGTCCAGCTGGGAGGCCAGCGCACCGATGAACGTATCACCGGCTGCCGTCGTATCAACGGCCTTGACCTTGAATGCTGGCACCATTCCGTGACCGTGTGGCGTGCAGTAGAAGACCCCTTTTGAGCCCAACGTGATCAGCAGGTTTTTGGCGCCCTGCTGTTTAAACCATTCCGCGGACTTAAGCATGGAATCTTCATCAGTAATCTTGATTCCCGTCAAAACAAAGCTTTCGCTGTCGTTAGGGATCACGACGTCCGTGTATTGCAGCAGCTCTGGCAAGATTTCATGAGCCGGTGCTGGGTTCAAGATCGTCGTTACGCCATGTTCCTTAGCTTGTTTGAAAGCTTCAGCAGTGACTGCCTGTGGCGTTTCAAACTGACTGATCAAAAAGTCGATCTCTTCAAAGACGGCATCGGCATTTTTCAAAACCTCAGTCGTCATTGCTTGGTTGGCACCACCATAAACCATGATGTCGTTTTGGCCCTCGGCATCAAGCGTAATCAAGGCCGTTCCCGTACCATGCAGCTCATCAATTCCAATCAGCTTGGTATCGATATGGTCTTCTTGAAGAGCTTCACGCATGAACTTACCCTCGTTGTCAGCCCCAACCATCCCGATAAACCAGGTCTTGGCACCAGACCGAGCAGCGGCAACTGCTTGGTTGGCACCCTTACCGCCAGGAGCGGAACTCTTGGAACCTGCCGAGATCGTCTCACCAGGCATTGGGAAACGCTGTACGTGGTAGGTCGTATCAACGTTGATGCTACCTAAAACCGCAATTTTCTTAGCCATTTGCTTCCTCCTATGGTCTCTACTGTAAAACGTTTTTGTAAATCGTTTTACGAAAATTTCAACGTTGTTAATTTAACATGATTTGAAATCGTTTGCAACCCCTCTTTAAAAATTTAATTCAAAAGTTTTACTAATGTAAGCGATGAAAATAGCGCCATGGCAAACGATTTCCTAAATTAATTTTTTAGTAAAAAAAAGATCCGACTCGCTCAAACGAATCAGATCTTTTTTATAATCGCTGGTCTTATTCAGCTGTTTTACGCGCGAAATAATGTGCCAGCCGATCTTTTGGATAGATACCCGTTACTTTTTCCTTGGCCACGCCATCGCGAAAAAGCACCAGACTAGGAACACTCATCACTTTATAGCGTTCCGCGATTGCTTGTTGATGATCAACGTTAAACTTGACGAATTTGATCTGCCCGGCAAATTCCTTTTCCAGCTCTGCCATGATCGGTTCCATCATTTTGCATGGTCCACACCATGGCGCCCAGAAATCGACTACCGTCAGCGGGCCTTGAATCATTTCGTCAAAGTTTTCAATGGTTGCTTCTTGTGCCATCAGACTACTCCTTTTTATCGGTTGTCTGCGCATGCTTTTTTCGCCGTACCAAGTGCACGATAATCGTAATGACGAAAACGGCCAGGACAAAAATCCCAAAAGCACTTGAAGGAATCTCAATATCAATTGCAGGAATCGATAAGAACAGCTTAATGGCAACAAACAGAATCAAGATATACGCCATTGGCTCCAATTCTGGAATCTTGTTCATCAAGCGCATAATCACTTCGGCAATTCCCCGCATACAGATGATACCAATCAAGCCACCGATCAAAACGATCACTGGGTTGCTTGAAATTGCAAGTGAAGCCAACACAGAATCAACGGAAAATATGATGTCCATGAACTCGATTTGAGCAACGACCCACCAGAACCGCTTCCGACCAGTCAGGCCTTTACGGTTAGCCTTAGGACTAGCCTGCTTGCTGCGCCGTTTCGGGTTGCCCTGAAACTTATAGCGGAAGAAGCGGTAAACCAGATATACCAGGTAGGCAGCTCCGATGACCTTAATTTCCCAGAAATGGATCAGGTAGACGCCAAGTCCAATAATCAAGAAGCGGAAGATATAAGATCCCCAAATCCCGTAAAACAGAGATTCCTCTTGTTCTTTAAGCGTCGGCAAAACCCGTGTCTGAGCTGCTAAGACCACCGCGTTGTCCACGGATAACAGACATTCGATCAATACCAGTGAAAGGATGATCAGCCAATCCTGACTTGAAGTTATCACAGCTTCCCAGTTGTGCAAGTCAAAGAACGGTCCGTAAAGCTTAGTTAAAAGTGACAATGAACTCCTCCTTATCTATTTGTTGTCTCTTTATTTGTATTTTAACAAAATTTGTTTGAATTCGTCATCTATTGGTGCCTGAATTGTTTGAATTTTTTCAGTAAATGGTAAAACCAGCTGCTGCTTAATGCCATGCAGCATCATTCGCGAAGCATCAATCGTACCATACAGCGGATCTCCGATGATTGGATGGCCGCTGTAAGCCAGGTGAACTCTTAACTGGTGAGTCCGACCGGTTGCCAATTGCAGTCTGACCAGCGTGGCGTTTTTACCGCGCCAGGCAACCTGGTAGTAGGTCAATGCTGGCTGACTGGCAAAGCCGTTGACTCGTCGCTTACGCTGATCAAGCAGATCTCTGCCAATTGGCCAATCAAATTTTCCGGCATCCGGCGTGATGTTCCCGGCCACCAGCGCAAGATATTGGCGATGCATCTGCCCTTGACTGATACGACGATCCAAAATCGGCACGACAATTGGATTCTTAGCGATTGCCACGGCGCCGCTGGTTGCTTGATCCAGGCGATGAACCATAAAGGCATCAGCTGATGAAGTCTTTAAATAACCAGCCGCATCGTTGAGCAGAGTCCCAATTTCAAGCGGCTGATTGGGATGCATTTTTTGGCCTGCTGGTTTGTTGACTACCAAGACGTCGCGATTTTCAAACAGTACGTTCAGCCTGGGATGTGGGGTTGGTTGATAGTGCGTTTGCGGCGTCCGAAACTCATCGCCATTAAAATTCAGCTCAATTATATCTGCCGGCTGCACTTGATGATTAACGGGATAATATTGACCATTGACCAAGACGTTATGACGCGTTCTAAGATAATATACAAAGCGCCGCGGCAGCAACCATTGCTTTTGCAGCAGATCACGCAGCGTTTGGGACGGCTGATCTTTTGACAGCGTCTCGATGATTTTCCAGTTTTTTTCCATCATAGTCCCCTTAATTGATGATTATTTGATACTTTTTTCAGTTCTTATGGTTACCTGGGTTGAATTTTAGCGCATTAAATAGTTGAATTATACTTAAAGACCAATTTTCGCGGAGGATAAAATCATGTTGAGTGCCGAACTAATCAATGAACAAAGCTATTGGATCAGCGTGTTTGAGCCCCTGCCTCATGAACGCGAAGATTTGATCAACAAGTACGAGGTTACCAAAGAGCTTTTGGATTACGCCATCGACCCTTATGAAAAAGCCCGGGTTGAGGTTGATCGGGATGCTGGTGTCACTTTGCTGATCTTTGACGTCTATGTGCCCACGCATGAGGTCTCGGCACCCCAAACCGCGCCAATCGGCATTATGCTGACGGCCAACAACGTTTTAACCTTTACCAATGCTCAGACCAATTTTGTTAACGGAATCCTGGCCAAGCAGCTTAAAACCATGAAAAAACGCGGTCCGGTTAATGATCGCTTTGATTTCATCCTGCCAACGCTTTACAAACTCTCAACCAGCTATTTTGGACCAATTCGGCGTGCCGATCAACAGCGCCAGCAGATTCAGCGCAATCTGCAGAACCATACGGAACGCAAGGCAATTACCGAATTTATGGAAATCGAAACGGGACTGGTCTATATTCTGACTTCACTAAAAGGCAACGTTTCCCTGCTTGAAGAATTCAAACGACGCTTTGGCAGCCGGATGTCGCATCGCCAGCTTAATGATCTGGACGATATTATTATCGAAGCCCAGCAAGGTTTAGAAATGGCCCAGATGACATCTGACGTCTCGGCTCGCGTTTCTGACGCCTATAGCAAGGTCCTGGACAGTAATCTGAACCAGACCATGAAATTTCTGACCATCTATTCAATCGTCTTGGCAATTCCGCCAATCGTTTCCGGCTTTTATGGCGAAAACGTCAGGTCGCTGCCGTTTGCCCAAAGCGAATGGGCCTGGCAGATTACGATCGCGATTACTTTAATTATGATTCTGCTCTCAATCTGGTTTTTATTCAATCGACACTGGTGGCATTGAAATAAGTTCGTAATTTTATGATTGATTAACCTTTTGATTGTCAAAAGGTTCGGATTATGTTAAGATAAATCCTGTTAAATTAAAGTTAAGCCTATATATTCTCGCAATACGGGCGAGAGTCTCTACCCTGAACCGTAAATTCAGGACTATAAGCAGCCAAAAAGTCGTCATGGTTGCCTGCCATGGCGACTTTTTGCTTGTCTGTATGGGCTGACTCAGGAGGAAAGATCTTGAATAGTGCATCACAGGGAAAATTAAACGACTTTGGGAAAAATCTGGTACTTGGCTTTCAACATCTGCTGGCCATGTACTCAGGCGATGTCTTGGTCCCGCTTTTGATTGGAAACTTTCTGCATTTCAATGCAGCACAGATGACCTATCTGGTTTCAATCGACATCTTCATGTGCGGGATCGCCACACTGCTGCAGCTGCGCAAGACGCCGCTGACTGGGATCGGTCTGCCGGTCGTTCTGGGTTGTGCGGTACAATCAGTTGCCCCTTTGGAATCGATTGGCGGCAAACTGGGCATTGCCTACATGTATGGTGCCATCATCTGTGCCGGAATCTTTGTCTTTTTGATTGCCGGCCTGTTTGCTAAGATGAAAAAACTGTTTCCACCAGTCGTAACTGGATCCTTGATTACCATTATCGGTTTTACGCTGGTTCCAGTCGGTTTTCAAAATCTCGGCGGTGGCTCAGCAGCTGCCAAGTCATTCGGTGCGCCAGCCAACTTAGCAATCGGCTTTTTAACGATTGTCATCATTTTGGCAATCAATGCATTTGCCAAGGGTTTTGTTAAGTCAATCGCAATTCTGCTGGGGATTTTGATTGCTTCCTTTATTGCCGGCGCATTTGGCATGGTCTCATTAACACCGGTTGCCCAAGCTTCCTGGTTCCATCTGCCGCAGATCTTCTACTTTGGGGTTCCTAAGTATAACGGCAGCGCGATCGTTACCATGATGCTGGTTTCTTTAACGACGATGATCGAATCGACTGGGGTCTACTTTGCCCTAAGCGACGTTACTGGTCAGAAGATTACTGAAGACGACATGAAACGCGGCTATCGTGCTGAAGGGATTGCTGCCATTTTAGGCGGGATCTTCAATACCTTCCCCTACTCAACGTTCTCGCAAAATGTCGGCGTTCTACGCATGTCCGGCGTTAAAACCCGCAAACCGGTCTACTATGCTGCTTTCCTGCTTTTGGTACTGGGACTGCTGCCTAAAGCCGGCGCACTGGCAACCGTAATTCCTACGCCGGTTCTCGGTGGGGCCATGATCGTAATGTTTGGCATGGTCGGCGTACAGGGAATTCAGATTCTGCAAAAAGCGGATCTGAACAAGAACAGCAATCTACTGGTTGCCTCGATGTCAATTGGACTGGGGCTTGGCGTAACTGTTTATCCACAGATTTTCCAGCATCTGGCAACCGAAGCACAGATCATTCTGGGCAACGGGGTGGTCGTTGGCAGTCTGGCAGCCGTAATCTTAAATCTGATCTTTAACTGGCAGGATTTCAAAAAGCCGGTTCAAAGCAAAATTAAGAACAACCCAAGAACTGCTGATCCAATTATGAATGAAAATTAAAATTAAGGCATCGGTGATCGCTTCACTGGTGCCTTTTTAGTTGTAAAATAAAGCCAGATCTAACTTGAAAGGGGTTTTGTTTCATATGGAACATTTTGGTTCATTTCATTCTTCATGCACGGCAATGCTGGTTGGCAAAAAAGCAACGATTGACGGCTCAATCATAATTGCCCGCGATGAAGACGGCGAAAGCGGCATTAACCAAAAAACTTTCAAAGTCTTTCCGGCTTGCGACTATGATGAGGAGTTCATTTCTGAATACTCAGGCGTTAGAATCCCGCTCCATGGTCATGGCTGTCGCTTTACTGCTACACCAAACGCTCAGGAAAATGAGATCAAAGGGCGCTGGGACGAACAGGGCATCAATGAATACAACGTGGCAATGAGTGCTACTGAAACTGAAGGTACCAACGCTCGCTGCCTAGGCCACGATCCGTTGGTTAAAAACGGCATCGACGAGGATTCCATGCTGTATCTGGTACTGCCATTTATCAAAACTGCCAGAGAAGGCGTGGCCCGGCTTGGTAAGCTGATCGAACAATATGGAACCGGCGAGTGCAACGGAATTGCCTTTGCCGATCAAGATGAGGTCTGGTACTTTGAAACCGGTGCTGGTCATCAATGGGCCGCTCAACGCATTCCAGATGACTGTTATGCCATCTGTCCCAACATCATGGTAATTGAGGAAATCGACTTTAACGATCCCAACAATTTCATGTTTGCATCATCTTTAAAGTCATTCGTTGAAAAAAATCATCTGAATCCTGACCCAACGACCTTTAACTATCGCAACATCTTCGGGACGCAAAGCGAGGCTGACAGCTACTATAACACGCCTCGAACCTGGTATGGACAAAAGCTGTTCAATCCATCCATTGAACAGGATCCAACCAGTCAAAACATGCCATTTCTGCGGCGGCCAGAAAAGAAGATCGCGATTGAAGACGTGGAAGCTTTTCTTTCTTCCCATTACAACGGCACGCCATATGATCCGATGGGAACTTTTGCCTCGGGAACCAAAGAAGAACAGCGCAAATTCCGCTCAATCTCACTTGATCGTAATCAAAGCTCCTGTATTCTGCAGATTCGCAATCACGTACCAAAAGAATTCGCTGCCATTCAATGGATCAATTTCGGCTTCTACTGCTACAGTCCATACGTACCGTTTTATACCAACATTTCCGACACGCCAGCCAACTACCAAAAAGCTGGCGCCGAGGTCGATACCAACAGTGCCTATTGGATGTATAAAACGCTGGCCGTTGTCGTTGAACCGCGCTATCACAAATTTATCAATGAGGTCAACGAATATCGCGATGGCTGTCAAAGTTTTGGCCTGCAGCGAATTGACCAGATTGACCAGCAGGCGGCTGAACTTGAAGAAGATGATGAGCTGAACAACTTCCTTACCAAAGCCAATCTGCAAACAGCCGCCGAGGTTACCAAACGAACCCACGCGCTGCTCAGCAGTCTGATCAAACAATCGCTGCTTGACTCCAAGTATCAGTTTGAGCTTGGCGATAATCTATAAAGAGCTACTAAAGCAAAAAATCGCGTGCCGTCAGCATTAAGTCTGATTACATGCGATTTTTTCATTTGTCTGCAGTTATTTGTGGTTATAGTATTCAACCTCAACGTCATCATCAGTCAGAATCAGCTTAGTCAGACTGCCATTCTCCGGACGCACCGTCAGATCGTACTTGCCCTGGCCAAAGCGCTCCATCAGGCTAAGCAGCGTATTGCCATGACTGACCCAGAGAATATTGGCGTCATCTGGTACCTCTGAGTGCCGAATCAGGTCAATTCCCTGATCAACGCGGGCCCAGTATTCAGCATTGTTTTCGGCATGATGGAATGGATCGGCATCCTTTAGCCAGTCTTTGGCCTGACCGATGCTATATTTTTCGACGATTGCCTTAAAAGTTGGCAGACCATGCGGCGCTCCTGCCAGATACCAGGCCTCATCCATATTGGCACCTTCAAAATAGCCATAGAACTCTTCTCTAAAGAATGGTGCCGTTATTGGCTGCTTGACCGAGTCAGCCTGATTCATATCCAGGATCGTCTGGATCGTTGCTTCGGCGCGGGTGGTGTCGCTGCAAAAAGCTGCATCAAAATGAATCTTGGCCAGCTTTTCTCCGGCATTGCGCGCATCCTGCATCCCTTTTTGCGTCAACGGCGAATTGCTCCAGCCCTGCAGCTTGTTATAGATGTTGTAGTACGTCTGACCATGCCGTACCAGATAGACGTTCAATTTTTTCAATTTCGGTACCCCCTTTAAATCTAAGACGATTGTAACGCTTTCTTGAACTTAAGGATAACATAAGGCGCCCATCATAGATT
Organism: Limosilactobacillus mucosae DSM 13345; assembly: GCF_001436025.1. Classification (GTDB taxonomy): domain Bacteria; phylum Bacillota; class Bacilli; order Lactobacillales; family Lactobacillaceae; genus Limosilactobacillus; species Limosilactobacillus mucosae. Next base: position 21,284 of record NZ_AZEQ01000018.1, on the reverse strand, counting down.
CTTCAAACATTTCCCGTAATATTAAAAGCATCGAAAGAAGGGATGCTTCATGAAACTACGTAATCCACATTCTGAACAAGATATCGTCGCTGCCCAGATCGTTGGGATGAATGGCAAGACTGTTACCGTCAAAACAGAAACCGGCCAGATTCTGCGGCTGCCGTTAACTGCTAAGCATCAGCATGACCAGATCTTTTTGGCATCATTAAAAGACATCTGGCACGCGCAAATCTGGATCCCTGTCAACCGCCAGCTAAAAAAACTGTTCCATTATGACTGGCTGCTCGATCCAGCTCCAGTCAAAGCATAAATCTGATTAAGTTTCCTCAACGTTTTGCCACAATACACTTGCACAGGCTGAATTTGTGCTAGAATGATTGACGTTAAGCTCTTTTATGAGTACGTTAAGAATCATATAACTGCGAGGATATTTTTCGACATGAAACGATTAAGCAAACTCGTGAACACCAGGATTGGCTTTTTTGCACTCTTGGTGTTCCTTTTTTGGATTAAAACCTTGATTGCCTACTTCACTGACTTTAAATTAGGCGCTCAAGGCTTGGTTCAATATCTAATCGTCCTGATCAATCCACTGGGAACCACCCTGCTATTGTTTGGTCTGGCATTTTACTTTAAGCGATCGCGCTTTTTCTATCCCGTTTTAATGGGAATCGACATTGCCAATACGCTGCTATTATATTTAAACGTTATCTACTACCGTGAGTTTACTGACTTTATGACGATTGCCACCATGACCGGCTATTCAAAAGTCAACCAGGGGCTTAGCGGCAGTTCTTTGGCATTGACCAATCTGCATGACGTTTTTTATTGGCTCGATATTGTCGTCATCCTGCTCTTGATGCTCTTTAGAAAGATTAAGTTTGATCCCCGCGCTTTCTCGCACCGGCTGGCATTTGCCTTCACCTCAGTTTCATTGGTCGTGTGTGGATTGAATCTGATGGTGGCAGAAATGGATCGGCCACAGCTTTTAGGGCGGACGTTTGACCGCGTCTACATCGTTAAGTACCTGGGGCTGGATGCCTTTACCGGTTATGACCTGGTTAAATCAGAACACGTCAGTCAAATGCGTAAGAGTGCCACTAAATCACAGCTCAAGACCGTTGAGAAGTTTACCAAGGAGCATTATGCCGCGCCGAACAAAAAGCTGTTTGGGATTGCCAAGGGCCGCAACGTAATCGTTATTCACCTGGAAAGCTTCCAACAGTTCCTGATCGATAAAAAAATCAATGGTCAAGAAGTTACGCCATTTTTAAATTCGCTGTATCATGGTCAAGACACCTATGCCTTCTCCAACTTCTTTAATCAGGTTGGCCAAGGCAAGACCTCAGACGCGGAAAACATGTTGGAAACCAGCACGTATGGACTTTCGCAGGGTTCACTGTTTGCAACGCTGGGCAATGACAATACCTTCCAGGCTGCTCCCGCTATTTTGAAGCAGCGGGCTGGCTATACCTCAGCTGTTTTCCATGGCAATGTCGCCAGCTTCTGGAACCGCAACAACGTCTACAAGAACCTCGGCTATCAATACTTCTTTGACGCCAGCTATTTCGACACGTCCGGCGACAAGGCAACCGGCTATGGCTTAAAGGACAAGCTGCTGTTTGCTGATTCGATCAAGTATCTGCAGCACCTGCAGCAGCCGTTCTATGTCAAGTACTTAACGGTTACCAACCACTTCCCATTTGATCTTGACGATGAGGATAAAGACTCCAATTTCACGACGACGAATACTGGATCATCAACGGTCGACAACTACTTCGTTACCGCGCACTATCTTGATCAGTCGCTGCAGGAGTTCTTTAGCTATCTTGATAAGACGGGGCTGGCCAAGAAATCAATCATCATGATCTATGGTGACCATTATGGGATCTCCAATTCGGAAAACAAGAACCTGGCCAGCGTCTTAGGCAAGAATGCTGACGACTGGACCGATTTTGACAACGTTCAGATGCAGCGGGTGCCACTGATGTTCGTTATTCCAGGATCTGGTGGTCACGGCGGCATCTACAGTACTTATGGCGGCGAGATCGACGTCTTGCCAACGCTGCTGCATCTGTTGGGAATCAGCACCAAACGCTATATCCAGTTTGGAACTGATCTGTTCAGCTCACAGCATGATCAAGTCGTTGCCCTGCGCAACCAAGACTTTGTGACACCGAAGTACACCAGTATCAGCGGCAAGATCTACCTCAACTCGACTGGCAAGCTGGCCAAACTGACCAAGCAGGAGAAAAAACAGCTGCGGGCCGATCAAAAGAAGGTTTCTGAAGAACTGGCCCTGTCAGATTCGCTTAACGAAAAGAATCTGCTGCGCTTCTATCATCCAAAAGGCTTTAAGACCGTCAATCCAAAAGACTACAACTATGCTAACGGATTAAAGAAGGAAAAGAAGATTGAAAAGTCCAAGGGCATTCAATCAACCAGCATTTTCTCCAAGAACAACGACAAGACCACTACCGACAGCTATAGCACCAACGCCCCAGAACAGGGACATTCTGCTACGAGTTCCAACCGAATCAAGATCACCAATCCTGATGGCAATGGCAATTAATGTTTCGTTAATCTAATTTAAGTCCCAGGGCTGTTAAGTCAGTTCTGGGGCTTTTACTATTTCGCTCAGTGCCCTGCTTAATTGGTCCTAAAATTCGTGATAAAATTAAAGAAAATTGATTTAGAAAGGCGTGAGCTGCATTATGCGAGAACATGAAGAGATTCAAGAAAAACTGATTGAAGTTGCCAACCGCCGCTATGCTACCAAAAAGTTTGATCCTGACCGCAAAGTCGACGATGATGACTGGCGCACGATTCTAGAAGTCGGCCGCCTGTCGCCCAGTTCGTTTGGCTATGAGCCGTGGCAGTTCGTTGAGCTTGATAATCCGCAGATGCGTCAAGACCTTAAGCCAATCGCCTGGGGAGCCGTCAACAGCATCAATGGCGCTGACAAGCTGCTCTTGATTTTTGCCAGAAAAGACATCACCTACGACAGCGACTACGTAAAATACATGGTCCAAGACGTCAAGCGCCACGAATACGATCCCAATTCCAAATCATCACAGGCCTTTAAGCATTTTCAAGAAACCGACATGGACATCAACGACGAGCGCACCCGTTTCGACTGGGCAGCCAAGCAGTGCTACATTGCCATGGCTAATATGATGATGGCGGCAGCTGCGCTAAAGATTGATTCCTGTCCAATCGAAGGCTTTAATCGCGAAAAAGTCGAATCCTATCTGGCTGAAAAAGGCGTTTTAGACCGTCAGCACTGGGGATTGGCCGTGATGGTAAGTTTCGGCTATCGCGATGAGCCAATCAAGCCCAAATCACGGCAGGCTATTTCTGACATCTACCGCACGATCAAATAGATAAGGAGCAAGAACATGGCTAAAGAAATGCTGGTTACGACGACTGAAAAGATTCCGGGCCATAACTATGAAGTTTTAGGCGAGGTCTTTGGCGTTACCACCCAATCCAAAAACGTTTTTTCCAATATCGGCGCTGGACTGAAAAACGTGGTTGGCGGCGAGATCAAAGCCTATACCAAAATGCTGCATGAATCGCGTGAGGTCGCAATTGCCAGACTGCGCGAGGATGCCGAGGCCAAAGGTGCTGATGCCGTGGTCATGATGCGCTTTGACTCCGGCTCAATCGGAACCGACATGCAGTCAGTGGTTGCTTATGGCACGGCCGTAAAATTTACTGAATAAAAAAAGATCCAGGCTGAACATATCGCCTGGATCTTTTATTTTTACTTATGCCGCGAATCGATGTGCATCGATGAGCTGTGCGTGGCCATTCGTTTTTGAGGGTAAAGCGCCTTGGCCAAAGCCGTAATCGCAATCGGCGCCTCGCCAAAGCCAACTGCAATCAGCGCGGCCTTGCCTGGGTAGGTAACGCCATCACCAATTGCATAGACGCCAGGGACGCTGGTTTCCATTTTGGAGTCAACCTTGATCAGTCCCCGCTCGCTTGCCAATGGCAGTTCCCACTCATTAAGCGCGGCGTTGTTGGAGGTAAAGCCATAATTAACCAAGATTTTGTCTACTGCCAGATGTTTTTCTTCATCTGAGCGCATCTTTTTAAGCGTCAAATCAATCGAATCATCTTCGTTCACCTGCAGTTCCTTAGGCAGGTATGGCGTTTCCACCTGAACCTGAGATTTTTTCAGCTGGGAGACGGTATGCTCCAAAGCACGAAAGGCATCCCGGCGATGAATCAAGTGAACCTCTTTGGCGATCGGCTCCAGCATCAGTGCCATATCAATCGCCGAATCACCGCCGCCCAGCACTGCCACGCGCTGATCGACAAAATCAGACTGATCACTGACAAAATAGCGCACCTGTCGTCCCTCCAGCTGGTCTGCGCCATCCAATGCCAGTCTGCGTGGTGAAAAGGCGCCGTTGCCCAATGCAATCACTACGGCTTTGGAATAGGACGTTCGCTGTGCTGATTCAATCTTAAAGGTCCCGTCAGCCAGCTTGACGACGTTGGTAACCTGCTCGCCTAAAAATTGATCGACCGGCGCAATAGCCATCTGTTTTTTTAGATCAGCAATCAACTCGCGCCCCTGCACGCCAGCTTCACCAGCTACGTCCCAGATTTGTTTTTCCGGATAGAGCGCGGCAACCTGTCCTCCCAGCTGAGGCAGGCTTTCAATCAGCTGCGCCTTTAATTCATGCAGACCAGCGTAAAAAGCAGCAAACATTCCGGCGGGACCGCCACCAACAATCGTTACGTCATATGTCTGTTCCATCATCTTTACCTCGTTTTAAAAAAATCTTTTCTACGACAAAAGCCATTGTACCACGGCTTGGCGCCTTAATTTTGATAAAACGGTTTAATTGTTGTCAAAACAATGTTTGAGTTTTGATTGGTTTTTGGTTATTATGTAATTGTAAACGTTATCTAACAATATTCATTCGGAGGAAATCAATCAATGGCTAAAAAGAAAATGATTTTAGACTTGGACACTGGTGTTGACGACGCTTTGGCTCTGGCTTACGCGGTTGCTGATCCAGAAGTTGATCTGATCGGGATCGTGGCTTCATACGGCAACAACCTGCTGGACGTTTGTGCTGAAAACAGTCTGAAGCTTTTGGAACTGCTCGGCCAAACCGATGTGCCTGTCTACAAAGGTCTGCCACACTCCAGCACGACCGACAGCTTTGAAGTTATGCAGGTTTCTAAAGACATTCACGGTAACAACGGGATCGGCGATGTTGAGCTACCAACCCCTAAGCGTGCCGTAGAAGCCGAATCCGGTGTCGACTTCTACATCGAAGCAGCCCACAAGTATGGCAAGGATCTGATCATCATTCCTACTGGCCCAATGACCAACCTGGCCGCTGCCCTGGAAAAGGATCCTGAAATTGCTCACCTGATCGGCAACGTTACGTTCATGGGTGGTGCATTGACGGTTGAAGGTAACGTTACCGACGTTGCTGAAGCCAACATCAACCAAGACGCCAAGGCTGCCAACACGGTTCTGCAAAGCGACCTGCCATTGACGATGGTTGGCCTGGACGTTACGCTGCGCACGCTTTTGACTAAGAAGGAAACGCAGCAATGGCGCGACCTGGGTACGAAAGCTGGTAAGGCCTACGCTGACATTACCGACTTCTACATCGATGCCTACTACAACCTGGACATCGACAAGAACGGCTGTGCCCTGCATGACCCACTGGCAGTCGGTGTCTCCATCGACCCTACCTTTGTTCAAACGATCAGCCTGTTTATGAAGGTTAACTACGAAGAACACAACTACGGCCGGACGATTGGCGACAACTCACGCTTGAACGATCCTAATCCAAACGTTAAGGTTGCCGTTAACGTTGACAAAGAACGTTACTTGAAGGTATTCATGGAACGTTTGAACAGCGTCTTGAAAGAACACTAATTACTAATCAAAAACCTCATCGGTGCTTGCCGATGAGGTTTTTTGATTCTATTCAGTCTGCAGATCAGCTGATGGCAGATCCATGGCTGCGTTCTGAGCTGGCATAACAGCGTTTAGAAGCGTTAATTGCGCTAAGGCCTCAACCCACTCGGCATCATCATTTAAAGCTGGCAGCAATTGATATTCACTTCCGCCAGCGGCTAAAAAGGCATCTCGGTTCTCCTCGCCCAATTCCTGAATCGTCTCCAGACAGTCAGCGGTAAAACTAGGCGCGATGACCAGTACCTTGCGATAGCCTTGCTTAGGCAGCGCGGTCAAAAGATCTTTGGTGGCCGGCGTCAGCCACTTTGCCGGTCCAAAGCGCGACTGATAGGCTTGAAAACAGGGAATCTGCAGCCACAAACGCTCAATTACCGCCATGGTCGTTTGCCGGCAGCGCTGGGCGTAAGGATCACCGGCCTTTTGATAACTGAGCGGAATGCCATGATATGAAAAGACGATTGCATCTGGATTCATTTTAGCAACCGCTTTTTGCAGTTTATTCGATAATGCTTTGACATACGGCCAAAAACTGCTGTAGTCACTGACGAATCTAATTTCTGGAACCGTTTTGCGATCCTGGTAAAACCGAGCGACGTCATCTTGAACCGAAGCCGTGGTTGTAGTTGAATACTGCGGATACATTGGAATGATCGTTAAATCGGTGATTCCTTGAAACTCAAATTCTTTTAAGGCCGCACCAATCAGCGGCTGACTGTAGCTCATGGCATAGCGAACCGTATAATCCGGCAGTCGCTTTTGCAGCAGCTGGGCTTGGCGCTGGGTATAATGCAGCAACGGCGAGCCAATCTCTGATGACCACAGCTGCTCATAATTAACGGCCGACTTAGGAGCATGTTTGGGCAGCACCATCATGTTTAGAATTGGCTGCCAGATCAATGGCGGCATATGAATGACCCGCCGATCGCTTAAGAACCGCCGTAGAAATCTGGTAACCGCTAGAACGCTGGGATCACTTGGCGTTCCAAGATTAACCAGCAGGATGCCTTTTTGATTTTTCTTCATAGTTTTGCCTCTTACTCTTATTGAAATTCAATAGGACCATTCTACCACGACATCTAGTAGCCATTTTATATTCAAACGCCATATATTGTGTCCAGGCTGATCAAATGATTATCAGTGAATCTCAATGAATTTAAACCCAGCTTGATTCAAATCAATTTCTCCGCTTAAATTCTTTTTTATTTCAAATTAAACTTCGATAAAATTTCTGCTGGCTTGCACTATGCCAAGTTATTTTGTAAGATGAAAACGATCAATCATTCATGTCTGGGGTGCCATACGGCTGAGATAATACCCATTGAACCTGCTCTGGATAATTCCAGCGAAGGGAGATACGGTAAATAATCTGTTGTAATCAGCCCCACTGTGGATCTTTTCCATAGTGGGTTTTCTTTTGGACAGGTGATTGAAAATTTCAATCATTAGGAGGGTCTTTCATGGCCAAAAAAAATAACAAGTTTCATCTGCGCGACATCATCCTGCTGGCACTGGTCGGCATTATCTTTGGGGTGATCTACTGGGCAGCTGCCTTTATGTACAACGCGCTGACCATTGTCTTTACACCGCTCAAACTGCCAATGATGGGTAACGATCTAACCATGGGACTTTGGTGCATGGCCGGTCCGATGGCAGGATTTATGCTGAAAAAACCTGGTGCGCCTTTTCTTGGCGAGTTTTTAGGCGCCGCTGGTGAAGCCTTGATTGGTGATCAATGGGGCGCGGCCAATCTGATTTCTGGTGCCGTCCAAGGGGTTGCCAGCGAACTGGGTTTTACGTTTACCGGCTACAAGCACTACGACTGGCTAGGGGCCGTTTCAACAACCATTACCACGACAATCGTAACGTTTGCCTGGGATTGGTTCCGCAATGGCTATAACAAGTTTGGCTTCAAAAACGTTTACTACTTTAGCGGCCGGCTGCTTTCAATGTTCTTCTTCTGCGGCGTTTTGGTAATGCTGATCGAACGGCTTCTGGAACGCTCGCATGTCATGAAACGCGAGGAATTTAACGACTAATGAATCATTTGGCAATTGACAATCTGACTTTTGCATATACGCCAAAGCACCCGACGTTAAAAGACGTTGCGCTGAAAATTCCGGTTGATTCGTGGACGCTCTTTTATGGTGCTTCCGGCAGTGGCAAGTCCACGCTGATGCGCCTTTTAGCCGGTCTGCTGCCTAAATACGGCGGCCGGATTCTGCAGGGAAACATCGAGCTGCCGAATGGTTTAACCGTTGCGATGATGTTTCAGGATCCCGGGATGCAGTTCGCGCTTGATACGCCGCAGCATGAATTGGAATTTGCCTTGGAAAACCTGCAGCTGCCTGCCAACAAGATGCCTGCCCGCATTGAGCATGCCTTAAAATTCTGCGGCATTGAGCACCTGCGCGATCGTCAGCTGGCCACGATGTCAGGCGGTGAGCAGCAGCGGGCCGCCTTGGCCGTTTTAGTCGCGATGGATACTGATATTCTGCTGTTGGACGAACCATTTGCCAGCATCGACAACCATAATCGGACTTTGCTGATTCAGCAGCTGACCTTACTGCAGCAAAAGTATCACAAAACGATTATCGTTGCTGATCATGATCTGCATGGCTATCGCGGTTTGGCAAAACAGATCATTCACTTTGAAAATCAGCGGGCCCAATTGCTTGATGCCGCTGCCAGTGATGCACTGCTTCAGTCTGCCGATCAGCTGGCCGCCACGGTACACCATGTCAAACTACCGACTGCCAGCGACCAGCCGATTCTAACGCTCAAAAAAGTAGTGATTGAACATGGAGATCAAAAGCTGATCATGGCAAATGACTTTTCATTTTTCAAAAATCAAACGACGCTGCTGACTGGCGCCACGGGAACCGGGAAATCCTCATTGTTTAAGGCTATTACACACTTGGCGGCCTACCAGGGAACAATCGTCTATAATGACCAGGACAGCCAAAAAATCAAACCGCGCCGTTATGCTCAACAGGTCGGCTACGTCTTCCAGCATGCCGTCGACCAGTTTCTTAGCGTAACGGTTAAAGAGGAGTTGGCGCTGAGTCTTAAAAAGGGCCGTAATCCCTACTTTGACGAGGATCACCTAGCCGCGGCACTTAAGCTGCTTGATTTGAATAAATTGCAGGATCGCGTAGTCTACTCGCTTTCTGGCGGTCAGCAAAAAAAGCTGCAGCTGCTTTTAATGCTGATGATGGGGCAGCCGGTTCTGCTGTTGGATGAGCCTTTTAGCGGCCTTGACCTTCATTCGCTGCACAATGTCGTTGATCTGATCAAGGCCAGCCAAAAAGTCTACCCGCAAACAATGATCATTATCAGCCATCAGTTGGAGGGCCTGGAAAAGCTGATTGATCGGCACGTAAAACTGGCAGACTGTCAGCTCAGCTATCGGGAGGAATTTTAAATGAATCCAAGTTTTAAACTGTTGTTGGTGCTGATCATTGCCTTAGAAGTCTCGTTTACGCGCCATTTAACGATCAATCTGGTCTTGGTTGCCGTTGCCATAATCTATCTTTTGACTAAGCGCATTCGGCCCCGCTTGTTTGGCTGGCTGTTTTTAATGCCGTTATTTCCAGCAATCGCGGTATTTATCACGATTGCCTGGTTCAGTCCCGGCCATGACTATTTTTATGCCTGGGTGCTATTTTCACGAATCTATGTCTACGTTTTTACCGGCGCGGCTATTACGCAGACCACCAGTCCACTGGAGCTCACCCGCTCTTTGGAACAAAATCTGCATCTGCCCAGCAAGTTTGCTTATGGAACGCTGGCAGCCGTCAATCTGATTCCACGGATTAAAATGGCGGTTAAAACGATTCGCGCGGCTGGTCAAATGCGGGGCATCAATCTGTCTTGGTGGTCACCAATGCTTTATTTCAAGGCAATCCTGCATGCCATCACCTGGTCGGACCAACTGGCGCAGGCTATGGAATCACACGGCTACGTTGAGGATCGCGCGCGGACCAGCGTTCATCAGATTGCATTAACGGCTCGTGATTGGTCAATATTGATAATAAGTATTATTTTAATACAGATTATCACATTTGCCCTACCATAGCAGATTCGATATAATTAAAGAAAATATTTGGAGGATTCCAATTCATGGATAACAAATTCGGTCAGCGAATCGTTAGCGCGCTAGCCTACTTCAGCATTTTCTTTTTACCGGTCATCTTCCCATTGATCGTCTGGATTATCGCAAAATACCAAGGCTTCAACGAGGTGCGTAAAAACGCTGTTAAGGCCTTCTGGAGCCAGATTTTCCCCTTGCTGTACATGATTGCGATTTTTGTAATCATTGGAGCAGCCAACATGCAGAATCTGGCTCATTTAGGCGGCTTGTTCAGCATTCTGGCAGCTTTTGCATTGCTGCTGGCCTTAGTACTTTTGATCTACAACGTTGCGATGGGAATCGCGGTTTTGTTGGGACGCAAGCCACAAGATCATCACCAGGAATTCTAGTTTACAAGTCAGTAATCCTTGTCTCAGCACTGAGGCAGGGATTTTTTATTTTGGCATATTAAAAATCAGATTGTGTAAAAACAGATTATTAGCATACTAATTAAGCAAAAACAGCGCTATGCCAAGCTTTGTCGTGCTTAGCATAGTGCTGTTTTTTTGATTACGTTTATTTAGTGCTTGAATTGAGCTTTAATGACTGATTCTTCTGGAATGTTCTTTTTACCCTTCAGCATCTGCAGCAAAATCTCGCCGGCACGCTGCCCCATCAAAAAAGGATTTTGCGAAACTACCTTAGCATAGGGACAGATACTGCCAATCAACGCAGTATCGGCAAAGCCAGTTACCGCAGTTCTTGCTTCGTCAATGACATGCTCTTTCATCAATCGCGGCAAAAATTCCAGCAACCAGCGTTCTTTGAGGGCAAACAAAAGACATTTACCTGGTCGACTCAAGGCTTTTTTGAGTGCACCATAGACTGCATCCGGCTGAAAGTTGTTCTCATCAATTTCAATCGTCTCAATGGTCGACGCTGCTTGACTGATTCCTTGAAAACGCTGGATTCGCGTTGAAGCCAACTCAATCGTCGAAGTCAAAACTACAACCCTTTGAAAGCCTTGATCAGCGAAATATTCCGTCGTACTGCGCGCAGCCTCATAGTTGTCAGTTACTACTTTGGGCCATGTTGAGCGTGGTAAGTCACGATCCACAACTACGACTGGAAAATCACGCGTTAGCTCACCAGCGACCTGCTCCGTATCGCTGGTTAATGGCTGAAAAACCAAGCCATCAAAGCCATGCTGGTTGATTGAATGCAGCAGCTGACGTTCATGAGTCAGACTTGAGCCGGAATTTAAAAGGACCGATATGTATCCTGCCTCTTCAACCCGACTTGATATGCCACGATAGATTTCAACTGAAAAATAATCTGCAATATTAGCCGCCAGAACCGCAATAATTCGACTGCTATTGCGCGCCATCTCTCGTGCTGCTGAGTTGGGAACGTAATTCATTTTTTTAATGGCAACCCGAATTCGCTCAGCAGTCTGGTCTGACATTTTTTGCGTTTTGCCATTTAAAAATCGCGAAACCGTTGCCACTGAAACATCAGCAACTTTAGCAACATCTCTAATCGTAGGGCGTTTTTTACTTGCATCTTTTATCGACATAAAATTCACTCTTTCGCTAATCCTCTAAACACTTAATTATAACAATGGCGACTGTTGATGACAATTTAGCCCTAATTCATCTCTCTTTTTGTAAGCCCTTAAATTTTTTTGATAAATTTAAGGTAACGGGTTAACCTTTATAAACCCTTTAATATCAACAGGTAACAGGTTAACCACATGAAACAAAAGGAATTTGCAAACTAAAAATAGTATTGAATATTTTAGGTTAACAGGTTACACTATAAAACGTTGAAAGCGAAATCATTTTTGGAGGTGCGATCTTGAACGAAAGAACACTAATCGATCCAGAAGCCTTTGCCTTGAAGTTTGCCCAAACCGCCCAAACGGAAGCAATCGCAGACAAAGACCTGGCCATTGCCGCTAAGAAGTTTCTACTGAGCTATCTAACCGCCTATTATCTGGTTGACGATTTTAACGCCATTGAAAGAACCAATTTCAAGCGGGTTGATGAGAAAAAATTTCAAGATCTGACTTTTGAAGAATTGCTGAATCGAGTCAAATCATTAAACAAGTACTGAGACATTTTAAAAAGGGGACGAAAAAAATGACTTTAATCTTAAACACTTGGATTTTTGAAAATGATGTTAAGAAAGGTGTCAGTCAAGTTGACCTGGTTAAGCGGGTTGCCGCTTTGGGTGCAGATGGCATCGAAGTTCATCGCGAATACTTCAAAGACTTTGATGTTGAATTAGCCGCCGTTGCCAAAGCCGCCCGCGAAAATGATTTGATCGTCAACTATAGTGTGCCGGATGTGATCTTTGAAGCTGATGGCACGATCAATCCTAAGCTGCCACAATACTTTGCGGAAGGCAAGCAGATGGGCATCGCCAAAATCAAGTTCAACACTGGCAACTTCTCAAGCTACCATGGCGACCTGGCAAAAGATTTAAGCAAACTGCCATTGGCTGAAATCAAAATGAATGTTGAAAATGACCAAACACCAGTCTCAGGAACTCCTGATGCAATCATTAAATTCCTGACTGCAGCAAGAAACGCTGGCCTCAACAGCATCGGCTACGTTTACGATCTTGGCAACTGGGCCTTTACCGGCTTCGATGCCGTTTTGGCCGCCAAGCAGCTTGCACCTTATTGCGACTACATCCATCTTAAAAACTCCATGCTGGACAGCGAAGGTCATATGATCACCACCGATGATTTGGATAAGGGAATGTTCAATTGGAAGATCATCTGCAGCTATCTGCCACATGACGTTCAATTTGCTTTGGAATTCCCAATGGCTTCCGACCAAGACGTTGCCGCACAAATCAAACTGTTTCAAGAAAATATTTAATTCATCAGAAAGTCTAGGGTGAGCAATTATGTCTTCTACTATCATTGCGATCTTGCTTTTGATCACATTTATTGGTTTTATTGTCTATATTCTTAAAGGCGGCAATTTGATGATTGGTTTTTTCATCATGGCTATTTTATGGGCCGTGATTGGATTAGTGCCATTCAATGTTGCCATTAAAAAAATCTTCGCTGAGCCAGCCCTAAACTACGGCCCAACGATCATCTACATTGTTTTTGGTTCTTGGTTCGGACGCGTCTTGGTTGACAGTGGCATCGCACCAGCCATCTCAGCCGCTACCAATAAAGTCGGTAAGAAAAAGCCGCTTTTGGCCGCGGTGTTGGTTGCCTTGGTCACATGCCTGATTTTTGTCAGTGCCTATGGGGTTGGCTCGGTAATCGCAATCGGCGTTATCCTGTTGCCAATCCTGCTGTCGGTCGGTTTACCCCGTGATCTGGCCCTCTCGGTATTCGTTTTGTCGATCGGTGCTCCGATGTATCTGAACGTTGTCTTGTACAACCAAATGAAAGCATTCTTCCCAAAGGCGGTCTACGGTGGCAAATACCTTGAATTCGGCATTGCTGCCATGATCGTTCAGATGGTTGCTGTATTGATCTTTTTATTCGTTCATCGCAAACAGATTGACCCTGCCAAAGCAGATGAAAATCTGGCAATTATCGGCGCGGCTGACAACGCTGATGAAGTCAAGTCGGTACCGGTGATTTCATATCTTGTGCCGATCATCCCAGTTGTCATGAACATGCTTTTCAAATGGGATGCGGTTCCGGCCCTAACGCTTGGTACTTTAATTGCAATGCTGCTGACGGGACAGTTTAAAGATTACAAGCACTCGATTCAATTTATGAATGACACGATCAAAACTGCTATCAGCGATATTGCCGGATTGATTATGTTCTTGATGGCACTGACCATGTTTAGCGGTGCCGCTTCAATGAATGCCGTTCGTTTCCGTCCAATCTTTGCTGCCATTCTGCCGCACAACACCTTAATTCTGTGTCTGGCAATGGGAATCCTGGCACCTTTGGCATTGTTCCGTGGTCCGCTCCATGTCTGGGGTGCCGGCGCCGCAACCGCAGCCGTTCTTTCAGGAATCGGTCTGTTCTCGGATGCATTGCTGCTGCCTTTAATGTACGTGCCAACGTTATTAGCCGTTTCAACTGATATTACTCAGTCATGGAACGTCTGGGGCCTGGACTACATGAAGGTTGATTCTAAGAAATTCTTGAAGAATGGCGTACCCGTTATGTGGATTGTAAGTATCATTAATGAGCTGCTGGTATTCCATTTCTTCGGCTAAACTAATTTAAAAAGAGGTATATGAATCATGAGTGAAGTAATTACTATCGGTGAACCAATCGTCACTTTTTGTTCCAAAGAACCCGATGTTTCAATGGCTGATGCCTTAGAATGGCACAAAATCCTTGGCGGTGCTGAGCTTAACGTAGCAATTGGCGTCAAGCGTCTTGGCCATTCGGTTGAATACATCTCGCGTGTCGGCGAGGATCCATTTGGCGAATACACCAAAAAGACGATTGCCAGTCATCAGGTCGGTACCCGCTACGTTTCTTCTGACCCCGACTACTGGACCGGTCATCAGCTAAAAGAGCTCGTTACCAAGGGCGACCCTAAAACCTTCAACTACCGGAAGAACTCCGCAGCCTGCCATCTCAGCAAGGAAGTCATTGAAAAAGTTGACTTAAGCGACGTCAAAATCGCCCACATGTCAGGAATTTTCCCCGGCATCTCTGACACCGCAGAAGAAACGTTCCGCGCGCTGTTTAAACGACTGAATGAAAACAATATTCTTACTACCTTTGATCCTAATCTGCGGCCGCTTTGGAAGAGTCACGACTATATGGTCAAGACGATCAATGAACTGGCCGGCTACGCTGATATCGTGCTGCCTGGCGTCGAGGAAGGCAAGATCTTGATGGGCTCTGATGATCCAGAAGCAATTGCCGACTTCTACCTCAAGGGAGAACGAACCAATACGGTGATCGTTAAGATCGGTGCAGAAGGCGCGTTCGTAAAAACCAGCAATGGCGACAAGTACACGGTCAAAGGCTTCCACGTTGACCATATCGTCGACACGGTCGGCGCGGGCGATGGTTTCGCCCTGGGCGTCATTACTGCCCTGCTTGAAGGCAAATCGCTCCGCTCTGCAGTAATGCGGGGCAATGCCGTTGGCGCACTCCAGATTCAAACGCCCGGCGACAACGATGGCTACCCAACTCCTGATGGTCTGAAAGAATTTTATGTCAAGGAAGGAGTTGTCGAAGACTAATGAAACTGCAGGCAGCAATTGACCGCGTTACCTTAGAACAGGCTAAGGATTTAGCGCGTCAGCTTGATCCAATCGTTGACATCATTGAAATGGGAACATCATTGATCAAGGATTACGGCTTTTACGCATTGAATAAAGAAGCATTAGGACTGCAGCATGCCGAGCTGCTGTTGGACGCCAAAACGATTGATGAAGGACAGTACGAGTTTGAAAAGGGCTTTGAAACCGGAGCCGACATTCTAACCGTTATGGGCGCGGCTTCGCAAGGAACGCTGGAAACTACTTATAAGGTTGCCGAACGGTACGGTCGGCAAATGTTTATCGACCTAATGGAAGTCAATGATCAAAAACTGGCAGCCATTGATCAATTTGAAAATGCAATCTATGGCCTGCATCATGCCAAAGATGATACCGGTACCTTTAATGCCGCTGACTCGGTTGCCAGCTTCCATCAAAAATATCCGCAGATCAAGCGCATCAACGTGGCTGGCGGCATTGACCTGAATCAGGCACGAAAACTCAAGGCACAGGGAATCGCGGAAACCGTAATCGTTGGCTCTAAGATCGTCAAGGCTGCTGATCCGGTGGCCGCTGCTAAGGAATTTATGAAAGAGGTTAAATAACATGAGCTTAATTGCACAAGTCAAACAAGAAATCGATACCGTTTTAGATTTAGTTGACGAAACTCAGCTGGATGCCGTTGCACCTTTGCTGACCAAAGAAAAGCGCATCTTTGTCCTGGGTGCTGGCCGGTCTGGTTTAATGGCGCGTGCCTTTGCCATGCGGCTGATGCACATCGGCTATACGCCCTATGTCATCGGTGAAACCATCACTCCTTCTGTGCAGGCTGGAGATGTCTTAGTTGCCGTATCAGGCTCTGGCAATACCAAGAGCATCGTTGAACTGGCAGAAAAAGCCAAGCAAAACGGTGCTGAAATCATCGCCGTTACCAGCAACGCCAACTCAAAACTAAGTGAACTTGGCGATGGCGTCATCGTCGTTCCAGGTGCTACCAAAGCTGGCGATGGGGTTAAATCCATCCAACTCTTAAGCACTCTTTTTGACCAGACCGTCCATATCGTTTTAGATGTTTTGTGCCTGAAACTAAGCCGCCGCGACCATACCTCTAATGATCAGGCAGCCAAAGAACACAGCAACATGGAATAATCGTTCAACTTGCAACCAACTCCCTATCCTCAAACTCCCAAAAACCCCAATGATCGTTGATGATCATTGGGGTTTTCCTATTTTACGTATTGGTCCAAGAATTTCTGGACGTGTTTTTGATAGGCTTTAGGATTCGTAGCAAACGACTTGGCATGGGCTGCGCCTTTAACGACCCAAAGCTGCTTGGGACCACGAGTTGCTTGATAGTTTTGATATACCATCCGCGTTGGCACGAAATCATCATCAGCTCCATGAATAAACAGCATTGGGCGATGATTTTGCTTCAGCATTGCCGTTGAGCTGGCATCATGCAGATAAAAACCATTGGCAATGCGGTTGATGATGCTCAATGATCCTTCCAGCGGCTTACGGACCAGCCATGGCAGATGATAGAGATTCTGCGCTTCATAATCGATCTCAGCAGCCAGACTGGAATAGCCGCAGTCTTCAACAAAAGCCTTAACCTGGCGCGGAAGCTGAATGCCGCTGGTCATCATGGTCGTTGCTCCACCCATACTGACGCCAAACATCACGATCTGGCTGTCTTGACCATTATGCTTGATCAGCTTGTTGATCCATTTGCGCTCGTCATAGCGTTCCGGCCAGCCGTAGCCAATATATTTACCCTCGCTTTGTCCCTGCGCGCGGGCATCGGGAACCAGAACGTTATAGCCCAACTGATGAAACAGCGCTCCATAGGCTCCCATCTGATCCTTATTGCCCATAAAGCCATGCGCGATCAAGACGCTCTTATTAGTCTTTTTTGCGGCTGGGACGTACCAGGCATCCAGCCGATAGTTGCCGGTTGCGGATTTGATCGTCCAGCGCGTTTTATGAACGTCTTGATACCACTTTTTCTGCTGATACAAGGGATCGCTCTTAACGATTTTCGTATTGTTATTGATAAAGTCTTTGTGCCCCGGTACCATTGCCACGTGAAAAAAGTAGCCGCCAGCAGCAAAAATCATGATCAAAAGCGTTGCCGCCACACCGATCAGCCAGCGCAACCACCGATGCTTCCTAGATTGATTATGCAAAATTATCCCTCTTTTTCTCAAATTCACAATGACTACCAGTTTAGCAGATTTTATTTTGATTGTCGAAATTCTTTTTACACGCTCTGTTGCTCAAATAATGATAAAATAATCGTAACAAACTAATTAAGGAAGTGAGCATATGTTTCCAGAACGTCTGCGTGCTTTAAGAAAAGGCCAAAACCTCACCCTAAATGAACTTGCCCAAGCGTTGAACGAGCATCTGGGACCTGGCGAAAGACCCAACACGCCAACTCAGATCGGCAACTGGGAACGTGGCATCCGCAATCCCTCATTCGTTGAGGTTCGTAAAGTAGCCGAATTTTTTGACGTCAGCATGGATTATCTATGCGGCCGAACCGAACGTGATGGTCACGACTTGGCAAAACTTTTCTTCTCAAATCAAGACTTGCTGTTTGAAGGTACCGTCCTAACCAGCCAGGATCGCTATGAAATTTTTCAATTAATCAATGGCTACTTAAAGGGACGCAGCCAGCGCAGTGAAACTGACACCTTTTATGGCAAGCAGGAAGAACTGAATCTTGATTTTAAGGAGTAAACGATGAACCCCAAGCAGTTAAAGAAACTCAAAAAACAAGTTAAAAAAGCCCATCAAGTCGTTAAAAAGCAGCCATATATCGAGCAATTGATGACCTATCGTGATCTATTCGACGATTTTCCGCAGATTAAATTTCTGATCAATAACGTCTTGGAAAGCGATCGGCTGATCAAAAATGGTCTTTTACCGCAGCCATTACCTAAACTGCTGCTGCCCGACAATATTCAAGACATCATCTTTAAAAAAGTCAACGAGCAGTACCCACAAGGCAACCCAGAAGGCGACCGGCTCTGGAATCGCTACGTGGATGCCTTGCCAAAACTGGACCGGCTTCTGCGTAATTATCGCGACTATCTGGAAGCGACCTATGGTATGTGGTCCTACGTCAACGCGCCTTACATCAAGGCCCTTTCAGAATACCTGCATGGACGGCCAACGCTTGAGATCATGGCTGGTAATGGCTATATTTCCAGCGGCTTGCGGAATCTGCGGCCAGCACAGACGATCTTTGCCACCGACAGTACCGATTGGACCAAGGAAAACGAGACCGGCAAGCATCCCGTCACCACGATTGAGCCTCTGGATGCCTTGGCCGCAATTAAAAAGTATGGCAGTCAAGTCGATTATGTCATCATGTCATGGTCGCCCGACAAGCTGGAAATTGATTGGGAAGTCTTGCAGCTGCTGCGTAAAGACTATCCAGAAGTCAAATTATTGGTCATTGGTGAGAAAAACGGTGCTACTGATTCAGCTAAATTCTGGCAAAATGCTCATCTAACCCAGGATGACGAGCTGAAAAAAGTTAATGAACAGCTCCACTCATTTGACTTGATTGACGAACAGATCTATTTGGCTCAGTAAACAAAAGACCACCGAAGGAAAAATCCTCCGGTGGTCTTTCTGCGTATTGATATTATCTCAGGCTAGTGACGAACGTCCACTTTCGCCATTGCCAGGCCCCTTGCAATCCGGCAAGTTAACGGGCCCCGCTCGAAATGTCATTTCCGCTCGCGCGGGGCAGCCAAACAAGGGTCGGCTGCCTGACCTCTCGACTCATCGCAATGGCTAGAATAGCACACTTAAAGCTTTCATGCAAACTATTCAGCCGCCTTGGCCGCGCGATTCTCATTAGTCTGTGCCAGCTGCTTCGTCACCCAGGCCTGCATTTTTTCAGTCAGGGCCGTGGTTGAGCCGTTTAGCTCGTCAGCAGCAGCCAACTCATCAATTCGTAAGCCTGAAGCATTCAAATCGGTTCCTGTAGCCACCAGATACAGATTAACTGGTTTGGCATCGGCACCTTCTAATAGCTTAGGGTCAAGACGCATGGCCTCCTGCATTGGAATATTGATCAAGTTGGTTTCCAGAGCTACTTCAAGCGAATCACCGCTTGGCATAGCGACTTGCCACACATAACGAGCCAGATAGCCGGCATCCAGCTGATCGATTACGAACTGCAGCCCTTTTGTCAAAGTCGCAGCTTGTTGAATCTGAGCTGCATCGGCAGTATCCGTCTGCGTTTTTGCCTTATCCAGCTGGGTCAGATAATCATTAACCGTTAATTCCATCGCTTATCGCCCCATTTTGTTGATTTCCTGGATTGAGTAATAGTGACGCTGTTTTATGCCATACCAGATTCCGGCAATACAAAGAATGATCCCCAGGATTGCCAGCACCTGTACGAACATCCCGTAGACGGAAGCTTTAGGCCGCACCACCTCAAAAGCTCCCCAATCTGCGGCAGCATAATACAGCATTACCAATACCGTTACATAACCATCAAAACGCCAGTCCAGTGCCGCCAAAAAATCAACGACTACTGAAAGCGCAACGATCAGTCCGGCACGCCATAAAACCGTGCTGCTGACCAGTGACGTGCCGTGTTGATGATACATCAGCAGTTCCAAAGTCAGTGCAATCAGCATCGTAACCGTGGAAATGGCAATCACTTTGATGACGTTGTTCGACACTTTCTTCATTTTAAAAAAATCTCCTCATAATTTGCTTGGCAACATCACCATTCTACTAGAAAGCGCTGTAAACCTCAATTACTCTGCCGATTGCTGGCCAAAAATATTGTATACTAAATTTATAGAAATCAGGAGGGATCAACAATGGCAGATGGACAATATCACAACATTTTAGTACCAGTCGATGGCTCAAAGGTCACGGCTCAGGTTTTGGAAAAAGGCATTGCGATGGCTAAGGCTTGCGATGCTCACCTGGATATTTTAAATGTCGTTCAGGTTACGCAGCTTTCCGATGGTTACGCGCCTGCCAGCTCGCTTTCACCCGACCAAACCTATGACTTGGTTAAGACGACTCAAGAACGCCTGGAAGACCTTAAGCAAAGGGCAATCGATGCTGGCGTTGCCAAAGTCGACATTCACGTGCGGTTTGGCAATCCTAAGCAGGTTATCGGCCGCGACTTTCCCAAAGACCACAACAACGATTTGATCGTAATCGGCTCAACGGGCTTATCAGCTTTTGAACGCATCGTCTTAGGCTCAGTAACCGGCTATGTAATTCGTGTTGCCAAACCCGACGTCATGGTTGCTCGGACGCAAAAATAGCAATTATTCAATAAATCATAAAAGGACATGCCCCATTTGGAATTGGATGCATGTCCTTCTTTTTTGCATTTTAGCGGAAAACAGGCGCTTAGTCTAAGCCCAGCCGTGTCTTAACCATCTTTTCCACTTCATCAGCCGTGTAGCACAGGTTGATGGCATCGCTGGCCCACTTGGCGCATTCCTTGGTGTCCAGATCCTTCATCATGCTCCGCGTCCGCAGAATCGAGCTGGCACTCATGGAATACTCGTCCAGTCCCATGCCCAGCAATAATGGCATAGCCAGCTGATCACCAGCCATTTCGCCACACATGGCCGCCTTGGTGTTGTTGGCATGAGCGGCGTCAATCACGTGCTTGATCAGCCGCAAAAAGGCTGGGTTGAGCGGCTGATACAGGTAGGAAACCGCGTCATTGCCCCGGTCGGCCGCAAAGCAGTACTGAATCAGGTCATTGGTCCCGATACTGAAGAAGTCGACCTCCTTAGCCAATTGATCGGCATACAATGCAGCCAATGGCACTTCGATCATCATTCCGATCTTGACGTTGTCGCCTAGACCCGGGTGATCCTTTTGCAGCTCATCCTTGCATTCCTGGTAGATTGCCTTAGCCTGACGCAGCTCAGCCAGAGTCGCGATCATTGGGAACATGATCTCAACGGGACCAAATTCAGAGGCCCGAATCAAGGCGCGCAGCTGCGTCTTGAAGATGTCAGGCCGGTGCAGGCAGATTCGAATTGC
>NZ_AZEQ01000017.1 GCF_001436025.1 Limosilactobacillus mucosae DSM 13345 | reverse complement strand
TCCCATGACTAAAGTCACGGGATGGATAGGCATAATTAAAAAATTCCCGTTCGATCTGAGCGGGAATTTTTCGTTAGAAGCGTTTTTTATGATGTTTCTTAAGAAAACGATACAGCTCGCCTAAAAAAAGACCAATGATGATAATGATGGCGATCGTGTAGCCAGCCGTCCCCAGTTTGAAGATGGCGGGATGACCAGCGCTGCCTTCAACCAGAATTGAAGAACCCAGGATGATTGCCGCTAATACGATGACAATCAAAAGCCGATTCAGCATGCGCTCCAGATTTCGCAAGACCCGCGCCTGATCTTTATATTGAAAGTTGATCTTGGCCTGACCAGTACTTAAAACCTCCAGCAGATCATTGATGCGCGAAGGAATAGCTATCGAATCGAGGGCGGTTTGCCGGGCCTGCCAAATGCTGCTTTCTAGTGAGTCCCTCCAGTTGAAGTGCTTGAGCAGATATTTTTTGGCAAATGGCTTGGCAACCTCCATCAATGACATTTCAGGATCAAGCGCGGCTACGATGCCTTCAATTGAGCTGAATGCCTTGATCAAAAGCGTGACTTCAGGCTTGACCTGCAGATTGTTCTGTCGGCACAGCGAGATGATCTGAAACAGCATTGCCGGCAGATCGATACCGCCTAAGCCCGTGTTGAGATAAGGAGCCAAAAAACCGGTCAGCTGACTATAGAATTCCTGCTCATCAACCTCGCCAGTCCGATTACAAATGCCGAGAATTGCTTGACCAACCTGGCGGGCGCTTTTGGTGTTAAGGGCGATTACAACCTGAGCAATGCCGTCCGTTAAACTAGGTGAAAGGTGTCCCATCATGCCAAAATCAAGGTAGACCAAGCGATAGGGCGGCAAGGGATGATCCTTTTGAATTTCGATTTCGTGACGGCCCAGCTGTTTTTGGTAATTGAGATCCTTTGCCATTGCATTACGCTTGGGATCATCTTTGGGCAGGTCGTAAAACAAAACATTGCCTGGGTGCGGATCGGCATGAAAAAAATGATCCTCGAAAACCTGCTTGATAAAATTTTCGACCAGAACATGCGCCAGATAATGATTGCGTTCTTTAAGCCTGGCCGCGCTGGTTTCATCAAGCGGCATTTTTTCGTTCATCAAATGCTTGATGCTTTTTCCCGGCATGGCTTCATTGACCAGAATTTTTTGCGTGCAGTACTGAGGATAGACTTTGGGCACTTCGATGATATCAAAGCCGTTGTTGAGCCGGTAAAATTCCTGGCCGTTTTGAACCTCAGTCGTCGTATCGATCTCATGAAGCAAAGATGTACTCAGCTCGTCTAAAACTCGTTTAGGATCAATTACCGAAAAATCAATTGGAACGTGCTCGGCCATGCCTAACGCGCGTTTAAACAATGCCAGATCGGTCTGCACCAACTGGGTAACGGCAGGGTGCTGGACCTTGACGACGACTTTCGTACCATCAAAGAGCGTGGCATGATGCGTTTGTCCAATTGAAGCTGAGGCAAAAGGCGTCTGATCGAATGTCTGAAAAACATCTTCAATCCGCTTGCCGGTCTGTTCTTCAAAAGTCTGTTCAACGGTCGCATATGAGTCAACGTCAACCTGATCCTGCAGCTGACGCAGTTCCTTGATGTAGTCTGGTGAGACCAGATCGGGGCGAGTCGACAGCAGCTGACCGATCTTAATAAAGGTTGGCCCCAGCTCCTCTAAAGCCTGCCGGATCTCTTCTGGGTGTTTTTGCCGATAAAAGTTGGTTAGAAACGAATGTTGATTTAAGACTTTAATGATCTGCTTGAGACGAGTCTTTTGGCTGATCGTTGTATTTTCTTCATTCAGAAAAATCACGTCCTTATTTGATAAATCATTAGCTTCATTATAGCAAAACAAGCACTCCCCGCGTTGACGAAGAGTACTTGTTTTTAGTCGAGATTCAGTTCATAGACGTTGCGCAGGTCGCGATCAGTCGGGCCAGTGTAGACTTGTCCCCGCTTGACGAAGCCGAAGTTTTGCACTAGGTTGTGAACGCGGTCGTTTTTATCGTGAGTAGCAATGCGGAAGTTGCGGACCCCAGCGTCATAAGCCAGCGTGATCATATGGCTCATAATGTAGTTGGCAAAATGCTTACCGCGGTATTTGCCAGAGATTGCAACGCGGTGAATCGTGGCAAACGGGTGACCAGGACGATTCCATTTACCATTGACGATATGCATGTAATGAGCATCGCCTTGCGTCATCAGAGTTGCCGTCCCAACGATTTCGTTGCCATACATCAAAAGCCAGCAGCAGCCGCCTTCGATATCCATTTGAAAGGTCAAGCGCGTCGGGTAGCCGTCTTCTCCCTGCCATTGTTCGCTGCCGTCAGCCTTCAAAAGCGCGCGGGCATTTTCAACGATTTCCATTACCGTATCCAGATCGTTTAAAGTAGCCTTGCGCATGTAAATAGCTTCACTCACTTTTCTTCACCTCTTGAAATTTAAGATAAGCTTTAAAAGTTTAAGCCTATTTTTTTAATTTGCCAAGTAGAAATTATTTATTTTCATAAACTGCAATTTCAATCAGGTTTTGGTCGGGATCGTGCAGGTAGATCGACTGCATGGGACCTTCTGCGCCAAGCCGATCGACCGGGCCAGCGACAACATCGACATAATAGCTTCTCAAATGATGCAAGATGGCTTCGATCGGGTCGTTGGCCACTAAACAAAGATCCGCACTGCCAATGGTTGGCTTGTGGGCTACCAGGGCATCGCGATCGGCTTTTTGCAGGCGAATCAGCTGATGTCCACAGCGCAGGGTAACGACACCAGGCTTGGTCTGCTGGTCGATTACCGGCATGTCAAAGACTTCATGATAGAAGCGGCGGGACTGTTCAAGATCACTGACGGTTAGGACGACGTGATCGATGCGACGCATTTTCATAGGTTGAGACCTCATTTCAATTTATTGATCGAATTAATTATAGAACTCATGATCCGGCTTGAACAGTCTATGATAAGCTTAAACAGACTGTTTGAATTTAAAAGGAAGTGAGTAATCTTGACTAAAAATCTGCTTAGCGTGATGCTGTTTGCTTTTGTCGGCGGCTGTCTGCGCGCGGGTTGCGGTCAGCTCTGGGGTGGCTTTTGGGGGACGATTCTGGTTAATCTGGCTGGTAGTTTTCTACTGGCTTTTCTGACCTATCATGCCGTTTTAAAAGAGCAGCTGACCGGCTGGCTGAATCTGGGAATCTGTACCGGTTTAGTCGGTTCGTTTACGACGTTTGGCACGTTTTCGCTGCAGTCCGTTAAGCTGCTGCAGCAATCTTTTTTGGCTGGGGCGGGCTTTTTGGTGATTAACCTGCTGGGCGGCTTTTTAATGGCACTGGGCGGCTTTAAACTGGCACTGCGTTTAAATCAGGAGCGAAACAATGACTGAAATGCTTTTAATTGGTTTTGGGGCCAGCTTGGGAGCATCCTTGCGCTGGATCTTGACGCTGACTTGGAAAAGATGGGGCCGATCTGGCTGGCCAATCGCAACTTTATTCATTAATCTGACCGGCTCTTTTTTGATGGGCTGGCTGGCAAAGCTTGCAATGACGGATAGTCTGCGTCTTTTTTTGACGACGGGGCTTTTGGGTGGCTATACGACTTTTTCAACCTTTAATACGGAGCTGCTGGTGATGCTTGATGAAGGTAAGACCGCGCGCTGGTGGGGATATGTGCTGATCAGCGTGTTGGGTGGGCTGGGGCTTGCCTGGCTGGGAATGTTCGCATAAAATACATTTTATATTCGTTTTATCTAAGATATTTTTGTTAATTTTGAACAAAAACGGGATCTATTTTCTGCTTTTACCCCTAAAATCAAATAAAAGTAGTATAATTATGCATATGAGTTTAACTGGTTTAGGCAGCAATTATTCATTAAGTTAGGGGTTATTTTGCAATGGAGCAAGATAAAAAGAAGATCGGGCTGGCTAATTTGACCATGATGATTTTCACGTGCGTATTTGGTTTCGCCAATACGACCGTTGCTTATGATCAAATGGGCTATGCCTCGATTATTTGGTATATTCTGGCAGCATTATTCTTTTTCCTGCCATCGTCTTTGATGTTTGCTGAATACGGCTCGGCTTTGAAGAGTGCCAAAGGGGGCATCTATTCATGGCTGAAGGTTTCAATTGGCGAAAAGATGGCCTTTATCGGGACCTTTATCTGGCTGTGTTCATGGGTTGTCTGGATGGTCTCGACGGCTGCCAAGGTTTGGATTCCAATGTCAGCCTTCTTCTTTGGTTCAGATAAAACGCAGAGCTGGAATTTCTTTGGCCTAACCTCCACGCAGTTTGTCGGCATTTTGGCAATCTTGTGGATGATTTTCGTTACCTACATGGGCAGCCGCGGGGTTGACAAGATTGCCAAGGTTGGGGCCGTGGGCGGAACGTTCGTCATGATCTTAAGCGGCGTCTTTATCGTTGCCAGTCTAATCATCTGGATCTGCAATCATGGCGCGATGATGCAGCCGATTCATGGTCTGCACTCGTTTGTCGCTTCGCCTAATCCACAGTTCCAATCTGGCGTCGCCGTCGTTTCGTTCATGGTCTATGCCGTCTTTGCCTATGGTGGCATGGAGTCAATGGGGGGCGTGATGGATTCGGTTGAAAAACCAGAAAAGACGTTCCCAAGAGCTTTGATGATCGGTATGATCGTAATTACGGTTCTGTATGCGTTGATGATCTTTATGTGGGGGATGTCAACCAACTGGGAGCGCGTTTTAGGTAAAGAAAACGTCAACCTTGGCAACATCTCCTACGCCCTGATGAACAACGTCGGATTGGTCTTGGGCAGTTCTTTGGGGTTGTCGCATGCCACGGCGGTGCTGCTGGGCAATCTCCTCACGCGGTTTACCGGTCTGGCAATGTGGCTGGCTTACATTGGCTCATTCTTCGTGATGGTCTATTCACCGATCAAGTCCTTTATCATGGGCTCTGATCCAAGACTTTGGCCAGCTAAGATGACTAAGCTCAACAAGCATGATATGCCCGCTTTTGCCATGTGGATGCAGGCAATCGTCATCTGTGTGATCATCTTTGCCGTCAGCTTTGGTGGTTCGGCCGCGCAACAGTTTTATCTGATTCTGACTGATATGTCCAACGTCGCAACCTCGGCACCATATCTGTTCTTAGTCGGGGCCTTCCCATTCTTTAAGAAGATCAAGGACCTGGATCGGCCATTTGTGTTCTTTAAGACGCAGCGAGCAGCCAACTGGGTTTCGGCGATCGTTTGGTTGGTCGTAGCGATCGGTATCATCTTTACCTGTCTGCAGCCAATCTTGGATCATGATTATCAAACCGCGTTTTGGACGGTATTTGGGCCGATCTTCTTTGGCCTGGTTGCCTGGGCTTTTTATGCCAATGCACAAAAGCGCGGCTTCAAGCCCACAAAACAACAAAAATAGGCAAGCTTTAAAGGGCTCCTCGTCGATAACGAGTGAGTCCTTTTACTTTGCGGCTGCCTGGGTTAAGATGGTAATGAACCATAATTGAGAGGATAAATTTGTTGATGGAAAAAATCAAAGCCAATCTGACCGAATATAGAGATCATTGGCTGAGCTATGGCGGCTTTTTATTGACGATCGTATTGATTGATCAAGTAATCGTCGGGCCGCTTTTTAAACTGATCATGACCAGTCTGAGTCAGCAGGGGCAGGTACCAGTCGTTTCCAAGCTGACGGCCATGGAGCTTTTAGCATCGCATCCCCTGGTCCTGCTTGGGAGTCTTGGCAGTCTTTGTCTATGGCTGATCTGGCTGAGTACGATTTGGGGACTGGCTATTTACGGCATTATCTTGATTGGTCAGCGTCGGTTTGCCTGGTCGGTGCTGCTGAAAAACATGTCCTTTTGGCTGCGGCCTGACTGGGTAATGATGGTCTTGATCAATTTCTTATGGCTGATGCCGCTGGGCCAGGGATTATTCTGTGCGTTGCGTTGGGGACACTTGAATTATCCAGCCCTGATGCTTGATTTTTTGACGCGCAAAACCTGGCTGCTGATCATAGTGGTGCTGTTTTATCTGGCAGTGCTGACGATTGGCTTTTTAACGCTGCCTGACTTGGTTGCAATGGCAGCCGATCAGATCACGCTTAAACAGGCACGGCAAAACCCGAACGCTGGTTGGCAAGGATTAGCAAACGCGCTGAGTACGCTGGGCGGGGTGTTGATTTTGAGTCTGCTTGGCTGGGGACTTAATCATTTGCTGCTGCTGATTTTGAACGGGTTGGAAATATTTCCTGGGAAATGGGTGTGGGGAATTGCGATCATTTTCCGCTCGCTGATGCTTGGCGGCAGTTTTTGGCTGTTGATCGGCGCACTGGTAGTCATGGTGCTTAGCCGGCAATCATCAGATGAAAGGCCTAAAAATCTGCCGGCAGCTGATTTTCCCCTCTGGTTAGGCAGGGGAAGCTGGCTGATGATTGCGGTGTTGATCTTAATGACCAGTATCGTCAGTCTGCCGGTCGCCTGGCATCAGCCCGTGGCCATCTCGCATCGGGGCGTCACGCAAAAAGATGGCGTGCAGAACACTTTGCCGGCTGCGGAAAAAACGCGGCGGCTGCATCCTGATTATATTGAAATTGACGTTCACGAAACGGCCGATCAGAAATTTGTGGTGATGCATGACGAGAATCTGCGCCAGTTAACGGGCATCAACCGTAAGCCGCGTCAACTAACCCTTAAGCAGCTGCAAGGGCTGGCGGCTGATGAAAACGGGCACCGTGCGCACCTGGTCAGTTTCGATCAGTACTTGGAGTTTGCCCAAAAACATCGGCAAAAGCTTTTGGTTGAGATCAAAACGACACCTGCTGATTCACCGCGAATGCTGCAGCATTTTAATCAGCGTTATGGCAGACGGCTGCAGGAGAATCATGCCTGGCTGCACTCAATGAATCTTTACGCGGTCCAAAAGCTGCATCGATTGAATCCCAAGCTTGCAGTCATGGCGATTCAGCCCTACGTTTTAGGCTGGCCATCACGATATGTCGGCTGGAACGTTGAATATTCGATGCTCAATCCACTGCTGATTGCTCAGCTGCATTTCAAGCACCAGCCAATCTGCGTCTGGACGGTTGATGATCCTGATACCATGCGTCAGGCTGCCTTAATGGGAGTCGATGGCATCGTTACGGATAATCTGAAGGCCTTAGACATAGCGCTAAAAGATACTGAGCGTCATCACGACTACGCATCACGGCTGGCAGCTCAGCTCAGCGTTGCGTATAACTGGCATAACCTGATTAATGGTCGCCGTTAGCAAAGCAGCGGCCTTGATAAAAATGAAAATGGCACTGGATCTGCAGCCAGTGCCATTTTTTAGTGTGATCTTAGCCAAATTGATGGCGAGCAATCAGTCTGCTCAAAGCAAAACTGATCAAAAAGGCAACTGCTAAAAACATTACCACGACCAGGTACGGGTACTGGTAGTTGATATCCAGCAGCGCCCCAGAGATCAAAGGACCGATAATGTTGCCAACGCTGGTCAGTGACATGTTGATGCCGTTTAAAAGACCTTGATTCTGCTCGCTCATCTTGGTCAAAAGCGTTGTGATCGCCGGCCGCAGCAAGTCGAAGGCCTCAAATACGACCAAGGTGGCGATGATAATCTGCCAATGCGAATGATCATAAATAACTACGACCGTTCCGACTGCGCTCAGCAAAAAGGCCCAGCGTACCAGCTTGACCTCTCCTAGCCAGAGTACCATGCGTTCAAAGAAGAAGACCTGCAGAATCAAGGAGATGATCCCGTTTAGCGTTAGAACGGTGGCAATCGCGCCCAGCCCGAATTGGTGGACCTCATTGACGTAAAGACTGTAGATGCTTTCAAAGCCGGCCAGTCCAAATGCCGCGACAAAAATCATTAAAAACGCGGTCGTCATGGCCGGGCTGAGCAGTGACTTGACCTGCGTCCAAGTGCTGTCCTGCAGATCCTTTTGAACGTCTTCGGTATGCGATTTGAATTCCTCATTTTGATCGCCTGGCAGTAAAAGCCAGGCCACCAGAGTACTGATCAGTCCAAGAATACCGGCAATCCAAAATGGCACCTTATAGCCGAAGTTGGCCAAGATGCCGCCAAGGCCGGGCCCAAGAATCAGCCCACCGCTAAAGGAAGCCGACAGCCAGCCGATTACCTTGGCACGGTCCTTCAATGAGGTCAGATCGGCAGCCAATGCCATTGAAGTCGGCACGACCATGGCTGCTGACAGTCCGTCAAACGCCCGTGAAAGATTGAACCAGAAAAGGTGACCAGCCAGAGCAAAAACAAACTCGGCCAGGCCGAAAACCAACAGTCCCCAGACGATCAATGGCTTACGACCGATTTTGTCAGAGATACGCCCGACGATTGGGGAGCCGATGAATTGAACTAGGGCAAACAAAGAGGACATCAGCCCCATTTCAAAGGCCGAAAAGTTATATTCTTTTTTGATAAATGGCATGACGGGAAAGATCAGGCTCATGCCAAGACAGATTAGAAACTGACAGACCAACAAAATCCAGATGGTCCGTTTTGATTGCGAACTCATAAAAAACTCCTTATTAAGATTAATTGGCAAAAATAAAGCGGGAATGGACGCTGGGTCGCATTTCCGTTTTATTCGCTCAGCTGTTTTTGTTTGATTTGACTGCTGGCGCGTTTATGATGCTGGTGGGCACCAACTGAAACGAGCGTCAAAATGATGATCAAAGCCGCGAAAATCACCAGCTGAGCAAGGTTCTCGCTAAAAATTGCATTGCC
Organism: Limosilactobacillus mucosae DSM 13345; assembly: GCF_001436025.1. Lineage (GTDB taxonomy): Bacteria > Bacillota > Bacilli > Lactobacillales > Lactobacillaceae > Limosilactobacillus > Limosilactobacillus mucosae. The sequence goes on along the minus strand of NZ_AZEQ01000017.1, from coordinate 48,212 downwards.
GCCAAACGCGTAGATAAATGAGCATGGCAGCATTCCCAGGGCAATCAAGGGCAGCATCTGTGTCGGTGAGACCTTAAGCCGGACTCCCGAGTAGTTGACCAGTGCGTTGGGAATGGCTGGAATCATATAACCAATAATCAGGCCAAGGCGGGGGTGGGGCTGATTAAGCAGTTTTTGCAGCAGCTGATGCTTCTTGAGTTTTTGTGACAGATGCACGCGGCTAAACAGCAAGGCAACTGCCAGATTCCCCAGGATGTTGCCGCTCCAGCTGATCAAAAGGCCGATCCAAGGTCCATAGCAGACGCCGGCCAGAATGCATACCGCGGCAATTGACATGCCTGGGATCGCGTTAAGCAGCGCGATGACCATCATTAAAAGCAGAAAGTCCTTGGCCCCGTGATCACGAATCATCTTAGTAAGCATGACGCGGTGTTCGTGGGTCGGATGCATCAGCAGCTTGATTTCTGGCCAGTAGTCAAAACCGACCTTAATCAAGACGATCATGGCAAAGATGCCGGCCAGAATCGTCAGCCAGCGACTGTTAAGATGTAGTTTTTGAGGCATCGGGGTATCTTCTTTCTATCGGTTAGGCGTTCAGTGCCTGGCTCAGCTCAAAAAGCGTTTGACGCAGCAGTGGATCATGAGCATACAGATAGGTTCCTTTAACGCCGCGCTTTAAGATTACGTTTAAAGCATTTAGGATCATTCGTTTCTCATAATGAATGATCTGGTCGGGATCCGTCAAGTCTGCACGCTTTTTAAAGGCCTCAGTATCGGTAAAGCGATCCAGATTGACCTGCAGCTGATTGGTACCAGGCTTTTGGCTGATTACTGGTCCAATGATGATGCCGGCATAATTGAGATCAAAACCCTGGCAGGTATAGATTGAACCGACCTCATCAATGGTTTGCGGCAGCTCAGCCCATGGTGTGGCAGTAAAGTTGTACTGGTCCCAAGGCATTTTAAAGTCGCCTTCACAGATATAGTGCTTGCCGCCATCTAAAGTTGAGGGATAGCCAGACGTTGAAAGAATTCTGGACAGGCCGACTTCTTGGTTGCGCTTGACGATCAGCTGCCGCATCTTTTCTGCATCGTTAAAAATACGAAAATCATAGTGATCGCAAGCGTTTTTAGGCAGGGGCTCAATCAAGCCGTTGGTCAGCTGGTTGAACCAGGCAATCAGATCGTCAGAAGCCGTCATGCGAAACTGGTGCTTGAGCTGATAGCTTTGGTGTGGATAAGGCGTGATCAGCTCATTTAAGCGCTCCAAAGTCCAAAAGCTCTTCATGCGCAGAACCTGATACTGATCAAATACCAAAACAACGACCTTAGCGCGCTTAATGATCTCAAGCAGCTGATTTTCATGGTAGAAATTATTATAGTGATCAGGCTTGCTTAACAATAGATGCGCCTCGTCAATGACTACGATATCGGCATTGGCGTTGTTTTTGTCCAGCTGATTGATAAACGAGGTTGGCCGCTGATAGTCTTTTTTTAACAAAGTTTTGATTGGTCCGGCAATCTGCTTGTAGACTTTAAGGACTTCGGGATGGTTGACCAAAAAATAGTTATGCGTCCCGTAAAAAGGACTGTCTGACTGAACCCGGGCGGCCTGCTGCAGACGAGCAAACAGGTGTGACAAGACGACGCTCTTACCAGTGCCGGCATCACCCAGGATCGTATAGACAGCGGGAAAATCCTGCGTTAAGTGCTGCTTGGCAAACAAAATCACCTCATCGACCAGCTGAGCCTGTTCATCGGTCAGGGTTTTAAATGGTGACAGCTTTTCGATGGCTTGATTTGACATCCTGCTCCTCCTTTCTAAAGCAATGCTTACTTAATGTTACGAATCTTTTTGGTTGCCGTCAAATTAAAGGAATTACCAACCGTTTTCTTTATTTCATGAAGTGTTGTAAAATAGATAGCTAAGAAGATCGTTTGTAAATTTGAGAGGTGGAAGAAATGAATCAACATCCGGATTTCCTGCTGAATGAAGTCAACGAGCCCCAAGACATCAAATCGATGAACCTGGATCAGCTCAAGGAATTGGCTCAAGAAATGCGGCGGCTGGTACTTGAACGTGATAGTGCAGTCGGCGGGCATGTCGGTCCCAACCTGGGCGTGATGGAGCTGACGATTGCATTTCATTATGTGTTTGATTCCCCGCACGATAAGGTGATCTGGGACGTCTCGCACCAATGCTACGCGCACAAAATGCTGACTGGCCGCAAGCTGGGATTTTTGGATCCTGATCATTATGAGGACGTCAGCGGCTTTACCGATCCAAGCGAAAGCCCGCATGACTTCTTTAAGGTCGGGCATACTTCCACTTCGATCGCTTTGGCAGTCGGGATGGCACAGGCTCGTGATCTGGTAAATCCTGATAGTCATGAAAACGTGATGGCCGTCATTGGCGATGGCTCGCTTTCCGGCGGTTTGGCATTTGAAGGCTTGAACAATGCTGCCAAGCTCAAGAGCAATCTGATCATTCTGGTCAATGACAATCAGATGTCGATTGATGAGGATCAAGGCGGCTTGTACCGCGGCTTAAAGGAACTGCGCGATACGCAGGGACAATCAGCCAACAACATCTTTAAGTTCATGGGGCTGGACTATCGCTACGTGGCAGACGGCAACGACTTGAAGACGATGATTGATGTCTTTAAAGAGGTCAAAAACATTGATCACCCAATCGTTTTGCACGTTAATACGCAAAAAGGTAAGGGTTATCAGCCAGCCATCGATGATCAGAAGAAATACCACTGGCGCGCGCCGTTTGACCTGCAGACCGGTGAAAGCAAGCAGTCGGCACCAAAAGAAAGCTACAGCGCGGCCGTGATTGATGAGCTTAATGCCCAGGTCGAAGCCGGCAAGCCGGTTGTGGCCATCAATGCTGCAATTCCTGGGATGTTTGACCTGGAACGCTTTAAAGCTGCCCATGCCGAGCGCTATTTTGACGTTGGCATTGCCGAACCCGATTCCGTAACGACGGCAGTGGCTATGGCAGCTGGCGGCGCGCGGCCCGTTCTGTTTGAGAGCAGCACGTTTTTGCAGCGGGCCTATGATCAACTGGTACATGACGTGGCCTTAAACGAATATCCTATTGTCATGATCGTTCGTGGCGGCACGATTTCCTCAGATTCTGCCACGCATCAAGGCACGTTTGACATCTCATACATCAGCAGTCTGCCAAATATTGAGTATCTGGCGCCAACCAACGTCGAAGAAATGATCTCCATGCTGCGCTGGGCCTTAAAGCAAAACGATACGCCAGTGGTCATCCGACAGCCAGAACACGAACTGCTGCACGGCACGCCTTCCCAAGACAGCTATGCTACGATTGACTATGACATTGCTCATCATGGCAGCGAGGTTGCTATCATGGCCGTGGGCGGTTTCTGGCAGCTGGGCGAGGAGGTCTGTCGGCAGCTGAAGGAAAAGCTCAATATCGATGCCACCTTGATCAATCCTAAGTCAGTTACCAGCATTGACCAGCGTGATCTGCACTATCTGCAAGAGGATCATGACATCGTCGTTACGATTGAAGATGGCAATCTCAGCGGCGGCTTTGGCGAAACGATCGACCGCTACTATGGACCAACCAACATGAAAGTCTTAAACTTTGGCGCGCCGCGTGAGTTTGCTGACAACGTGCCGCTGGAAGTACTCTATGAATGGTACCACTTGACGCCGGAACAGATCGTTGATGATATCGAACGCGTCGTCCACTCGGCAATTTACTAAGCCATCTGCTTGACAATTGGCAAAAAGCATTTTATAGTTCAAATAATATCATCGCGAATCAATTAAGGGTCGTTCAGAGAATCGCCGGTAGCTGCAAAGGCGAGCAAGCATCCGAAATCCTGTCGCGAGCTGACTACATTGAAATATTTTTTTAAAAGGGTAAAGCACGTCTTTAAACGAGAATGGTACCGCCGTCACTGGTGTCTCGATTAAGGGCGTGCTTTTTGTCTTAACGAGGTAAGTATATGGAAGCAAAAATGATTCGGCGGCTGGTCGTCAAAGTAGGGACCAGCAGTCTGGTAATGAAAAACGGGCGGATCAATCTACCTTCAATTGATCGCTTGGCCTATTCGTTGTCTGCACTGAACAATGCCGGCTATCAGGTCGTCTTGGTATCTTCGGGGGCCATGGGGGCGGGGCTGGCCAGTCTGAATAAAACGCAGCGGCCGGCAGCCATTGCTGAGCAGCAGGCCTTGGCATCTTTAGGACAAGTCGAGCTGATGCGTATCTATTCTCAGCGTTTCTTGGACTATCAGACGCGAATCGCGCAGCTTTTGTTGACGCGCGACAATCTGGAATATCCGCTCAATCGCACTAACGTCTTGAACACGATTGAGGCTCTGCTGCAGCAAAAGATCGTTCCCATTATTAATGAAAACGACCCCGTCAGCGTCGACGAGCTGGATCATCACACGACCTTCAGCGATAATGATGAGCTTTCGGCTTTGGTAGCCACACGGATCGGGGCGGACCTGCTGATCGTTTTGTCGGATATTGATGGTCTGTTTGACAAGGATCCGCACAAAAATGCCGATGCCAAGCTGATTGAAAACGTTGCAGAACTCACCCCGGCAATCAGATTGAGCGCGACCGGTTCGTCAACGCGCTTTGGCACGGGCGGAATGGTTACCAAGCTTAAAGCTGCCGAAACGATTTTAAACGCGGATCGGCAAATGGTCCTGTGCAACGGTCAGGATCCGCGGGTAATCTTAAAGGTGGTCAATGGTCAGCCAATTGGCACGCATTTTGGCCGTCATTCAATCAAGCCGTTAGCAACTGACAAGGAGGAATTTTAAATGAACGAGACATTGATTAAAATGGGCCAGCGCGCTCAGGCAGCCGAACAGGAACTGATGCTGCTGGATACGGCTGCCAAAAACCAGGCCCTTTTGCAGATGGCCCAGGATCTTTTAGCCGCTAAAGAAGAAATTATCGCGGCCAATCAGCTTGATATGCAGCAGGCAGTTGATATGCCAAAGAAGTTTACCGATCGGCTGCTGATCAATGAAAAGCGCATTGAAGACATGGCGGCCGGCTTAAAGACCGTCGCGCAGCTGCCAGATCCAGTTGCCAAGATCGACAGGGGCTGGTACACGGCTGATGGGCTGCAGATTCTACAAAAACGCGTTCCTTTAGGCGTAATCGGTATTATCTTTGAAGCACGGCCAAACGTTACCGTTGATGCCGCGGCCCTGACGTTTAAGAGCGGCAATGCCGTAATTCTGCGGGGCGGTAAGGAAGCACTGCATACCAATGCCGCTTTGGCCAATGTCTTGCGGCAATCGCTGTCAGACCAGGATCTGCCAAAAGACAGCGTACAGCTGATAACTGATACCAGTCACGAAACGGCCGGCGACTTGATGCACCTTAACGATTATCTGGACGTTTTGATTCCTCGTGGCGGCCGTGGCTTGATTCAGCGCGTAGTTAAGACGGCAACGGTTCCGGTAATCGAAACCGGTGCCGGCAACTGCCACATCTATGTCGATAAGGATGCGCAGCTGGAAATGGCGCAGGCAATCGTGGTCAATGCCAAGGTGCAGCGGCCATCCGTCTGCAACGCGGCCGAAAAGCTGTTGATTCACCAAGACGTGGCCGCTGCCTATCTGCCGGTCCTGGCCAAGAGTCTGCGGGCTCATGGCGTCGAGCTGCGCGGCGATGAGCGGGCCCAGGCGATCGTTGACATGCAGCCAGCTACAGATGCTGATTGGGATACTGAATATAATGACTTGATCATGGCAGTGAAGGTCGTTGATTCGTTTGATGATGCCGTCAAGCATATCAATGCTCACAGTACCCACCATTCAGAAGCCATTATTACCGATAATCTGGCAAGCGGACAGGCCTTTTTGAACCGGATCAATTCAGCCTGCGTCTACATCAACGCCTCAACACGGTTTACGGATGGCAGTCAGGTTGGCTTTGGGGCTGAGATCGGCATCAGTACGCAAAAGCTGCACGCCAGAGGGCCAATGGGGCTGGAGCAGTTGACGACGATCAAGTATCAGATCATCGGTAATGGCCAGATTCGTCACTAATTTCTTAAACATGGATAAATGAGTTGCATAAATTGTTTTCTAATGCTATTCTAATAGCATACTAAGTTTTAAGGAGGAAGTTGAAATGCTAAACATGCAGTTTAAAATGTGTCTAATTCAGCTAACCTCCACCTCAACCACAACAAACTAAAGTGGTTGAGTTCTTCAATCTGGATATCAATAATGCAGCCAACAGCTGATCGAATCCGCTCAACCACTTGTTAAATCTTAAGTGGGATTGAGATGGGTGGATTCGATCGGCTTTTTGTTTGGTTAAAAATAAAGGAGTTTTATTATGGAAGAGCAGAACAACAATCATCTGCGCCGGTCAATGACGACTGGCCAGATGGAAATGATCGCCATTGGTGGGACGATCGGTAGTGGTTTGTTTATGGGGGCCACCTCAACCATTAAATGGGCTGGTCCATCCGTTCTGTTGGCCTATGCCGTAGTTGGCCTGATTTTATATGCCATGATGCGGGCCTTGGGGGAAATGATCTATTTGAATCCGGGCACGGGATCGTTTGCCGATTATGGTACCAAATACATCAATCCATTGTCGGGATATCTGGTTAAGTGGAGCAACGTCTTTCAGTTTATTATTGTCGGGATCTCGGACGTCATTGCGATGTCGCAGTATTTGAACTATTGGTGGCCAAATCTGCCAGACTGGCTTTCAGGTATTATTCTGATCGTTATCTTAACACTGGCCAATCTGGTTTCGGCAAAAGCCTATGGATCATTGGAATTTTGGTTTGCCATGGTTAAGGTCGTTACGATTATCTTGATGATCGTAGTCGGCTTGATGGTGATCGTCTTTGGTCTAGGCAACAACTGGCATCCAGTCGGCCTGTCCAATCTTTGGTCGCACGGCGGCTTTTTCCCGAATGGCTGGAAAGGCTTCTTCTTCTCGCTGGCAGTGATTGCTGGGTCTTATCAAGGAATCGAGCTGCTGGGGATTGCGGCAGGGGAAACGGCCTCACCGCAAAAAGCCATTGTTAAGTCGGTTAAATCCGTTATCTGGCGAATCTTGATCTTCTACATTGGAGCTATTTTCGTCATCGTTTCCATCTATCCTTGGAATCAGCTGAGCGCGGTTGGTTCCCCATTTGTTGAAACGTTTGAAAAAGTCGGCATCACGGGAGCAGCTGGTCTGATCAACTTTGTCGTGTTGACGGCAGCAATGTCGGGTGCCAACTCGGGAATCTACAGTGCTAGCCGGATGCTGTTTAAGCTGTCGGTTGATCATGAGGTTTCGCCATTCTTCTCCAAGCTGTCCAAGCGCGTGGTGCCAAACGTCGCGATTTTAACGATTGCCGGCTGGATTTTGGTTGGTTTTATCCTTAACACCATTTTGACGCAGATGAGCAAAACGGCTTCCAACCTGTTCGTCATCGTCTACAGTGCCTCGGTTCTGCCCGGGATGGTGCCTTGGTTCGTCATCCTGCTTTCTGAGTTGCAGTTTAGAAAGCAAAATACCGATCTAATGAAGAACCACCCATTTAAGATGCCGCTGTATCCGTTCTACAACTATTTTGCCACGGCAGCCCTGCTGGTTATTCTGGCATTCATGTTTATCAATCCGGATACGCGGGTTTCAGTTTCGGTCGGGGTAGTCTTCTTGGCAATCATGTCGCTGATCTACTTTATTCGGGTCCGCAAGCATGAAGAACCTGAGGCCAGCGAAGAAGCTGATTTTGAAAATGAGCATCATTTAAAGAAACATTAATGGAAATTAAATTAGCGTCTGGTCAATTGGCCAGGCGCTTTTTAGCAGGGACAGTATGCTATAATTTTTATTAATCATGAATTAAGGAAGGGATCGCAGTGAAACATACCTGTACGACTTTTTTGGCTGGGAAGGCGGCCACGATTGATGGATCGACTTTGATCTGTCGTCAAGAAGACTATGGCAACGCGTTTGATCCACAGCGCTTTGTTGTCGTCAAGCCAGAAGAGCAGCCGCGCCACTATGCCTCTAAGACGACCAGCTTTACGCTTGAGCTGCCGGAAAATCCGCTCAAGTATACGGCCGTGCCTGATGCCGATGATAGCGCCGGTGTCTTTGCGGCTGGTGGCATCAATGCCGCCAACGTTGCCATGACTGCAACCGAAACCGCTACGACCAATGCTCGCGTATTAGGAGCCGATCCGTACAATGCGGACAGCGGGATTGGCGAAGAGGATTTTGTCACCTTGGTACTGCCTTATATCAAATCGGCTCGCGAAGGCGTCAAAAGGCTGGGCCATCTTTTAGAAAAATATGGTACTTATGAATCCAATGGCATTGCGTTTAGTGATCAAGATGAGGTCTGGTATTTTGAAACGATTGGCGGTCATCACTGGGCGGCTTTAAAGATTCCCGATGATGCCTATGTAATTGCGCCAAATCAGTTCAACATTACCGATTATGACTTTGAAAGCGATGCAGCTATGTACGCCGCTGATCTGCCGGCATTTATCAATCGTTATCACTTGAATCCTGAGCACGGTCTTAACCTGCGCGAGATCTTTGGCAGTCGTACGGCCAGCGATGCCCGCTATAATTATCCGCGCGCCTGGTACGTGCAAAAGCTGCTGAGCGATGACGAACCAAAACTCCCGACTGACCAGGATCTGCCGTTTATCTGTCATCCAAAGCGCAAACTAGCGATTGAAGACATCAAGCAGGCAATGAGCATGCATTTTCAGCATACCGACTTTGATCCATATGGTCAGGGATCTGCAAATGATCAACACAAATATCGCCCGATCGCGTTAAACCGCAATCTTGAAATTCACATGCTGCAGATCAGAAACCATGTACCGGCCTCGATTGCGGGCGTGCACTGGCTGGCGTTTGGTCCCAATACGTTTAATGCCGTGGTGCCGTTTTACGCTAACGTTGAAGACACGCCGGCACCATATAAGAATACGACCAGCGACTTTGATCCGCAGAATATGTATTGGCTGACGCATACGCTGGCGGCGCTGGGCGATCAGAACTATCAGCGCTATGAAATGATGGAAGAAAATTTTGAGCAGACGGTTATGGCGGCCTGTCGTCAGCTGCAGTCCCAAACCGACGCGCATGTGCAGACAGTCGATGAGGTCAGTGCCGAACTGACGCAAGTCAACGAGCAGATGGCGCAGGTCTCGCTGACTGAGAGCACCAAGCTGTTGGGCAGGATGGTCAAAGAAGCATTTAAACACGAGAAACTGCAATATTAATAATCATTTGATAGTCAAGGAGGAATAAATGAAGAAGAAAACGCGTCGAGTCCTGCATTGGCTGACGGCTTTCGTAGTTTTGTTTGCCCTCAGCAGTCTGATCAAGCCGGGGACGCAGACTGGCAATTCAGCCACGGCTACCAGCACCGCCAGTAGTTCAGCCGTTTTAGCCAGTCAGTTAAAAGAAAAGCTGAATGGCCTGGTTAACAAGACCAGCAGCTCAACTGGCAGTCAGCAGGGTTCCAGTACGTTGATCACGCCCAGTCAGACCAAGGCCGCCTCGGTTTTGTCAGAAGGCGTTAAGCAGCAGCTGGGCGGCAGTCTGACCTGGAATGGGCATGGTGCATACATTGTCAATAATAACCAGACCCAGCTGAATGCCAGCGTCAGCAGCGCGCCATATGCCGTCAACTATACCGACAGCCGCGGGCGAGCATGGCGAGGCGAGGCCTGGCTGAATAAGACGACGCGTCAGTATCGCAGTCGTGACCAGACCGGCAACGGCGCTACCAGTTGGAAACCAGCGGGCTTTTTACAGGCAACGAATCTTACCAATGGTCCATCACATGCCTATGACCGCGGCCACCTGCTGGGTTACGCGCTGGTTGGCGGAATTTCAGGATTTGATGCCTCAGAGTCGAATCCGAAAAACATCGCCACGCAGACGGCTTGGGCCAATGAGGCGGCCAGCGAGAGCTCAACCGGGCAGAACTACTATGAAGGACTGGTCAGAAAGGCACTGGACCAAAACAAGAAGGTGCGCTATCGGGTAACCGATATTTATGATGGTGCCAATCTAGTTCCATCAGGCGCGCATATTGAAGCCAAGTCCAGTGATGGCAGTCTTGAGTTTAATGTCTTTGTGCCTAACGTTCAAAATAATATCGTAGTCAATTACGCAACTGGCGCCGTAACGGCAAGCAATTAATAAAAAACAGTCGACGAAAAATTACGTCGACTGTTTCTTTTACTGTGTGTCTTTAATCGCGTCAATCAACTGTAAAATCGCATAGGCTGCTTTATCAGCCTGCTGTGGATCCATCGATTTTAGCTGGTAGATTAACTGATTAACTGAAAGAGAGGTTTCGCGGTCACGCTGACTGTCCTCGACCAATTGTGCAGTTGAGATTTGCATGGCGTGGGCAATCTTGTTAAGTGTTTTGATGCTGACGTTTTGATCACTTGTTCTCTCTAATCGTGAGATGAAATTGACAGACAAACCGCTTTCTTCAGCAAGTTTTTCCTGTGTTATCCCGAGGCTTCTACGGAAGGCTCTGATATTCTCGCCTATATTTAAAATTTCCGGCACCCCCTCTTTTTAAATCTAACTAAAAAATTTGAAATTTTTAACGTTATAGATAAACGGTTTCGCGAAACAATTTTTGCAATTAATGCACATATTATAGAATTCACAGAATTTTTGAGTAATTTGGTTTTTGCATAAAATAAAATCCTGGTGAGTGCACATAAATTTGCCTGTCATTCTTTAGGTCCAAAACTTGCAAACGTTATAAAAATACAGCAAAATGGAACATAGTATAAAACGATGACGAAGAAGGAACCAGTTTATGAGTACGACGACGCAAAATTCGGCCAGTCAAAGACGACGGGTCCACTACGTTTTTAATAATCAAGAGGTGCCACGCTTGACGATTCGTCAGCTGTTTGACACTCGCCGCTTCAGTCGCTTGACGGCGGTTACCGGAGAGCTGGATGCCGACTTTTTCAATCAGCATCTCAGCGACTTTATCCAAGTTGAGATTGCCTTGGGTGCTCCAGAACAGACAACGCCACAGACTGCGGATGAGACGGCCACTAAAGGTGCTTTGACGAATGCACTGCTGGCCGTTGCCAATAAGCAGCCGGCGCGTTTGTTTGAGGCTTTGAGCGGGCAGAATCAGCTGAACGTGCTGAATGGTCTGTACACGGTTGAGCAGGCTCCCGTGCAGGCCATTCATTCACGCTTTTATCTGCTTAGCGATGATACCGGCGCTCAGACGCGGGTAATCCTGGGCAGCATTAATCTGACCGCAGCTTCTTTTGATGAGCATCACAATCAGCTTGAAGAAGTACTGGTGTTTGATAATAGTCCCTTATATGCTAATTTTATGCAACGGTTTAAGAATGATCTTAAACCAGTCTTAAAAAATTATTTTTCCACTGAGCTGCTGAGTGCCGCACAAAAACAGCTGGATGCCATGAAAAAGGATCAAAAAGCCGGTAAGGATGTCGGCAACGTGATCATTCTTGGCAATGAGACGACTGACCAAATCGCGATTGCCGATATGACCGAGCTGATTTCACATGATGTCCAGCAGCAGATCGATCGGGGAATCGTCGGCCAGGAGATTACCAAGGCCATGCGCGACATTACGACTGATCGGGCCTTGGTAAAAGATGAGCTGGAGCGTTCGATTCATCAACATGATGCCATCTTCAACCTGCAAAAAGACTCGGTTTCGCCACGTGCGGCCAAGCCAACGCTTAAGACGCGCGAAAAGATCTATAAACGAGTGCGGCAGACGCTGATGACTGATATGACGCCGCAGGAACGCTCCGCCGAGAAAAAATACACCACGTTTTTGTATGATCGGCCAATGGAGCGGAATCTGGCCAATGACAACAGCGGCCTGTACGTGCCAAACGATGCGGGAACCTATCCAATTCCATTTGGCAAGCTGGCCACCATCAGTGAGATCCGCGACGGCTTAAAGAGTATTGATGCCGTTATGCAGGGCTATGCCAAGTACGTGGTCGACTACACGCCTGATTATGGCCGGCGCTTTTATGAGGCCATTTTATACAGCTTTACGGCGCCATTTTTATGGGAGATTCGCTCCAAGGCCAGTCTTAATCCGGAAGACGGCAATGACGTTCCCAACTTTTTGGTGCTGGGAGCTACGGCAGGCTCAGGCAAGTCAACGCTGCTTAGAATCATCAATCAGCTGACCTGGAATACGGACCGCTCATTGATTGACTTTGGTACGATCTATCCAACCGAGACGCCGCAAAAGAAGCTGAAGACGGTTCAGGCGTTAGAGCACTATATGAAGACCGGCAGTACCTACCCAGTCTTGGTCGATGAGATCGAGCCCTACTTCTTCCAGCAGGATCAATACAGTCGGCATCTGATCGTTGACACCATGAATGATCTGGTCAACCATCCACATGCCGTGGCGCCTTTGATTGGTACGACCAATTATGACTCCGGGTTCACCATGCTGCGAGAAACGGCGCGCCGGACCTACTACCTGCAGATCGACAAGGTGATTGACGAGGCGCAAAAAGGCGAGGCCAACAAATATATCTACAACGTCCGGCAGACGCTAAACAACACGCTCTTCAAGGATTTTGTCGTTCGAATGGCCACGCTGCTCAGTGACGATGAGACGCCATGGCGGACTTTTGATAAACAGACGGGGCGGTTGGACTTTTTGGCCAATACGCGCAAGCTTTTCAAAGAATATTATGAGATGGCGGATCTGCCATTACCTGACTTCTTTGCCGATGCCATCTGCGACGATTTTCGCGAAAGCGCGCGGAGTCGGTGGGCCAAGCTGTATCTGACGCAGACTGAGGACTTTAAGCACTATGCCGATAAGCACAGTCTGCTGTTTGACATCTCTAAGCTCAATACCTTTAACGGCTTTAGTGCCGACAGTATTGAAGAGTACCGTAACGCGCTGCCGGTTGAGATCTGTGTCGATGGGATCAATGGCAAGCGCGGCAAGTTTATGGAGATCAAAGAGGATGCCTTTTTCAAGTGGATTGGCGAGCCCGATCCTTATCTTGAAGACGCCGACTTTGCCAAGGAAGCAGCAGCGGAGCCAGAACGTTCAGCAGTTGCCGAACCGCCAAGAAAAAAGAAGGGCTTTTGGGCACGACTGTTTGGCTAGGCAATCATCTTTGAACAGCCGCTGTTGGTTTTGAATTGAAATTAGCGGTCGAAAGGGTTTACAATATCTTCTAGAGATAGTTTAATCAAACAATTAACTTAAGGAAGGTTTGTCAGATGCGTTTTAATCGAGAATTTTATAAGGACGTCTTCTTCTGGGGCGGAGTACTGATCTTTTTGTCAGCGATTTTATATCAAGGCAGCTGGTCAACCTGGTTTGGCTATTTTGATGTCTTCTTGATCGTTTTCGGTCTGGCATTGGCAGCGATGACCATGGTTAGCCGTGACGTCCCTAAAAACAAACAGTCAAGATAAAAAGGATTTTAGCCTCATGCTAAAATCCTTTTTGTTTGATCAGCTTGCTTAGTCTTGTTCCGCTTTGATCAGTACGCGCTTTTTGGTTTGGCGCTTGGCATGGAACTTTTCCAATACTGGAACGACCATGCGCTGATACCAATGGCGACTCGTGAGCCAGCGATGGAAGCGGGGCGACAGCTTAGAGAGCGCAAACAGCGCCAGCAGGAAAAATGGTACCTGAGGGATTACGGGCAGTGCCAACCCAATAATGCCACCGACAAAACCAGTCAGTGCCAGCATTCCCCAGCCAATTTTCTCCAAAATGATCAGCATACGGTCATCTCCTTTATAAACGCGACTTGATTTTGTTGGCAAGATTATAGCACGTTTGGCTTCAAAGCGCATTGAAAACGAATCGGCCTTGAGTCTTTTTTAATCTTTGCTAAACCAGCGGTGCGTTATAATTAGGCTAGTTTGATGATAAGGGATGATGGTAATGCTGAATAAAAAACAGCTGGTGATCAAGATAGTCTTAAAACGGGTGTGGTACCTGGTTTTTGGCATTATCATAATTGCGATGGCCGTTCAGCTTTATTTATTGAAGGGAACGCCTAGCCAGCCCTTGAATATGCATCGGCTGCGCTCTGATGTCAGCTATACCGGTACACCGACGCTTTTGATTCCAGGACAGGGCGGCAATACGATTACCTTTAATACGTTTATCAAGCGTGCTCAAAATGAGAATATCGCGCAAAGTGCCATGGTTGTGCGCGTCTCGCCGACTGGTCAGGTGCGTGTCAAGGGCAGTCTCAAGGGTCAGAAAAATCCGCTGATCCAGATTCTGTATGACTGGAATTATAACGTTTCGTTCAAACCGCAGATGCATCAGCTGACGCAGGTCTTGATCGTTTTGCATCAGCGCTATCACGTCAAGCGTTTGAATGTCGTCGCGCATTCTTATGGCGGAACGGAATTTCTCCACGCCTATCTAAGCAATCATAAGCTGCAAAAAGAAATCGCATTTCAAAAGATCGTGCTGCTGGGCGTGCCGGTGGAAGAAAGCTTTGGTACCAATACCAAGTATACGGCCTGGCTGTTTAAAAAGTCGCGGGACGCGGAATTCAAGCAGCTGCTGCGGCAGGTAAAAAAAGCGCGGTTTGCTAACAATGAGGCCGTCTACAACATTATAGGCAAAGAAGCTGATCAAAAGACGGATGGCGAGGTTCCCAACATCCAGTCGCAAATGATGGCAACGCTGTTTAAGAATACCTCGGTCAAATACGTACAGCGCTGGTATCCCAAAACCACTCATCGGCAGCTGCATGAAAAAAAGGCAATTTTGGATTACGTCATGCAGATACTTTGGGGAAAATAGCATTGCTGACAAAAAAGAGCACGGTAAAACGCGCTCTTTTTTAGTAATTAGTTAAAGTGACAGTACTTATGCTGAAAGTCGGCGATTGCATTGTATTCCTGCTGCAGATCGCTGCTGAGCTGAACATAGATTGGCACCAGCGATTGATAGATGTCATAGGTGGCCGGATCTGGCTGGCAGGTTGCGGCCTTTTTAAGATGTTCTTTGATGGCATCGATTTTCTTGATCATTCCTAGACTCTTCATACCCATGACTACGGCGGCTAACGTTCGGCTGTCCTGTTCTTGCGGAATGGCCACAGGACTTTGAAAGACATCGGCCAGGATCTGCCGCCACAGGCCAAACCTGGCAAAATTACCAGTTGCCATGATCTGCCGTGGTTCGCCGACGACCGTTTCCAGGGTTAGACTGATTGCATAAAGCTCATAGACGGTTCCCTCCAAAACGGCTCGTGCCATGTGTGCCCGAGTGTGGTGCGGCGTAAGGCCAAAGAACGATCCCCGGGCGTTGGCATTCCACATTGGGGCCCGCTCGCCGTTTAAGAAGGGGTGAAAGATCAGACCGTCTGAACCAGCGGGAATCGTTTTAGCAATCTTGGCCACGACATCCAGACTTTCTTCATGCATCATGTTGGCCAGCTGCTTTTCTGGGGCAAACAATTTGTCGCCAGCCCAGCTGAACACCGTATTGCCGGCATTGATCGGGCCACCAACGACCCAGTGCTCCTCATCCAGGGCATAGCAGAACAAGCGCCCTTCGATGTCAAAGCGCGGCTGATCAGTAATTACCCGGACTGCTCCTGAAGTATCGCCAATCGTAATAGCCGTGGTTCCCTGATCCAGGGCGCCAACTCCCAGATTATCCATTGGTCCGTCAGCTGCGCCCAGGATAAATGGCGTATCCATTGGCAGACCGATCTTAGCGGCAATCTGGCTGCGCAGTCCCCGTACCTGTTCATATGGACTGGCCAGCTGCGGCAGTTGGTCGGCTGAGATGCCAATCAGCTTAAGGGTTTCTTTGTCCCAGTCAAGCTCTTTTAGATTTAACAGACCTGAAGCACTGGCTGATGAGATGTCGGTTTTCAAAACGCCAAACAGCCGCCAGAACACATAGTCTTTGATGCCCAGCCAGCAGGTCGTGCGCTCAAAAATCTCGGGATGCTCATTTTTAAGCCAGATCAGCTTATAGGGCAGGGCCATTGGATGGGTTGGCGTGCCCGTACGCTGATAGATCTTTAGTCCTGCGCCGTTTTGCTTCATTTCGGCCGCGTATTTGGCTGCCCGATTGTCGCCCCAGGTCAATACACGCGTCAGTGGCTTATTGACGCGGTTTAAGCCAATCAGACTGTGCATCATGCTTGAGAAAGAGACGCCCCGCAGCGTGCCGTTGTTTAGATCTGTCTTACCAACGACCTCGTGCAGCGTGTCAACGACCGTGTCGAAGATTTCATCTGGGTCTTCTTCTAACATTTCCGGTTCGTCACGGAATAGATGATGTGAACGAGACGCGCTTGCCAATGCATTGAAGTCCTGGTCATATAAAACCGCCTTGGTGCAGGTGGTGCCGATGTTTACACCGATCAAGTAATCCATTTGATCCCCTCATTTCTAGTTTCTAAATACAAGTATAAAAAAAGCCAGGCAGTGGTTCAAGCATTTCAAAAGATTTTGTGAAATTACTCACGATAATTTTTGAACCATAAAAATGTTAAAATAGACAAAAAACAACAGAAGGTGAAAAAATGCAAAAAGAACATGGCCAAGTAACGGGAATTATTTGGAAAACACCGGAAGAAATGGCTGCCTATCAAGAACTGCAGCAGTATGCCAAAGATCATAGCATGACGGTTTCAGCGGCTGCCAAGCAATTGCTGATGCAGAGTCTGCGCCGTCATGTCAACTGACAGATCGCTACGACTTAATTTTTTTTGCCAAAAGGACTTGCAGAATTAAAAAAATGCGACTATTATAATAGCCATATTAAAATTTAATGAGATTCATTAATAATTTGTTTCTAAGAATGAATAGGAGTGATCGGAATGGTTCAATTTTCAAAACGGGTTCCAGCAGATGGTACGGACGCAGTTGGTGCAATCCTGGCAGCAGCGGCTGATCCATCAGTAATTTCATTTGCCGGGGGCCTGCCAGCGCCAGAACTGTTCCCCGTCGCAGAAATGAAAAAAGCGGTCGATACGGTTTTTGACGAACACGGCCGCGAAGCCATGCAATATGGTGCATCGCGCGGGGTAACGGAACTGCGCGAACTGATTACCAAGCGCGTTAAGGAACGTGAAGGTATTGATTCAAAGGTAGAAAACGTCATGGTAACGACTGGTTCTGAACAAGTGCTGGATCTGGTCGGCAAGGCCTTTATTGATGAAGGCGATGAAGTCTTGGTCGAGGATCCAACCTACCTTTGTGCGCTGGATGTCTACCGTTCCTATGGCGCCAAGTTTGTCTCCGTTCCTCAAGATGACCAGGGGCTGCGTGTCGATGCCTTGGAAGAAGCGCTGAAGAACCACCCAAAGGCCAAGCTGCTATATACGGTTTCCAACTTCCAAAACCCAACTGGCAAGACGATGCCGGTTGATCGCCGTAAGAAGGTTGCCGAACTGGCAGCTAAATACGACGTCATGGTGCTGGAAGACAACCCATATGGCGACATTCGCTTTGAAGGTGAACACGTACCAGCTATCAAGGCATTTGACACGACTGACCATGTTTTGTACATGAGCACGTTCTCTAAGATCTTGGCCCCAGGTTTCCGTTTGGGCTGGGTTCTTGGTGATCCGAAAGTCATCGACAAGCTGACGGTGCTGAAGCAGTCAACCGACCTGCACACTGATCAATTGGCACAATGGGCCGTCGTTGAATTCTTTGCGCAAAACGACATCAACAAGCACGTTGACCAAATCAGTGCTCTGTATGGCAAGCGCAAGGACCTGATGATTGAAGGCATGAAGAAGTACTTCCCAGAAGGTGTCAAGTACACGAATCCAGAAGGCGGGATGTTCCTTTGGGTTAAGGTTCCTGGGGTTACGGATACGGTTGAGCTGTTCAAGAAGTGCTTGAAGGAAAAGGTTGCCTTCGTGCCCGGTGATCCATTCTTTGCCGGTAAGCCAGAACCAGGCACCTTCCGTCTGAACTACTCCAACATGCAGGAAGACAAGATCGAAGAAGGTCTGAAGCGTCTGGGAAAGGCCTTGTCTGATGCCGTTAATGAAAACAAGTAATGCGAACGATTATTGAGTTTAGTTTCATTGATTTTTCAGCCAACATTTATAATTGATTAAATGCAAACTGTCAGCTGTTTAGCTGGCAGTTTTTTTAATTGATTAAGGTCATGCCGGCCAGACCCAGCGAGCCATATTTACGTAATCGATAAAACCGGATAAGAATTCGGAAACACAATAAAATCAAGCCATTGCTTACAGCTTGCTTAATCAAAAATTAGGAAAAATTTATTTATAAAAATAATTATAGGAATAAGGCCGTTTAAATTTTATCAGATCGTTGCTATCACTTATAGTTAGCTTCTGATCATTAAATATACCGATTGTAACTTTTAGTAAAAATAATTATATTAGTGGTACGTTTTATCTTTATCAATCAAAAACTAGTATGGAGGGATGACAATGTTTCGCCGACATTCGATTCTGTTTTTTCAATTGGCGATTATGATGGTAATCATTGCTTCGATGGCCTTGATCATCTGGTCATCGCTTTACCAGACCAATATGATGATTGCCATGGCCGTTATGATTGGATTGGGCGTTTTGGTAGGGATGATGATTCCCAGCATCTTAATCAGTTGGCTGATCATTGCATTAACGACGCTGGGCAGTGCAATTCTGCTGCTTGGTTATGTAGTGATCGCGGCACCGATCAAGCTGGCCTTGCTGTTCACTTTTCCCGTGATTGCCTCGTTAACTTTAGTCGCCAGAGAAATGATCACTGGCTGGGGCTGGCTGGACAAAAACCGCAGCGAGATTCAGTCATACGCGGCCCACTATGATCCCGTCACTAAGCTGCTGACTCGCTATAATGCGGTCAAGCTGTATGAAAAGTGCATACTGTATATTCATGATCGCGACGACGTCAACCTCTGGATCAACGTATCAGCCATTCATTGGGCACACAGCACCCAGTTTCAACAGTTTCATGAGCAGGAATATAATCAGATGCTCCAACAGATTGCCCGGGTTCTGAAACTTGATCGGCTGCCTTCTGAATCGCTTTACTATCTTGGCAACGCCACGTTCATGATTATTTCGAATGAACTGTCGGATCGGGTCTTAAAGCAGCTGAATGATCAAACCAAAAGACTGCTTGGCGAGATTGAAGTCAATGGGGCCGCGGCTCAGTATAAATGGGGAACGCAAAAAATCGATCGTCAAAACGTGGCGCACTTCATGACGTTTGAAAAAGTTGGTCGGCACCTGCAGCGTGAGATGGAGACTGACATTGTGACCGAATATCTGAAAGGAAATGTGATCGATGGTTAGGATCTTTTTTTTGCTGGCGACGGCAATTACGCTGCTTTTTTTACTGGCAATGGTTGTTTTGTTTATCTGTAACTGGATCATCTACTATCGCATTGAGGAGATGGCAACGCATGGCTTGGTCAAAAACGATTTAACGCAGGCCAAAGATGATCTTTTAAAGCTACCGCCTAAAGAACACATCAAGCGGCGGTTGCAGGAACTGGGGGTGAAGTCGGCTGATGATCAGTGAAATAATGATGGTCGTGACGCTGGTGTCAATCTGGCTTTCACTGTTGATGTCGATCATTACGCTGAGCGGAGCAACCAGTTTTTGGTTCAAGCACAGCCAGATTCGTGCTGATGTCTTGCCATTGAAACGCTATCCCATGATCACCCTGGTCGTGCCGGCTCATAATGAAGAAATCGTGATTGCCCAGACTGCCAAAGCGATTTTGGAGCTCAACTACCCCCAGGACAAGGTCGAGCTGCTGCTGTACGCCGATAACTGTACTGACGATACGCTAAAGGAGATGCACCGCTTGATTGCGCAGCCCCGTTATTTTGGCCGCAACGTCAAGATCATCAATCGTCACGGTACAGGCGGCAAGGCAGGCGTGCTCAACGATGCTCTAAAGATTGCACATGGCGAATATATTGGTGTTTATGATGCGGATGCCATTCCCGAGCGTAATGCCCTGTATTTTCTGGTACAAAAAGCGCTGGAAAATCCTGAACGCTATGTGGCGGTGTTTGGCCGCAACAAAACGCGAAACGCACAGCAGAACTTTCTGACGCGCTGTATTAATCAAGAAATCGTCGTAACCCAGCGAATCCAGCATTGCGGCATTTGGCACATGTTTAAGATTGGCCGGATTCCGGGAACCAATTTCATCATTCAGACCAGATTCGTTAAATCAATTGGCGGCTGGCGCAATGGGGCATTGACTGAAGATACCGACATCTCGTTTAAGATTATGCAGCAGAACCGCTTGATTGCATTGGCCTATAACTCGGAGGCCTTTCAGCAGGAGCCTGAGACAGTGCATGACTACTACTTTCAGCGACTGCGCTGGGCAAAGGGCAACTATCAGGTGGTGATCCATAATTTTAGACATCTGTTTGACCGCAGCAACTGGCGCGTTAAGCTGGAGACGTTTTATTACTCATGTACGTTCTTTTGGTTCAATGCGGCGATCGTTTTATCAGATGTGATCTTTTTTGCCAACGTGGTCACGCTGCTTTTGCGGTTGGTAGTGCCTAGTCTGACGGTGCCGTTTACTTTTGGCGAAAGCAACATCTTAATTGCGCAGCTGCTTTTATTCAACTGGCTTTTGATGATCAACCTGTACGTTTTACAGATCAGTATTGCCATGTCGACGCAGTTTGGTCAGGCGACTACCAGTCAGCTCTGGCTTGCCCTGGCCTCTTATTTTACCTATTCGCAGCTGTTTATCGTCGTTTCCGTTCATGCGGTCATCTCGGTAACTCTAGATGCGATCCTGCACCGCAACGGCAACGTCTGGGTAAAGACCAAGCGCTTTGATGATTGATGATGGGAGATTGCAATGAAGCTCAATAAATATACCTGGATCTTTGTTGGCCTGATTGCCGCGGTTTATCTGGGAACCTTGCTGTGGGTGCGGCTGACCAATCCAGTCTATCTGCAGCAGAACATGTATCGGACCTGGGAAAAAAGCTATGTCATGCATCCCAGAGCTGATCAGTCGTTTGTCAATACCAGTACGAACAACAACCATCAAAAACCGGTCGCACTGTCTGAATCACAGGGCTATGGCATGTGGATTACGATCATGGCCGCTAAAAAAGGCTGGGCGAGTCGGCAGGATTTTGATCGCTTTGTCAACTATTGGCTGGCGCATCGTGATTACGTTGGCGATCAGCACCAGACGCCGACGTATCTGATGTCTTGGCGGCAGTACTATAACCGGCATCATCAGTGGGTGGCTGACGTCAACAGTGCAACCGATGGCGATGTGTATATCGATATGGCATTGGCGCAGGCTGCCAGACAGTGGCCGTCAAAAGCAGACTATTATCGCAGCCTGGCTAAGAAACTGAGCAGCGACATTCTGGCCTATGAGTATAATCCACAGACCAGAGCGTTGACGGTTGGCGACTGGGTGACCAAAGACTCGCCATATTGGCGGCTGATGCGCACTTCTGACGTGATGCCGTTTGTGTTTAAGACCTTGGCTGAGACAACGGGCGACTCGCGCTGGCAGACCGTCAACAATGCAATGCTGGATCGACTGGTTGACTTGAGCCGCCAGCATCAGACCGGTTTGGTACCGGATTTTGCCTGGATCACCCGAAATTCTGCCAAGCCGGTCAAGCCAAAGACGATTTCTACCAAACAGGATGGCAGCTATGACTTTAATGCCTGTCGGGTGCCAATGATGATGGCAGTTTCTGATGATCCGCGCGCTCAAAAAGTATTAAGGAAGATGCTGCGTTTCTTTAGTCATCAGCAATATGTCACGGCCGGCTACTCGTTAAGCGGCAAACGCCTGGTTAAGTATCAGTCGGCCAGCTTTTCGGCACCAATCTTTTTTGCCGTCAGTCATCATCGTGGCGAAGGCTTTGACAATCTGTTTGACAGTCAAAAGTACATCTTCAGCCGCCCTCTGACGCGTAAGAACTATTATGACGCGACGCTTACGGTGATCGCGGCTTTGGAAGGACTGAACTAAAATGAAGATTATGACGGTAATCGGTACGCGGCCGGAAGGAATCAAGATGGCGCCAGTAATCAAGCTGCTGGCCCAAGACCCGTCTTTAAAATCAGTGGTCGTAACGACTGGCCAGCACCGCGAAATGCTGCAGACCGTTTTTGAAGTGTTTGATTTTAAGCCCGACTACGACTTAAAGATCATGGCGCCAAATCAGACGCTGACCCAGATTACCAGCCGGGTTCTACTGGGGATGGAACGCGTCTTGCAGCAGGAAAAGCCTGATCTGATTCTGGTGCATGGCGATACCAGTACGACCATGGCGGCCAGCCTTAGTGCATTTTATCATCAGATTCCAATTGGCCATGTGGAAGCTGGTCTGCGTACCTGGGATAAGTATTCGCCATATCCAGAAGAAATGAATCGCCAATTGACCGATGACCTGGCCGATCTGTATTTTGCGCCAACCAAGCTCAGTCAGGCCAATCTGCTAAAGGAGCATCATCGGGCCAGTCGGATCTTCGTGACCGGCAATACCGCGATTGATGCCCTGCAGTATACGGTTCAAAGCGATTATCACCATGACGTTTTGGCTAAGATCTCGCCCCAGCAGCGCATTATTCTGCTGACGATGCATCGACGCGAAAACCAAGGTGCCTCCATGCAGCGGGTTTTTGAAGTCATAAAAAAAGAAGTGGCTCGGCATCCCGATGTTGAGGTTATTTATCCCGTGCATCTAAGTCCTAAGGTGCAGCAGGCTGCCCAGGCGGTATTTAAAGACGAGCCCCGTGTCCATCTGATTGCTCCTTTAGACGTGGTTGACTTTCATAATCTGGCCGCGCGCAGCTATCTGATTATGACCGACTCAGGCGGCGTGCAGGAAGAGGCGCCCTCGCTAAACAAGCCGGTATTGGTGCTGCGTGACGAGACTGAGCGTCCAGAAGGCGTTAAGGCCGGCACGCTGCGCTTGGTAGGGACGGATCCGAATCGTGTCGCCCAGGCAATGGAGGAGCTGCTTTGTGATCAGACCGTCTATCAAAAAATGGCGCAGGCTCCTAATCCATATGGAGATGGTCATGCTGCTGAGCGCATCGTTGCCATTTGCAAACAGTTCTTAAATACTAAAAACTAATACATATTTTAAGAATGATCCCCGTCTAAAGCTTTAGGCAGCTGGGATCTTTTTTATTGATGGACTGGCTAACTAAATCAAACAGGACTAAACTAAAAATGATTTGAATTTATGGAGTAAGGAGAAAAAAGTGAAAAATTATCGAATGCAGAGCCTGGTATTGGTCTTGATTGCCTTTGCCCTTGGCTTTAGCGAATTTATTATCGTCGGCGTCCTGCCTGACATTGCCAAGACGTTTCATGAGCCGGTGACCGTTGTCGGACTGCTGGTAACGATCTTTGCACTGGTTTATGCGATCAGCACGCCTTTGATTACGATGCTGATTGGAACGCGCAGTCTGCTGAAAGTCGAGCTGGCATTATGGATTGTTTTTATTCTAGGCAATGCAATGGTGATGACCGCGCCCAGCTATCCGATTCTGGTAGCTGCGCGGGTGATCACGGCAATCGTTTCTGGGGTAATCATCTCGATTGCAACGACATTTGCCAACAGTCTGGCGCCGCTTGAAAAAAGAGCCGGATTGATTGCCTGGATTTTTTCCGGCTTTTCGATTGCCTCGGTCTTTGGCGTTCCAGTGGGTACCTGGATCTCAATGCACTTTGGCTGGCGGACCACGTTTGGCGTGATCGTTTTCGTCAGTCTGGTTATTTTGTTTCTGATGCGGGCCAGTCTGCCGATTGATCTCAGACAGGGCGCGTCACGACAATTCAGCGATCAGTTTAAAATCTTTGGCGATCGTCGCATTTATATCGGGATGCTGCTGCCGATGTTTAATCTGGCCGCAACCTATACCTTCTACACTTATTTAAGACCGCTGCTGGCGGGACCGCTGCATTTTAAGACGGGCGCGATTACGCTGCTTTTATTTCTGTATGGCTTGATGTCTTTGTTTAGCAATCAGTTCTCTGGCCGGTTGGTTGAACTGGGAGGCTTACGGAAAATGCCGCTTGTGCATGGTCTGCAGCTCATGTTATTGGCTATGCTGGCGATCAGCCTTGACTGGCGGTGGCTTGCTTTGATCGTGATTATGCTGATCGGCACGCTGATGTATCTGATCAATTCACCGATTCAGCTGCACTTTATCGATATCGCGACTCATGATTATCCGGCTTCTTTAGTCATGGCATCTTCAATCAACTCGATTTTTTCCAATTTTGGCATTGCGTTAGGATCGGCAACGGGCAGTCTGCTGGTTAAAATGCATGGCTTGAGCGCGGTTGGGCCAGGCGGTGCTGTTTATGCCGGGATTGCCTGTGGATTGATGATTTTCTTAAACCGCATCAATCAAAAAAAGGTGCCGACTGAGCAAAACGACGACTGCCAATGAGCCGTTGTTGATTTTAAAAATAAGCCTTGACATTCATTAAAAAGTAATTAGAATTAACTCATAATTAAAACGAAACGATGCCCCTGGGATGAGTAGTCGCTTTAAGCCTTTCAGAGAGCTCTTGGCTGGTGGAAAAGAGCAGACTTTGGCAATGAAGATGGTCCTGGATTAATGGCGTATTGGCGAAATAAGTAGTCAGTACCGGCAAGCGACCGTTATCTCGCTGAGTCAATGACTTGATAAGGCTGTTTTGGCGACAAGACGGCAAATAAAGGTGGCATCACGAAAAAACTCGTCCTTTAACCAGGGCGGGCTTTTTTATTAAAAGGAGTGATTTTATGACGTTCAAGGTAGCTGTTGCCCAGATCGATATTGCATTGGGCGAACCTGACCGCAACTATCAGACGGTTACGCAGGCAGTCAAAGACGCGGCTAAAGCAGGCGCAGACGTGGTGGTATTTCCTGAAATGTGGAATACCGGCTATGCCTTGACTGAATTGGCCCGGCTGGCTGATCAGGATGGCTGGCAAACCAAGCAGACGCTTTCTCGTGCTGCTAAGGAAAATCAGATTGCCATCGTGGGTGGATCCGTGGCAACCGTACGTGCTGGCGGTCAATATTACAATACGACCTATATCTATGATCAAAACGGGAACATAACCGGCAGCTATGACAAGGTGCACCTGTTTGGTCTGATGCATGAAGACGAATTCATTCAAGCAGGCAGTCAAGGCAGCTTTTTTGAATTAAAAGGCGTGAAGAGTGCCAGTTTCATCTGCTATGATCTGCGGTTTCCAGAATGGTTTCGGACGGTAGCCAAACAGGGTGCCGATGTAATCTATGTCGTAGCTGAATGGCCGACGCCGCGGATTGAACAGTGGGAGGCACTGGTCAAGGCCCGCGCGATTGAGAATCAGGCTTTTGTCGTTGCGGTCAATCGCGTTGGTCATGACGCCGAAAACAGCTACAATGGGCACTCGCTGGTCGTTGATCCGTTGGGGAACGTGATTGCCGATGCAGGTGAAAAAGCAGGCCTGACGTTTGCTGAGCTGGATCTGGACGAATTAAAGACGGTGCGTGGTCCGATTCCGGTATTTAAGGATCGGC
The DNA here is from genome assembly GCF_001436025.1 of Limosilactobacillus mucosae DSM 13345. GTDB lineage: Bacteria > Bacillota > Bacilli > Lactobacillales > Lactobacillaceae > Limosilactobacillus > Limosilactobacillus mucosae. Next base: position 22,634 of record NZ_AZEQ01000017.1, on the reverse strand, counting down.
GCCCAGATCTGTATGACTAAATCTTGCCGTATTGACATGACTAAACTTTGAAAGGAAGATCATAATGGAATTTCAACAATCAAAACTGCTGGACACGCTGCCAAAACAGTTCTTTGCCAATCTGGTTGCCAAAGTAAACGCCAAGGTAGCAGAAGGTGTGGACGTCATCAACTTGGGGCAGGGCAATCCAGATAAGCCAACGCCAGAATATATCGTCAAGAGTACCCAAAAGTGGGTGGCGGATCCGAAGACGCACAAGTATTCGCCATTTCAAGGGCTGCCAGAGTTTAAGCAGGCCGCGGCTGATTTTTATCAAGAAAAATATGGTGCGCATCTTGATCCCAATACCGAGGTTGCGATTCTAGGCGGCTCTAAGATTGGATTGGTTGAACTGCCATGGGCGCTGATGAATCCAGGCGACACGCTGCTCTTGCCTGATCCTGGCTATCCTGACTACTGGTCGGGAGCGGCTTTAGGCGAGGTTAAGTTTGAAACCTTCCCATTGCTGGCTGAAAACGACTTTTTGCCGGACTTGGATAAGATTCCAGAAGCAACGGCACAGCGGGCAAAGTTTATGTATCTGAACTATCCCAACAACCCAACCGGCGCCGTGGCAACCAAGGAATTTTACGTCAAGTTGGTAGAATGGGCTAAGAAGTATCACGTTGGCATTATCAGCGACTTTGCCTATGGCGCGCTGGGCTTTGATGATCAGGCACCGGTCAGTTTTATGGAGACGCCTGGAGCCAAGGAAGTCGGCGTTGAATTCTATACCTACTCCAAGACGTTTAACATGGCCGGGTGGCGAATCGCGTTTGCAGTGGGCAATGCAGATATCATTCATGCGTTGAACCTGATTCAGGATCACCTGTTTGTCAGCTTGTTCCCAGCCCTGCAGTATGCTGCAATCGATGCCTTAAAGAAGCCGGAGCGTGATGCCGAGATTAAAAAGATCGTGCACCGCTACGAAAAACGGCGCAATGCCTTCGTTCAAGCAGCTGAAAAGATCGGCTGGCATGCCTATGTGCCAAAGGGAACCTTCTATGCATGGATGCCGGTACCAAAAGGCTTTACCAGTGAGACGTTTGCCGATCTGCTGTTGGATAAGGCAGGCGTGGCGGTAGCACCGGGCAATGGCTTTGGTGAGCATGGCGAAGGATATGTCCGGATTGGTCTGTTGATTAAGCCTAAGCGCCTGGTTGAAGCCGTTGAGCGAATCGAGAAGCTGCATTTATTTAATTAGCCAACCGTCAACATTCAAAGAGGATGGGAAAAAACTATATTTTCAGATGAATTTTAGAGAATAGTAATATTAAAAATCGCTAGAAATCAACGTTTTCAGCAACGTGGTTCCTAGCGATTCTTTAGTTTTGAGACTTTTTTCCCAGTCTCTTTTTTGTTGGAATGAAAAATGGCTTAAAAGCAGATTTTGTCTTTCTTTTACCAGAATATACGACAGATTTTGCTGAAAGCGGTTGAAAATGTTTCCTGAATTGCGTTATCCTTAATAGGTAATAATATCTTGATAAATCAAACAAGAGGTGGTGTTAACAAATGCTAATTGTCAGCAAAAAACTCACCCCTGCATTTAAAAAGACGCTGATTAGTGCTCCAGAGCCGCAATACGTTCCAGAAACGTCATTATGCGACTGGATCATTCGTGAGGTAGCCATGCAGGATTATGGCATGCTGCTGTGTATTAACCGCAATACGCAGATGCCAATCGTGCTGCCGGGTGCCGAGTTTCTAAAAGTCAGTCCTGTTTCGGTTTTAAGACAGGTTTTAATGTTTGTGATGGCTGGGATGGGAATCAGTTCCATCAAGCTTACTGAATACGTCAACTACATTGCGCACGGTGAGGTCAGCTATCAAAACATGACAGCCGACTTCCTGGTTGAAAAAGCCTTTCGTGCATACGCGCCCGAGCTGGCCAAGATTGACGTTGAAAGACTGGATGATGACCAGCTGCTCAATCAATTGGGGATTCTTTCCTTAACGCTGGGCAGCAGTACGAAGGTTTTTTGCGATCTAAGGGAGCCTAAAATCGCGCCGGCCGTTCGTTTTAAAGACCAAATCAATCAAGAATGGCGTCTACCGGCTCAAAGAAAAGGCAGCATGGCAGAAAAGTCGGCATGGGAGTTTGATTATCGCTTGTTCCATCAATGGGATGATCAGATTCAAAAAACGCCTGCTTGGACGGGGTATGCCGCGATCGTACGGGAAATGCGCCAGGTCAATGATGCCTTTTTACGGCGCTATCATGACTACCTGGAACAGACGGAAATGGTTGACGATACCAGGATGCAGCAGTATCTGCGTTTGGCTGATGTTTATCTGAATCGCTATCTGATTGCCAGCCATCCAGAAACCCTGACCAGCGACTTGACCGCCCCTACGGCCTATCTGTTTGAATGGCTGTTAGAGCATGGACAGATCAAAGCCGAGAACGTGCAGCTGGTAATTGATGCCATGCTGGCGTTTGGGGCGTTCATTAAAGTGGCAGGCGTCTATTCCACGCTGGATGAGGATCTGTATCGTCAAGCGGTTCGTGACGGTGGCGATCGAGTGCGGGCTTTTTTTAAGGCAGCCGCAGCCCAGGCCCAATTGGAAGCTAAAGACGATGCACCAGTGAGCCGTCAAGAGGTTGCCGGCAGTCAGGCGGATACGCTGGTACAGGAACTGATGGCGCTGGCCGATGATGAGCGGTTGGTTGATGCGCTGGCCGACGTTTTCAATCAGACGCCGGCACTGATTGATAAGCTGCTGGCTAAGATGACGCCCTTGCAGCAGCAGAATCTGGCTCGAAAACTGGCACGGCTGCTTACTGATGATCATGATGACTGATAAAATCAATCCTCTCTGCCTCAAAATCGATGCGGCAGAGAGGTGATTGATTTAAGCTGGTGAAAAGCAGTCAAGATTGAGACGACTAAATACATCGGTTGTTGCCATGACGTTTGACTGATGCTGGGCAGCATTAGGGATGGTCAATGATCATGACTTAAAGAGCTGGTCCGAATACTGCTTTTGAGAGGGAACGTTACTCATGGCTAGCGGCGTTGATTCAATGCAAGGCTAATCTGGTTGCAGTTTTTTAATCGTTACCATAGTCAGTGCTTAGCAGGATTTTATGGCAACGCGGCCGAAGAGCATTGAACGAAAATTTTCTTGCATTGCAACAGCAGCCTGTCAATGCTTTGAAAACCAGGCTTCATTATCCGCACGGGAAGATTCCTTTTTACATAAAACTATTGACACACCCCAATCTTGGTGCAGTGATGCTATTCATTGAACGTTGTTTTTGCGTGATTAGGTCGCAGCTATCCATCAGTCAGCTGATATTGTGAAGAAAATTGGACCTTGATCAGTTAAGAAAGCCGAAATTACCTACCATTTATTGATTTTGGGCCTTAAGTAGGTAATTATAGAGGAACTGTATATGCGGCCGACTGAACTTTACCTACTATTGATGCCTTTTTCCGAAATAGTAGGTAAAGATATATATTTTGGCGCTGATAGGAGTTGATTGGGCCAGACCGACTTTGTGAATTACCTACGATTAGGCCTTTTTTGCTTAAAAGTAGGTAATGATATTTTTATCATATGTGTTTACGGGATTTTTTGTATAATGCCTGCTGATAACTTTGATTACGACGATATTAAAGCCGTAATTCATGATTAACAAAAGAGCCGCTAAGAAACAGGGGAGTTTCTTAGCGGCTCTTTCTCATACCAGGGGGGGTCCTGATAATTTTGACAATGGATTGCGCGACTTTTTATTATGGGGAGGATTGGTTGAATGCAGCTGTCCACTCACAGCTATCACAGGGGTTGTCAACCAATCGTCGCGTTGTTGTCTGCATCAGCAGACAATCGTTCCATGCCCAAACCAGACGAGGTGCGTTCGTCATGATTTATGTTTGCATTATATCACACTGACTTCAGAATGCCATAGTTAGGTCTCAAAATCGTCAATAAATCCCCATATCGAGTTGGATTATTAATGTTTTTAATCCCGTTTCAATCGTTTGCCACCAATTCCCAACATGGCAGCTAATGCAGAAAGTCCTAAACCGAGCAGAGCCGAATTCTTATTACCGGTCTGTGGCAGCTGCTGATTAGCGGTGGCTTGGTTAGCTGGCCGGTTTGAGGTGCTGGCTTCGGATGTTTGATCAATAGCAACGGTTGGGTTAGTTGAATTGTCCGCAATAACCAATGGGGATGGCGTATCGGCTGAACTGCTGGAATCGGGCACGCTTGGCTTGTCAGTGGCCGAACTGTTTGAATCAGCCGGGGTATCTCCAGGGAGAGCAGCACTTTGCGAACCAGAATCGCTCGTGGTATTGGAGCCAGGATCAGCAGGCGTATCGGCTGAACTGCTGGAATCAGGCACGCTTGGCTTGTCAGCGGCCGAATTGTTTGAATCAGCCGGAGTATTGCCAGGGAGAGCGGCACTTTGCGAACCAGAATCGCTCGTGGTATTGGAGCCAGGATCAGCAGGCGTATCAGATGCCTTCACCGCGGTCTTTAGATGTACGGTGTAGGTAGTCGGCTGCTTATTAAAGGTCAGTAAGCCGTCCGCCGGCAGATCGCTTCCGACCAGTTCATAGTTTTCTGGAATGCTGATCGTGTAGGACTGCGTAGTACCCATATCACCAATTAAGGTTTGGCTGGCAACTTGAGTCTCGTTTTGATCATCAGCAACATAATTGATTGTAATTTGAGTCTTAACTGCTTCAACCGTGACGATGGTCGTGACCGGCTCACTGATTGCACCATCGCTGTCGGTAACGGTATAGGTAATGGAGTAGGTGCCAGGCGTATTGACGTCTACCGTGCCGGCTACGTTGGCAGCAGTCAGCGTAATCGTACCATCATCAGCATCGGTTGCCATAACGTCTGCCAACGGGTCAAACGTGCCCCCTTGTTTGATAGTGACTGTAGCTGGAGCGGTGATGATCGGTTGGAAATTGGTACCGGCCAGCCGCAGATGCAGATTCTTGGTAACCTCATAGACGAATTTGCGCGAATTGCTGCCTTTAAGACTTTCCGGCGCGACCAGCTGCATGCCGTCATGAGTGTCAAACGTCAAGATATCGCCGGCATTAAGCTTGATTGCAGTCGTACCGGCAGTTTCAGCAACGTTGCCATAGAAGATCTTTTGGTAGGTTTGATTGCCATTGGCGTCAGTCACGGTCACCGTAACGTAGGTATTAGCGCCATAGTTGGTATTTGGCTGGCGATTGGTAAAGGTTGCCAAAAGCGTGCCATCGTTATTCAAATAGCGATAGGAGGCAAATGAGCCGCCGTAGCCGTTAAACTCCCATTGACCGATCAGGCCGTCCGCGCGCTCCAAAAGCTGCTCGTTGGCGTTTTTGATCGTCTCGTTTTGCAGGTCGTTAAGCATGCTGCGCGCATTGTTGATCAGCTCAACCGTGGCAGTATCGGCCAGCTTTTGGTAGGTATCATCGGTAAACAGACTGGCAATGCTTGGCAGAATCTGGCTGGATGATGTAACGGTTTCATTGACCGTCGCATCTTCTTTAACGTAGAGGTACTGATCAGTCAGCTTGACGTTTGGATTGTCAGTAGTCAGTGTATAGATTCCGTTGGCCAGCGTTCCCAGATCAACCGTATTTGAAGTGACTGGAATCGTCGCGATCGTCTGCGTACCGTTCATCAGCTTGATGGAAGAGCCAATCAGCTTGTCGGCATTGCTCAGATTTAAGATAATGTGGCTGGTCAGGCCGGTTTGTGCGAGCTGCTCATTGGTAATCAGGGCGACCTTAGACTTTAGAAAATCCTGATCCCAGCCCAGCTTTTGCATGACCGTCGTCAATTGATCGTCCGGTACGACTTGAGTAAGCATGGCTACGGCGGGGTAGTTCAATGAATTGAGCGCCGTTACGTCATCAACGCTTACGCCCATCGTTGCAAAGAAAGGCGTCACGTTAAGCTGATAGTGCTGAGCATAGACGCTGATCCAGTCCTTGCCGATCTGGTTAACCGTCTTTCCGGCAACGGCATTGGCGCGATGATCAATGTTGAAGTACTTGAACGCGTCCGTGCCTTCTAGGTTGTAGGCTAGATTCATCCACAGTACGAGTCGTTCTCGATAGCCAAGATCCGCCCAGCTTTGCTTTTTGGTCAGGACTGAATCCACCACGCTTTGCACGATGCTGTCTTTGGAAGTCCCGAAGATCCAGCTGCCAGTAGTGAAGTTGCTGTTGAATTGACTTTGATAAAGCGTACCGTAAATGTTGTTGAATGAGTCGATGATGTACATATCACTAGCTGGGACTTCATAGCCGTGGCCGATTTCATGCAGCGGCAGCCAGTTGATCGTCAGATAAGAAGCAATTGAGCTGCTGTTGGCGGCCGTGTAGTTGACCGACCAGTAGGCAGCACCGATTCCATCTTGATCGGCAAAGGCAAAATAGCGTCCCTTGACCGGCTGATCACGAACGGTATTGGTTGGGATGCCGGTCAGTTCATCATAAAGCTTGAAGACCTGATTGTCGTACTGATCAATCAGACTGTTCATATCGGTATTTTTAACCGTTTTGATATCTTGATAAGGAATCAGAATCTCAATGTTGTTGGCATCCATCAAGGCAAAAGCGGCTTTGCTCTGGTCCCATTGCTTTAAGACGGCAGCCTGGTCACTGTCAGCAGTAAAGACGGGCAGTTCCTTGGCCGTTCCGGAAACCAGCTCATATTCCAACAGCGGTCCGGTCGTCTGCGCGTTTTCAGGTGTACGCAGGAAAACCGCGGCATCGCCATTGGCCGTAATCTCGACCCAGTCGGTACCTACCGATTGCGTCACGATCTTTTTAGAAGAATCGCCAATCAGCTGAATTGAAACGCTGCCCGAGTAGCCGTTGTCAATGTGCCGGATCTTGAGCGTAGCGCCATCCGACAGTACCATGCCTAATGACTGCCGATCATGGTAGGTTCCCATATAGCGGCCTTCCTTGTTGGTCTGCGTAATGCTGGCATCAGGCGACAATACGAAGCCTTGGTAGGTCATGGTCTGGCCAACGTTAATGCTGTTGGTGGTGTTGGCAAGCAGTGCTTTAGCTTGATCCAGGCGTGTCTGCAGCAGTGCTCTTTGTTCGGTCGTCAAATCAGCCTGCTGGTTATCAAGCTGATTCTGCAGGGTCGCAACATCGCTGGCCGATGCGCCAAAAGCCAGCGCGCCATTATCAATCAGCTGTTTGGTTTTGACATCCAGATAGGCATAGTCGCTGATGTTTTTTAACGAAAGATTATTAGCCACGACGAAAACGAAGCGGCTCAAATCACCCAAAGCCGAGGTCTTCATCGTGGCATCGTTATTGGTAGTGTAGCGCGTCTTGGCTTCTGCATGCTCAATGCTTAAGATATCGCCGGCCTGAAGCTGCAGTGTCTGCTTGAATCGATAGTTCTGATCGCCGATAAAGGTTTGATCAAAAAGCGTTTCTGAGCCGCGACTGACCGTAATGCGAGCATATTGAGCGTTTGGAAAGTAGCTGTGCGGCTGACCGCTGGCATTGATTGATAATTGACCAGCCGGCTGGGCAGTCTGATTGGAGTTGTAGTAATCGACCTGAGCAAAAGTGTAGTTGCCAAGCCCCTTTAACGTCCAGCTGGCATCGGACTGGGTTACGTTGCCGGTATCCGGTGTCGTGACCTCAGTCAAGACGTCGGCTGAAGAACTGGCGCGCTGCTCGCCGGCTGCTGACGAGGCGGAGTCGCTGAGGCTAGCGGTATCATCGGCGACCGCGCTGCTTGCGATGTCCGTTTGTGCAGTGCTGTTTAAGACAACGGTATTGCTGACGGTTGTGCTCACGGCGGTAGCTGCCGTATTTTCAGCAGTATCAGCCTTGATTTCATGATCGTTGAAAATCAGACTGGTGGTTGCCGTTAAAAGTGCAAAACTGGACAGCATTAAGTATTTTGGCAATCTTGGTGTCTGCATTGAATTTTTCCCCTTAATATTATTAGAATACTGAATTTTGAATGCGGCACTGAGCATTAGGAAACTTTAATGAATTCAGCATTGATTATACATTACAAAAGGGGCCGATTCCCAACGAAATGGCCAAAACCAAGAAGTTGTATCAAAAGATTATTAAACGAACACTTAGTTGGCTAATGATCATTTGTCGCCAGCTGCTGATAGTTGATACAAAAAAACAGCAGTGCCGCTTCAGACACTGCTGTTTTTAATTACTCCGGCAGTCAGACTCGAACTGACGACAACCTGATTAACAGTCAGGTGCTCTACCAACTGAGCTATGCCGGAATGACTTAACAAATAAGTACTTAATTATATTAACACATAATTTAGAAAATGCCAGTAAAAATCAGAAAAAAGTCAAAAATTTTTTAAAAGGCTAATTAAATCCGACTAACCAGTGCTGTTAGCATTGGTTGGCAGTGCAATAACCGCAAACGTTTCAACTGACAGGCACGCACCAATGTCAAGGATGTTAAGCAGACCGCATGACTAAAGCAGGCAGCTATCATGCTAGATACCAGGATAAAAACCGGATCATAGAGCTGTAGGTCGGTGTCAGCATCAAAAGCAATCATTCTTCACAAACTTTGTCAACCTGGCTTATTGATAAAAAATCAACAATGTCAATCGATTATCAACATTTCGTATCGTTTAAAACGCTTCCAAAAATTCACAAAGCAGTTTATAATAAAAATATATTTTGAACTATCAAAAGAAGGCGAGGTTATTAATCATGTCAATTAAAAACGTAACGATTGCCGGTGCCGGAACGCTGGGCAGTCAGATTGCCTATCAAAGTGCGCTGTGCGGCTATCAGGTTCGCATCTGGAATCCGCATCCAGAACGGGCCGAAAAACGAATTGCGGCGCTGCGGCCATTTTACAAGCATGACCTAAAGCTGACCGACGAACAGTTTGACGCCGGCTTGAAAAATATCGTTTCGATTACCAATGATTGGGAAACGTCATTTAAGGATGCCGATCTGGTAATTGAAGCCGTACCAGAAAATCTGGACATGAAAAAGGATTTCTACGCGCAGCTCTGCTCGGTCCTGCCAAAAGAAGCAATCATTGCCAGCAACTCATCGACCTATGTACCAAGTCAGCTGGTCAAACTGGTCGATCGTCCTGAAAAGTTCCTCCATCTGCACTTTGCTAACCATATCTGGGTCTTCAACACGGCTGAGATCGTCGGTACGCCTCAGACTGAGCCGGCCATCATTCAAGAAGTCGTGGCTTTTGCCAAAGGAATCAAGATGCTGCCGATCGTTTTGAAAAAAGAACAGCATGGCTACATTATGAACGCGCTGTCCGTACCATTTCTGAATGCGGCATTGGGTCTTTGGGGAAAGGGCGTAGCTGACCCGATCACAATTGACAAGGACTGGATGAATTCAACTGGTTCGCCAATGGGGCCGTTTATGTCGATGGACGTGATTGGTCTGCGGACGGTTTGGGCAATTTTCAGCTCTCATGCTGATACGCCAGAGCAAAAAGCAATTGCCGACAAGCTGAAGGCCATGATCGATGCCGGTCACTATGGCGTTGAAGCCGGTGAAGGATTTTACACCTACCCGCACCCGGCTTATGAAGATCCCAACTTCTTAAAAGAATAAACCTGCAAAAAACAGCGCGATACCAGGTCTTTTAAAGCTTGATGCCGCGCTGTTTTAATTATTTCTAGCCGGAAATCCCGTGACTTTAGTCGATGGTGGTTGGCTCGGAGCTCTGATTGGTAAGTGGGTGGTAGCTGTCAGAAAATTTAATCAAAAGTGGCACGAATTGATAAATAGATGACGCGTTTCGATGTTTATTATGACAGAGTAGGCGTGTATCATATAGTCATTCACTAAACGTTAAGCAAAGGCGGGAATTTAAATGAACTATTTTTTGATTGATGGCCGCTATGATGATCTCTTACGGCACTATGGCTTGGATCTTCAGGCTGTTTTGCGCTAGGCAGAGCTGCCGGCAGACACTTTGAATCATGACCGGATCACCATGAAAGAGGAACAGTACTATCGCTTTATGCAGGCAATTGATGAATTAAAGACGATGGACGATCTGGCGGTAAAGATGGCGACGGCAGACCAGATCGAGACTTTTTCACCACCGATTTTTGCCGCCTACTGCAGTCATAATGGCGAGCAGTGCATTAATCGACTGGCTGAATATAAAAAATTGATCGGTCCGATGACTTATCAGATTACGTCATCAGCCGATCAAGTTACAGTTGAGCTGCTGCCCGGGGATGCCAGCTTAAAAATTCCCGCGTTTTTGGCGGTCGCGGAATGGGCCTTTTTAATCGGTCTTTTAAGGCGCGCGACAAAGCAGGAAGTAACGCCGGTCAAAGTGGTCTTGAATGCAGCTAAACCTGATCCTGCCTTGGCTGAGTTGGCAGGAATCAAGCTTGAATTAGGCAGCATCAATCAGATCAGTTTTTCCAAAGCAGACCTGCAGTGGCCGTTTGTCAGCTATAATGCGGCGATGTGGAACTATTTTGAGCCGGAGCTGACCAAACGCCTGGCCGACCTTGAAATTGATGACTCTACCTCGGCACGGGTGCGCAGTGCTTTAGCTGAACTGCTGCCAAGCGGCGAAACGACGATTGATGACGTTGCCCGTGAGCTGGGAATCTCCAAAAGAACTCTGCAGCGCAAGCTCAAAGAAGAAAAGACGACTTTCCAAAAACAGCTTAACAGTACGCGAGAAAATTTAGCCGTTCATTATTTAATTAATACTGACATTACCACGAACGAGATTGCGTTTCTGCTTGGCTATCAAGAACTGAACTCATTTTTAAGAGCCTTTTTACTGTGGACCGGCAAAAGCGTCTCAGAGTATCGTCGTCAGCACCAGAATCAGTCGAAAGCAAATCGCAGCTAGCAGTCGTGAGCACCATTAAATGCTGATTCAGTACTAAAGCCTTCCTGCAGATCTAAAAATTCCAGGTTGTCCGTCATCGTACGCTGCTCACTGACCAAAGGCATCGTGAAATAAGTTTGGTTGAAACGGACTTCCATTTTTTCATCCAGTTGCGATGCTGTGTAATCCTTATACCAGATCGGCCCTAGGTTTGAGTCGAGTTGGGCGTTAAAGTCAGGAAGCTTGGCGTCTTTGCTTACAATGATCAACTTGAAATTGGCATCCAAAGAGCAGTTGCCTAGCTTGGAAAATGGACCGACGCCATCATCAAAGTCCAGAATCAGTTTGGAATCAGGCTGTAGGTATTTTTGCAGTTGCTGCTGAGCTTGAGGAGTAAAGGTAAGTTTCATGATTAGAACCTCGCTTTTGATTTTTTTATCAGTTTATACTTATTTTTAGTAAGTGTAAATTTTAATGCTCAGCGGCAGTTAAAAAGTCCCCGTTCCAAAATAACGGAACGAGGGCTTTTTTTAAAACGAGCTGCGAATCGTAATTAAGATCGTGGTCATTAATGCCAGAATCATAAAACCTTCTGAAAAAACGTTGGCCAACAGTGCACAGGTATAATTGATAAAAAACAGTCCCAAGCTGGCAGCAAAGGCCACAAATCCCATTGTGAGCAGTGCCCGCTCATGATCGACCAGTTTTTGACAGTGCTTTAGACTGCGGGCAGGCAGCTGGCGGCGGACAAAAAAGATAATGGCACTCGCTAAGACAAGCGTCGCGATGCAAAGGACGTAAGACAAAATAATAGTAGATGACGACTTCATTTAAAAATAGGTTTGAGCCACGCCTAAGCATGGTGGTCCTTTCCTTGAAAGATTTTGCCGCTATCTTAGCAGAAAATGCCCTAAACCACAAATTTGAAGAAATCATGAAGTTCGGGTCTGACAAGGATCACTGACTAATAATTAGCAGAATCGACAAAAGATAATGGCTGACTAGGGCAAAATGACAGTTGACAAGGATTGTTGACGGGAATAAATAGACAGTGCCGAGCTGAAAAAACAATGATATCTGAAAAAAACTTCATAAGTAAATTGATTGCTGAAACGAAAAGCGGCTGGGACAGGTGATAATAAAATAGTCAATTTTTAAATGACTTAGCCAGAAACGCTCATTATCTAAAACTTGGATACGGATCCAAAAATATCAGCCGCAGCTGGTTTGATTAAAGCAATCAAAATCGAATTTGCACAACGTGTTTGCTTATGATATTTTCATGAAAACTCGCCAACCGGCTGCAATTGATCTGACAGCGACGTTTGTTCAGCAGGTGGCAGCAAAAGAGGGATATCGTGAGTAAGCGTCAATTTAGGCTGATTAATTCAATCAGTCATCGTTATTTGACTATTGATGACCATATTTTAAGAACAGTTGATCAAAAGCAGGCACTGATCGTTAGTGAAGCAGTTGGACGGCAGCTGTTAAAAAAGGTCAACCGGATTGCTGAGGCTTTGGCACAGGCCAATGGGACGGCGTTTAACGAATATCGGCTGGAAGAAGCACCGCTGGCCACGATCAGACTGGGCAGCGAGGATCTGGATGCCTTAATCGAAACCGTTCAGCTGCTGGGTTGCTCTTATGAGGAAGCGGCGACGCGAATCAAGCATCAAAAAATCAAGCAGGCTGATCAAATGGCGATGCATCAGTATTATGGCCTGTCAATCCCGCATAAGATTCGGTAGAAAACAGACTTGAAAGCGTTTCTTTGAGAAGATATACTTGGCTTATCGAACGCATTGCATTATTTGGAAAGAAGGAATGATCATGCTATTTGATAAGGCAATTGTCAGAACGCCAGGCAAGTCGGTCGTGGATGGAATTGACGACTATGCTGATGCCGGCAAGCCAAGCTATGAAAAAGCAGTCGCTGAACACCATGCCTATGTTGAGCTGCTCAAAAAGCTGGGCATCGCGGTTACGGTTCTAGAGCCCTTAGAGCAGTTTCCGGATTCATGTTTCGTTGAGGATCCGGCCGTTGTCTTTGATGATTTTGCGGTCGTTACCAATCCAGCCCGCAGTACGCGACAAAAAGAACGTGAATTCATTCGCCCAGTCCTTGATCAGTTCTTTGAGCATGACCAGATTTTTGAGATTACTGCTCCAGGAACTCTGGAAGGCGGGGATGTCATGCCAGTTGACGATGATCTGATCTATGTGGGGCTTTCGGCACGGACCAATCAAGCCGGCATTGATCAGTTTGCTAAGATTGCCGCGTGTTTTGGCAAGACGGTCAAGGCGGTACCGGTTGAACAGGTTCTGCATCTAAAGACCGGCACGACTTATATGGGTGACAACAAGCTGCTGGTAGCTGGTGAATATATTGATAGTCCCTACTTTAAGGATTTTGATCAGCTTAAGGTACCGGTTGGTGAAGACTACGCGGTCAACTGTATCAACACTGGCAATGGCGTGATAATGCCGGCTGGTTTCCCTGGCGTCCATCAATTGTTGGTTGAAAACGGCTTTAAGGTTTACGAGACCGACATGTCAGAATTTGCCAAGATCGATGGGGGCCTGACCTGCCTGTCACTGCGGTTTAGCTAACCGTTAAAGGCCGCCGCGGTTCCTGCCACGACGACCGAGAATTTATTGACTATAAAAAAACAGCGCGTGATCACTGATTCGGCGCTGTTTTATTTTTGAAATGACTTATTGGGATACAAGTTCAGCCAGCCGCTTGATCCCCACGGCAATATCGGCTTCTTTAACTGGAGCCAAGGACAGGCGAATCCGGTTATGCGGGGCGGCATGAATGTAGTAGCGGTCGCCATTTTCAATCAAGACGCCTGAATTTTGCGCGGCCGTGCAGAATTCAGCTGCCGTCATGGGCAGATTGAGCTGTAGCCAGAACCACACGGCACCATCAGCCGGCTGCCAGCTTAAACGATCACCAAATGATTCAGCCAAGAGTTTGCCGGCTGCCTGATACTGCTGATGATAGGCCAGTTTTAGGCCGGTAAGGTGCTTGCGCCAGAGTCGGTTTCGCAGGTAATAGTCAAAGATGCGCTGGGACAGTCCCGAAGTTGAGATATCGGCAATCCGCTTAACGCCGGCAAAGCTTTCGATCAGTCGAGTCGGCGATACCAGATAGCCCAGCCGCATCCCCGAGGCGAAAATCTGTGAAAGACTGCGGACATAGATGATGCGGTCATCGGGATCGTGTTCTTTCATGGTATGAAGCGTATTACTGTCATACGCCAAGCCAGAGCCATAATCGTCTTCAATAATCCAAAAATCATGACGATGAGCCAGTCCGATGATGCGAGCTTTTTCTAAGCGGCTCAACGAGTTTGTGGTGGGGTTTTGCAGGTTGGGCATGAGATAGAGAATCTTAGGCTGGATGATTTTAAGCATTTTTTCCAGTTCGTCAATCAGCGTGCCATGATCAAAATTCAGACCAATTACTTTGGCGCCGCAAGCTTTAAAAGCATCCACGGCCCCGGGATAGGTAGGATTTTGGACCATCACGCAGTCGCCCTGTCTGATCAGCGCGCGCGCACAGATATCAATCGCCTGCTGTGATCCTGAGGTAATCTGAATATTTTGGGGCGTGGTTTTAATCCAGCGCTGGGCCAGTTCGGCAGCCAGCGATTCGCGCAGGGGATAATAGCCCATCTCGTCTTCGATTACAAAAGCGTGTCCGCCATCACGATCCAGGATGTAGTTGACCGCCTGCTTAAAGGCCGTCGTTGAGAAACGGTCGGGGTTGAGCGAGTAGCTGGCAAAGTCGATCAGCGGCTGGTCAGAACGGTCAGCCGGAAAATGCGACAGATATGGAATCTGAGCTTGGCCGGGTAACGAATCCGCCATGCCTTCCTGAACAAAGCTGCCAGAACCACGCCGACTGATGATATAGCCGTTTTTCTCCAATTCGCGATAGGCACTGACGACTGTCCCAGGGTTGATTCCCAGTGCCTTAGCCAAAACCCGAACCGCCGGAAGCCGCCGATCGGGAGCCAGCTGACCATTGGCGATCCGGCTGCGCAGCGCATCATAAAGCTGAGCATAGAGCGGTTCTTTAGCCTGACGATTCAGTCTGATATTATTAGCCGCGCTTAATTGATCTGCATTCAATAAGGATCCTCTTTTCCGTGTCGTTGTTTCAGTCCCGTCAAAAGTATTCATGGCTTACTGTCATCGCTGGCTAGCCGGGCTGGATAGCGGAATTTGACATTAAGCGCCGTTTAAGCAATGCGTGCCTCGTTTTTAATGGCAAATTCCCGAAAGTATGGCAGCGTAAACGCGACCTGGCCTGGCTGGGGAAGACTGACGATCTGGTTTTCAATCAGATGCTGCAGGCAGACTGGTGCGGCTGTGCTGGTATCGTCAATCTGCTCTTTTAAAAAGCCTTCATCAACGACGCTGCTGATCTCATGGGCCAGAATCTCGATTACCTCACGATCACCGGTTGTCAGTTCATCAACGATCGGCAGGTAGGCATTGCTGAATAGCTGTTGTTGATAGTCGGGCATAATTTTTTCAAACGCAGCCGGATTGATTTTTTTAACACCAGACCCCCACAGCAGCGAGCCAAGAATCTGAAACGCGTAGGCATAGCCGCCAGTTGCTGCCGCTATGTTTGGCAGGACTTCAGGTTCAATGACGCGATGGGCCTTGGTAAAAATCTGCTGATATTGATTGGCCACCGTATCCAGATCAAGCATGGGCAAGGTCAGCCGCCTGCTTTTTTGAACCAGCGCGGCAAAGTTGTCATCGCCTAAAAACTGCGGCATCCGGCTGGTGATTCCGGCCAGCACGACCATGATCGAATTACCGTGATTGCCCAGCTGCTGGCATAGCTGAAGCAGAGTGAGCAGTGATTCGGTTGGCTGATTGGCTTCATCAACGGTGATAAAAAGGCGCTGCTGATACTTGGTAAGCGTTTCAACGTATTGAACGAACATCTCGCTGGGAGTATCGTAGTCCAGGACGTCCAGTTCCTTGGTAATGGCGGCACTGGCTTGATAATAGATTGCCCCGACCAGTGTGCTTAAAAAATCATCGTGCAGCTCTAGATCAATCGTGATCCAGCCATCACGATCCAGCATTGCATCGCCAAGATCATTTAAAAAAACGGTTTTACCACAGCCACGCGGACCATCGATGAAGATTGAGCGAAATCTTTGCTGCAGCTGATCGGCTTGATCAAGCAGTTTTTGCTGCATGGCTGGCCGTTTGATACAGCTGGGTGAGATATTGCCAAAGCCTGGGTTAAATGGATTGATCATGTTTATCCCTCATTTCGACTGAAGTTTGCCTTTATTTTAGCGTGCTGGCCAGGTCAAGACAAGGTACGGTTGGCCTAATCAGTTGCAGATTGTCAAAGATTTAGAAAGCGCATACAATGAGAGCATGTATTTTAAAACTTTGGAAGGAATACCGATTATGAAAACAAAAATCATTCCAGTAGCAGCCGACAATGAAAAAGACGTGATCACGCTTCAAAAAATTGCCACCAAATCATTTACTGCCATGTTTGGACCATACCATGAACCCCAAGCCGTTAAAGCATATACTGATGAGGCATATGCCTTACCGATTTTGCGCACCGAGCTCAGTAATCCCGACAGTCGGACCTATTTTTTGAAACTTAACGGCAGACCGATTGGCTATATGAAGCTGAATTGGCGTGCGGCACAAACCGATCAGCTCTTTGACAACGCGATGCAGCTTCAGCGAATCTATCTGCTTCCTGAATACTGGGATCAGCACCTGGGCAGTCAGCTTATGGAAAAAGCATTGGATGAGGCGCGTCAAACTGGCGTCGCAACGGTCTGGCTAGGTGTTTGGGAACATAATGAGCGAGCGCGGCATTTTTATGAGCGGTACGGTTTTAAAAAGGCGGGCACGCATACGTTTACGATTGGACCAGATCAACAGACCGACTTTTGGTATGCTCGATCAATGGTGCCTACTGACTAACTTGATAACACCCATGCATCAGCAGGATGATTCATTGGCTGATGCTTTTTTAGTTGTTTGATCCGGGCAGCGAGGACTGTTAGCGCTAACGGTGCAGACGGCCATTTTTGATCAATTTTTTGAGTTTTTTTGAAGTTGGGCGAATCAACGTTGAGAATAGGACAACGGAGCGATTGGCTTTAGGCTATTTTAAAACGCGAAATAATTTCTTTGCTGAAGATTCTTGATTAAGCTTGAAGATTGTTGAAACAGCCTGGTATGCTCTAGATGTTTATTGAAATCGTTTACAAAGGGGCGTGATGAGATAATATCGACGCGACAGTGGAAAATTTATCTTAAAAACTGTCAAATCGGGCTGCTTGATAAAATTTATGTATTCGGGGGGATAAGAATGGACACAGCAGCAACACCAAAAAAGAAAAAATTTAAATTGAAGATGCCGGGAGCATTTACGATCCTGTTTTTCTTGACGGTAATTTCCGTAATGCTCACCTGGTGCGTACCAGCCGGCAGTTATTCTAAGCTGCAGTATACTGGCGGACATCTTCAAGAAACGACCTCATTGGGACAGAAAAAAACGCTGCCGGCTACGCAAAAAACGCTTGATAGATTAAACGTTAAGATTGATATTAAGCAGTTTACATCGGGCGCCATCAGCAAGCCGGTTTCGATTCCCAATACCTATCGACGTCTTAAGCAGCACCCAGCCAAGCTTTACACGATCTTCACCAGCATGGTTGAAGGAACGATGCAGGCAACTGATATTATGATTTTTATTTTTGTGCTGGGTGGCCTGATTGGTGTCGTTAAAGAAAGCGGGGCCTTTGAATCCGGGTTGATGTCCCTAACCAAGAAAACCAAGGGACATGAATTTATTCTGGTCTTCTTGGTTGCCATTTTGCTGGTTCTGGGGGGTACGCTTTGCGGAATCGAAGAAGAAGCCGTGGCGTTTTATCCAATTCTGGTGCCGATCTTTATTGCTATGGGGTATGACTCGATTGTCTGTGTCGGGGCAATTTTCTTAGCCAGTTCGGTAGGTACGACTTTCTCAACGATCAATCCGTTTTCAGTCGTAATTGCCTCGAATGCTGCCGGAACAACGTTTACTCAAGGTCTGCTGGGCCGGGTAATCGGTCTGATTGTGGCGGCAGTTTGTTTGGTCGGGTACCTGTATTGGTATTCAAGCAAGGTTAAGGCTAATCCAGAATTTTCATACTCATATGAAGACAAGCAGAAGTTTGACAAGATGTGGTCAGTGGTATCTGACGAGGAAAAGGACCTGACTTTTACCTTTAAGAAAAAGATTACCCTGACGATGTTTGCCTGCGCCTTTCCAATTATGATCTGGGGCGTTATGGCTAAGGGATGGGGTTTCCCTCAGATGGCTTCTTCTTTCTTGGCAATTGCCATTACGTTAATGTTTATTAACTGTTTTGGTAAAGATGGTCTTGGCGAGACTGGGATTGTTGATGCCTTTGTTAAAGGATCATCCGGCTTGGTAGGCGTTTCCCTGATTATTGGGTTGGCGCGCGGGATCAATATGGTACTAAACAATGGCTATATTTCTGATACGATTCTCTATGTATCTTCCGAGCTGGTATCGCACATGAACGGGGTCTTCTTTATCTTAATGATGATGATGATCTTCTTTGTGCTGGGCTTTATCGTACCATCTTCATCCGGTCTGGCTGTATTAGCAATGCCGATCATGGCTCCGTTGGCTGATACAGTACACATTCCACGCTATATTGTCGTAACTGCCTACCAATTTGGTCAGTACGCAATGCTGTTCTTAGCGCCAACTGGTTTGGTAATGGCAACCCTACAGATGCTTGACATGAAGTACTCGCATTGGCTCCGGTTTGTCTGGCCAGTCGTCGTCTTCGTGCTGGTCTTTGGTGGCGCGCTGCTGGTTACTGAAGTCTTGATTGCCGGCTGATTGATTTTGCATTTGCTTGAAAAAGTCTGACGATTTCGTCGGGCTTTTTTTGGTGCACAGGTATTAAACTGGTCTAAAAAAAGTTAAAATAGCATTGTCGATATATTAACGAAATGGGAGAGGATTTTATGAGCAGTAACGCAAAAAAACGCGATCAAAAAATCCTGATTAAAATTGCCGTGGCGCTATGTTATGGAGTGCTTTCGGCAATGGCAATCAATATGTTTTTGTCGCATGCCAACTCATATTCGGCTGGTCTGTTGGGGGTTTCACAGCTGCTGCAGGCTTTATTTTTACAAAGTGGTCTGCATATCAGTATGAGTCTACTGGTCGCGGTTTTGAACGTGCCACTGTTTGTGTTTGCTTGGTATGAATTCGGCTTTAGCTATATCTTATTTTCAATGCTGGCGGTTGGCTTTAACGTTGTTTTTTTAAAGTTTATTCCAACGGCCACCTTGGTAAACGACCCACTGACCAATACGATTATCGGTGCGGCAATCTTGGGAATCGGGATTGGGCTGTGTTTTAACCAGGGCTTTACGACTGGTGGGTCCGATATCGTCGTAACCTATTGTCAAAAAAAGCTGCATAAGAAAGTCGGGATGCTGAACAACCTGATCAATGGCGCGATTCTGGTGGTAACCGTCCTATGCTTTGGCCCCAGCCGGATCGTCTATAGTCTGATCGGGATGTTGGTGACCAGTCTGATGATGGATCATACCTTCGTCCTGCAAGAAGACGTCTCGGTTACGATCTATACCAAGAAATCAGCTGCCGTCTCGGAACAGCTGCGCAATTTCGTGCATGGGGCAACGCTTTTGCATGGAACTGGCGTCTATACCAATGAACCTACTGATATTATTCTGGTATGTACGCCCAAGGCTCAGTTAAACGAGCTGCGCAAGATGGTGCATAACGTTGATCCGGACAGCTTTATCAGTATTTCGCGAGCTGATGTCGAATTTGGCAACTATCAGCACTATTCGTTTTAGCAGCTGCCTAAATAGCCGTCAAAGTCAGCATGTCGCGATGGCTGCAGCGTGCTGACTAAATATTAAAAGGCTGAATTCCATTGTTGAGAAGTCATGGGATCCAGACAGAAACATAACTAAAAGCACCGTGCCTGACTGATGTCGGCACGGTGCTTTTTGCATATCAAAACACTTAATGGTGAGTGGCACTGTACTTGGCAATGCTGTAGGCGTCAACGCCGCGCATGGCATTAACGACGTCCCGCGGCGTAACCTCAAACGGCATGCGATTCATGGTGTCGTTTGGGGCGCAGGCTGCCTTGCCGACTTTCAGCAGGTTTGTTTCGCTTGGATCCTCAATTCCCAGCTCGACAAAGTTGGTTGGCAGATGCAGCTTCTTTAAGAAGTGGAAGTATTTTTCGAAACGTTCGGTTGCTGCGCCCTCCAGCATCAATTGCGTCAGCAGACCGAATGCAACTTTTTCGCCATGCAGCCGCTCATGAACCGGACCATTCAAAACGCTAAGAGCATCATTAATGGCATGAGCCGCAGCCAGCCCCCCAGATTCAAAGCCAACACAGCTCATCAGCGTATTGGCTTCAACAATCCGGTCAAATGCTTTGGTGTCGGCATGGGCAACGGCAGCGGCATAAGCCTCGTCGCCATATGCAAACAGCGTGTTCTCGCATTCCTGGGCAACTGCCAGGCCAACCAGCGTCTGATGCTCGCCTAACATGTTGAGTCCATGCGATTTTTTGACGGCCTGGGCTTCAATGTTGGTTGCCAAAGCGTCAGCCATGCCGCATGCCAAAAGCTTGGCTGGTGCCGTGGCGATGACTTTGGTATCAACCATGACCAAGTCGGGGTTCTGATTATAGAAACGATAATGGTCAAACTCGCCATTGTCTTGATAGATAACTGACAGCCGCGAACAAGGCGCATCGGTTGAGGCCACGGTCGGCAAAATAACGGTTTTGGCACTCAGATTGTCGGCGATGGCCTTGGCAGCGTCAATCGTCTTACCGCCCCCCAGACCGATCACCATTTCGACATGGTTGTCATGGCCGATTTTAGAGACGCGCTTGATCTCATTTTCGGATGATTCGCCATTGAACTGAACCTTGGTAACGGTAAAGTCGTTGTTGATCAAATAATCACCAAACTCATTGCCAGCGATACGCAGTGAGGTAGGTCCAGCCAGCAGCAGGATTCGATTGCCAAGTCGTGCCAGATATTCAGCACTCTTAAATAAAACATCGCTTCCTTGAATGTAGGAAGCAGGACTGCCAAACATATTGAGACTCATTTTCATCAGCTCCCTTCAGATGTAAAAGCTTGCTTAGCTAAGTTAAATATACCATGAAAGCGATACCTCGGTAGGCGGATTTTAATAATTTAGTCAAAAAATATGACAATCTCGGCTTCGGCTGTCTGATAAGCTTTGCATACGATTTGCATCGTTTCAATTTGTTCAGCTTAGGCATAAAAATTCTGGCAAGAGCATCATGGTTTTAGAGACACAGCAGAGCAGTGATACGACCTATCGCTTCTATGACTGGGATCGTGTTGACCAAACGACTGGCCAAAAGCGGCCGCTGCAGATTAAGGAATCGATGTACGACGGTGCCTTTCCACGATCCAGTGCTGAGTACAGAAGCATATGAGGTTGGCGATGCTAAAGTAACGCGTTTTGTATCAACCAACTACTTTGCCGTCTATCGTTGACTGCTTAAGAATGGCACGGCCACATTCAAACGCGTCCAGAGTCCCTACGCGCTGGTCGCGGTTCTGGACGATCAAGGATCAATTACGGTTGGTGGTAAGGTATATCCATTAAAGAAAGGGCAGCACTTTATTATTACTACCCTGGCAGACCAATGGACGATCAAAGGCGATATGATGATTATCGCTTCTGAGCCAGGACCGGACTCGCTAAAGGCATAGATTACAAAAAAGACCGTCCTAACGCTGCACAACTTTGGGATATCATGGTATTTGGAATGGGTGCCTACGATAAGGGTCAAGCTACCCCCGAATAAAATTCGGGGGCTTGTAGACTTCACCTATCAGTTCATCGCTGAATGAGTTACTAGCTACAATTTGCCTAGATAAAGCCAGCGTAGCAACATCTCAGATAATAAATTATCTTCGGATGGCACTATGTCTTACAGCCTCTCAAAAGAAAATAGCGCCTTACCGCACTAATAAAGGGGCATTCCTCTCCCGATTAAAATCGTGGGATTCCTGCCCAAGTTTTAATTGAATCCAACGGTGCCGTTTTGCAGGCTGACTAAAATCATTGGAGTCTGATTCTAAGCAGTAATCGAAATTTATAAGATCAATCAACGACTTGATAAAAATGATGTGACATTTAAACTTTCGCCAAGCTGAATGCTGCATCATTTTTCATTTTTGTCAGCCACTATCAGCTCAGCATGGCAGACTATCTGCTAATCGGGCTTTGACGCGCCGCTGGAATGCTGACGTAAAAAATCAACTGGAGACGGCGTTAAAAGCCTGTCGGCAGCTTGAAATGGTAATCAAGCTTGCAGTAATTATCGATTGACTGAATTCGGCTGCGGCCTCTACGGTTTTCTTGCGTTTCAAGACGAGCTGTCGATAAAAATCTGGTTTAGCTAAAATTAATGTAAAAAAGCTATTGACTTAAGCAAGTTTAGTCGGTATAGTAATATATCGTTGTCGCGTTGATGAACGCTTAAAATTTTTAAAGCCATTTTGCTTAAATTTATTTGAATTATCTTTAATATCTTTAAATAAAAAAGTTATTGACTTTGAAATGACAACCTGTTAAACTAATAAAGTTGCTTGCTTGAAATGAGCGAGCAGCGGTAGACCTTTGAAAACTGAAT
>NZ_AZEQ01000016.1 GCF_001436025.1 Limosilactobacillus mucosae DSM 13345 | reverse complement strand
CGCGACAACGTTATCTAATATACAAAGATTACGGTCATATGTCAACGGCTTATCAAAAGTTTTTCAATTGTTTTTCAAACTATGAATATTAGACTGACTAGCTTAATTATCGTTCATAAAAATACGAATTTTAGCAGTGAAGTCAATCCATATCGATCGTTAGTTTATTAACCGCAAAATTTACGATTATCTAATCATGACACGGTCCAAGCCAATCAGCGACTTTTGCCAACAATCATGATAACAATCTATTTTAAAAATTTTCCGAGTTCAGGCTCGATTTGCTATCCAAAAATCAGCCATCCACTCTTTTAACTAATCAGTCTGCTTATTGTCACCAAAATCACTGATAACTCTTGAACCCAAAATAGAAAAAACATCGACAAAAACTGCCGACGCTTCTTTAAAACAAGCACAAAACTATTTGGTTACATCAAATACAAAATTAGATGGCGTAAATTTGACGCGGTATGCACGGTAAACGTATGTCCGGTCAGTTTTCGATGAACTGATCGTCAAGTTAAATACCTAGTTGTTGTTCTTATCAACTTCGATAATATTGCTTTGACTACCATCATGCTTGTAGCCAAAGTCAATCAAGGTATTGCCATTGCTTAAGCGCTGTGCCGAGCCGATCACCCGTGTAAAGTTATCCTTACCCAGGCTCTTACCATAAGACCAAGTCTGCTTAATGGTTTTCTTCTTAGTATCAATCGTGTACTGAACCGCTTGTGAGTACTTGCCAGATGTCTTGGCATTACCGTTTGTAACATCAATGTTGTTGTCATAAAGCAATACTTTTAGTTTCCCATTTTTACTGCTCAAAAGCGTCAAATCATGCTGACCACCGGTAATCGTCGTACCTTTGGTTGGCGTCAACAGTTTGCTGCGGTACTTCTTAGGCCAGGAGCTCTTCTTCTTGCCAGAGTAGATCCAGTTAATCTTGCCCGTCTTGTAGTTGATGGACATAGTGATATCTTGGTTACGAGCTGAAACTAAAAGATTGCCCGTCTTTTGATCGTAGTACAGCGAATTCATGTGCAGCCAGTCGATCTTGCCACCCTTAGTCGTCGTACTGTTATAGTTGCGATACATGCTTGAAGGCAGCAGTTTCTTAAAGTCGATTACCTTGACCGTCTTACCAGTCTTGTAATCAATTTCGGCAATCATGTCTTCTGCGTACTTGTCACCACCAGAGATCGTTACCAGCAGATTATGGAGATTATGGTTTGGCAACTCAAGCGCGTCATGGTAAACCGCGGTAATGTATTGTTCAAGCGAACTCTTGCCAAGCTTGTCGCTGAAACGGTAACGCCGGTAGATTCGACCAAGGTAGTCCGTTTCAGATAAGACGTTGTAAGAACCCTTATTGCCATTCGTCCGATTTTGAATCAACAAATGGCCATTGCTGAGCTGAACGAACGTGTGACGGCTGTAGAGCGTTGAGTACCAGCGAATATTGCCATCCGCGTCAACGGCAAACGGTTCTTCAGAAGTCTTGTTGATGTAAGTCAGCTCGTTATTGCCGATTTCCATCTTGGACTTGTTGCTCTTAGAAACCGTGATCTTGGTGTTGCGCAGATTCTTTGGCAGCTTGCCCGTCTTGATGGTAAACGTCTTTTGTTCCGTCGTGCCATCCTTGTAGGTAAGCGTAACCTGAACCTGGTTGCTGTAGTTGGCATAAAGCCCCACGATCGGTACCTGGTGCGTGGTCTGGTATCCTTTAACCGTGTTGGTAATCGATGTGTTATCCGTCTTACCGACAACCGTGTAAGTTACCTTAGCAGCCTTATCCGTCTTAAAGATCATCAAGGCCGTCAATGGCGAGGTACCGTATGGATTAACCTTGACGTAAGCATTATCCAGCGTCCGCGTAGTACTTTTGACGATTTTGGCATAGCTCTTGGTCTGCTTGGATGTCGGATTATTCTTAAGCAGATGACTATTGATATTTTTAATGATCTGCTTATCAGAAATGACACCCAGCGAATAATGACGATAGCCAAACCAGCCACCAACCCCGCATAAGACCAGCAGCACCGCGATCAGTGCCAGCCAACGTCCTTTTTTGTGGTGCAAACAATCACTTCCCTATATTAAATTAATAATTTCGCCTTGATCGACAAACCGCTTAACGCCCGACCATCAAAGCTGATACACAAAGCTTAAAGAAAAGTTGCGAATCCTTTTAGGAAAAGTTTTGAAGAATAACGGGGCAAAATGTAAATTTTATGCGATATAAATTCTTTTAAACTTAATCAATAACTTTAAAAAATTCATAAAATTGTCAATTCCAGAGTTTTTTGACATTTATCAAACTTTTCGACAAATATCAAAATTTAAATCTATTATTGGCTGATATTTGCATTATAATAGGAATGTAAGCACTTTAATCACGATAGTTTATCAGAAAGGTGGCTGTTCAATGAGTACTCAAACAAAATTTTCTGAAAAAGACATCGTTAAGACCAATCCGATCTTCTCACGGACGCGGACTACGATTGAATCGGCATTCTACGCCAACAACATGACGCATATTGCTGATACCGCGACTGCTTATCGTTTGGCGGCCGGCAACCCCAACACCATCGTTACCGACCTGCCAATCAAGCATACCGAAGAACTGGGACTGCCAGCCGATGCCAAGATGCTGGTCGACAACCATGGTCAGATCGTGGGCCGGACCGCGGCAGCACGGCGTTTGATCGGTTCTCCAGACATTGATGCCGAAAAAATCGATGGCGTCCTGCGTGAAGCTATCTATGAAGGCCACGAACGCGACTTTTACACGACGGACGTGATCGTGGGGCTGGATGAAGACTTTATGGTAAAGGCGCATCTGGCACTAGCAGAAGGATTTGAGGTTAATCTGCTTTCTTACATGCTCAACTTCCAAACAGCTACCGAAAACTGGCTGAAGCGCTATGCCGATTCACGGGCCTATGATGAAGGCGACATCTATCTGTACTGCGACCCATACTGGAGCAGTCCCGACTATCCACATGGGCTGGTTGTCATCGATGCTCAGCACAATGCAGCGGCAGTCTTGGGTCTGCGCTACTTTGGCGAGCTTAAGAAGTCCACTTTGACGCTGGCCTGG
This sequence comes from Limosilactobacillus mucosae DSM 13345, assembly GCF_001436025.1. Taxonomy (GTDB): domain Bacteria; phylum Bacillota; class Bacilli; order Lactobacillales; family Lactobacillaceae; genus Limosilactobacillus; species Limosilactobacillus mucosae. The sequence continues at coordinate 53,951 of NZ_AZEQ01000016.1, read as the reverse complement.
GCAACCGCGCACCGGCATGGTTTTACTGCTTGTCACGGCGGCGAAAAGACTTTCCACTTCAGCGACCGTGATGATCAGACTTTTGCTTTCTACGGGCTTTCTGGTTCGGGCAAGTCTACGCTGACGCACGCCAAGCATGGTGGCAAGTTTGATATTACCGTGCTGCATGACGATGCGTTTGTAATCAATCGTGAAGACGGCAGCTCCACGGCTCTTGAACCGGCCTACTTTGACAAGACCAACGACTATCTGCCGGGCAGCCGCGAAATGCAGTACTTTACTACGGTGATGAACGTTGGTGTCACGCTTAACGAAGCCGGCCAAAAAGTACTGGTAACCCAGGATCTGCGCAACGGCAATGGACGGACCATTAAGACGCGCTATGCCTCTACCAACCGGGTGGATCGCGAAATTGCCCCAATCAATGCCGTCTTTTGGATTATGAAAGATGACAGTCTGCCACCAGTCGTTAAACTGACCGATCCCGTTACCGCGGCTACGTTTGGTCTGACGCTGGCTACCAAGCGCTCCACAGCTGAAAACGTGGTGGGCGCTGACCGCAACGCTTTGGTTATCGAACCATTTGCCGACCCATTCCGCGCCTACCCATTAAGCGAGGACTATCAAGACTTTAAGGCGCTGTTTGAAGAACGCCACGTTGACTGCTACATCGTCAATACCGCCAACTTTAACGGCTTGGACATCCCTAAAGAACTGACCTTGAAGGCTTTGGAAGACATTGCCCAAAACCAGGCCGCCTTTAAGCCATTTGGCGAGCTGGCCAACATGGAATACATTGCTTACGACGGCTATCCAGTTGACTTTAATGATGCTGAATACGTAACCAAGCTCAAGATGCGTTTTGAAATCCGGCGCGACTGGGTTAAGAACTATGAAGCTCAGCACACGGGCGAAAAACTGCCAGCTGAAATTCTGACCAGTCTGGACAACTTGATCAACGATCTAAACTAATCAAATACTGACAACCTTGATCTCCAAGCGCTGAACTGCTCAATGCGGCTCAGTGCTTTTTAGATGCTCCAGTAAGTTGTTTTTGCAAGACAATATCATAGTTTTGCGCATTTTTCATAACGTGATTGGTCAGCCAGACTCGATACTGCTCGATATAGTACGGATCAATCGGACGACAGCTGGCCTCGTAAAACGCGCGCTCCCGTTCCATAATGTAGCCAATCAGTGCTTGACGACCGAATTTGGTAACAGTGTCGGGCAGCAAACGCCGGGGTCCCTCAATTTTGGCCTGCAGCGCAACTTGCGAGGGCCGCTCTACCTTGTAGTCAAGTTTTTGGGAGGTGCCAAAATAACCTTTGACGTAGCTGGCAACCCGACCGTTGAATCGCAGCAGGTCACCAGTTAACAGTTCACCTAAATCTAAAAAGCCTTTCGTATAATTGAGCCATAAATGATCAGTAATCAGTTCCCCGGTTTCGGCTAAAGCAACGTGGGTGAGCAAAAGCGTTGGCCGACAGTAACGGTAGCTTTTTTTATAGCCAACGCGCTCAAACCGGCCGATGAACACGTGTCGCATTTGGGGACCAAGTTGTTGGAGCTTTTTTCTCATTTTCCGGCTTCCTTTCTCAAATCATCTATCAGTGTCCTTATAAATGCTTTAGACGATTTAAGCGGAAATGCATTTTTATTTTTGATGAATTTCAGCGTTTGTCGACCAGATTGCGGCAAAATAAAAAACAATCGCACGCCACCAGCTGCGAAAAAACTGGTATCACACGATTGTTCTTTTCATTGTTTTTAACGATTATTCAATTTATCTTCCAGCCAAACCAATTGATTTTCTTGGCGACTGATTGCGCGAGCCAAAATCAAATAATGACCATATTGTTGATCAATCTGTTCTTGACTGCTGAATAATGCTTGTCGACGCTCGCGCAGATGATTAAGGCTGTTGCTAACCAGTTGGATCTGGTGCTTAAACAAATTTTCCAGTCTTGGATCATTACGATCATTAATGAAAAAAGTCTTTAAAGAAAATAGGTCTTTGGATACCGGCAGCTTATCAACGGGTTCCATCAACCAGTCATTAATAATTTCATGACCATAAGCCGTTAAATGGTAGTGTATCTCTTTATCATTATCTTCTTTTGAGTAGCTTTCAATCCAACGATCTTGTTCCATACGCTTTAGCTCTGGATAAACCTGACTATGTGATGATTGCCAAAATTCCCCGATATCAAAGCGAAACTCATCCATAATCTGCTTTCCAGTACAGTCCTTATTAAGCAGGATCCCCATAATAACATAGGGCAGTATCCTTTTTTGCGGCATTTTGCAGCATCCTTCCTTATCTGATTCTGCAAAACATTATATAACAAGCTACTTAGCCAGACGATGGTAATTTTCATCAAAGAAGCGGCCATTGCGAATATCATCAGTCATGCCGGCATAAGGGGCTTCATTGATAACTTCTTCATTATCCTGACCAGCGTCGCCCATGTAGGTAATCGTCGCAAACTCAGGCACTACTAATTTTGGATAGGTTTCATACTTTTCACGCGATTCATGCATTAAATCAATGTGTTCGTTTTGGAAACAAACCGTAATTTCTGGATATTCCTGTACCCATTTTGGAAAAAAAATCGTACCGTTAAGCTTATGTTCATTAGGAACGAAATCCAACGCGACATCAGTTCCCGTTGGTTCAGTCCAGGCAATCTTGTAAATTCCTTCCGTTAACTGATGAATGTGCGCTGGTTGATCCTTAACCCAACGGCCAGCAACCATTCCGCCATGAATCCGATAGTCAACCGTGTGATCATTTTTAGCGTACCATTCGTATTCCCAGCCATTGTCATACGTATAGATGAAATGCGTTCCCAAGAAGTCATCCAGCGTTTTGAAATGTTTGTCCATATGATTTAAGTTTGCCATATTTATTTCCGCCTTTCATAAATGTCGTTATCAACATAAAACAGAATATCATTTTATGTCGTTATCGTCAAATATCACCGACTAAAATAATTTGACCCCCATTCCCAAAAATACTTTTGAGAATGAGGGTCTATTAAAAATTTTTTGGATTTATTTTAAAGGCTTAATAACACAATTAATCTTTACTTTGTTTGGGCAAAGCAAACGATACGATCAGCGCGATAATTGCCAAAGCCAGCGTAAAGTAAAGTCCCGTGTGTACCCCGGACGTAAAACGCATCGCTTGGCTGCCAGCTGCCGCGTGTCGGCCTAATTCCAAGAAACTGGTAGCCAGAGCAGTTGCCAATGCTCCAACGATCTGCTGCATCGTATTCAAAATCGTACTGCCATCACTGGAGGCTGGTCCCCGCAATGCGTTTAGAGCACTGGTCTGCGCTGGTGACATTGCCAATGGACAGCCAATCATCAAGATCACGTGAGCCGCAATTACGTATGCAACTGCAGAATGATCAGTCGTCAAAAGCAGCATGACGATCCCGACGATGGCAATCACAAAACCAATCATGACTGGACGCTTGGCCCCAATTGAATCATACATCCGTCCAGCAAACGCGGAAACCAAAGCATTTACCAGACCACCTGGCAACATGACGATCCCAGTTAAGGCAACGGCTAACAGTAAGCCATTTTGCAGATACATTGGCATCAGATACATGGCCGAAAGAATAATACCAAAATCAAGCATGACCAATACAGCGCCAATTGTAAATGCCTTAACTTTGAAAACGCGCAGATTTAAGATCGGCGTTTCTAGTTTCAGCTGACGAATCACATAGGCAATCAATACCAAAATCCCAACCGCAAACGAGCCTAAGACTGGCCAAGAACCCCAGCCATCCAGACTGGACAGGCTCGCGCCAATTACCAGACCAGAAAAGCCAAGCACGGATTCAATGATTGAAAGCAGATCAATGTGAGGACGCGTTGGCTGACCAATGTTTTCCAAAGCAGTTACGGCCAGGCATAAGGCGATGACCAAGAAAATTTCAAATGACCAAAAGATCCAGCGCCAGGAAAGCTTGGCCAGAATCAAACCAGTCAAGGTCGGCCCAATTGCCGGGGCAAACATGATTACCAAAGCACAGATGCCCATAATGCTGCCAATCTTTTTTGGTGGGAAAATCTGCATCACAATCGTAAACATCAGTGGCAGAATCAAACCGGTACCAATCCCTTGAATCATTCGACCCGCCAATAGAACCGCAAAGTTAGGCGCCAGTGCTGAAATTGCCGCACCGATAATAAAATCCAGCAAGGCAAAAATCACAATCTGGCGAGTCGTAAACCACTTGGCAATCAAACTGGACAGCGGCAAGACGATCCCAATAACCAGCATGTAGCCAGTTACCAGCCATTGTAAGACGGCCGTACTGGTATGAAAGACGAGCATCAGCTTTGGCAGCGCGATGTTTAATGAAGTCTCACTAAACATACCGACAAAAGCCCCCAAAAGCAGACTGGCCATCGTCAAGCCAGGGTGTTTGACGCGAAAAGCAGGTTCAGAAAAATTTTGCATATATTTTGCTCCTTTAATCAAATTGACTTGATTAAAGACCAAACAGCAAGCAGACTTAATTTGATGTATTCAATTAACGCTAACTCTTAATCTTAATCAGCATGTTTGCCATTCTAGCAAAAATTGCCTCGGTTTCGTAAGTACTTTTTTTGGCAAATGGCAAATTTTTTCTAAAATCACCTGTCTTGAGCTTTTATCAAGAAACTTTGATACGATTTGCTGCATTTGATCATATACAAATGTAATGTTTTTAATTACAATTAACACAAAAATATAAAAGAAAGCAGGTATCACCATGCGCAAACCAGTTCCCATGTTAGACAGCCATCTGTCAGGCGATGAATTTCTCAAGCTGATTGTCGATAGTTTTCAGTCCGTTGTGTTTGGTACGGTTGATCAAAATGGCGATCCCCACACCAACGTCGCTGATATCGAGGTTTTAGACGGCAACCGGCTGATTTTTGCGACGACCTATCAAAAACCATTTTATCAACGTTTAAAGGCTCATCCCCGCATCTCGATCACGGCTTTAAAAGGCAGCGAAACTCTGGACAGTGTTGGCTTCACCTTAACCGGCACGGCAACTGAGGTCAATCAGCAGTATCTGGAGCAGATTTTTGACGCTCGACCGGAAATGCAGCAGATTTCGGCAAACCATTCTGAACGGCGCAGCATTTTAAGACCATTTGCCATTACGCCAATTACCGGTTCGATTTACGACCTGCGTCAACAGCCAATTTTCCAGAAGCGAATTGAATTTTAAAACTGGCTGTCTCAAAATTCGCCTAAAACAGCACGACCCTGCCGCAAGTTTTGCGTCAGGGCCGTTTTGGTATGCTTAATTTAGATATGTCATTATGGAAGAGTGGTTAGATGTTTTAGCAGTTCATTATGCAATATTCAAAAAGCTTCAAACCCAGTAAAAATTGCCTCTGCCATTTCACGCCGCTCATGAATACTTCGAGAACATCTAGGAATAACACAGTATTGATTGCTGTTTTTGCTCTCGTCCAAAATATCAGGATAGACACACAGATCTGATATTTTACTTTTTAAGCTAAAGCATCATAGTTACCTTAAACCGTAACATTATGACTTTTTCCGAGATACTCCTGCGTCAGAACGCTTCTTACGCCAGGCGCCATCCGAACGACGCGATCGATTTTGGCCTGAAGTAGGTCCCGTTTTTACAACTGGTCCATGTGTTTCGCAAGGTGATTTAGAATTCTTATTCATAAATGTCACTCCTTTGTGATTGTTAACCAATATAATCAAATCACTTTTCCATCCAATGCCTAATTTACTTTAACTGTACTGCATGCAGCTTTTTAATATGATTTAAAACTTTATCTGTTAGTTTCACATTATATCTACTACATAATTGTTGCACCATCTCAACATAAAACACAGTTGCTCTTAAATCATCGTTATTTTTAATAGCTTGATAGGTTTTTGAAATATACTCTTCCCATAATTTCTTATAAACTTCTTGAGCATTTTCTTGTTCATTAATCCGACTAACAATACCGGGTGCAATTCTGTAGTACTCTTTTACTAAATCATCCATTACCTGATTGCGTACCCTATTACGATCTCGAAATCTTCTTAACGTATTCAATTCATCACAGTTATCGTCTTTATTTAATGCAAGACAGGTTGCAGTAGTAATAAAACATCCACTATCAATAACTTCAGATTCTTCAACTTCTACTTTTGGCGTATGTTTTTTGGCTTTTAATTTTCGTTTACTAATTTCATTCGTTATCTTATCAAGCAATCGTTTCGCTTGAACATATCCCTCATCATCAGATTTTTTAGCATATCTCTTGGCTTTATCTAAATCTTGGACAATATCACCATTACGATTGAAATAAATTTTAGCGATATAGTAATTCGCTTTAGCACTATCTGATTCTTCCAAGTAACTTAATGCTCGACGATCATCTTTAGTCATGTAGTATAAGAAGCCAAGGATTTCTTTTGTCTCAACTTTCACCTCTTCATCTACATTTGCATCTAAAATACTTAAAGCAAGCTCTTTTAATTGAGTAGCCTTTCGCTGCTTAATATCATCACTCAAAGGTACCTTATCCTTTTTTTCGTGATGTAATTGTCTTTCAAATTGTTTGTATTCAAATGAGAGAATTTCAAACATAGCCGGTGGATACTTCAATGCAGCAGCTATCCGATAATTCCAATTTTTGCCTACTCCCATTACCTTAGCTTCTTGATAATTAGCTTCTGGAAAGGCATTCTTAGCTAACCAACGCAGAGAAGTATCACTTTCACTCAAGAGCACTTTTCCAGCCATTTCACTTCCTAAGTTAAAGGCCGATTTTAAAAGCCGCACTGCTTTAATTGGATGATTCTGTTTCATTTGCCACATTCCAGCATACAGATACTCATCGGCAGTTTCATAATGCTGAAGATTGCTTGCCAATCGCATTAATTCATCATCAGATAGCTTTAAAACACTATTAGCAAAGATTTTGGCATGACAAATTAATTCAGTATCTTTTTCAGCCAACAGCTTATTAAGATCACTACTTGCGCTCGATACTCCTAGGGATTGATTAATCATTATATTAAAAATGTAGCCATAACGAGAATCAAGCTCCGTCATCTGCTTACGTATAACATCCAATTCTTCTTCTCTAGTGTAAGCCAGACTCTTACAGAAATTCCACCAATAGCGATGATAGAAGTCCAACGCATAAGTACCTAAAGGAGTTCTTTTCCCCTTTGGTAGCTTCTCCATCAGATAATCATCTATCTCAGACAGACTATTTAAAATTGGTTTAACTGTGGAATGAAAGGAATTATATTCTTTCTCTAATTCTTTCTTATTGTTTATTATTTTTTGATATAAATCTTTAGTTTCTGAAGTTGCTTCTTCCTCTAGATCAAATCCCATTTGACGGATACGCGTTTTCTCATATTCAATTGTTTTTCGATATTGAATATCAATCTCAAAAAACAATTCTTTAAATGCAATCACTGCAAAACGAGTGTCATATGATCTCCATTTTGAAATATCGGTTGCTACTGACCGCAAATTTTTTTGACTCTTGCTCCATTCCAGAACTTCTGGATTTTTAGAGATTAAACTAATTGGACGATAATCTTGCCAGATCTCTAAATATTGCTTAGCATATTTTAATTGCTGAGCATCATCTACTAACAACAATATTTCATCTTGAAATTGCATTAGGTCCTGACAAGAAGGATCTTTTGCATTCACATATTTTGGGAAAAGCGTAATTGTTAGATTCTCGTTTTTAATATGAAAAGGAAAGCAGAATGCACGCAATAACTGCATAATATCCACATCATCTTTCCATAAACGTAATACATTCTTAAATTCATCAAGCGTTATCTCTTCTTGATGAGAATAATTATTGATTAAGCTGGGATAGTGGCATAGTGGTGATAAAACTATTGGTAGATTTTGATTTTTTTTGATCATCCAATCTAACTGTGATTCTGTATTTAAATTTAGCTGATCTTCTAACGCTATCGGATCAAAATATACAATTCCTAGATTATAATGACCAATGTAATCTGGAAATGAGGCCAACGTTTCCAACATTCTAAATATCTTTTCAATTTGATGATGATATTTTTCAAACTGAATGAATTTGGAAGTTCTTAATAATTGTGCTAAGTCTTTATTAACCATTTCTCGAACTTCAGTAATTTGTTTTATTAAGTACTGACGTTTGACATTGTTTTCACTTTTAAACTCTGTATCGAGAACTTTAGATAATAATTTTATATTTTTATTTTCTTTCGTTATAATCAACCACCTTATATCATGATAGCAACTCAATCTTTTTTAATATTTTCTTTTTTAAATTGTCATATCGCCTTTGATCATATTTCAAAGTATCCAGTTGGCGAACATTATCAACATATAAATCAACTACTGATTCTAACCCCATGATATTATTCGAATTGCTGATAATATTTTTCAAATTTACTCGATCTTCATCAAGACCAAGCGCAACCTGCTTAAATTCATTATCTATTTTGTCGAAAAGTAAATTTAATTCGTTAAGAGCCTTGAATCCAGTACTATTTAATGTTTTTTTCTCTATGGCTTTAAAATAATCAACGATATGATGTTGACCTGCATACTCAACGCCTCTGACAGAATCATAAGCTGTAATTACTTTTGGATGAATTCCGTTTTGGTTAAGTGTTTTCTCAGCCTCTTTAATAATCTGCTGCAGTTCCCTAGTTGTTTTTGAGTCAGCCCTTGTAAAAACAACCAGCAATGGTATGTTTTCCGGTAATTGCTGCAAGAATTCAATATCATCACTTGTAACTGCTCCAGTTCCCGAATCAATTAGCCAAATCAAAGAATTAACGTTTCTTAATTTTTTGAGCGATAATTCTTTGTCTGTCTGTTCACTAGTTTCTTCGCCGCGATTATATCCAGGTGTATCCAGAAAAACCAATGACTGTTTCCACTTACCAGGAAAACTATTACTTTTGATTACGATATATTTAATAAACCTACGTAAAGAGATTTCAAATTTTTCAAAAAATTCATGAGTCAATGCCTGCATAGCCTGACCATCTACCACTATTTTATTGTACTGGGTAACAATACTAATTTCGTCGTGATCGCTGCCAACAACATACGTGGGAATGGAAGTAGTTGACTTTTGATTCTCCGGTAATCTCATAGTATCCGATACCTTAATCAATGAATTTAAAAACTTTGACTTCCCAGCACTAAACTGACCACCTACACCGATTAGAGTCTTATTTGCTAAAATTTCTCCTTCCATCAAGCGCTGACTTAAATCAGACATTTTCTCATTTAACGTCATAGAATGACCTATTGGCAGCAATCGGACACACTTAGGCAATTGTTCCTCAAGCATTTGATTTAATTGACCGATGTCAAATTTTCGAAACTTATCTTTCTTACTAGGTAAAACCTGATAAATTAAGTTCAACGCCTGTTCAGGATCATTCAAATATGGATTTAACCTTTTCTTCCGAAATCCATTTTTTAATAGTTCGTTAGAATCATCTAGAATCCCCATAATAAATTCCTCTAGACTTCAAAATTTTGAAAAATACTTTTAGCATCTTTTAACTGCTGTAGATATTCTTTATACCTTTCAATGTTAGCTTGTTTATTATTTAAATTGCTTTGCAGCATTTTTTGGCTTCTTACTAGATGCTTCTCAATATCATCAGCAAAGCTAACAGCTTTCTCTTTCATTAATCGGCTAACCTGGCTTTCAATTTCACTAAGCTTATCCACAATATCTGACTTAATCTCTTCCATTACTTCTAGCTGCTTAACTTTCAAAGTTGCTATCTCATCATCAGTAACTGTCGCACTATAAAAACTGTCACTAATCTCTTTTTGATATTTTTTACTATCAACCGTTTTAAAAGGCGGCAACGTTAACTGCTCCAACATTAATTTAACTGGTCGTACAACGTCATCTACATTAAAGTCAACATCACTATTTTCGAAGGTATCCTTAACAATCCTTTGCACTTTTTGTTTAATGTCATTGATATCAAAAGCATTATTCATGTTCTGAATAATTAAGCGATCACTTTCATCAACATATTGTCCAATATTTCGAACAACGTCACTCACGGAAGCCGTACTATACTGTGAAACCGTATCATAATTGTTCTTCCACCACAAATGCCCTTCTGTGTGGTGCTCAACTTTCTTTTTAGTCGACACATCAATATCATTATAATTACTTGAAACACCCCGAATTTCACTAGATATTTCTCGTAATCGAATACTAATATCATGATTAGCCTGCTCAAAAACATCCTCTAATTGCGAACGCATGCGTATAGCTGCTTCTTGAATCAATTTAATTTTCTGCTGACTATTTTTAATGCTTAACTCTTCTAGCTGATTTAAATTGCTGGCGGCTTCATCGTGAATAGTATTCAATTGCTTAATAAAGTCGATACAATGATCCTTAATGTAGTTATTTTGATGTTCTTGAATAATTTTTTCCTTTTTTTCACGAATTGGTTCAAATTCTTCTTTATAAAAATAATCAATCCCAGATAGATCTCGTAAAGAAGCTTCATCGTCATTCATACCAATGAAGCGCTCTTTCATCAAATCAATCGTCTTTTGTTCTTCTTCATTAAATTTTTGACCATTGGCTTTTTTCTGTGCAGCGTTAAGCAATTGTGCAGAGATAAAGTGTAACTGAGTTTCGCCATTTCTATATTTTGTGGCAATTCTACCAAATTGTCGTGTAGTTTGAGAACGACTATCAATTTGCTGTTCGAGTGTTTCCTCCAGTTCCACTCTAGTTGCTGTAAAAACATTCTTTAGTTGCTGTTTTTGATTATTTCTGTCATCTAGCATTGCAAGATCAAACTTGCTGGCAACAAAAGCAACATTTTCAATTCCCTCACTTGGCAATGTTTCTGAAAGCAGCTGCATATCTTCATTTCCCATAAACTGTGAAGCCGTACTCAACAATATCACTAAGTCACAAGATGACAAAAAATCCTTTGTTTCTTTGCTTCTAGAGATAATTGGATCGCCTAAGCCAGGCGTATCAACCACTACCATATCCTTCAACACAGGTTTATCTACGCCAAGTTCAACATTTTTAACGATTGGTGAGTACTGACCATGAGAACCTACATAATCTTTTAAATCTTCAACTTTTATTTCCTCACTACTCCCAATTCTTTGTTCAATCGATGGTGTACTATTGGCCTTAGAAACTAACTCTTTGCAAGCCTTTAAACTATCAGGCATTTTTCCAGCTACACGATTCCTAAGTACCTCTTCAGATACTCTTCTTTTTGCGCGCTTTTTTTCTTCTACAAGTCGCCGGTCAAGTTCGCTGTCATACTCAGTTGCCTGTTTTTGAATGTCACTCCAGTCTTTAGAATCATAATATACGACCTTTGCATATGGTTTTTCAGCATAGACGATACGGGTCAATCCAGCTGTCATTGGCGTAGCAGCTTTCGGTAATAATGGTTCACCGTCAAATAGCAAAGCATTGAGAAATGAAGATTTACCTGCTTTAACTCGACCAACAATCCCGATATGGATACTTCGATCATGAGCCATAACTTGTTCTACGTTTTTGGCTAACTGTTGACCACTATTGCTAAAAGCATATAAGTAATCATTATCTACTAGCCCTTTACCTTTGTTAACGATCTCAGTCGCATTTTGAATGACATTTAAAAATTCATTAATCTTACTTTGCATCGTTTATTCCCCCATGGCTGCTTCAATATTCTGCAGGCTCTTTTCGATTACTTTAATGCCATGATCAAGTTTTGCTTGTTTTTGTTGAATATTAAGCTGCTTATCTGTTCTTTCTTGTTTGAGTTGTTTAATGGAGTCATTAATAGTATCAAGCTTAGTTTGTAAGTCTTCTTCGACCTTTTCACTCATTTCTGCTTGCGACTTCTTTAAATTGTCAGCAACACCCGATCTAAGCCCTTCAACAATTTTAGGAATAACTTGATTTTCTATCTGGTTTGATAGTTTTTCTCTTTTAGAAGGGCCAAATAAGCCACTGATCATATTAACCAAATCAGGTCCTAATATGATCAACACTTCTAAAATTGGATTAATGACGGACGTAGCTAATGACAAAATTGAGGCTATAATTCGGTATGATCCTCCCGCTACATTTCCCGATTTTTTATTTTCTAAAGTTTTTAATCCTGCACTAAAGCCAGAAGCAGCATTTACCAGTTGCTCACCTGATAGACTATTATCAGTATTAAACTTTGAAACAATATTTTTCATAGTTGAATTGTAGCTGCTATTTAAAACATCACTTAACGATTCGTTCAATACTGGTCTAAGAATTGAAGACACAGTATTGTTAAATGATGCATCCCCTTGTTCAGCAGCATCAACTAATTCATAAAGATTGCTTCGCAGCCTACCGTCAACCTCATTCAAAACATCTTCTGTTCCTTTATTGACAACATAGTCTAATTGACGTTCTTTGTCCTTCTCCATATCTTTAGCTAATTGAAGTTTTCGTTCTTCATTTTTTGCTATTTCTTGATCAATTTGATAAGAGTTAAACTGGAGAGCACCTTTTTGAGTAATTAATGAATCTTTAGCAAATTCCATATCCCGTTTGCAACGATCGCCAAGTTGTCCAATCATTAACTCGTCGGGATCAAAACTGGAAAATAATCTAGCTAGTTTTTCTGGTGCATCTTCAGAACGACTTGATGTTTCGAGTAAGTCAACCTGCTTTCCAAGTACGTATTCAATGTTATTTTTAACACTGGAAGCAATTTCTTCAATATTGCTAGGCGTATGCTTATCACACTTTGTTAAAACGAACTTGATACTAGAACTATAATTTTGAATTTCGTCTAAAAACAACTGAGATTCTGCATCAAAAGTCCCCGCATCGGAAGAAGTAACATATACATATCCAGCCGCACTATTTATGTATTGAGTAATGGCTTTGTTATGTTCTTTAACACCAGAACCATAACCTGGCATATCAACCAAAATAATATCTCCCAAATTTTTCAGCGACTCATTTGGTAGATAGAATTGATATTTTAAGCAGTCACTTGGATTTTTTTGTTTTGCTTCTTCAATACTGCATCGCTCTTCAGAACCATCCAATTTCACTCGCACTGCATATTCTTCTGGACTATAGAAAAGTTCTGTTGCAATTGCCGTCTCCATTGAAATATTCTCTGTAAGTACTTTTTTGCCTCCCATAAAAGTGTTTAGCAAAGCTGACTTACCAGAACTAAAGGCACCAACTACCAAAACCCTGGCGTGAAAATCCGCAATCATCTTTTTTTCATGCTCAAAATTTCCAAGTAGAGTCTGATTGTCATCCATACCATTATCTTTAAGAACATCCTCAACAGTGTTCATTTCACGTGTTAACTCTAATTTATTCAATCTTGTCTCCTCTTTTCTATTTTTAATTAACTTTTCTCAAAGCAGCAGATATGAACGTAATAACAAAAGTGCTGTTAACGCAAAAAGGCCTACTGCACCCCTTGGGATACAGTAAACCTATAAGTAGAAAACTTGACAGAATCAGCGGCACGATTGCATGATTGCACGATTGCACGCATCTTCATCTCGTCTCCCCCCAATTTATTTATAATTAATTTATACCGCTTACATTCTAAAACGTCAATATATTCATGGTAACAATTACAACGTGTTTATTTTGGAAATTGGAAATCACTTTCAATTGATTAATTCCATTTTCTATTTATAATTATCTCAAATCGCATAGACAGATTTTGTCCATGTGAAAATATAAATTTAAAAATTAGGGAAATTCCATGAAAACATACAAATCAACTACCAGTGAACGGCAACTTTTCATCTATCAGCAATTGACTGCCGGCCGTCATATTCAAAAATCACAGCTAGCTAAACAGTTTGCCGTTGACGCGCGGACCATTCAGCGCGATTTTGCCAGCCTGCGAGCGTTTATGGACGAATATCTGCCCGAATACACACTGAATTATGACCGTCAAAACAATTCCTACTGGCTGTCTGCCAACGGAATCGGCTTAAATAAGGCGCAGTGTCTTTGTCTCATCAAGATTCTAACCGCCAGTCGTGCCCTCCCCAAAGACCAGCTAACCGAGCTTTCCAATCGTCTTTTGAAAATTCTCGACGAAAAAGATGCTCAAAAAGTCAAACAATTGATTAGAAGCGAGCAACGCACGTATCAGCCGCTGCGCAATCTTCAAAATAAAGACTTGATGAATCTGATCTGGAACTTTTCGGAGTATACTCTGCTGCATCGAACCATTCGCATCGACTACCGCAATCAGGCTGGCCATATCAAAACGCACACTATTATTCCGTTGGCGCTGACGTTTTCTGACAACTATTTCTACCTTATCGGCTACACCAATACATATCAAAAAAACATCATCTACCGCTTGGATCGCATCATTGATTATCACATTTCACAAAAAAGCATCCCGCAATCCGAATGGCAGGCTCATCAATGGAATGAGGGACTGACCAAGAAAAAGTTGCAGCTGATGTATCCCGGCAAAAACGTTAAGATTCTTTTTGAATATCGCGGTGTCGTTGAAGCAGCTCTGGATAAATTCCCGCTTTCCAAAATTGTTCAACCAAAAACCGATCAGCAGCCAGCAGTCATTGAAGTCGAAACTTATGATATCGGCGCGCTGATGTGGCTGCTTAGTCAAAAAGACATGGTTACGGTACTTGAGCCAGATTGGTTTAGGGAACAGATGATCACGACTCTGCAAAAAATGCTCAGTAATTATCAATAAAGACCGAAAATGGCTCAACCACGATTTTCGTGACGGAGCCATTTCCATTTTGCACTATTTTGCTTAAGCAACTGGATACGCAACTTCTTGATTTCCCTGTTCAAAGGCCGTCAGATGATGCTCAGCCCGGTAAAGCGCCTTGTTGAATGAGTCAAGCTACCCCCGAATAAAATCCGGGGGCTTGTAGACTTCACCCATCAGTTCATCGCTGAATGAGTTACTAGCTACAATTTGCCTAGATAAAGCCAGCGTAGCAACATCTCAGATAATAAATTTGATTGGTGGACTTTCATCCTGGTAGTATCAGTATTCTTACCGCTAATGGCTGCATAGACGCCATAGAATGTCATATAATACAAGCATGATGATTAGAAGGCCGGTGCGCAAAACGGTGTTGAGGTAGCTCCTCACGTACCGAACCGGTTGAGGGCGCTTAATAGGCGCTCTTTTTTATTAGCTCACAGCGTTAATGATGTGGGCTTTGTTTTGGATCTTTGTCAAATCGTAATTGTAGCTTAAGGGGACGGCTTTTGTCCTCTTTTTAATACCCGAAATCTAATATCAGCACTCACCAATACAAGATAGTGTAGATCCAACATACCAAACTTAAAATGTCTGAATGGCACAAAACCGACCAAACAAAAACGCCCGCCGGAATGCGCGATGTTGCGCTCTCCAGGCGGGCAGTCGAAATATATCGTGATCGGTACGCTTATGCTGATGGGCATGGCTATCTATTCACTACTAAACATCATACACCGATTCAAATATCAGCGTTCAATACTTTTTTACGTAATGCAGCTAAAAAGCTAAAAATTGACAAACCGGTCAGCTCTCACATCTTTCGCCACACTCATATCTCTAAGCTAGCTGAGCTCGGCGTGCCAATGTATGTCATCCAGCAGCGGGTTGGTCACTCTAACAGTCGAGTTACTCAGGAAATCTACACACACGTTACTCACGAAGCGCTTGTGAAAAATCGTGATCAATTGGAAAATTTGTGACAAGTTTGCTACCATTTTGCTACCACAAGCAAATAATTGGCAAAAATTCACAAACTCAATTGGCATTTTTAAAATCAGGCAAAAAGAAAAACCCTTGCACAGCAAGGGTTTTGGTCGACACTCGACTACTTAACGTCGCGACGGCGTTCAGGAATACGAGCGGACTTACCAGTACGTTCACGCAGGTAGTACAGCTTAGCACGACGAACGCGACCGTAACGGACAACTTCGATCTTAGCAACACGTGGGGAGTGAACTGGGAAAGTACGTTCAACACCGACACCGTTACTAATCTTACGAACAGTGTAAGTAGCAGAAATGCCTGCACCGTGACGCTTGATAACGACACCTTGGAAGATCTGGATACGTTCACGAGTACCTTCAACGATCTTGGCGTGGACGCGAACCGTGTCACCGGCGCGGAATTCTGGAATGTCATCGCGCAGTTGGCTGGCGGTGATCTTTTCAATCAATTGGTTTTGACGCATAATATTTTTTCCTTTCGTCGATATTCTTGCCCGATTTCAGCAGCGGAATACCGTTGTTATGGCCATAAAAAGCCAAGACATAATATAACATATTCCCTTAACGACTGCAAGGGTAAATTACTTGACAACCTTTTTAAGCTGCTGATTCAGGTTTGAATGCTTGATTCCATAAGCAAAGTAGATTATCAAACCAATAACGAACCAGCCGATCATCAGCAGTTTGGCATCAATATTCAAACCAGCAAAAATAACGATTGAATAGACAACCGAGATGGCTGGCAAAACCGGATAGCCCGGCATCTTAAACTTGGCTTCCGGCAGGTCAACGCCTTCTCGTTTCCTTAACGCGTAGATTCCTAACGAGACAAAGATAAAGGCAATCAAGGTCCCGGCCGAAACCAGCGTCGCCAAAAACGTAAACGGAAATACGGAACCGAGAATCATCGCTAGCACCGTGATCAGCCACAACGCGTGATCGGGAACATGTTTATCGTCAATATGCCCCAAACGGCTTGGTAGCAGACCATCCCGCCCAAACGCATAGATCAGACGCGATGAGGCCAGCAGAATTGCGATCAAGGCTGAAAAGATCCCAATCAAGGCTACTACCGAAAGCAGATTGGCCGTTAAATAATGACCTGAATGCCGCAGCGCCCAAGCAGCCGGTTCGGCGTTATTAGCATAGCGGCTGTATTTAAACATCCCCACCAAAACCAGCGAGACAGCGATGAAAAAGCCGGTCCCCAACAGCAGCGTGCCAATCAATCCTTTAGGCATCGTGTGCTGAGGATCCTTGGTTTCAGCAGTATTGGCCGCAATTGCATCAAAGCCAACATAGGCAATAAAAATCTGCGAAGAGCCAGCCAAGATCCCCTGCCAGCCCCCAAAAGTCGTTCCTGGTCGGTGCGCGGGAATAAACGGCACATAGTTTTGCGGATGAATGGCAGTCGCGCCAATCACGACAAACATGATAATCACAATCAGCTTAACGGCCACGATCGTATTCTCGACGCGGCTGACCTGATGAATGCCACGCGCGATCAAGCAGCCGACGATCAATATCGCAATCGCCGCCAAAATATCGACATACGAGCCCTTAGCCGGATTAAAGCCACCAGTCAGAGCAACTGGCAATTTAACGCCGAAACTGCCCAAAAAGCCCTGCATATACGCCGACCAGCCCGAGGCAACGAACGCTACGGAGATAAAATATTCCGCCAGCAGTGCCCAGCCCGCGATCCAGCCAAAAAACTCGCCAAACAAGACGTTCATCCAAGAAAACGCCGAACCGGCAAACGGCAGCACTGAGGCTGTTTCCGCGTAGGCCAAGGCAGAAAGTCCCGCTCCGATTGCCGCCACGATAAACGCTAATGGCACGGCTGGTCCGGTATGCTCAGCAGCTACGATTCCTGGCAAGGTAAAGATCGCCGTGCCTACGACCATCCCCGTCCCCAGACCGATCAGATCCAAAGTCGTCAATGAAGGTTCCAGCGATGCATCCTTGAGCTGATAGACGGTTGGATCTTCTTTGGCCAGCAGTCGTTTTAAAAACTTATTCTTAATCATGCGCGTCGCCTACTGCATCGTTGGGTCTTCACCCAATTTAATGTCTTGAAGCATGATCTGCTGCTCGCGGGACAGTTTAGCCTGTTCAATCAGATCTGGTCGGCGTTCCCAGGTGCGTTTTAACGATTGATACATCCGCCACTGCCGAATTTTTTCATGGTTGCCGCTGGTCAGCACTTCTGGCACCTTCATCCCGCGAAACTCAGCTGGCCGCGTGTATTGGGGATATTCCAGCAGACCATTGCTGAACGAGTCGCCCATTGAAGAAGACATATTGCCCAAAACGCCCGGCACGAATCGAACCGTGGCATCAATCATAACCATGGCTGCCAATTCACCGCCCGTCAGTACGTAGTCACCTAATGAGGCTTCATCGGTTACCAGCTGGCGAATGCGTTCATCATAGCCCTCATAGTGACCACAGATAAACGTCAAGTGTTCTTCTTGGGCCAATTCCTGAGCATAGTCCTGATCAAACTTGCGCCCCGCCGGATCCATTAAGATGACACGGCCTTTCGGATAGTTTTCCTTTTGTGCTTCTTCATCAATGGCCGCCATCGCATCAAAAATCGGCTGAGCCTGCAGCAGCATGCCGGCACCACCACCAAACGGCGCGTCATCGACATGATTGTGCTTGTCGGTTGTAAAATGACGAAAATCAGTTACATGAATATCCAAAAAACCATCGTCTTGGGCCCGCCCCACGATCGACTGACCCAGCGTTGGCTTAAACATGTCCGGAAACAGACTTAAAACATCGATTCGCATTATTCCAGTCCTTCCATTAATTCAACGTCGACTTCGCCCTTGTCCAGATCAACGTTTTTGACCACATCATCAATTACCGGTAATAAAAGATCGCTTTGACCGGCTCGTTTGACGACCCAGACATCATTGGCACCTGGCGAAAGAATCTCTTTGATCACGCCTAATTCGCGTCCTTCCAGCGTCTTAACCGTCAAGCCAATGATCTGATGATAGTAGTACTGACCTTCTTCTAAAGGCTGCTGCTCGTCTTCAGTCACCATCAGCTCGTGGTCACGGAAACTCTGCACGTCATTGATGTTGTCGTAGCCTTTAAACTTAACCAGCCACATTCCCTTATGCTGACGCGCGCCGGCAACTTCCAGGCGTAATGGCTCACCGGCAGACTGCTTTAGGTAAAGGATGGCGCCATTTTGGAAACGCTCTTGAGGAAAATCAGTCGTGGCAATCACGCGAACCTCGCCGCGAATACCATGCGTATTGACGATTTTACCAACATTATAATATTGCATTTAAAAATCCTCCGAATAATAGAAAAACTCCCACAGGGTTGGTGTGGGAGTTTTTATTTAATGTCGATGGTCATTAATCACCAACCGGACTTTCTTAGAGTTGGGCCGCTTAGAACGCATGCCTTCGACTACGGTACGCAGCGCGGAAGCAACGTGTCCCTGCCGACCAATCACGCGACCGACGTCAGCCGGATGAACGTCGAGGACGTACCGGTGATACCGATCAGTCTCTGATTCGGTGATGCGAACTGCATCCGGATGCTTGACCAACGGCGTGACCAGGGTACGAATCAGTGTCTCTAGATTTGTCTCAGTCATGACTATTTACCACTACTTCTTGGAAGCGTACTTGGCTTCGTGGAGCTTCTTCATGATACCTGCTTTTTGGAACATGTTGCGAACAGTATCTGAAGGTTGGGCACCCTTTTGCAGCCAGTCCATAACGGCGTCTTCGTCGAACTTAACTTCCTTTGGAGTGGTCAGTGGGTTGTAAGTACCCAGCGTCGTGATGAAGCGGCCATCACGTGGTGAACGTGAGTCGGCAACCACGATACGGTAGAATGGGCGCTTCTTAGAACCCATACGCTTTAAACGGATCTTTACTGACATTGATTCACACCTCCTTGATTTTTTCTAACAGCTAATAATATACCAGTCATTCAAGTGAATGTAAAGTATTTTTTCTTGACAGGCTAAACTTTTTTCAAAAAAATCCTTTTTAAGCATATCTTCGTCTTCTTTTCCTTGAATCCATAAGTCCTCAGCCAATCAAAACCGTTGAAATCACGGTATTTCACGCCAAGCAATTCAAGTTTTATCCAGGCAGCACGATCCGATTTTTATTTACTATCAATCAAAAAATCCCCGCCTGATTGATCGGCAGGGATCGTTTAATGATTAGTCGCGCCGCAGCTGCATGTGTTTGGCACTGATGCGTGAGACCAGCATCATTAAAAGCGTCCAAACGATTGCTGAGACAACCAGCGTAACGATGATTGCCGTTTTAGCTGCCTGACCGCTCAAATCGATTGACCAGTTTGATCCAATAAACTGGAAGACGCCCAGTTTGATCAATAGCAGCGTCAGGTAATAGATGCAGAATGCTGCCAGAATCGGGCCGCCAATCGCAACGATTACTTTCCACTTACGATTCAATAGACTAAAGAAGTAGCCGATTGCCATTGCCGTCATGGTTGCTTCAAACAACAGCAGCAACTCAAACAAGATTCCCTGCCAAGTCGAAACGCTGCTGTTAACGATAAACGCCTCTGCTGGATGACCATCTGCCAAGACTTCAAACAGCACGATCAGAACTTCTTGAACCAATGTAATGATAACCGCGCTGAGCATCTGGGAACGCCACATGGTCTTACGCGAGATGCCGTTTTGAATCGTCCATTTAAAAGTGCTGTATGGCGTAATCAAAAAATAGAAAAATGGCACAAAACTAAGGACAAAGCTCCAAGAACTAAAGATGCCGCGCAGATCACTGCCAAAACTGCTCCAGCCAATGTGTCCTAAAATCAGGTTCAAGATGGCAAAAAATGCCTGAATTGCCGCCAGCCAGATTGCAGCGATGACAAAGCCCTTGCCGCAGCGGTACAGATCAGTCTGCACCACGATTTTTTGTTTTGATGAAATCATAATTCTCCCCCTATTTGTTCGTCAGATAGATAAATGACTGCTGTAGATCTGGATGTTTGATTTGAATCTGGTCCGGAATCTCCTTTTCTTCATTCAGTGCTCCACGTACGAACGCAGTCTTGATGCCGGCCAGGCTGCGCGTTCCCAATACGTTTTGATCCTTAACATACTCTTCAACCAGCATTGCCGGACCGCTGATTACAAACATCTCGCCTAACAGATCTTCAACGTCAGCATCAACGGCAATCTTTTTATTATCCAAAATAAAGACATGTTCAACCAGCTGCTGAATCTCTTCAATCAGGTGTGTTGACAGCACATAGGTCTTGACGTTTTCTTCATAGGCCTTGAGCAGTTCTTGATAAAAAACATCGCGGTGATTGGCATCCAGCCCCAAGATCGGTTCATCCAGGAAAATATAATTAGCGTTGACCGATAATGCCACGATGAGCTTGGCCGCCGTCTGCAGACCTGTCGAAAGATTGCTCAGCCTTACGTTCTCGTCTTGAATATCAAACTCCTTTAGCAGCCGCCGTGCCCGATTAAAGTTAAAGCTGCCATAAGAAAGGTCTGCCATTTCCCACATCTGCTTTAAAGTCACGTGTTTAGGATAGAGACTGACCTCGCTCATCAGATAAAACTGCGTTAAGGCCGCGTCATTGTCATTGATCTCATCATTGCCCAGCTTAATCGTGCCATTAGTTGGCAGAATTCGATTAACGATCAGATTCAATAGCGTTGACTTGCCAGCTCCATTGCGTCCCAACAGCCCGTAAATCTTGCCCGGCTGAATCGTCAGACTGATGTCGTCTAAAATCGTCTGCCGACCATATTTTTTGGTAATTTGACTAACCTTTAATGTTTCCATCTTGATACCCCCGTTTGATCAATTCGATTAGATGCTCTTCAGTGATTCCCAGCTTGCCGGCTTCTTCCAGCAGGCTTTTAATATAGTTTTCATAAAATGCGTCCTTACGCGTTTCGACTATCTTGGCTTGGGCCCCCGCTGCTACAAACATTCCCAAGCCGCGATGCTTTTCCAACAGTCCCCGATCAACCAGCTGCCGCATTCCTTTGAGCACGGTCGCCGGATTGATGTGCAGTTCTTGAGAAAGCTGCGTGGTTGAAGGCGCCTGTTCACCTTCCTTCAACAGACCAGTAAAGATCATGTCTTCCAGCTGATCGGCAATCTGTTGATAGATTGGTTCCGTTTGGTCAAATTCAAATTGCATGACCAACCCTCCCTATTTATTCTCTTAGTTAATTACATAAGTAACTAACTAAATAATACCAAAGCTTTTGTTTTTTGCAAGCTCTAAAAATAAAATAATTTCGTCGAGCCGCCCAAAGCCTTGGTACACAAGGAGTTTTCAAAGACCAACTTTTTCGTAAAACGGTTTGGTCATCTTTTTTGCCGGTTTATGAGTATCAAATGTCTCATTAACCAAAATAAAAACCCCGCCTCATTATCGAGACAGGGTATTGACTGAACAGAAAACTGCTCAGGATTGAATTATATCGCCAACCAAGTTTTTGATCGGGTGATTTTAGCGGCGCTTGTGCTTGTTGCGCAGTTTCCGCAGTTTTTGCTGCTGACGCTTCTTAGCCTGCCGCGCCATGCGATTCATCGCCATTTGACCCATTTTGCCGCCCATGCCAGGCATCTGACCGCCCATCATGTTCTGCAGACCGCCAAAATTGCCATTGGTAACCTGCTTCATCATTTTGCGCATCTGATTGAACTGCTTGATCATTCGGTTGACCTCAACGATTGGCCGCCCAGAACCTGCTGCCAGCCGACGACGACGACTCGGGTTCATCAGATCAGGATTTTCCCGTTCTTCAGGCGTCATTGACAAAATGATGGCCTTGATGTGCGCAAACTGTTTAGGATCAATATTGATGTTCTTTAATGCGGGATTATTGGCCATCCCCGGCATCATCTTTAAGATATTCTCCAGTGGGCCCATCTTGGTAACCTGGTCCATCTGCTCCAAAAAGTCATTATAGTCAAACTCATTGGCCCGCATCTTGTCCATGGTTTCCTGGGCTTTTTCTTCATCGAAATTCTTCTGGGCCTTTTCAATCAGGGTCATCATGTCCCCCATGCCCAAAATTCGTGAAGCCATACGATCGGGATGGAAGACGTCGAGATCCTCCATCTTTTCACCTTCACCGACAAACTTGATTGGCTTGCCAGTAACGGCTCGAATCGACATGGCCGCCCCACCACGAGTATCGCCATCCAACTTGGTCAAGACGACCCCCGTGATGTCCAGCTTGTCGTTAAAGCCTTGCGCCGTTTTGACCGCGTTTTGACCAGTCATGGCATCAACAACCAGCAGAATTTCGTTTGGCTGAACCAGCTGCTTGATGTTGACCAGCTCATCCATCAATTGTTCGTCAATCTGCAGCCGCCCAGCCGTATCGATGATTACATAGTCGTTATGATTCTGCTTGGCCTGTGCCATCCCGTCTCTAACGATATCAACGGGATCTTTTTCGGTTCCTTCTTCAAATACCGGCACGCCAATCTGGTCAGCAACCTGCTGCAGCTGCGTAATTGCGGCTGGTCGGTAAACATCGGCCGCGATAAACATTGGTCGGGCGTTTTCTTCGTTTTTCAGACGCAGTGCCAGCTTACCGGCCGTCGTCGTTTTACCGGCACCCTGCAGCCCGACCATCATAATTACGGTTGGAATGTGCGGTGCTTTATTCAGCGGGACGGCTTCCTCACCCATCAGCTTGGTTAATTCTTCATTAACGATTTTAACGATTTGCTGTGCTGGATTTAAGCCTTTTAGAACCTCAGCCCCAGCAGCTTTTTCCCGTACCGTTTTAACAAAATCCTTAACTACAGCAAAGTTAACGTCGGCTTCCAAAAGTGCCAGGCGGATCTCACGCATGGTTTCGCGCAGATCGGCGTCCGTAACTTTAGGCTTGCGCCGCAGTTTTTCCATCGCTTTTTGCAGACGATCGGTCAATCCTTCAAATGCCATTTTTTTCTCCTCTTTTCATCGTGCTTGGTCAATCGCAATCGATGAGGTTAATTTAATTTATAGTTCAAACATTTCTTATTATACCAAAAAGCCGGCCAACTCAAAATGAACCGGCCAGCTTATTTTATTCTTCTTCCATGTTTTCCATGTTGGCAATCAGATTATTCAGCTCGGCGTCATCAGGATAATGCTCCTTGACATAGCGCTGAATTCGATCTGCCTGGCGATTGCGCATCTCAAAATCGGCATACAGATGCAGCTTGTCCTCGTAGCTTTCCAGAATCTTTTCGGTCCGCTTGATGTTGTCATAGACCGCCTGCCGCGAAACTTCAAATTCTTCGGCAATCTCGCCAAGCGAATAGTCATCGGCATAGTAAAGCTGAATATATTCGTTCTGCTTTTTGGTCAGCAATGGCTGATAAAACTCAAACAGCGCGTTGATCCGCTCGTTTTTTTCGATATCCACGGCCGCCACCTCTTATTTTTCGACAACCAGGCCCTTGAACAGTCCGTAGACAAAATCGCTGGCATCGAATTTCTCCAGATCGGTAACCTTTTCGCCCAGCCCAACGTACTTAACCGGCAGATGCAGCTCATTGCGAATGGCCAGAACAATCCCACCACGCGCCGTGCCATCAAGTTTGGTCAGCACGATTCCGGAAACATCCGTGCTTTCCTTAAACAGCTTGGCTTGATTCAGCGCGTTTTGACCAGTCGTTGCATCCAACACCAGCAGAACCTCATGTGGCGCATCTGGAATCTCACGTGCCATGATCCGCTTCATCTTAGCCAGCTCGTTCATCAGGTTGACCTTGTTTTGCAGCCGTCCTGCCGTATCAACCAGCAGAATGTCGTAGTTTTCTTCCTTGGCTTTCTTCACCCCGTCAAAAACAACGGCTGCTGGATCACCATTGGCAGGACCCATGACGATATCAACGCCATCACGCTTAGCCCAGACATCCAGCTGCTCAACGGCCCCGGCTCTAAACGTGTCTCCAGCTGCCAGCAGGACGCGCTTGCCTTCATCCTTAAAGCGCTTGGCCATTTTACCGATCGTAGTCGTCTTACCGGCACCATTAACCCCGACGAACATGATCACGGTTGGGCCTTCCTTGGCAAAATTCAGATCCGGGTTTTCATCCTTGCCAGCATCTTCATACAAATCCACCATCTTTTCAATGATGACGTTGGAGACATCCTGTTTGCTCTTGGCATTTTGCAGCTTAACTTCTTCCCGTAGCTCATCAGAGATCTTCATCGCCATGTCATAGCCAACGTCTGATTCGATCAACAGGTCTTCCAAGTCTTCAAAGAAATCCTCATCAACGTGACGGAAATTAGCCAGGAAGTGATTCAGTTTGGCCCCAAAACCGGTCCGCGATTTTTTCAGACCGCGATCATACTTTTCTGTCGTCGATTCTTCGGCCTGGGATTCCGAAGCAGCCTCATCATCATTTTCATCATTTTGTTCAACCGTGGCTTCCGTTTCGGCTTGCACTGCTGCAGCCGAATCGTGGTCAGCGTCTGACTGCGGCTCAGCTGCTTTAGTTGGTTCTTCAACCGTTTCTTCAGCTGCAACTGATGCTTTGACTGTCGCTGTGACCGCACTCTCATCAGATCCGGCCGAAGCAGCTTCAGTACCGGCAGACTGAGAATCAGCCTGTTCAGCTGATCTTTCATCGCTGATGGCTTCTGATGCGGCTTGTGACTGAGCTGATTTAACCTGAGCAGCGTGTTCTTCAGCTGCCGCAGCGCTTTGCTTGGCAGCTTCAGACTGTGATTTTTCAATGGCAGCCTGCTCTGCTTGACGCGCGGCATCAGATTGAGCGGCTTGTTCCTCGGCGGCCGCGGCGCTTTGCTTGGCGGCTTCGGACTGTGCTTTTTCAATGGCAGCCTGTTCTGCTTGACGCGCGGCATCAGATTGAGCAGCTTGTTCTTCGGCTGCCGTGGCCGATTCCTGCATGGCAGCTGCCGTTGCTTCATCAATTTCAGTAACTGTTTCTTTTTGATCATTTGCCGCACTGGCTGCTTCAGATTCAACTGCAGTACCTTGACCGGCCGTGCCTTCACTTACCTCAGATTCAGCGACCGTACTTTGGCCAGCCGCACTTTCACTCACCTCAGATTCAGCGACCGTGCTTTGGCCAGCCGCACTTTCACTCACCTCAGATTCAGCGACCGTGCTTTGGCCAGCCGCACTTTCACTCACCTCAGATTCAGCGACCGTGCTTTGGCCAGCCGCACTTTCACTCACCTCAGATTCAGCGACCGTGCTTTGGCCAGCCGCACTTTCACTCACCTCAGATTCAGCGACCGTACTTTGGCCAGCCGCACTTTCACTCACCTCAGATTCAGCGACCGTGCTTTGGCCAGCCGCACTTTCACTCACCTCAGATTCAGCGACCGTGCTTTGGCCAGCCGCACTTTCACTCACCTCAGATTCAGCAGCCGTACTTTGACTGGCCGTACCTTCACTTACCTCAGATTCAGCAGCCGTGCTTTGGCCAGCCGCACTTTCACTGGCAGCGGTCTGGCTTTCAGCATTTTCACTGGCCGCTGATTCAGGGGCTTCTTCTTTTTTCTGCTTGGACTTACGACGGAAAATATCAAATAATCCCATTTTTACGCCTTCTTTCTAACCTAATTGCGATCATCGCTATTGAGTGCTTCTTCAACATCGACGGAAACCATCTTGGAAACCCCGGATTCCTGCATGGTGACCCCATACAAGACGTTGGCATTCATCATGGTTCCTTTCCGGTGCGTAATTACGATAAACTGTGGGCCATCCTCGCCGAAACGACTCAGGTACTTGGCAAATCGATCAACGTTGACCTCATCCAAGGCAGCTTCGGGTTCATCCAAAATGGCAAATGGTACCGGCCGCACCTTCAAGATGGCAAATAGCAGCGCGATTGCCGTCAGCGCCTTTTCCCCACCAGAAAGCAGGCTCAGCTGTTGATTGCGTTTGCCAGGCGGTTGGGCCATGATGTCGACCCCACTAGTCAAAACATCATCCGGATCAGTCAGCACCAGTTTAGCCTGACCACCTTCAAAAATCGTGGCAAACGTTTCGGTAAAGGCGGCCGATACTTCTTTAAAAGTCTTGATAAAGCGCGTCTTAACCTGTTCATCCATCGCATCCATGGTTTCCTTAAGCTGATCTCTGGCTTTTTCCAAATCGGCTTTTTGGCCAGACAAGAAGTCATAGCGCTCCGAAATACGTTCATATTCCTGAATGGCACCAGTATTGACCGGCCCCAGCTCATCCAGGCCGCGCTTCAAAAGCTTCAGCTGCCGGTTCAATTCATCATCAGACAGTGGACTGAGCTCTTGTCTGGCATCGGCAAGCGTCATTGAATAGGTTTCGCTTAAACGATTCAGTCCTTGATCGATCAGCATCTCCAAACGGGCCCGCTGTGACTTGATCCCAGAAAGATCTTCGATAGCCGCGCGCTGTAATGCCTGCAGCCGATCGTTCTGCTCATTGGCATCCTGCAGCTGATCATTCAGCGTCGTCAGTTTTTCATCACTGGCTTTCAACTGATCCTGCGCGTCGTGAAGCTGCTGTTGAGCCTCAGCCAATGCGGCGGCCGTTGTCTGGCGATCATCGGCCTGCAGCTGATCATCATGGTCAAGCGCCTGTAATTGCTGTTCCAGACTGGCTAGCTGCTCATTGGCATTCTCTTGACGCGTCTGCAGTTCCGCGCGCTGCTCTTTAGCCTGACGCAGCCGTTCACGCGCCACGGCTAGCCACTGCTGCATTTCATGAAGCTGTTCAAGCTGGGCACTGGCGTTGTTCTGCAGATCATTTTGCTGCTGCTTGATCTTCTCCATGGTGACCTTAAGCTGCGTCAGTTCATCAGCGAGCTGTTGTTCGTTTTTCTTGGCTGCGGCCATCTCTTGGGCAAACTGATCTGGGTTGCCGGCTGCATTGGCTTGGTAGTCCAAAGCTTTCAACTGACGCTTAAGCTCAACCAGCTGACTGTCAGCGAGCTGCTGATTGGCCTTGGCTTCACTGAGTTTTTGATTGGCCTGGGCAGTTTCATTCTGCAAAGCAGCCAGCGTTTGCTGATTGCTCCGCCTTGCCTGTTCCAGCTGCGATACTTTTTGTTCCAGCTCACTGGATCGCTGCTGTTGTACCTGCAGCTCTTGTTTCATCTTTTCAACCATCTGCTGCTGGCTTAACAGACCAATCCGCTGACTGCGGCTGGCCCCACCAGTCATTGCCCCGCTGGTATTGATCAGCTGACCATCCAGCGTAATGACGCGAACTTGGTGCTGGCCTTCTTTGGCGAGCAGCGTGGCATGATCAAGATTATCGGCCACGATCGTATTGCTCAGCAGATGATCGATTACGACTTGAAAGCGTGGATCATACTGAATCAGCTCACTGGCACGACCGACAAAGCCAGGCAGCGTGCGCAGGCGTGCCAGATTGCGAGGCTGATAACCGCCGCGCAGCGTATCCAATGGCAGAATCGTTGCCCGACCGCCGCGCTGACGAACCAGATAGTTGATAATCTGCTTACCATCGTTTTGAGTTGCCACCACCAAATGCTGGAGCTGACCGCCCAGAACCGTTTCCAGTGCCGTCGTATAGGCTTGCGGTACTTTGATCAGCTCACTGACCGGACCGTACAAACCGTTAAACTGGCGCCGCTGCTTTAAGACGTTCTGCACGCCGCTGTAATAGCCGGTATAGTCGGCAGCCATTGCCTGATAGTTTTTCACGCGGTTTTGACACGAACGCACATCCCCCAGCGCTTGATACCAGCTCTGTTGAACCTGCTCATACTGCGTTTGTAGCTGAGCCTGCTGCGCTTTTTCCTGATCGAGCTGCTGGGTTTTGGCTTGCTGTTCCTTTTGAGCAGCAATTACAAGCTGAGCCTGCTGATCAGCATTCTGCTGGGCTTTTTCCAAGCGTTCCTGCACGTTTTTCAGTTCATCGCTGTGCTGCTGATACTGATTGAGGGCCTGTTCATGGCTGCGCTGCAAAAACGTCTGCTGGTTATGGGCCGCAGCTTGTTTCTGCATCAGATCAACCTGCTGATCACGCATTGATTCCAGTTTTTGAGCCAGCTGCTGCGCGCGCTGTTCCGCACTTTGCGATTTGGCCTCATTAAGCGCTTTTTGATGTTCCTTAATCGCCTGCTGCTGATCGGCAATTGCCTGATCCTGCTGCAGAAGTGCCTGTTCAGTTGCTGTCAGCTGCTGTTTAAGCTCATTTTGCCGGGCAAGCAGGCGCTGTTTTTCATTTTCGCGCTGTTCAAGTCTGACAGAGGACAGCGACTGTTTACTGTTAAGCTTGCCAATGATCGTCGTGGCATCCAGAATCTTTTGCTGCAGCTCATCTTTGACGACTAACAGCCGTTTTTGCTGTGCCTGTTGCTGGGACAATGTTTGCGCGGCAGCCTTGGCCTGTTCGTCATATTCAGCCGCCATGGTCTGTGCTTTTTCCTGCTTGGCGACGATTTGTTTCAGCGCGGCTTGGTTCGAATCCAGCTCACGGACGGTCTTGGTCTTGTCAAGCAGATCGAACTTGCCTTTTTGCTCCAGGTAGTCTTGAGCCAACGCACTCTGCTCGGCTAAAGGCTCCAGCTGATCTTCCAGCTCGGCAACGATGTCATTGACCCGGTTAAGGTTTTCTCGCGTCGTATCCAGGCGTTTTTCAGCGGTTGCCTTATTTTGTTTATATTTTGATACTCCAGCGGCCGTTTCAATAATGGCACGGCGATCAGCCGGCTTACCATTAAAAATCTCGGCAATCCGGCCTTGTGAGATCACGGAGAATGACTCGCGACCAACGCCGGAGTCAACAAACAGATCAACAATATCTCTTAAGCGAACCTGCTGACTGTTGATCAAATACTCGCTGTCGCCATTTCGATACAGCTTGCGCGTGATCTTAAGCTCGGAAAAATCACTGTTCAGATAATGATCACTGTTGTCAAAGGCAATCGAAACCAGTGCCCGATTTAGTGGCGCACGGTCTTCAGAACCATTAAAGATGACATCCGCCATTTTATTACCACGCAGAGTTTTGGCTGACTGCTCACCCAAAACCCAGCGAATGGCCTCGATGATATTTGACTTCCCACTGCCATTGGGGCCAATGATCCCGGTCATTCCCGGACGAAATTCAATTGTTGTTGGTTGGGCAAATGACTTAAAGCCATCCAACGTAAGCGACAATAAGCGCATCGGGATTCCCTGCCTTTTAGTTATTTTTGCGCAGCTGATTCAAAGCTGCCTGTGCCGCCTGCATTTCAGCGTGCTTCTTGGAACTGCCGATCCCCTGGGCAATCGGTTCGCCATTTACGCTGACGCTGACTTTAAACTGCGGATCGTTTTCAGTACCGGCTTCACTGAGGAGATGGTATTCAATATCGACATCCCCGTTGCGCTGCAAGAATTCCTGCAGACTGGTCTTGGCATCTACGGCATGGTCAAACCAGCCCATATCCAGTTTCGGGAAGATGACGCGGTGAATGAACTTTTCCACAGCATCGCGACCCTGATCCAGGTACAAAGCGCCAATAAAGGCTTCGAAAATGTCACACAGCAGACTGGGCCGCTGCCGAGCGCCAGCCATTTCCTCACCATGCCCCAGACGAATATATTGATCAAAGTGACATTCCTTGGCAAACTTGGAAAAACTGTCCTCGCACACCATCGCTGCCCGCAGCCGTGTCAATTTACCCTGCGGCAGCTCGGGAAAACGCTTGTAGATATATTCCGAAACAAACAGCTGCAAAACTGCATCACCCAAAAACTCGATCCGCTCATAGTATTTCAATCCCTGATGCGGATGTTCATTGACGTATGATGCCTGCGTAAAGGCCTCTGCTAAAAGATCCGGATTATTGAAATGAATGCCAAACTCTTTGGCAAGATAGTCTTCTAGTTCTTTAATGAGAAAAACTTCCTTTCGTGTAATTTCCATTGAAAAAAAGACCGCCGACAAAGTAATGCTTCATCGCGGTCCCGGTGATTTTGCTTATTTTTTGTCCTGTTGATGGGCAGCGATGTAATCAACCACTTCACCGATCGTACTGAGCTTTTCGGCTTCGCTGTCTTCGATTTCAGCACCAAAAGTATCTTCGACTTCCAGAACGAATTCTACAAAGTCGATGGAATCGGCATCCAGGTCGGTCTTTAAGTTCAGGTCTTCCGTAATCTTAGCCCGGTCAATGTCAAAGTGATCGGCTACGATTGATGAGACCTTGTCAAAGATTTCCTTTTTATCCATCGTCTGTTCTACCTCACAATTTTATTTTGAACTAACTTTTCCTATTGTATTAGTTTTTCGGCTGATTGTCCATGTTTTCCTCGGGACTGAAGTAGTCAACGGCTTCTTTTATAATGCCGGTCTGGATCATGGTGCGAATCTGGCCAATCGTATTCTTGACTGCAACGGCATCAGCAGAGCCATGCGTCTTAACGACTGGTGCCTTCAAACCAAGCAATACGGCCCCGCCATAGGTCGAAGTGCTCATCTGTTTGGCAATGTTTTTAAAGACGGGCTTTAAGAACAGGTAGCCGATCTTGGCCCGCAGACCGCCATTTAAGATCCCGTTTTTGATCAGCTTCAAAAACATCTTGGCAGTGCCTTCAGTTGCCTTCAGTGCCGCGTTGGCCGTCCAACCGTCGCTGACTACGACATCAGCCTTGCCAACCAGCAAGTCGCCGGCTTCCACGTTACCGATAAAATTCAGATTGTCTTCGGCCTTAAGCAGCTGGTGAACTTCTTTATGCAGCCGGTCGCCTTTGTCTTCTTCAGCACCGTTGTTGAGCAGCGCCACCCGTGGATTTTCGATTCCCAGCACGCTTTCGGCATAGAAACGGCCCAAATGAGCATACTGAACCAGATTGCGCTCCTTGGCCTCAGCATTGGCACCACAATCCAGGTAGACAAAACTGTGCCGTGAGCTGCCTGGCTCCGCAATCGGCAGAACGCTGGTCAGACCCGGCCGATCGATTCCCTTAATGCGGCCAACGATCAGCAGGCCCGCTGCCAGAATCGCGCCGGTATTGCCAGCCGAAAAGAAGGCATCGGCCTGCCCTTCCTTAACGGCTTGCGCGGCCCGCACGATCGAGGAATCCTTCTTGCGGCGAATGGCCTTGACTGGTTCTTCGCCCATTTCGATTTCTTCGGTGGTTTTTACCAAGTGCAGCCGCGTCTGATCCTTAATCAGCGGTTCAACTTTTTGCGGATCTCCGTACAGATCAAATTCCAAATCGGCATACTGATCACGGGCTGCTTCAACTCCAGCAACGATTGCCTGGGGTGCGTGGTCGCCGCCCATGGCATCTACAGCAATTTTAATCATTTTTTCTCTCCTTAATCAAAGTGCGTTTCCAGCTGATGACGTTTTAAATACAGTACCAGCGGCTGATTCTCATCTTTTTCATCCCAATGCGGTGCAGCCAAGAGCGCGCCTGCGTCAGCCCGCGCCGTCTGCAGCATCTTCAAGTCACCAATCGGATCGCCGACTTTAAACTGCGGCAGGCCTGACTGGTTGGTTCCTAAGACGTCTCCTGAACCTCTAAGCTCCAAGTCGCGCTGCGCAACGGCAAATCCGTCTGTCGTTTCAGTCATGGTCTGCATCCGGGCCTGACCATCCTCAGTTTTTGGATCGGCAATCAGCAGACAATAGCTCTGGCGCTGTCCACGCCCGACACGACCGCGCAATTGATGCAGCTGGGCCAGCCCAAAGCGATCCGCGTCATAGATCAGCATGACCGTGGCATTTGGATTGTCGACACCGACTTCAATTACGGTCGTTGCCACCAGTACCTGCAGCTGATTGTCCTTAAACTGCTGCATAACCGCCGCTTTTTCATCACTGCTCATCCGACCATGCAGCAGTCCAACCCGGTAATCGGGCGCGAAATATTCGGCAAACTTTTCATAGAGGTCGGTTGCGTTTTTTACATCGATTGATTCTGACTGTTCAATCAGGGGACTGACTACATAAACCTGCGCGCCGTCTGCCAGCTGTTCTTTTAAAAACGACAGCGCGGCTCCGCTCTGATTTTCTCGCAGCCAACGCGTTTCAATCGGCTTGCGGCCAGCTGGCAACTGGTCAATGATCGAAACGTCCATCTCGCCATAGGTTGTAATTGCCAGCGTCCGCGGAATCGGCGTGGCCGTCATCGCCAAGACATCTGGATTCTCGCCTTTTTCGCGCAGCAGCTGCCGTTGACGAACCCCAAACCGGTGCTGCTCATCAATAATCGCCAGCCCTAGATTAGCATAATCAACCTTGTCTTGAATCAAAGCATGCGTACCAACAACCAGATTAATGGTTCCCGCTTTAATCTCATTAAGCAGCTGCTTATGCTGCTTAGCAGTCATTGACCCGGTTAAAAGACCGACGCTGACATGCGTGCCTTCAAAAATATCAGCCAGTTTGGCAGCATGCTGGGCCGCCAAAATCTCGGTCGGCGCCATCAAAGCAGCCTGGTAGCCAGCATTGACCGTGGCCGCAATTGCCAGCGCAGCGACGATTGTTTTGCCTGATCCCACGTCCCCTTGTAAGAGACGGTTCATCTGGTAAGGCGCGCGCAGGTCGCGACAGATCTCATTGACCGAGCGTTTCTGCGCGTCAGTCAGCTCAAAGGGAATCGTTTTGATAAATTCCTTGAGTTCCTGATTGTTATACAGAATCTGATTGCCATCGTCTTGCCGGTGCGCCCGCCGAATTGCCTGCAGTCTCAGCTGAAACAAGAAGAATTCTTCGTAGGCAGCTGTTTTTTGTGCCTGCTTGGCAACAAAAGGCGTGGTTGGCCAGTGCATCTGTCTGATCATTTCACGGCGCTCCATCAGCTGATAGCGTTGGCGCAGCGAAATCGGCAGCAGTGTTGCAATGACGTCTTTATATTGATCATAGGCCTGTTTGATCAACTTACGCAGTGTTTTTTGTGAAACATGCTTGTTGGCTGGGTAGATCGCGCCTAATTCACGCTCTTGGTTCTGCGTAAACAATTTGCTTCCCAGAATCTGCTGACGCGCGGCATCCCATTTTCCCTGCACGGTAACATGGGTATTTAGGATAATACTGTTTTTTAAATATGGCTGATTGAAAAAAGTCGTTAAGACAACGTTGCGATCAACCAACAGCCGAAAACTCAAACGATTGCGTCGATAGCCGTACCGCGTCAAAACCGGCTCCGAGCTCACCGTACCATGCACCGTTACTTTTTGACGATCCTTGGCAGTGCTCAGATCAGTCGGGGCAAAGTCATCATAGCGTGAAGGAAAGTACGTCAATAGATCCTCAACCGTTTTAATGTCTAAAGTCGCCAGTGCCTCAACCGTTTTCGGGCCAACCCCTTTTAGGCAGCCAACTGGATCCTGCAGACTTTTCAAACAAACGCCCCCTTTTATTGCTGGTAATAAAAAAGCCGCATCGCCTGCTGACGACACGACTTGATTACGCCAATTCAGCGCTGATAATTATTCAACCGAAATCAGATATGGATAGACTGGCTGACCACCATCATAGATCTGAACGTCTAATTCGTCATCAACGGCCAAAATGGCTTCCTTGATGGCTTTAGCAGTTTCTTTATCGCCATCGACCCCATAAAGAATCGTAACGATCTCGCTGTCTTCATCCAGCATCTGCTTAACCATTTCGATTGCTGCCGTTTTGACATCGGCCGCCGTATTGACGATCTTGCCATCCACGATTCCCATGAAGTCATCTTTCTTGATCGTTTGACCATCAATCGTCGTATCGCGAACCGCGTTGGTAACCTCGCCGCTCTTAACCATATCCAGGTTGCCTTCCATGTTGGCCTGGTTTTCTGCCAGGTCAGCTTCTGGATTGAATTCCAGCATGGCACTCATGCCCTGCGCAATCGTCTTGGCATGAACGACCTTAGTTGGAATATCGGCAACTTCGGCAGCTTGATCGGCAGCCATAAAGATGTTGCCATTGTCAGGCAATACCAAGGCCTGCTTAGCACCGCTTTCGTTGATGGCCTCGGCAATTTCTTGAATGCTTGGATTCATGGTCTGACCGCCGTTGATCACATGGGTTACGCCAAGACTTTCCAGCAACTTGGCAATCCCATCGCCAGAGGCTACGGCAATCACTGCTGTGTCCAGCGCTGGCTTTTCGGCTTCCTTGGCCTTTTCAAGCGGTGTCGGCTCGCCTTCGTCCTTTTCCATGATCTCTTCTTGCTGCCAACGCATATTGTCAACCTTGACCGTCTGCAGATCACCAAACTGCTGACCCCAGGAAAGCACCTTGCCTGGGAATTCAGTATGAACGTGAACCTTGACAACCTCATCGTCATTAATGACCAACAGGCTGTCGCCCAGCTTGGCCAGATAGTTATAGAAGGTGTCGTAGTCAAACTTTTGCGTTACCTGCTTGCCACGGCCAATCCGAACCATCATCTGTGTACAGTAGCCGTACTTAATATCATTCGGATCCAGCTTGCCCTGTGCACTTTGATGATGCTTGGCATTGATCATTTCATCGATTTGAGCATTATCCGGCTTAACCAGGTCGTTTTCCGCAACCTTGCCGCTTAATGATTCATAAAAGGCCTGCAAAACAAACACCAGCCCTTGACCACCAGAATCAACTACCCCGACTTCCTTGAGCACTGGCAGCAGATCCGGCGTCTTTTTCAAGGCTACTTCACTGGCATCATAGATTTTTTCCATAATGTCAACCAGATCGTCATTCCCAGCCTTGACCTCATTTAAACCAGCTTGAGCCGATTCGCGAACAACTGTCAGAATCGTCCCTTCCGTTGGCTTCATAACTGCCTTGTAGGCCGTTTGAGCACCATTGGCATAGGCGTCAACAAAATCTTTGGCTGATAATTCCTGCTTATCAGCACAGCCTTTGGCAAAGCCACGGAAAATCTGCGACAGGATAACGCCGGAATTGCCCCGAGCACCCATTAAAAGACCTTTAGCCAGTGCCTGCGCCAAGTCGCCAACGTTGGTGCTGGTAGCTTCACGCTCATACTTGGCACCGCTGGCCATTGACATACTCATGTTGGTTCCCGTGTCGCCATCTGGAACCGGGAATACATTTAACGAATTAATGAATTCGGCTTGAGCATTCAGTTTGGCGGCTGCCGCCTGAACCATCTTGCCGAATTCGAGATTAGTAATCTTGGTAACTGTCAAAATCAATTCCTCCCGTGGCACGTCTTAATCATCGCCCAAAACGCGAACGCCTTGAACGTATACATTGACCGCATTGGCCGTGACGCCCAGCATGGATTCGAGGTTGTACTTGACCTTTTCTTGGACGCTCTTAGACACTTCTGAAATCTTCGTGCCATAGCCAACAATGATATTAACGTCAACGGAAACGCCATTGTCTTGCTGACGAACAACAACGCCCTTGCTGTAGCTGTCATGCCGCAGAATCTGGTTGACGCCATCCTTTAATGGATTGCGACTGGCCATTCCTACTACGCCATAGTTGTCGGTAGCGGCGCCGCCTACGACCGTTGAGATCACATCATTAGCAATATCGATCGTGCCAGACTTTGTTTTAATCTTAACTGCCATCTTCAATGGCCTCCCTTAATCGTTTGTCATCAAGTTGATATCTCTATCATCTTACCATAGCACAGCAATGTCAAAAAGCAAATTAGCCTGCATTGCTTAAACCAATCAGCAAAAAAATAAGCCGCCCGCAAGGCGGACAGCCTATTTCTTTGGACTAAACCCGAGTCACTTTACCCGACTTCAGGGTACGTGCTGAAACGTAAACCTTCTTTGGCTTGCCATTTACCAAAATGGTAACCTTTTGCAGGTTTGGCTTCCAGGTACGACGACTTGAGTTAAGGGCGTGTGAACGCTTGTTGCCGAAGCGCGTCCGCTTACCGGTCATGAAATCCTTAGCCATGTGGAACCCTCCTCTCCTCATCAGTTATTTTCTCCGCGCTGAGATGCGCGCTGTAACTCACCTAAATAATTTACCATAGGGGGGCTTTCAATGCAATAGTTTTCTTTCAAGTATTTTCACTTGACACCCTTGAAAGACCCCTGTGAATGGACATCACGGCTTTGAATAACGGCCACGATTCCAGTGTCAAAAGAAAAATGATTGATCGTCCCGACAAACTCATTGCTGGACCAAGAAATGGGCAGCGAGCTGTCAAAATGATCCAAATTATACTTTTCATCAGGCAGTGTCAAACCAGTTACCGGCGTCAGATTGACAAAAGCCAGATACGGCATCTCAGGCACTTTATAAATCTCATAGCTGCCCGGTTCATAAAAATCAACCGTATTCTGACGATCAACCAGATGAATCTTTGCCAGGTACTTACGATATGGCTCCATCAATGGCGTGTACAGGTTGGCCAGCAGCTGATCCAGGCGGCCTCCCGTTGTTCCCCAGATCGTGATTGAAGCTGGCTGGTAATATTTCATTGCCAGTAAAATACCGATCTGAGTATCGGTATAGTCTTTTTCCGGTGGATAGATATCTACTTTTGGGACCGCCGCTTTGACTCGTGCTAATTGCTCAGGCGTGCTGGAATCAAAGTCGCCAGCAGCATATTCGGGAACAATACCATGCTCAAGCAGTCTGGTTGCTCCTAAATCAACGCCCAGCCAAGTCTCAGAGCGATGATCAGCGACTTGATCATAAGGAATCAGCGCTTCCGGCCCGCCAACCATAATGTTGATTTTTTCATTCATAAGCAGCCTCTCAAAAAACGCGACGAATCGCTTCGTCACGTTTTTAACCTAATTAACCTGATTACTTAGTAGCGTCGCGCAGTGCTTGAATGCGAGCCAGTGGGTCTTCGGCATTGTAGACGTATGAACCGGCAACCGCAACCGTGGCGCCAGCCTTGTAGCAGTCAACAACCGTTTCATTGTTGATCCCACCATCGATTTCAATGTCAAAGTCATAGCCGTTAGCTTTCTTGATTGCATCCAATTCAGCAATCTTGGCAACCGTTTCTGGCAGGAACTTTTGACCGCCAAAGCCAGGGTTAACGGTCATTACCAATACTTGGTCAACCATGTGCAGAACCGGCTTGATCATCTCAACCGGCGTCCCTGGGTTAATTACGACTTCAGCATCCTTGCCTGCGTTCTTGATCAGCTGCAGGGCACGGTGAATGTGCGGCGTTGCTTCAACGTGAACGCCAATGTTGTCAGCACCGGCTTCTGCCATTGCTGGAATCAGGTGTTCTGGGTTTTGAACCATCATGTGAACGTCCAGGTACATGTCAGTGATTTGACGAATTGCCTTTACAAAGCCTGGGCCATAGGAAATGCTTGGAACAAACGTGCCATCCATCACGTCAATATGCAGTTCTTCGGCACCAGCTTGGTCAACCAGCTTGATGTCCTTTTCAAGATTCATGTAGTCTGCGCTCAAAATCGATGGAGCTACTTTAATCATAATCTTTTTCCCTCGTTTCAATTCAATAGTTTGGTTTTTGGCTGACAATCAGTTCATTAAACTGAACATAATTGTCATACCGGCTCTTCATTATTGTACCATGCTCGACGGCGTTCTTCACGGCACAGCCAGGTTCTTTTAGATGCAGACAGCCGCGAAATTTGCATTCTGGGGCTAATTGACGCATTTCTGGAAATAATTTTGAAAGCTCCGTCACGTCCATATCAAAATCTTCATATGACGAAAAACCAGGCGTATCAGCAATCAAGGCCTCGCCAATCGTCATCAGGCTGACTTTACGCGTGGTATGCCGCCCGCGTTTTAAAGCCTGTGAGACCTCACCAGTTGCCAGATTTAATTCAGGCGCCAGATGATTCAGCAGCGTTGACTTGCCTGCCCCGGTCTGCCCCATCATCGTAACGATATGATGACTAAGCAGCTGTTGAAGCTGATCCAGTGTTGTTTGGCCAAACGGCGGCCGCTGCGCAATTACTGCGTAGCCGATTGCCCGATAGCCAGCTAAGATCGGCTGCAGATCCTGCCATTCTTCATCATTTAGCAGATCCGTCTTAGAAAAATAAATGATTGGTTCAATAGCTTGTTTTTCCAGAGCAATCAGCTGACGATCCAATAAATTGCTGGAAAACTTGGGCTGTTTAGCGGCCGTAACGACGACTGCCTGATCGACATTGGCTACTGGTGGCCGCCGCAGTTGATTCTTACGGGGCAGCACCTTAAGCAGATAGCCGTCTGCAAATTCTACTTGATCGCCAACGATTGGCTTAATGCCGCGCTTACGGAAGTTGCCCCGGCCACGCGTGCGATAAACTGCACCGTCACAAAGCACGTCAAAAAAGCCACTGAGCGATTGCTGGATGATTCCTTGTTGCACTTTACACCTCAACTTATCCTGTAATATTCGTCGCGCTCATAATAGTCTGACCATTGCGAATTACTCGGTAGGCGCCAGTCTGACCATTACGCAGCGTAAATGGTACGTTAATCGTCGTTTCTTGATTGATGGTAATATCCTCATATTCCATCGTCAGGTTATGATAGGCATCGCGAATATATACCTGTACTCGGTTTTCCTTCTTGCCGCCATTACCATCAAACGGAATGTTGATTTGAATATTGGTCGTCCTTAACTCGTTGGAATTGCTGGCAATCTGAACGGTCAAGGTATCACCATGCGTCAGCTTGCTGCCTGCTTTAGGCGTTTGCTGGATCACATGGTTGGTAGCAACGGTTGTTGAATTTTTCTGCGTCGTCGTCAATTGCAGCTGGTGCTTATTGGCAAAATCCTGCACTTCACTGACATCCTTGCCTTTAAAGCTTGGAATAGTGACCTGTTTCTTGCCGGCGCTAACCGTCAGTGTGACCGTCTGCTGGCTGGGATTGATCATCGTGCCGGCATTGACGCTTTGTTTAATGACCTTCCCCGTTGCAACGGTATCAGAATATTTCTTAGTCTGCTTAACGACAAAGCCTTTATCGCGCAGCTCATCAGCCGTGTCAGAATAGCTGTCGCCAACGTAATCAGCCATCTTCCAGGTCTTAACGCCGCGGCTGACAACCAGATCGATCGACTGGCCGGCATGGGCGTGGCGCTGGTTGTCAGCGACTTTGACGACATGATTTTTAGCCACGGTCTGACTGCTTTTTTCGATAACGTTGCCTAAGCGCAGATGATTTGCCTGCAGTTTCTTTTCCGCCTGTGCCGTCGTCAGTCCCTCAACGTCAGGAACGCTGACCGAGCGATGCATGTAAAGACCGGTACCGATTCCAATGGCCACGACCAGCAGCACTAAAATAACCGCCCATTTGCGAATTGGGTGGCGCTGAATGGAGCGTTTCATACGACTTTGTCGCGTTGCCGTCAGTTGTTTGGTGTCGTCGTCAACCTTTTCATCGCTGGTCTCATCAAGATTGGCGGCCTCTTTAATTGCATCCAGATCCAATACTTTGGTTTCTTCGTTGCTGGAACGTTGACCAACTACGAATTTTGGTTCATCAGCCCTTGATGGATCCAGCGAGGTCTGCAGATCAGCCGCCATCGCCGCAACATCGTGATATCGGTCACAAGGGTGTTTGGCAGTGGCACGATAGACCACGTTTTCCAACGGCTGCGGAATCTGCGGATTGAATCTGCGCACTGACGGAATCTCATCGCGAAAGTGTTTTAAGGCAATCGAAACCGCTGTCTCACCTTCAAAAGGCACTTGACCAGTCAGCAGTTCAAATAGGATGATTCCTAAAGAGTAGATATCAGACTGCGGCGTTGCAATGCTGCCGCGCGCCTGTTCGGGAGAAAGGTAGTGAACCGATCCCAACAGACTATTGGTTTGCGTCATCGAATTTTGCGAAGCCGCCATGGCGATCCCAAAATCCGTAATCTTAATATTTTTATTCTCATCGATCAAAATATTCTGTGGCTTTAAGTCGCGGTGAATAATGCCGTTAGCATGGGCCGTCTGCACTGCTGACAAAACCTGTTCCATAATGTCGATGACTTGCGGCAAGGGAATTGGATAGTGATCATGAATATAGGTTTTCAGGTCGGTACCCTTAACGTATTCCATTACCATGTATTGAATGCCATGCTCTTCGCCAACATCATAAATGCCAACGATATGAGGATCGTTAAGCTGAGTGGCCGCCATGGCTTCTCGTTCAAAGCGACGTTTGGTACTCGGATCATCGCGCAGGTCCAAGCGCAGCAGCTTGACCGAAACATCGCGATCCAGTACCAGATCGTGAGCCAGGTAGACATTGGCCATGCCGCCCTCACCCAGCGATTCGATTATTTTATACCGGTGATTAAGCTCATATCCGGGTTTCATTGATTTTATCTCTCCTGATCATTTTGGCTGATCAGAACGGTGATATTGTCCGGGCCACCAGCTGCATTGGCTTTTTCAACCAAAACGCTGCACTTGTCCTTCAGCGGTGCATCGCTTTGCAGCACTTGGGTCAATTCCTGCTTATCAACAGTTTTGGACAGGCCATCCGAGCACATTAGCAATTGATCTCCCGGTTCAAATGGAAAAACGTTGACATCAATCTGCGCATCATGCGAGATTCCAATTGCCCGGGTTATAATATTGTTCTGTGGTGACACGGCGGCTTCCTGTTCGGTTAGATCGCCGTTCTTGACTAACTCATTTACCAAGGAATGATCAATCGTGACCTGTGTCAAGACGTTTTGATGCATGATATAGCCACGACTGTCGCCGATATTGGCAATTACGATTTTTTGCCGATCATTAAAGAAAATGGCGGCTACCAAAGTGGTCCCCATTCCCTGATAATTTTCATTCTTGCGTGATTCGTCAATGATTTGATCATTGATCTGCTGTACCTGATCAGCAAGCCACTGTTTAGCAGCTGCCTCATCATTGGGCGCAGACTTTAAGAAGCGCTGACCGAGAGTCTGAACGGTTGTTTGAGCGGCAACATCCCCGCCACGATTGCCACCAATGCCATCTGCAACCAAATCAAGCTGCATTCCGGCATCCGTGGCAAAACTATCGACGCGATCTTGATTTTCAGATCGTTGTTGTCCAATATCTGATTGATAGGCTGTTTCCATGGGTCTATGTTCCCTTCTACAAACGTTGGAGGTTGCTGATAAAGAATCCATCAGAACCATAATCGCTTGGCAAAATCGTCAAGGTTGCCCCCGTTCGCGCGTTTTTCAAGGCACGCGCCGTTTGCGTCTTTAGCAGTCTGAATTCAGGATGCGCGGCTAAAAAGGCCTGCACGGTACCATCATTTTCCTGCTGCAAAATCGTGCACGTACTATATGTCATTATACCGCCTTTTTTTAGTTTTGGGGCAACTGCATTTAAAATTGCCAGCTGAATTTCATGCAGGTTTTGACTGTCACTAAGTTTTTTATCATAGCGAATCTCGGGCTTGCGGCGCAAAAGGCCAATTCCGCTGCAAGGCGCGTCAACTAAGATTTTGTCAAACTGGCCATCCTCAAACTTTTCATCTACCTTGCGTGCATCCAGTTGACAGGCATGGACGCGCTCAGCCACGCCAAGCCGCTGAGCATTTTTTTCAATTAATTTGATCTTGTGGGCATGAATGTCTAAGGCCGTAACGCTGCCACCCTGTTTTTCATCCAAAGCAGCCGCAATCTGGACGGTTTTCCCTCCCGGCGCGGCACAGGCATCTAAAACCTGATCTGCTGGGTTAATCGTCATGCTTTCTACTGCCAGCATGGCGCTTTCGTCTTGAATCGTGACCAATCCTTGCATAAACGAGTCTGTATTGACGACATCGCCGCTTTTAACCACCAGACCGGCCTTGGCAACCTGACTAGGCACAACTTCAACGCCCTGTTCTTTTAAAATGGCAATTGCCTGGGGAATAGTCGTCTTGGCCTCATTTATCCGCAGTGACACGCGAGCTGGTTCGTTGACGGCCTTAAAAATTGCATCGGCAGTCGGCTGACCATATTGTTTGATCAATTCATCAACCAGCCATTGCGGCAGACTGAACTCCACTGAACGTCGCTTGATTGGATCCTCGATGGCGTTAACATCCCCCAGCCCTTGACGCAAAACGGCATGCAAAACGCCGGTCACAAAACGACGGGTTCCTGGATTGCCAGGCTGCTTAGCCAGTTCGATCGACTCATTGGTTACCGCCCAGTCAGGCACGCGATCCAGGTAGCGATATTGATAGATCGACATTAAAAGCAGCGTCTTGACCCAGCTTTCGATCTTTTTGCCCTTAATAAAAGGCGCCAGCCAGTATTCCAGGGTTAGCTTGTGCTGTAAGACGCCATAGACCAGATTGGTAGCCAAGCGTTTGTCGACTTCGCTCAGCTGGCTGCTCTTAAGATTCTGATTCAGCTGCAGA
This sequence comes from Limosilactobacillus mucosae DSM 13345, assembly GCF_001436025.1. GTDB lineage: Bacteria > Bacillota > Bacilli > Lactobacillales > Lactobacillaceae > Limosilactobacillus > Limosilactobacillus mucosae. The sequence continues at coordinate 10,917 of NZ_AZEQ01000016.1, read as the reverse complement.
TTGGAATAGGCGCCATTCTGCAGCACCTGATCAAGCGTTTTTAAAGCAGCGCCGCGTGCGGTATTAATTTGCTTATTCTTCATCGGTGATTGCCTGAACTCCTTGCTTTAGATTTTGATGACCATTCAGATAGGAAGTGATGTCCATTTCGCGTTTGCCCTTAGGCTTGAGCCGATTGATCCGATAAGTCGTATGATCGCCAGCCGCCAGAATCAAGGCATGCTTTTCAACGCGTACGACCTGTCCAGGTGCCAGATCCGTTTTTTCGTCCAATGGCGTGACGTCGTAGATCTTAGTCTGCAGACCGTCAATAATCATGTTGCCAATTGGGAATGGCCGTAAGCCGCGCACTTTGTCATCAATCCGGTCAGCTGGCAGGCGATAGTCAATGCGTTCCTGCTCACTGGTAATATTCGGTGAGAAGACGACTTTTTCCGGATCCTGCTTGACTGGCTGTACGTCGCCGGCAATCATTTTGGGCAGCGTCTCCATCAAAAGATCGCGGCCCAGCAGACTCAATTTTTCAAACATTGTGCCACTGTCATCCTGTTTGGTAATCGGAATTGCCTTTTGCGCAATAATATCGCCGGCATCCATTGCTTTGACCATGTACATGATCGTGACGCCGGTTTCTTGATCGCCATTGATGATTGAGTATTGAATCGGCGCGCCGCCACGGTATTTAGGCAGCAGCGAGCCGTGGACGTTGATGGCCGCGATCTTAGCCGCTTCAAGCATCTTGACGGGCAAAAACTGACCAAACGCCGCGGTAATCTCAAAATCAGGCGCCAAGTCGATCACACGCTGCATTTCCGGACTGCCGCTCAGCTTTTCGGGCTGCAGAACCTCGATTCCATACTTAACGGCCAATTCCTTAACTGGTGTCGCGCGCAGTTCATGCTTACGGCCAACCCGGCGATCCGGCTGCGTAACGACCGCTTTTACGTCATAGGCCTCATCATCAATCAAAGCCTGCAGAATCGGCACGGCAAACTGAGGCGTTCCCATAAATACGACTGATACTGACATAACAACAAATCCTTTCTTGATTACATAAAATACTGTGGTTCCGGATCAATGCTGACCAAGGTGTCTTGACGACTCTTGGCCTGCGTTTGACGCATGATGTCCTTTAAAAGCGCGTGCAGCTTGGGATCATGCTTATACTTAACGATTATTTGATAATAGTATCGGTTTTTCATTCGAGCAATCGGCCGCGGCGTAGGCCCTAAAACGACCGTCTCTTTGCTTAGATTGACACTGAGCTGGTTTCTGATTTCATAGATGGCCTTGGCAGCCGCACGTTCGTCTTCATTACTGGCCATGATGCGAACGGTGTAGTAATAAGGCGGATAGCCAGCCTGGTAGCGAATGTTCATTTCGGCCTTGAAGAAGTCTTCATAATCATGCAGCTGCGCATAGCGAATCGCGTAGTTATCTGGATTAAAGGTCTGAATCACGACGTTTCCCGGCTTATCGGCACGACCGGCACGACCGCTGACCTGACTGAGTAGATCAAACGTCCGCTCACTAGCCCGAAAGTCTGGCAAGTCCAATCCCGTATCGGCATTCAAGACCCCCACCAGAGTCACGTTGGGAAAGTCCAGTCCTTTGGCAATCATCTGCGTGCCCAGCAAAATATCGGCTTGATGCTCGCCAAATTCTTTCAGCAGCTTGGCATGCATCCCTTTGCGCCGTGTTGTATCAACATCCATGCGAATCACACGCGCGCTAGGCATCAGCTGCTGCAGCTCGGCCGCAACTTTTTCGGTTCCCGTACCATAGTAGCGAATGTGACGACCTTGGCACTGCGGACAGATTGAAGGAATCGGCTCCTCATGGCCGCAATAATGACATTTCATCGTTCTCGAGTCCATATGCAGCGTCAGCGAGATATCACAGTTGGGACACTTCAAAACGAAGCCGCAGTCTCGGCACATAATAAATGAAGAAAAACCGCGTCGATTCAGCATCAAAATACTCTGTTCGCCTTTTTGCAGCCGCTCGTTCAACAGATTCAACAGCCGGTCTGAAAAGTTGGTCTCGCCATTGCGCTGCATTTCCGGCCGCATGTCAACGACTTCTACTGGTGGCAACGGCCGCTGATTGACCCGCATTGGCATTCTCAAAAGCTGATAGACGCCAGCCAGTGCCCGCGCCCGGCTTTCCAGACTAGGGGTGGCCGATCCCAATACCAGCGGTGCATGATGATACTCAGCACGCCAGGCGGCAACGTCACGAGCATGATAGCGCGGCGTTTCGTCTTGCTTATAGCTGGTTTCGTGTTCTTCATCCATAATGATCAGCCCCAGATTTTCAAGTGGAGCAAACACCGCCGATCGCGCGCCGACTACTACCTGAGCCTCGCCCCGCTCGATTCGGCGCCATTCATCATAGCGCTCGCCATCTGAAAGACTGCTGTGCAAAACGGCCACGCGCTGACCAAATCGCCGTCGGACCCGATTGACCATCTGCGGCGTCAAAGAGATTTCTGGTACCAGCATCAAAGCCGTTTTCCCCTGCCTTAAAGCTTCAGCCATTGCCTGCAGGTAGACTTCAGTTTTGCCTGATCCGGTAACCCCCTGCAGCAAAAAGGTTTGATTTTGGGCTTGATCGATGGCCTGATCGATTTTGGCAACGGCCGCCTGCTGATCCGGATTCAATTTCAATGGTAAATCCAGATGCTGATCATCAGGTATCATACCAGTCGGCGTTCGATAGGTCTCCACTGCGATTTTTTTGAGCCAGCCGCGCTTTTCGCCAACGTTAAACGTTCCAGCTTTCAACCCCGACTGCTGTTCGGCCTGCTTAAGCTTGACTTTTTGGCCGTCAATCTGCTGCAGATAGGAAAGCAGTCGCTGTTGAGCATGCGCGTTGGCCCGAACGCCGACTCGCTCATCTTCATATTGTTCAAACGACATCAATGGCTGAATAGCAATTTCTTTTTTGACACGGGCCCGGTCCTCAACTTGATACTCAAACGAGACCTTACCCTGCCGCTTAAGTTTGAGCAGCTGGCTGACGATTTGCGGATCATTTTGATAGCGTTCAAAATCCAGCTCATCAGCTCCTTGAAAAAGATCCAGGGCCGTCTGCTCATCAACCTCATCAACTATGCGCACCACTCGATGACTCTTGGCTTTTAAGGCATTGGGCAGCATCGTATACAAACACGAAATCCAGAATGCATAGGTTTGATCGGCCATCCATCGGCTCAGTTGCAGCAGTTCGGTATTGACGACCGGTACCAGATCCATCAACCCAATAATTGATTTGAGCGTGCCATCATATTCCGTCGGCTGATCAATGCCAACGACAAAGCCCTGCACCTCGCGCTTGCCCCGCCCAAATGGTACGATTACGCGCATACCAACTTGAATCTGGCTTTCCAGGCGTTTGGGAATCGCGTAGGTATATGGCTGGTCAGTCTGCATCGTCGGTACGTCAACGATTACCTGGGCCAGTTCAGCCATTTAATCACCCACTTTCAGCAGGTTGGCCGTCAAAGCAACGATTTTTTTGGCAATCATCATCTTAGACTGGCGCGACCATCTCAACGGTGCCTGGTTTGGCCGCAGAATCGTAACGGCATTGTCATCCGTTCCAAACCCGATTCCTGGCTCAGAAACGTCATTAGCCACGATTGCATCGGCATTTTTCTTTTGCAGCTTGGCATCGGCATTATGCAAAAGATCATTGGTTTCAGCCGCAAATCCGATTACTACTTGATCTGAGCGTTTTTGTGCGCCCATCTTTGCCAAAATATCTTCAGTTGGTACCAAATGCAGAGTCAAGGTGCCATCGCCATGCTTTTTGATTTTTTGATCTGCCAAAACTGCTGGCCGAAAATCTGCAACCGCCGCTGCCATGATCAAGGCATCAGCTGTTTGAAACTTGTCGGATACGGCAGCCGCCATCGCGCTCGTTGAAAGGGCTTGGGTCACCGTAATGCGATCAGAATGCGGCAGTGCAACCGAAACGCTGCCGACAATCAATTCGACCCGTGCACCTGCATTGGCCGCTGCTTTTGCAATTGCAATTCCCATTTTACCAGAGGAACGATTGCCTAGATAGCGAACCGGATCAAGCGCCTCTCTGGTACCACCAGCAGTCACTACCAGCGTTTTACCTTTCAGCGGGCCATTGGTTAAGTAATCCTGCACCTGTTTGACGACCGCAGCTGGCTCCGGCATGCGTCCCTTACCGGTATACCCTTCTGCAAGCATACCTGTTGCCGGATCCATTACCATGACGTTATCCTGTCTGAGCTGGGCAATGTTTCTTTGCGTAGCTGGATTGTTCCACATGTGAACGTTCATGGCTGGGACCACGATCTTTGGCGCGCTGGTTGCCAAAAGCGTGGCTGAAACCGCGTCATCAGCCAGACCTGCTGCCATTTTTGCCAACAGATTGGCCGTTGCCGGAACCACTAAGGCCAGCTCGCTCCAGTCTGCCAGTTCAATATGCGGCACCTGACCGTTTAAAGTCGCCGCCCACTGATCGATTAAAACGGGATGCTTGGTTAGCGCCGCCAGAGTTGCCGGACCGACAAAGCGGGCTGCATTTTGAGTCATCGCCACGCGAACCTCATGCCCCTGCTTCTGCAAGCCGCGAACAACTTCAACTGCCTTATAGACAGCAATCCCACCTGTCATATGTACCGCAATCTTCGTCATGTTTGCCTCCTTGATGAAAAATAAAAAGAGCAGCACCAAAACTTTTGTCTGGTGTCGCTCTTTGGCAGCTGCAACTAGTCTTGCAAGTCTTCCGTATGATCAGTATCAATCGTTACCTTGCCGGCTTCGATTTCTTCCAGCGCCATCCCGACTGACTTGGTTGAGTAGTAATGATCCAGCAGCAATGGATGATCTTGTGCCAATGCTTCGGCTGCGTAATTGTCCTTTGACTGATCAGCGTTTTCGGCACGCCATTTGTCAGCACGGTACTTATCGATTTCGTGAGCCCGCTTGCTTGCCAGCATAATCAGAGAGTAGCGAGAATCAACGCGCTTGAGCAATTCATCGACTGATGGAAAAAGAATCATTTTTCTGAATCTCCTAACATTTCAAGGTAATCCGGCATTACGCGAGGTACCCGCAAGCGTTCGGAACGAATAATGTCTTTGATCTTAGTGACTGCATTGTCAACTTGATCATTAACCACGGCATAGTCGTAGTTCTGCATCATTTGAATCTCGCCGAAAGCTTTGTGGATTCGTTTGTTGATGACTTCCATGCTGTCGGTACCACGATGGATCAAGCGTTGGCGCAGCTCCATCAGATCCGGCGGCGTAAGAAAGATGAAGACGCCATCAGGACATTTTGAGCGAACCTGCATGGCACCATTGACTTCAATTTCCAAGAAGACATCTTTACCTTCGTCTAGCGTATCATTTATATATTTTAAAGGAGTGCCGTAATAGTTGTCAACATACTTGGCATATTCCAGCATCTGCCCTTCGCGAATGTGCTGCTCAAACTCTTCTTTTGAAACAAAGAAATAGTCCTTGCCGTTGATTTCGCCGGGCCGGGGCTGCCGCGTCGTCATTGAGACCGAGTATTGAAAATCATTGCCAGGCTGACTAAATAGCGCTTTTCTAACCGTTCCTTTACCTACGCCTGATGGACCAGACAAAACAATCAGCATTCCTCGCTTGCTCATATTGCTTCCATACCTTCTTTTCTCATAGCTCTTTTAATGTTTAATAATACCATATTCTGCAATAAATTCGGTCATAATTCAATGGAAATTTCAAGATCCGCCTAATCAGCAGCTGGATTCTGATTTTACTCTTACTTGGATCACAGCTCAAAAACATCCGCTGCCCTTGCAAAAATATCACCTGATGATGAAGCGATCTTTTCTGACCATGCTTACGGCGATTCTTTTTATTAATATGGCTGTCGATCATCTCGTTTCAGCAATGGTCATCTCAACATCAACTAAGGTGGCCAATTCCTTATTTACCGGCATTCGGCCCGTTCATCTCAGCAAATAAAAAACTGTATTAAAATTATTGCTTGCATTTTTGAACGCTTGTTCGTATACTATAGTCACAAACGAGTGTTCGGAGGAATAATCATGCAAAATCAGCGGCAGTCAATTATTAATCGTAGTACCAAAATTATCTCCCAAAGTCTGCACCATTTGTTTGAACCGATTGAGTTCGCTCCTATTCCAGATTTATTGAATCCCCAGCCCGCTTTTCAAAGGAAAATGTTTATCCAAAAAGCATTGTCTGATCAGCTGCTGGTCTATCTGCAGTTAATGCCTAAAACTGCTGCGGGCCAGCCGGTTGAAGTACGCGGCTATTTAAAATCGCTTGGTCAGGATCGCTATTTGGTTCAATCAAAAAATCTTTCCTACTTCTTTGATTTCGATCAATTACGCTACATTGCCCATCCTTTATCCTAAGACTTGCCAAATGTTGCAGGTCTTTTTTTATGCCGTCATGGAATAATTTACGACATATATCTCATAATAGAACGTCTCGCTCAAATAAACTACAGAGTGTAGATTGTTATCTACATTTAGTAATGTTATATTATTCTGGTTAAAAAAGTAAAGGAGGGATTTCATGACTAAGCGACGAACCCTTGATCGGGAAAAGGTACTTGCTACTGCTGAAAAATTAGCCGATGAACAAGGGCTTGGAGCTTTAACCATGCCCAATCTGGCTAAAGCACTCGACATTCGCTCACAATCGCTTTACAACTATGTCGCCAACCGTGAAGAAATGGTATCGCTGACTGGTGCTCGACTGATGCAGCAAATGTATCAGCAGGTCGTTGATGGCATTATCGGTCTTTCCGGTTCCAAGGCCTATTTAAAATTCGCGGATATCGTTCGTGATTTTTTACTGGCCCATGCTTCTTTATCAGCGATCCTGTACCATGCCCAGCGTTTTTCAACCGACTCGGCAATGTATCAAGAAATCAAGCGAATGATCAAGCTGGTCGATCAAGTCGTTGATGTAGATGGCAACCGGCTGATTTCTTCACACGTCTTGATAGGTGCGGTTTTAGGCTATATTTTTCTTGAAACGACACCACTCTACCAAGATGAAGATGAAAATGTTGCGACCGTTAACTACCATCAAATGCTTTTTCGACTGATTGACCCCGTTGAAAAAGCCTAGGACATGCAAGCCGCAATTTTGGTGCATTATTTTTTATATAAATAGGTAAGGAGAAATTTTGAGATGCGATTTATTAAAAACCACGTTGGATCCTTGATCGCGTGGATTCTCATTGTTGTGATCTCGATCTTCATGCTGCCTAACGTCAATCAATTAACGCGTGAGCACTCGACAATCTCACTGCCTGCCAACGTTCAAAGTGAGGTTGCCAGCACGATTGGCAATCATTGGGGACATCATCAAAACAATACCTATCAGGTTGTCGCCGTTTTTAACAATCAAGACGGTGCAATGTCCAAATCGGATCAAAAAAACGTTAACCAGACGATTCGCTATCTGAAGCGTCACAAATCCGAACTGGGCATCAAGAGTATGTTGACCCCATATGAAAACTCGGCTACCAAGAAGAACCTGATCTCAAAAGACAAGACTACCGAATTAGTTCAGTTAAACGTTTCTAAAAAGAAATCAGTTTCCAATATCAACAAGCAGCTTACTAAAGCCGTTAAGACGGATGGCATCAGAACCTATATTACTGGCGCCGACATCTTGCAGGACGACTTTTCGGGAGCCATCCAAGAAGGAATCAAGAAGACTGAGGTCATCTCGGTTATCTTTATCTTCATTGTCTTGGTACTGGTCTTCCGGTCACCGATCGTTCCATTGATCTCGCTGCTGACGGTTGGGGTTTCGTTCATTACCGCCTTTTCAATCGTTACCAACCTGGTTAAGAACTTTAATTTCCCATTCAGTAACTTTACCCAAGTCTTTATGGTGATCGTTTTGTTTGGGATCGGTACCGACTACAACATTCTGCTTTATGACCGTTTCAAGGCTAATCTAGGAAACGGCATGGATAAGTTCGAGGCGGCCAAAAACGCCCAGTGGAATGCCGGCAAGACGATCCTGATGTCAGGTTCTTCTATCTTGATCGGTTTCTCAGCACTGGGTCTGGCCCGTTTCTCAGTTTACAAATCCGCAGCTGGGGTTGCCGTTGGGGTTGCCGTTTTGCTGATTGTCTTGCTGACGCTGAACATGTTCTTTATGACCACGATGGGTAAGACCATGTTCTGGCCGGTTAAGACCTTCAACGGTGAATCGGAAAGTCCGTTCTGGCGTTTTCTTTCCAAGCATTCCCTGGCTCATCCAATCATTGCGCTGGTCTTGGTTCTGGCTGTTCTGTCGCCATTCTACTTTACTTATCAAAACAAGCTGAATTATGACGACACGGCAGAAATTGCTGACTCAACGCCATCCAAGCAAGGGTTCCTGATCGTTCAGAAGCACTTCTCCAAAGGAACGGCTGAGCCCGCCACGCTTTATATCAAGTCCAACCACACGCTGGACAACGAAAAAGACTTAAAGCTGATCGACCAGTTGACGGAACAGATCAAGCATACCAAAGGCGTTAAGACCGTGGCTTCCGTTACTCAGCCATCTGGTTCCAAGATCAAGAAGCTTTACGTCAACAGTCAGATGAAGACGGTTAACAACGGCGTTTCAACGGCTCGCAACGGGCTTGGCAAACTAAGCGCCGGCAGTCAGCAGATGACAAATGGCCTTAACTCCGCCGCAACTGGTACCAACCAGCTGAACAGCGGGATCAATTCCGCGGCTACTGGTGCCAACCAACTGACTTCTGGTCTGGCACAGCTCAGTTCTGGCGGCAATCAAATGACCAGCGGCTTAAACCAGCTTAGTGCCGGCAGTCAGCAGCTGGTCAACGGCATGAACCAGATGAGTCAGCAGCTCAGTTCTCAATTGACCGGCGCCAATGCCTCACAGCTTCAACAGCTGGAAAGCGGTCTGCCACAGATCAATAACGGGATCCAACAGCTGAACAGTGCCTTGCAGAGTGCTGGTACCTCAATTAATACGACTGGCATTCAATCCAACCTGCAAAACGTTGCCAGTCAGGCTCAAATCATTGGCAGTCAGCTGGAACAGGCAGGCAATACCTTAAAGAGCATTCAAGGATCTGCCGGTTCTTCCAGCTCAGCCAGTCTTGATTCTGTCATGACTCAGTTTAAGGCTGCTGAAAGTCAAGCCAACCTGAACGACCAGCAAAAGGCCGTGATGGAAGGAGCTATGCAGCAGATTCTTAGCGGCATTCAAAGCCAGATTGCTTCTCAGACCAACAGTCAAACCAGCGCGCTGGCCAGTCAGTTGCAAAGCGTGGCCCAAAACCTGCAGACAGCTGGCAATGCCGACAAATCACTGGCCGGTTCCTTGCAAAACGTTGCCGGTTCGGCTTCCAGTCTGCAGAACCTTAATACGCAGGTCGCAACGCTGAAGGCTCAGGTTTCTCAATTGGCTCAAGCCTCCAATGTTGCTCTGCCTGGTGCCGTTTCAGCCCTGCAGCAGTTAACCAGCGGCCTCAACCAGATTCAAAGCGCACTTGGTCAAGGCACCAATGCTCTGGGTCAGCTTAACACTGGCATCAACAAGCTGGCAGCCGCATCGCCACAGTTAAGCAACGGCATCAACTCTGCCTACTCTGGCAGTCAACAGTTAAGTGCCGGGATGGGACAGCTTAGTGCCGGCAGTCTGCAGCTTAACACCGGCATCAACAAGCTGGCGCAAAGCTCACCACAGATCACCAACGGCCTAAACCAGCTGAACTCTGGACTTGGCGAGGGTCAAAGCTATCTGACCGGTCTGCAGAAGTCGGCCGCTGCTGAAACCTTCTACATTCCTAAGTCGGTTCTGCACAGCAAGACCTTTAAGCCAGCAATCGACAACTACATGTCATCCAACCGTAAGATCACCAAGATTACGATTGTCTTTGACACCAACCCTAGTGATGAAAAAGCCACAAAAGATGCCGAAAACATCTCCAACATGGCTCGTAAGTCATTGAAAGGCACTGCCCTTAGCAATGCCACGGTTGCCATGGGCGGTCAGTCTTCACGGATCAACGACATTAAGAACACGGCCAGCGGCGACTTTGTCCGGACCGCTGCCATCATGCTGATCGGGATTGGCATTGCGCTGATGCTGATCACGCATTCGCTGCTGCAGCCAGTCTACATTCTGGGTTCGCTGTTGTTGGCCTACATTTCCTCACTGTCAATCAACCACTGGCTGGTCGGCATCTTCATGCACCGCAGCATGCTGGCTTGGAATACACCATTCTTTAGCTTCATTATGCTGATTGCCTTAGGGGTTGACTACAGTATCTTCTTGATGACGCGTTATCGTGAAATCGACGAGAACAAGTACCTGCCAGGCGAGCGAATCTACTATGCCTGTGCAATCATCGGGACCGTCGTTATCAGTGCCGCTATCATCTTGAGTGGTACGTTTGCAGCTTTGATTCCATCTGGCATTCCAACGCTGATTGAAGTTGCTATGACGGTAATCGTTGGTCTGATCATCTTGGTAATCATCTTGCCAATCGTCATGACCAGCACGATCTACTTGAGCTATCCAATCCGTAATCACGTCAAGGATAATCAAAACAAGCGCAAAGATTAATCAAGTCTAAATCAAAAGAGCTCGCTGACTGGCGGGCTCTTTTCTTATATCTTCAAATACTATGCATTCCGCCACCTTTTCTTAATCGTTGGCAGTTGACACAACCCTGATATTGATTGGTGCCGACTTCAGAATCGTTTGTTCATTGCATTTCTTCAGCAGCCAACTGGTAATTGATTCAACGGCCTCAAGATTGCAGACTTTGTGAAGAAAAAGCAGTCTTTTTTAGCAACATTAGAAAGCCAAATTATATGTATTTATCAGCTAATAAAATTTAAAGGGGAGTGTAAAATATTTTGTGT
>NZ_AZEQ01000015.1 GCF_001436025.1 Limosilactobacillus mucosae DSM 13345 | reverse complement strand
GTTCGATTCCGTCCCGCGCCACTAGCCATTTTATTATCGTTCAGCCACGTTATGATAATGGGGTTGAACGATTTTTTCTTTTTCTCCAAAAATGTAAAACGACGCAATCAGTAAATGATCACCGATGTTTTTTATGCTTATGAAAGCGTCAAATACGAATTCGCTATTGAAAGATTGATGTCCAAATAGTTTAGGTGAACTATCCATCAGCAGCTTTTGCACGATAACATAATGAAAAACACGCTGTCCTAACCTTGGTATGGCTAGAACAGCGTGTTTTTGGCTGCTGGATTATTTCTGCTTGTCTTTTAAAAGCTCAACGATTTCAGCTAAGTATTTTTCCTCAGCACTTGGTTCAGGATCAGCTGGTGCTTCATCGTGACTTGGCATCAGCTTATTGACAAACTTCACCAATAAAAAGACAACAAAGGCAATGATTAAGAAGTTGATGACCGAGTTTAAAAAGGCCCCATAGCGGAAGTGCGCGTCGCCAAAACTAAAGACCAGATTAGAAAGATCAATCTTGCCTAAGAAGATCCCAATCAATGGGTTGATCAGATTCTTAACCAGCGCATTGACGATTGACGTAAAGGCCGAGCCGATGATTACCCCGACGGCCATATCCATGACATTGCCGCGTGAAATAAATTCCTTGAATTCCTGCAACGTTTTTTTCATTAAAGTATCTCCTGTTATTCTTAGAGCAACAGTAAGATTATATGCTAAATCAACTAATTGAGCAATTAAAAATCAGATTTAGTATCCATAGAATTAAAAATATTATAGTTATTAAAGTTAATCAAGTGACTAATTATTACTTGTAAAATTAAGAAGATTGATTGTATAATATTAGAAATTTTTAATTTAAGAGAGGAATTCTAATTATGTTCAGTCAAATTGGTGAACTCATTTTTAATAATGAGGCCGTTGCTAAGACTTCTGATTTTACAATGGGATTGGAAGTCGAGATGCAGCGCGTGGATGAAACCGGCAATGTCAGTCAAGAACCGTATCCGGCCGCGATTGGCGATGAAAAGACCAATCCTTGGCTGACCAATGACTATTTGGAGACGATGCCTGAAATGGTAACACCGGCTGCCAGCCACTCATTGGATGCAATGCATTATCTTTATAAAATCAATAATGCTCTGCGTGCGGCCCTGGCTCCTGGTGAACTGCTCTGGCCACTGTCAATGCCGCCTAAGCTGCCAGCTGATAAATCACAGCTGCGTTTGGCAAAGATGGGACCAAAAAAAGAGGCCTATTTGAAAGAATGGACCAAGCGTCACAGCTATTCAGAGGGAACGCCATGCGGAGTACACATTAATCTAAGCATTGATCAGCATATTATCGATCTGGTCAAAGCAGGCTTTCCCGATAAGTTTAAGGACGAAAAAGCAGTACGCAACTATCTGTACGCGGTTTTGGCGCAAGGATTCGTTCGCTATCGCTGGTTTATTACCTATCTGTTTGGTGCCAGCCCAATTGCTGAGGCCAACTATTTTGAAAAAGGGCAGGGGATTGACCATCCAGTTCGCAGCATTCGCCAAAGCTCATATGGTTTTGGGACCAAATTTCAAGGTGACTATACGGATGTCCAAAGCTACGTTGATCGAATTGAAGATGGGGTTAAGCAGGGAATTTTGACCTCAGATTATGAATTTCATGGCAGCGTGCGGTTCAAGGGCAATGCCAACCTAAAAGAGCTGCCCAAGACTGGGGTGGAATATATTGAGCTGCGCATGCTGGATCTGGATCCCAGCAGTTCAGTTGGTGTCAGAACGGATACGCTGCGTTTTATTCGTCTGCTGGCCAGTTATTTTATTATGCACCCAGCCCTGCCGCTTGCTGAGGTTAATCGAGTCCTGGATAATGCCGACGAGATGAATGATGTGGTGGCTAAAGAACTGCCAACTGAACCTTGCCATTATCAAAACAAGGCTTTGGCAATGATCAAGAGTCTGGAGCGCTATGCCAACCAGATTCAACTGGGACCAGAATTTTCTGAGATTTTGGAAGATCTGGAAGACCGGGTTATCAATCCTAAAACCACACCGAGTGCTAAGCTGATGAACTACGTCGAAAATGATTCTTTAGAAAGCTATGCACTGCGGCGGGCGCGTCGCTATCAAGAAGCGGCCATGGAATCGCTGCATCCGTTCCAGGGATTTGCCGGTGATCATATTCCAAATGCCGACGAGCTGAAGCGAGAACTTGATAAATAGACGAATTTAAGATTAGACATAAAAAACGGCACTGCCAGCTTGAAGCTTGCGCAGTGTCGTTTTTATGCTAGTTGTTTTGATTATCGGTATGATGACGCTTGGCTGCTACCTTGGCTGAGCGGCGGATAAAGTCGCCAAACAAGGCCTGTGATTCGCGGTAATGCTTGTACATGTTTTCAGGATGCCACTGCACGGCCAGAATCTGATCACTGTCATTTGATTCTAAGGCTTCAATGACTAGATCCTGCGCGCGGGCAGCGACCTTAAGCGAAGGCGCTACCCGATCAATGGCCTGGTGGTGTCGCGAGTTGATGTAAGGATGCTTGCCGATCAGCTTGTAGAGGCGGCTGTCCAGGTCAACATCGATATGATGCGAAGGCAGATTGCCTGGGGCGCCTTGAACATGTTTTAAATGAGCGTCTGGATTCTCAGAAAGGTCTTGATACACGGTTCCGCCCAGTCCAATATTGATCAGCTGCATACCGCGGCAGATTCCTAAAATGGCCTTGCCGGACTGAACCGCCCCCTTGAGCAGCGCAATCTCAAACAGGTCTCGTTTACGGTAGGTCATTCCCAGATTCATGTGTGGCTCTTGACCGTAAAATGTTGGATCAACATCGGCCCCGCCAGCAAAGACAATCCCATCAAAAGTCTCGAGATATTCAGGCGCTAAGTCGGGCTGCACGCTTGGAAAAATAATCGGCACGCCCCCTGATTTAACAACGGCTTCAATAATCGGCCGCGGCGCAAATGGAGCATTGCGCTCGTTGATGACGTTGGTGGCTTCAGTCAAGGTTGCGGCTGGAATCGCAATTTTTGGTTTCATTAGAAAAGTCCCCCATTTGCAAAAATCTTATTAGAATGAACTTATCATACTTAATCAGAAAAAGTACAGTTAAATGCTGAAAAATATTAAAAAAAGATGATAAAGCGATTAATGAAACGGTCAGTACCGGTTGGCCGCTGTGATTAATTTTTTTGCAAATTAGTTACAATCGCCGAAATAACGGCATTTAGTGACGAGAAAGCTGAATTTTCATAACGATTTACCCAAAAAATACAATTGACAAAGCAAGAAACAACGAGTATCTTTATTGCGATGAATAAATGTCCTTTAAGTTTAGTCCAGAGAGGCTAGCAAGGAAACGAATTAAATTGCGGCATGGTGAATGCTGTTTTCGTTGAACGCTGCCCTCAAATGGAGGGTGGCGTTTTTTTAAGGGCAAATTCACAAAGGAGGATTCTTAATCCGCCATTTAAAGGACGACAGTGAGCGTCCAAACGGTTACTCGTGAATTTAAGGAAGGATTTTGTCAAAATGTTAGAACCTATGAACCTTGTCCGCTTAGAAAACTTTGTCAGTGTTGAGAATCTGTCAGCCGATGAAGTCAACGCTTTGATTGCTCGTGCCGAATACTTTAAGCGTGGTGGTGCCGTACCACAACTGAACAAGCCAGTCTATGTTGTTAACGGCTTCTTTGAAAACTCCACGCGTACGCACACCAGCTTTGCCGTAGCAGAACGCAAGCTGGGATTGACGGAGATCCCATTCGATCCTACACACTCTTCAGTTAAAAAGGGTGAGACGCTGTATGACACGATGCTGACAATGACGGCACTGGGCATTGATTTGGCCGTAATTCGTCACAGCGAAAATAATTACTACGAACCTTTGATCAACACCAAAGAAGGCGAACAGACCAACATCGGCATCGTCAACGCCGGGGATGGTTCCGGTCAGCACCCATCACAATGTCTGCTGGACGTTATGACGATTCATGAACAGTTTGGTACGTTCAAGGGCTTGAAGATCGCCATCATTGGTGACATCAGCCACTCTCGCGTTGCCCGTAGCAATGCACAGCTGCTTAACAAGCTGGGAGCCGAGGTCTACTTCTCTGGTCCAGAATACTGGTTCAACGAAGACTTTACGCAATATGGTCAATACAAGCCGGTTGATGAGCTGGTTGGCGAAATGGATGCCATCATGCTGCTGCGGGTTCAGCATGAACGTCTCTCCAACGATGATGCTCACGAAAAAGACTTCAGCAAGGAAGCCTACCACGAAAAGTACGGTATGAACCAAGATCGCTACAACAAGATGAAAGATAATGCCATCATTATGCACCCAGGTCCAATCAACCGAGACGTTGAACTGGCCAGTGAACTGGTTGAGGCGCCTAAGTCGGTCTTCTTCCGTCAGATGCAAAACGGGGTCTTCATGCGGATGGCAATGATTGAAGCGGTTCTGCGCGGTCGTAAGTTGGGTGGTTTGGAATAAGATGACGACAAAACTGATCAAGGGTGGTACGGTCTTTGTAAACGGCCACTTGGTTAAAACGGATGTCCGGATTGCTGATGACAAGATTCAGGCAATTGGCAACGATCTGCCGGCCGCCGATGAAACGATTGATGCCACCAACAAATTAGTAGCACCAGGACTGGTTGACGTTCACGTGCATTTCAGAGAACCGGGTCAAACCTATAAGGAAACGATCGAAGCCGGCAGCAAGGCAGCTGCTCATGGTGGTTTTACCACGGTTGGCGCCATGCCAAACGTTGATCCGGTACCTGACACGCCAGCACGCATGCAAGCACAGACTTCTTTGAATCAAAAAGAAGGGGTCGTCCACATTTTTCAATATGGTGCCATTACACATGGACGGACCAGTGAGGAACTGGTTGACTTTCATGGCCTCAAGCAGGCAGGCGCTTATGCCTTCAGCAACGATGGCAGCGGTGTTCAGACGGCTGGCACCATGTATCAAGCCATGGAAGGCATTGCCAAAGAAAAGATGATCTTGGCGGCGCATGTTGAAGATGATTCGCTGCTGTTTGGCGGGATCATGAATGCTGGCAAACGAGCTGAAGAACTGGGACTGCCGGGTGCACCCAGCGTTTCGGAATCGGCTCAGGTGGCTCGGGATCTGGTCTTAGCCAACGCGACGGGGGTTCACTACCATATCTGTCACGTTTCTACCAAGGAAAGCGTTGCGATGGTACGGTTTGCCAAGTCACAGGGCGTCAACGTAACCTGTGAGGCATCACCACATCATCTGTTGCTGGCTGATCAAGACATCCCGGCCAATAACTCATATTACAAGATGAATCCGCCGCTGCGTCATGAAGATGATCGGCAGGCGCTGATTGAGGGACTGCTTGATGGTACGGTTGACATGATTGCGACTGACCATGCCCCACATTCACAAGCTGAAAAGCCAAAAGATGACATGCGGGGGGCAGCTAACGGTATTACTGGCAGTGAGACGGCTTTTCCGATGATGTATACCAAATTCGTCAAGGGCGGCATCTGCACCTTGGAACAGCTGCTGAACTGGATGAGCACCAACCCAGCTGACATTTTTGGTCTGCATGAAGCTGGGCATCTGGAACCGGGCAAGCCAGCCGATATCGTGATCTTCGACTTGACCACGCAGCGAACGCTTAATGAAGCTGATTATCTTTCCAAAGGCGTCAACAATCCGTTTACCGGTGAGCAGGTATATGGCACGGCTGATCTGACGCTGGTTGATGGTAAGGTTGTCTATCAGCGATAAAACTATTAAATTCAAACCAGATCGAAAAGAGCGGTCTGGTTTTTTTTTTGTTCCTCAAACATTTGTTCGCAATTGGGAAACGTGTTAAAATGAGATACCAACCCAGAATTAGGAAAAGAAAATGGTGAAAGCTTTGAAAACGATAACTTGGCAAGACATCATCCGAATGCTTAACAGTGATGTCTACTTATATGAATTAGGTCGTAAATGGGGAAACGATTTTTTAACTTCCGAACAGCAGGCTGCCATGATTCGCAAATATCAAAACGAACTGCTAGACCTGCAGGATGATCTGGCGGACTACACGAGCTTGCCGCTACCTGACAGTGCAACTTTGATTGGTATTTTTATGGCGCGCTGCGTGATTGCGGAACTGATCAATCAAGAGCCGGTTGCCAGTGATGAGATTTTAAAGGTTGATTATAGTGCCAAGCCGGATCAGTTTGATTCTCGCTGGACGATCACGATCTATAATCCGGTTGCTGATGAAGAGATGATTGGCGTAGCGGAGCTCTCCTATGCTGAGATTTTGGGGATGCGCGTAGCAATCGATGATGATACTGATTTTATGGCCGGGCTGGCTGTTTTATTCAATGAGATTACCAAATCAGGACTTTATGACTGGGAGCGCAGTGCAGTGATCTATCGTCAGAATGCCGAGCAGCGGGCAGTCGAATCCGCTATGTATGATTTTATGGAGCAGACGCAGCAAATCGCGCTGTTTTTCGATGAGTACGTGGCCAGCCATCCAGATGATCCGAATCTGCCCGATGAGATTGCACTTTTTTGGCCATTGACTACCGGCATTATGGCGCCATTAGATGCTGATGATCCAGCCAGTCCGCTGATTTCAACAATGCAGCTAGATCCTAAGCTGTTGGCTAGGTTCAAGCTGCGGTTTGGCCAAGCGTTTCGCCGTTTTAAAGGTGAATAGTCTTTTACAGCGATAACATTCGTGTTTTTCTGATTTAACCGTCTGAAATATCGGAACGCTATTAAAAATCATTAAAATTCACTTCTATTAATGATTGAATGGTTAAAAATGTTCGTTCAATATGTTAAGATAAATATAATCATTTTCTAAGCAGATTTTAGGAGGAACATTATGCGGGCGATTTTAACCACGATTGGCAAGGATAAAACCGGGATCATTGCAGGGGTCAGCAGCTATCTGGCTCAAAATGACATTAATATCGTAGACGTCTCTCAAACTATTATGGATGGATACTTTACGATGATGATGATGGTCGATGTAGACGATGATGCTGCTGATTTTGAAAAGCTAACCCAAGAACTGGATGCTTTAGGCACCAAACTGGGCGTTGACATCAACATTCGCAACCAAGAAATGTATGACGCTATGCACCAGCTATAGGAGGCCTGTTTTGGAAACTGAAAAGATTATGGAAACGGTTCGCATGGTCTCTGAGGAAAAACTTGATCTGCGAACGATTACGATGGGGATCTCGCTGCTTGATTGTATCGACAGCGACAGTGATCGGGCCTGTCAAAAAATTTACGACAAGATTACGAAAAAGGCCAAGGATCTGGTGCGGGTTGGCGAGGAAATCGAAACTGAATTCGGAATTCCAGTTGCCAACAAGCGTATCACGGTGACGCCGATTTCATTGATTGCCGCGGCTTCTGGTGATCACGACTATGTCAAGTATGCCCTGGCTTTGGATCGAGCTGCCAAAACGGTAGGCGTTGATTTTATTGGCGGCTATTCAGCACTGGTTCAAAAGGGCTACCAAAATGGCGACAAGACGCTAATCAAGTCGCTGCCTGAAGCCTTGACGCAGACTGACCTGGTCTGTGCATCCGTTAATGTTGGCTCCACAAGAACGGGGATCAACATGGATGCCGTCAAGGAAATGGGGGAAGTCGTTAAAGAAGCTTCCGAACTGGACTACATGAACAATGCCAAGATGGTGATCTTCTGCAACGCGGTCGAAGATAATCCGTTTATGGCAGGGGGCTTTCATGGCGTTGGCGAATCGGATGTCGTCATCAACTGTGGAGTCTCGGGTCCAGGGGTTGTCAAGGCAGCCCTTGAAAAGGTTAAGGGCGAATCAATGGACGTCGTAGCCGAAACCATCAAAAAGACGGCCTTTAAGGTTACTCGGATGGGGCAATTGGTTGGTACCACGGCGGCCAAGCGTCTAGGCGCCAAATTTGGAATTGTTGACCTTTCATTGGCCCCCACGGCAGCGATTGGCGACTCAATTGCCGAAATCTTGGAAGAAATCGGGCTTTCAAGCGTTGGCGCGCATGGAACGACTGCAGCTTTGGCAATGCTTAACGATGCTGTTAAAAAAGGCGGCATTATGGCCTGCAGTCATGTCGGCGGGCTTTCCGGCGCTTTCATTCCGGTTTCTGAAGATGCTGGGATGATCAAAGCCGTGAATGCTGGCTACTTGAACGTTTCCAAGCTAGAGGCCATGACGGCGGTCTGCTCGGTCGGGCTTGATATGATTGCGGTACCGGGTGATATCGAAGCTTCAACTATCAGCGGGATGATTGCCGATGAAGCCGCAATTGGGATGATCAATGCCAAAACGACGGCGGTCCGAGTCATTCCGGTTCCCGGTAAAAAGGTTGGCGATACGGTTGAATTTGGTGGTCTGCTGGGCTATGCGCCAATCATGGATGTCAGTCACGCCTCTTCAGCAGCCATGATCAGTCGCGGCGGCACGATTCCGGCACCGGTTCACAGTTTTAAAAATTAACGATAATGTTAAAGATCGTACTTGTCTGGTTAAATTGACAATTAACGGTCTTTTTTTTATTATTAAATGAGAAATTGCGGATTTATTTAGAATATGGTATCATAATTCTAATATTTTTTTAATTTAGAATTGGGAGTGGAGAATATGAGTGTCCGGGTTCGCGACCTATTGAAACTGCCAACCCTGTCGCGATCACACATCGCAGCAGGCGAAGCAGGGCTGGATCGAATAGTTTCAACAGTATCGGTAATCGACTTTACAGCGACGTCGGTGGCCCAACGAGAACTCTATCAGCCGGAAAATTCGGCTAATGAACAGCTGCTGCTGACCTCAATTGAACAAGACAACTATGATCTGGTAACGGATTGCACTAAAATCGAACAGCTGGCCAAAACTGGTTGTGTTGGCGTGGTAATTTATTATGTTGGCGAGCGGGTACCAAGTCTCCCTGCTGAAATCAAGGAAACGGCTGATCGTCTCAACTTCTTGATGATTTTTGCCCAGGAAACGCAAAAGAACATGACCTATAGTGCCGTTATCTCTGAAATCATGTTTGCGATTTTCCAAGATCGGATGCGTCATCCCAGCTTTGCACCGACAATTATCGGTCGCGTTTCGGCAATGCCGGAATATCGGCGCAGCGTTGGCGAGGTCCTAAAGCTTTTGGCCGAACAGATACAGGCTTCATTGGCAGTTATCGATGACCAAGGCGAGATCGTGTATCGTGAAAATTGGCCTAAAGAAGCGGTTGTCAACTGGGAAAGTCTCTTGAACGTGGTTGAAAAAATTAATATGAATGGCGAGCTGCCGGTAACTACATCTGATGGTATGAAGATTACGCATTGGCGCTTGCCAAACAGTGAGGAGACGGTCTTGTTCGTTGGCCGCCAGACGGTAACCAATCTGACGTGCGAGCGAGTGGCTGAAACGCTGCAGACGGCCTTGAATCTTTGGGGCGGGCAGAATCAGGATGATCAAAATCTGATTCGCGCCATCATTCAAGGACAGATCGTTCGGGCCGCCAAACTTGGTCGCCAGTACCGTTTTGAGCCTAAAAATACGCAGGCTGCCTTGATTGTCAGCTGTCCGAATGATGTTAACAAAGCTAAGATGAAAAAATGGGTTGATCAACTGACTGAGCAATATACCGACCAGCTGATCAGTGACTGGTATAATGACCAATTGATCGTATTGTTGGAAAAGACGCCTTCCTATCAAAACTGGCAGAATTGGGAAACTGACTTTAAGAAGGACGATCATCAATTGGCTGCTCAATGTGTCGTAGTCGAAGCCGCCTTGGTTGATGGCGTTGGTGGCATTCAAAGACTGTATCAGCTGGTCACTCAATACCTGCCAGCAGCCCGTACGATCTTGCCATATCGCTTGTTTTTGAATCAGGCTGATTTAGAGTTTGCGCGGGGCTGTCAAAGAGAGCTGCAGGAAGAAGGCACTGAGGTCATTCGTTGGCAAAAACGGTTGGACTCCATGCAGCATAATCTGGTAGAAACACTAATGGCCTTTTTGCTTGACACGCCGCAGAATATAGAGCAGGCTGGTGATCTGCTTTACGTTCACCGAAATACGATCAAATACCGGCTGAATAAGATCAGCAATCGATTTGGCTTTGTTCCCGGCGTCATGCCTGAATCGTTCGAGCTCTACCAGGCTCTAGGCGTCCATCGGCTTTTGCGCGGCAATGATGACCCAGGCGAATTAGGCGAATAAAACAAGTGCAATGGAAAATTTTAGTTGACATGCCTAATGACAAGCAATGATTTTATTCGTATAATATTACGTATAGTTAGAAATCTATCTGCGAACGAAGACTTCTAATTAGTTGTCAGCGTCGGCAAGCGCTGGCACACTTCAAATTTTCCTAATTCCGAGAGCGAGTGACTTTTTTGGCGGTCATTCGCTTTTTTTAGTGGCTGCAAAAAAAAGGTCAACAGAAACATGCTGCTGAGCGATTCACTAGATTAAAGCATTCGACGACCAGCCGTTTTAATTTTTGCTGAAAAGTGAGTTGCGACTCACTTTGACGTCCGCTATAATGAGTGCATACTCACTTCATGAAAAGAGGGAAACAATGGAAAATACGATTGCAATTACCGACCTCCAGATTGGCTATCAGCAAAAACCCGTAGTCAAAAACATCAATCTTATCGTTCGTCCTGGTGAGATTCTTGGGCTGCTTGGTCCCAGTGGTTCGGGTAAAACCACCTTGATTAGGGCAATTATGGGGATGATCAAGCCAATGAGCGGCACGGTACGCGTTTTTGGCCAAGCCATGCCGAATCGACACCTGCTGGAAAAGATTGGCTATATGGGACAGACGGATGCTCTATACGATACGCTTACAGCCCGTGAAAATCTTCAGTTCTTTGCCAGCCTGCGCAAAATGCCGCATCAGCAGACTGTTGCAGAGATTGAGCGAGTTGCGCGGGTGGTTAGTCTGCAGTCGTTTCTGGATCGACGCGTGGCTGACTTTTCTGGCGGTATGAAGCGGCGGCTTTCATTGGCAATTACGCTGTTGGGAACCAGTGAGCTTTTGATTTTGGATGAACCGACCGTGGGGATTGACCCCGAGCTGCGGATCCAGATCTGGCAGGAGTTAAAGCAGCTGGCAGCAGCCGGCAAAACGATTCTGATGACAACGCATGTAATGGAGGATGCTGAACAGGCCACGCAGCTTTTGATGATTCGAAATGGTGAGGCGATTGCTGCCGGCACACCGCTTGATCTGAAACAGCGGTATGCCGTTGATAACGTTGAAGAAGTATTCTTAAAAGCAGGGAGGATTCAAGATGCGCATCTTAGCAGTCTTTAAGCGAGTTGTTTTGGAAATGCTGCGTGATCGGCGTACGCTGGCTTTAATGATGTTTGGACCGTTACTGATGCTGTCTTTGATCTGGGCCATCTTTCAGACCAATGCCACGCAAACGACCGTCCTGGCGACACAGAATGTTGATGCCTCATTGGTTAAGGCGGTTGACGGCACCAAACATCTCAAAGTCGTTAAGATTAAAAAGAACAAAGATCAAACGGCCCGCCAGCTGATCAGAAAACATGACTACGCTGGTGTTTTAAAAGAAGAACACGGTCGCCTGACATTGACGCTGGCAAACAGCAACCCATCGCAAAGTAAGCTGATTCGCCAAGGCCTCAGTCTGGCAAAGATCAAACTGGCACTGCAGAACCAGACACGAATAATCAAACAGCAGCAGGCAATGCTCCAAACACTGCTTGCTCAACTACCGGCGACAGGCAGGCAGCTGTCAGTTGGCAGTCAGTCAACGGCCGAGAAAAAAGTTGCGGTCAAGTATCTATATGGCAGTGCCGATTCGACTTATTTCGATGCGATTTTTCCAATTATGATCAGTTTTGTCGTGTTCTTCTTTGTTTTTTTGATTTCAGGAATTGCACTGCTCAGAGAACGGACGCGCGGCACGCTGGATCGGGTCTTGGCAACTCCGATTCGTCGCGGTGAATTGATCGGCGGCTATATCCTTGGCTATGGCACGTTTGCGATCGTGCAGACCTTGATTATCGTTGGCTTTAGCATCTGGATTTTTAAAATGCAGGTTTTGGGCAGTCTTAGCGGCGTCTTTTTAACCAATATTCTTGTTGCGTTGGTTGCGCTCACCTTAGGCCTTTTGATCTCGGCATTTGCTCAATCAGAATTCCAGATGATGCAGTTTGTACCAATCATCGTTATTCCACAGATTCTGTTTTCTGGGCTGATTCCGTTTGATACCATGCCGCACTGGCTAAAGCTGATTGGCTATTGTGCGCCGCTTTATTATGGCTCAACGGCAATGACCAACCTCATTGAAAAAGGTGCTGGTCTTTTGCAGGTTGGCAGTGAGCTGGGCATTCTGGTTGGCTTTGCAGTTTTGTTTATCATTCTTAATGTGTTATCGTTAAGAAAATATCGTCCAGTTTAAAGGAGCTGTTGAGATGGCTGAAGATATTTTTGAAAACATGCTGGCTAAGATGGATATAACCCAGCGTCAGCAGGCGGTTTTGCGTGCCAGTATGGAGCTGTTTGCCACCCAGGGCTTTAACCAGACCAGTACGCGGCAGATTGCCCAAAAAGCCGGTGTTGCTGAAGGAACGGTCTATAAGCAGTTTAAGACCAAACAAGAGATTTTGACGGCAATTCTAACGCCAGTCCGTGAATTCGTAATTCCCCAGGTTACGACTGAGTTTACACAGGAGATCTTGGTACGTCAATATCCAGGATTAGGCGATCTGGTTCACGAGATGATTTTGAATCGGCTGCAGCTGGTCGACAACAATCGCAACTTTGCTCGGTTAATGTGTGGATCGTTTTTAGAACAGCCACGTCTGCGTCAAGAGGTGGCTGCTGCCTTTACCAAACAGGTTGCCGCACCGTTTTTAAAGATTTTTGAATTTTATCAAAATCGAGGACAGATCAGAGCAGACCTGGCAACTCAAAGCATCGTCCAGCTGATGATCTCGACGCTTTTAGGCTATACGGCCAGGATGGTTCTGCTTGACCAGCATTTTGATCTGCAAACGGCAGCTGATGAAGGAACGAGTCTGGTCATGCACGGCATCGCCAATTCCTAGCTGTTATTGCTACTGATTAATGGCCGTATTTGAAATCAGACCAGATAATGAAAACCGCCCGTTTCTTAGCAAAGAAGCAGGCGGTTGAATGTATCATTAATATTAGAAAAAAGCATCACCTGACAATAACGTCAAGTGATGCTTTTGACTTTAATTGATAGTTTTAGCGCGGTGCTGTGTCAGATAGACCAGCAAAAAGTCCAGCAGCAGGGTACAGCCGGTAATGGCAAAGACGGCTGAATAGCTGAACAGGCCAGAGATGGTTGAGCCAAGCAGCGCGCCCAAGACAGAGCCGGCAGCCTGGAATGATTGATTATAGCTGAAGATGCGCCCAAACGCCTCGGTTGGCACTTCCAACGTCAGAATCGTCTGCGCAGCCGGCATTAAAGCAGCATTGGCAAAACCAAGCAAGAAGCGCCAGAACGCAAGCATCCAAGGCGAATTGGTCAAAGTCATCGGGATAAAAAGCACGGCCGCGACAATCAGTCCAGTCGTCAAAACTTTTTTGGGGCCGATTCGATCCATGGTATGACCGACTTTAGAAGCAGCCACCAGATTTCCCAGTCCGGGCGTGGCAGCAACGATACCGGCAACAAAAGCAATATTGCCGGTATCATGCATCATTTCCTTGACATAAAGCGATACGATCGGGTTGATCGACATCACTGATGATTGTACCAGCATGGTTGTGATAAACATAACCACGATCAATTGGCGGTTGTCGATTTGGCCCATCAATGCCTGCATTGGCTTCATGTTCTCTTTTTTGATCGGCGTAAATTTTTCCTTGACTAAAAATGAAGTAGCGATAAAAACGCCAAACATCAATCCGCCGGTAATAAAAAACGGGATTCGATAGCCCCAGGCGCCAGACAAGGCTCCACCCAAAAGCGGTCCAATCAGGTTGCCGGTAACCCCGGCCGTCGTCATAGCCGACATTACCCAGCCTGATTTGCTGTGCGGGGTCTCACCGGCCATCAGCGCGATCGAATTATTAATATATCCAGAGAACGCGCCCTGTAAAAAGCGCATGCCGATAATCATCCAGACGTTGACCGAAAGCCCAGTAATAAAAATCGTGCATGCCATGACGCCGGAAGCCCGCATACACATCAGCTTGCGGCCTTTGCGATCGGCAAGACTGCCCCAGTATGGCGAGACGATTGCCTGGGAAATAAACGTGGCGGCAAATGCCATTCCTGAATACAAGTTGAGCTCAAAACGGGAGAAATTTCCCAGCTCATTGATAAAAAGCGAGATAAACGGCATTGTCATCGAGTATCCCATCCCGGTAACAAAACAGCCCAGCCAAAGCGTATAAAAGGTCTGGTGCCATTTACTGGGTAATTCGTGATGGGTACCGATGTTTGAGTCTTCCAAAAGATCACCTTCCAATCAGATTATAGCTAAATCAATGAGCAGGCTTAGATCCGCTGATGCTTCTGCCAGCTAAGGTAGCGATAAAAGATCACCAACATTAAAACAGCCAGAACAACGGTTACCCACATGGCAGCTCGAACGCCCATCGTCAAAGAAGCCGGTAAACCGGAGATAACGACCAGAAGCGTGACTGAAGCTGCCCCGCAGGCTTGCCGCAGCGTATTGTTAAGAGCCGTTCCGTGACTGTTTTCTTGAGGTGCCAGCTGCGAGAAGGCTTCGGAAAGAGCGGGGTTGAACAAAAATGAGTTGCCGATCAATCGAATCATATAGGCAACGGTCAAAACCCAGACTGGCATGTGGGCACTGACATGAACCAGCGGAATCGAAGCCAAAAGCGTCAAGATGCCGCCAGTCGTTATCAGCCATTTAGGACCGTATTGATCGTAGAGCCGACCAGCAATTGGCGCAAACAAAGCATTACAGATGGCGCCAGGCAGCAGAATCAAGCCGGATTCAAAGCTGCCGATATGCATCACGTTTTGGGTAAAGATCGGCAACAGCTGCTCGGTTCCCAGCAGAATCATAAATGCGCAGCAGCCGACTGCCGTCATCATTCGAAATGAAGGGTAGCGAATGATCTGGACTTTCAGCATTGGATCGGCCATTCGCAGCTGGCGTTTAATAAAGAACCAGATAATGATCAGCCCAATCAGCAGCATCGCCAGGCCAATCAGCAAGTTGAGCTCAAAGACGGTCAGACTGCCCAAAATCAGTGATGATCCGATTAATGAGATCAAGACCGACACCAGATCGATCTTGATGGGGCGTGGTTGAGAAAAGTTGGGCATCTTAAAGAACGCGCCCAGCCAGACCAAAATCATTAATGGCAAGACAAAAATAAAGATATAGCGCCATGAGAAGTATTCCAGAATCAGTCCCGATAAAGAAGGTCCCAAAGCTGGTCCAGAAGCAATCACCAGACCAGACATTCCCAAAACGGAACCGCGCTTTTCAGGTGGATAGATGGTAATCATCGTCGTCATCTGAAACGTCATTAAGATTCCGCCAGCGCAGGCCTGAACCAAGCGTGCCAATAGCAGCAGCCAGAAATTATTTGCAAAGCAGCCAATCAGCGTGCCGATGATGAAGGTCCCAACCGTTGATAAAAAGACGCTGCGGTTGGTAAAGCGTTCATAGATGTTTGACGATAATGGCGTGATAACCCCGATCAAGAGCGTATAGCCGGTCGTCAGCCATTGAGCGGCATTTAGCGAAACGTGCAGATCGTTTTTAATCACTGGCAAGGCGGTAACCATCATAGTTTGACTTGCCAGACTGATGAAACTGGCAACCAGCAGGATGATCGTTACGCTGCGGCGAGTGCGCGCGTCGATATTGGTTGCGGACATAACAGACTTCCTTTCATAAAATATCAAGCAACAAAAGTAGATTAAAGATATAATTTCATACCAATCTAGTCTAGCATTGAAAGCGTCATGCAAAACAAGTCCACCAGGATGATTTTTCGATTTTTTTGCTCAGAGGTCAGTCAGGTTTGATATGATTGTTCTTGTGAATAAATAATGAGGTGACATGATGAGCAAGCGAATCGCGGTATTTTCCGACGTGCACGGCAATCTGCATGCTTTACAGGCAATGTATGCTGACAGTCTGCGCCATAGTGTTGATGAATATTGGTTTATTGGCGACCTGTTGATGCCCGGCCCAGGCGTAATGGAGATCTGGCGTCTGATTAAAAAAATGCAGCCAAGCGTAATGGTACGCGGCAACTGGGATGATTTAACGGTCAAGGGCGTGCGGGGACAGATGGATCTTGAAAAGCCCTCGCGAATCTATTTTGCTCGTTTGGCACAGTACGTTGGCGAGCATGTTTCCGCCGCTGTGATTGATGAGATTGCCAGTTGGCCGCTGCATGTTCAAAAGCAGGCTGGCAAATTAACGTTTGGCATTTCGCATAATCTGCCGACGCTCAACATGGGGCAGGCGCTGTTTCCCACCAATCCAGTCGAGCATTTTGACCAGCTGTTTGAAAATTTCGATCAGCAAGACGTGGCGATCTATGCTCACGTTCATCACAGTCTGATGCGCTATGCCAGTGATGAGCGCTTGATCTTGAATCCGGGATCGGTCGGGGAGCCGTTTAATGGCTGGTGGCCGCTGCAGCACGATACGCGGGCTCATTATCTGATCTTGGAGGTTGACGATGATGGGATTGCCGAATTAGACTATCGGCACGTACCTTATGATCGTGAATCAGAGTATGAGTTGGCTGTTGAATCAGATATTCCTTACCTGGAACTTTATAAGCGGACGCTTGAAACTGGCCGAGTCAATACGCATGATCAAGAGCTGCTTGATCAGATCAATCGCAAATGGGACTATCTGGCTGAGTACCAGGCTTATGCCAAACGAGTTAAGAAGCGTTCCTGACATATTGACCAACTAATGGTCGCTTTTTTGCCAGATTCCCATTTAATCTGATTTAATTACAAAAAGTAAGGCAAAAAATTTGCATTCAAAAACGCAAATTGGCATAATAACCAACGAATGACTATGCAAATGTAAAAATCTTATTTTTAATCAAAATCTACATTAAATATGGAGGGTAGAAAATGGCAAAAAAGTCTAAGATTGCCAAGCTCAAGCATCAAGAAGCGCTGGTCGAAAAGTACGCGGCCAAGCGTGCCGAACTGAAAGCCGCCGGTGACTATATTGGTCTGTCCAAGCTGCCGCGCAATTCGGCACCGGTGCGCCTGCATCACCGTGACCGCTTGGATGGCCGTCCGCATGCCTATATGCGTAAATTCGGCTTGTCACGGCTGAACTTCCGTGAGTTGGCACACAAAGGTCAGCTGCCAGGCGTCAAAAAAGCCAGCTGGTAGCTAAAAAGGTCCATGGTCTGAAATCGTCAGCCATGAACCTTTTTATTTTTGCAAACATGCTGTTATCAGCCGGTTCGCGTTATACTAAGTCTAAACAATCTTTTAAGAAGTGAAGTGAAGCTATGCTGAACAGATTAGTGGAATGGACGGTGCGTTTCAATCAGCGCTCTTTTATAAAAATTACCCGGCAGACATTGATGCTGCTGTTTCCAATCGCCTATGTCGGGACCTTGGCAGTGATGCTGAAAAAAGCCTTCTTTGCCACAGATAGTTTTTTCTTTAATGTTGCCGATCTGGGCGACATCATGCCAGACTGGCTTTGGACTGGTATTACGGGGCTCACGGGCGGTCTGGCCAAGATTACGTTTGGGATGTTTGGCGTGATGGCTGCCTATGCTGCGGCCCGCTATACTGCCAAACTTTATCATCAGGATGCACCGATGGCAGGGATGACCGGTTTTGCCACCATGCTTTTGCTGGCCTTTCGCTATACGCGTACAAGCAATCCCAACATGATCTCATTTGACTGGAATCTTTTGAGCGTGCGCAGTGTGTTGTTTGCGCTGATCGTTGGCTATGGTGTTGGGCAGGTCTATCGTTGGCTGGGAAAAGGCGGCGAGCCCAGCGATCAGACGATTGAGACGCTGGAAAAAATGCAGCAGCGTGCTCTGAATGCTATCCGTCCGCTGTTTTTTTCGCTGGCAGTCGGCGCGGCCTTAGGAGCATTGTTCAACTGGCTGACGTTAAGTTCCTGGCTGGATCTTGCCTATACCTGGTTGGAGAACTTTGGCCAGGGTAATCAGTCGCTATGGGTGGCCCTTCCTTTGATTGCCGTTTCGTTATTGATGAGCTGGCTGGGCATTGGCGGACCAACGATCAACACGGTTGCTCAGGGATTGACCGGCGCGGCGGCAGCCAATCTGAACTACGCCTTTCAGCATGGCTCAAGCTGGAACGTGCCATACAAATGCCTAACTTCTACGCTTTACAGCTCATTTGCCAACTTTGGCGGTGATGGAGTCATGCTGGCTTTAGTGATTGCCCTGATCATCGTTGGTCGGCAGCCGGAAATTCAGCGGTTGGCACGTTGGAACCTATTGCCGACCCTGTTTAACAGCGGTTATGGCTTGATGACCGGTCTGCCAGTAATCCTAAATCCCGTCTTCTTGCTGCCTTATCTCCTGCTGCCTTTGGCTAATCTTTTGTTGGGCGCTTTGGCAACCTTAATGCATCTGATCCCGGCAACGCCCTATCCACTGCCAATGGGGACTCCTGGGCCACTGGCGGCATTTATCGGTTCCAATGGTGATTGGGAGGCACTGCTGTTTTCATTGGTGCTGCTGATTTTTGATGTCTGGGTATATATCCCATTCGTTCGGTTGGCGCTTGGTGCTGAACTTAAAACACAACAGATCGAGGCGGTGGCATAATGCTGATTATTAATGATAAAGAGCGCCGACGCAGCATGCGCTTATTGATTTTTGTCGTAGTCTTGCTGATTGTCCTGGCGTTTCCGGCCTACTTTTGGATGAAAGACAACAACCACTATCTGGCACAGCGCAGCAAGGCTCAGATGTCGCCGGTCATTATGATTCCAGGCAGTTCGGCAACCAAGAATCGCTTTGATGAAATGGTGACGCTGCTTAATAAAGACACCAGTCACAAGCACAGTCTATTAAAGCTGGAGGTCTACAACAGCGGTAAGATTACATATACTGGCAAGATCAGCAGTGGCGACAATGAGCCGATTATTGTCGTGGGTTTTCAAAACAATCATGATGGCTATGACAACATCAAGAAACAGGCCAAAATGTTTGATGAAGCCTTTAACGAGCTGATTGATCAATATAAGTTCAATAATTTTAAAGCATTTGGTCATTCCAACGGTGGCTTGATCTGGACCCTCTGGCTGGAAAAATACTACTCAGATTATTCAGACTATGTAAAGATCAAACGGTTGATGACGGTTGGCTCGCCATTTAATCTTAATGAAAGCTCAACCAGCAATCCGACGCAGATGTACACTTACTTTTTGAAGCATCGTGATCAGCTGCCGTCCAGCCTGGATGTCTATTCAGTTTCTGGTGCCGATACCTATACTGAAGACGGCATCGTTAAATTAGGCAGCGTAAGAGCGGGGCGCTATATCTATCAAAAACAGGTTAAGCACTATACCGAGATGACGGTTACCGGCAGCAAGGCGCAACACTCATCACTGCCGCAAAATCGCCAGATCATTAATTTGATTGAGGAATATTTACTGGACAGTGATCAGCCTAATGCCGTCAATAGTAAAAATAAACGGGTAAGTCACAGCTCTTCAGTTTCCAATCCATAAATTATGTTTGCAAAATCTCTCTGCAAAAGGTTATTCTAAATGTGACGTGCAGACTGGATACGCATAGTCTGGCACCGAAATAAACAGGGGGATAACAATGAAAAGACAACAGCGTTTTGTCGAGATCATTCTATTATTGTTGCTAGCTTTAGTGGTTTCGTTTTGGGGGTATCGCGGCTATCGATTTATGCAGGCGCATCCGTTGGTCAATCGCGTCTATCGCTATCAAGCATCATCTGCAGCCAAAGCAGAACTGACCAGCACGTCAAATGACTACCAGTATGTGGTATTTGGCGCTGGCAGATATCGGGGAAAATATATTAGGGTCGATAATCAAAAGCAGCTGCGCCGAATTTTAAATCATCGGCAAGCCTATCAAGCAGCTTTTGATCAAAATGGAACTCGCTACTTGGTTCGTCACCATCAGCTGCAGCTTGATCTGGGAAATGTCTCGGCTGGCGAGAGCTATGTTCAGACAAACAAGCAGGCTTGGGTGGCTCAATCAGATCGGCATGATTTAGGGCCGACAGTAAACGATTCGTTAAAGCTGACCTCAATGCATGCTACTAAACAGGCAGTCAGCTGTCTGCCATAGGTTTGGGTAACACTTACTGTACAAAACTAAATAACTATACTAAGCATCTGAATCTTTCAGGTGCTTTTTATTTTTTGTATAATAATTCGCAAATTCATGGCTTATTTGCAGAAATTGAATTGATTAATTTACGTTTCGTACATTAGGTAGGAATACTAAATATTATTTTTTTAACGTTGACTGTTTGCATATATTCATTTAAGAGGCTAGATTATTTGCATATATTAAAATAAAATTAAAATCATAAAAGCTGATTTTATTAAAAAAGCTTTTCAATTGACAGATGAATTTAGAAGATTTTGAATTCAGTACGCGTTTTTTGATGCAGGGTAAAAAAACACAATATACCAGTGATGCTTTGGTATACCAAGAAGCCATCGCCAAGGCCCGCCCTTTCATTCGGCACCAACTGCGGGCACGGCAGGTACAGCGGCCACGGCACCAACTGCGCCGACCGCACCAACTGCGCCAACCGCGCCGACTGCACCGACTGCGCCAACTGACTCTGGCTGCAAGCGGGTAGTGGTTGTCATCGTTGTTCATGTTCATTACTCTGGCTGGTATGGCTACAACTACTGCCAAAGCCGGTCCATGCATTGGCTGCCATGCGTACACCACGGCTGGCACTCATTTTATGGATGCTACTGCTAAAAAAACTCGTCTCAAAGGGCATAACAGCCGCTTGAGGCGAGTTTTTAAATGGTGATGGCTTTTCAATCAATGAAGGAGAGCTGGAACGGATTTAAGCCGATCGCTGCCAATCCGGCTAAAAGATGTTTTTAAACAAAAAGAACACCAGCGGTCCCAATAAGGATGGCAGCATGTCCAGCGTCTTGAACTCCTTGATTTTTAACAGCGAGAAGCCAGACGCGGCAATCAGAAAGCCGCCAACGATTGATTCCTCAACCACGAAGGCATTGGAAAAGAAACTGGCGGACAGAAACTTGGCGATTAAATAGATGCCGCCAAACCAGACTAAAACGATCGGCGTTTCCAAAAGCATCCCCCAGCCAAAGCCGGTCCCAAAAATAATGCCGCAGACCAGCGTCAGCATGGCGTTGGTATAAAGCATCGTCTGATTGCCATTGGTTGCGGCAACGACTGGTCCTAAGATCCCTAAAGCACCAATGCAGTCTAAAAAGCTTGCCGTGGCCACGCCTTCGCCAAGCTTAGAGGAAAAACGCGTGCTGAGCCAGTGGTTGGAACGGTCATCCAGTTGCCAATAGGTGCCTAGCGGGATCCCAACTGCCAGGCTGATGATAAAAAGGACCGGGTAGCTGCTTTTAGGCATGTTGCTGATGACCGACTGCAGTCCAACGCCAAGAGCAGCAAAGCCTAATGCTATCCAGAGGGTCTCAATGTATTTTTCCTGTAAGAACTGCTTAAAAAAACAGCCGATTGCAGTACCGACAACTACCGCGCCAACGTTGGCCCAGATTCCGATCATTTAAAAAACCTCGCTTTAAGTTAATCTGCCAGACTGAGCAGCATCAGCCAGACATTTTGAACATACTTAACTATTTTAGCTTATTTAATCGTTATAAAAAAGAAATTACCACAGACTCTGAAACGATCAATTAAAGAGTCAAGAAGTTGAGTACTGATTTAAAAAAAGACTGACATGTGTGCAGGACACCGTCAGTCTTTTATCAAGATGAGATTATTTATTACAGGTTTTCATCTGTGTTAAAATTCAAAGGACAGTAATCAGTCATTTTGGTGATCAATTCGAGACTCAGCTGACGGTAGGCGTTTAAAACGTCGGTTGCGAAGTTTTCTGACTGACGCGTCAAATAGTTGGTCAGTTTGGCGCCGGCCAGACCAGCTGCCTTTTCGTCGGTTGCCTGAATCATGGCAATAGCCTTGGCGTTGCAGTCTTTTTGGACATCGCGAAGCATTGGCAGAAAATCGTGCAGGTGACTGTCGACTAAAACACTGGCATGCTTAAAGATCCAGTATGCCGAGTTGAGCTGAGCCGGCAGCTTGCCTCGCTTGTATGGTGCTGGAGTGTCGTTGATGTTGCTGAAGAATGGAACAAACGTTGATTCATTGGCGACCCCCATGGCAATCCAGTGAATGCTGTTTTTGGAGGCGCGGGACGTCTGCAGAATGTGGGCTTCCTGCGTTTTAGCCAGGCTGATGGGACGGTAGCGGTGCTTTTCTTCATCCGAACCGGTACCAATTGGATCAAACGGCGTCCCTTCATAATGGGAGCCAAGGTAGGCCTGGGCGTCAAAGATTGACAGCTTGCGTTCAGGCTTCATCAAAAACGGCAGGTCGGCAGCTTCCGGCTGTTCGTTTTGCGCAGCTTTGGGACTGAACATTTGATGACCATACCAAACGCGCGGCTCACTATAGACGGCATCTGAACGGTCAGCCGTACCAAAGATCTGGCGGAAGTTAAAGATACCAGGGTGCGGATTGAGATGATTCTTTTCGACGAATTCCTGAATTCCAGGATGGTACATGAAGTTGTCTGGATCGTTAAAATCAATCTCCTGGATGGCTAATTGATTAGCAACGACAGCATAGCAGTCATCGGGAATCCGCTGGGCAACCCAGTAGTGACCAGCGCCAGTCTCAAGATACCAGGCCTCGTCATCGTCAGCAAACAAAATGCCATTGGTTTCGCCGGTTCCGTATTTGGCAACCAGCTCGCCAAGTCTTTGCACCCCTTCGCGAGCAGTCTTGACGTATGGCAAAACAACCGTAACCATGGCCTCTTCGTTTAAGCCTTCTTTAACGAGTGGATCATAGCCTAACACCAGATCGTTGGAATAGGCGCTTTCGGTTGCACTCATGGCTACACCGTATTCATTGATGCCGGCTTCTTCAAACAAGCCGTACTTGTCGGTCCATTCTGGCGTTGCCGTATAGCGAGCACTGATCTTAGGCAGCGTCAGCTCAAGTTTGGTATCTTTAGAAACGAATTGAGATGGCATCTCGCCGCGCGCGTGAACAACCAGACGTTTTGGCCAGGCTGCCTTGGCATCTTCATTGCGGCCGATCATGATTGAGCCATCGCGACTGGCCTTTTTACCAATCAGAATGCTGGTACATGCCGATAGTTTTTGTGACATTTTCAGGTCCCCTTATTTGGATTTTGTAACTTTATGTATTTATTTTAACCCAAACAATCAATAAAATTAAACAAAAAGTGGAGGAAATTAAATAATGGAACAGCTTTCAATGTTTATTATTATGTTTTCAGCCCTGCTGATTCCAATATTGATGGCGCACTTTAAGGTTGCCAGCGTACCTACCGCGGTGGCCGAGATTATCGTGGGCATCATCTTGGGCAAAAGCGGTTTTAATCTGGTTGTGCAAACCCGTGACCTGACTTTTTTATCGAGTCTGGGCGTGATCGTCTTGATGTTTTTGTCAGGGATGGAGATCAACTTCAGCCTGTTCAAAAAGCGGCCTGGGGCACCCAAAGACAAAAAGTCGCCGGTTAATCTGGCGGTTGCCTCATTTGTCGGCATCATGCTGACGGCGTTTATTCTTGGAATGGCATTGAAGGCAACTGGAATGTTCAATGACGTTCTGCTGGCGACGATCATCTTTTCAACGGTGGCGCTGGGCGTAGTGATTGCCACGCTGAAGGAAAAAGAGATCCTCAGCCGGCCAATGGGACAGACGATTCTTTTGACGGCGGTCTTAGGCGAGGTCGTTCCCATGCTTTCGCTGACGGTATATGCCTCGATCAACGGTGGCAATGCTGAGCGCTTATGGATGATCGTGCTGCTGTTTTTGGCGGCGATTCTGCTGCTGCATCGTTTCAAGCAGCCGTTTATCTGGTTTAACAAGGTTACCAAAGCAACAACACAACTGGACATTCGGTTGGCTTTCTTTCTGATTTTTACGCTGGTGACGCTGGCGGAGACGGTGGGAGCCGAAAACATCCTGGGTGCTTTTTTGGCCGGGATGGTAATGAAGCTGCTTGAGCCCAGTGAGGCTACTCAAGACAAGCTCACCTCAATCGGCTACGGCTTTTTCATCCCGATTTTCTTTTTGATGACCGGTGTCAAGCTGAATCTGCGCACGCTGCTGACCAATCCGCGTGCTCTGGCGCTGATTCCAGTACTGGTAGTCTGCTTTATTCTGGCAAAGATTACGCCAATGCTGGTCTTTCGGCAGCGCTTCAATGGGCGGAATGCATTTGCTGGCGGTTTCCTGCTGGTTACGACGATCACCTTGGTTCTGCCAACGCTGCAGGTCGCACGCAATCTGCATGCCATTACCGCGACACAGTCAGATGCCTTTGTCTTGGCGGCAGTAATTGTCTGCATTATTGCGCCAATCGTCTTTAACTCGGTCTACCGTCTCGCACCAGAAGACAAGCTCAAACAGCGTGTCGTCTTTTTGGGTACGAACGTCTTCAGTGTTCCTGTCGCTCAGCAGTTGTCGCGTAACTGGTATGAGGTACGAATGGTTACGGACAGTCAAGACAATTATAAAACCTATGACAGTGAAGTTAAAAATCTGACCTATCTGCCGGAACTAAGCGAAGCCGCCTTAGAAAAGGGCAAGTTTTTTGACTGTGACATTATGGCGATTGACTATCTGGATGATGCCAAGAATTTCCGGCTGGCTAAACTTGCCAAAGCGCATCACGTCAACCGCGTAATCGCCGGTCAAAATCAGCGCAATCTGGATGAGGACCAGCGCAACAAGCTGCAAAAGATGGGGGTTGAGATCTTTAATGTCTACAACGTACAAACCAGTGTCTTACGGGCTTTGATTGAATCGCCATCTATTATGACGATGCTTAACAGTACCGAAGCCGGGCTTTATGAAGTCGTAGTCCGCAATCGTCGTTATACAGGTCAGCAATTGCAGGCTCTGCCGTTTATCGATCAGATGACGGTCAGTCGGATTCGCCGCGGGACGCAGTGGCTGATTCCACGGGGGACGACGGTGATCGAACCTGGCGACCACTTGATCTTTACCAGTAAAGCCAGTGATGTTGCCAATATTCGGGCTGAACTGCGCAAACGCAACTAAGCCAAATCAAAAACAGTGTCACGGCAGGCTGATGATTAAGCTTGCAATGGCACTGTTTTTTTATATTGCTGAAATCGGCTGGCAACGGGATGCTGGTTTGATTATTTCTGCTCAAATAGCAGCGCGCAGACAATCATGACGGCAGCCAGCCCCCAGGCAACTGCTTTAAAGATTCGCAGTCCCTTAGGCGTGGTCTTGATTTCTGGATGACGTTTCCAGTATATCGGCATTAAAACGGCCAGCAGCACACAGCCGGTTGCAATTATCCAAAACATATTATTCACCTCACGTATTCATAAAAAACTTTACCATATATTCAGCTGAGATTAACAATCATTAATCATCTTTTGGACAATTCGCGATTAATAAAGCCTCAGCTCAAAAGGTAGCCACCAGTTTATGGGGCAATTAATTGCACTAAACGGTGAAAATCGATAAACTAGGATACGTTTGCAAGATTTCATGCTGTGGGGGAATTTGATGGAAAAAACATATATCGTTGCTGCTCGGCGAACGCCAATCGGCAAATTTGGCAAGTCTTTGGCTGGCGTTTCTGCTGTAGAGCTTGGTGCAACTGCAATTGCCGCCGTCGTCAAAGACAGCGGCGTAACCAAAGAGGCCGTTGATCAGGTTTTAATGGGCAACGTGATTCAAGCCGGTGCTGGCCAGAATCCAGCTCGTCAGGCCGCGATCAAGGCAGGCCTAGACTATGCCACGCCAGCAATTACGATTAATGACGTCTGCGGCTCAGGTCTGTCCAGTGTCAGTCTGGCGGCCGGTCTGATTCAATCAAATCAGGCCCGCATTGTGATTGCTGGTGGGATGGAAAGCATGTCGCGAGCACCGTATATCTTAAATCAGGCTCGTGGCGGCTATCGTTTTGGTGATGGTCAGCTGATTGACGCCTTGCAAAAAGATGCCTTGATTGATGTCGAAAACGGCTATCCAATGGGAATTACCGCGGAAAACGTGGCTGAACTTGATCAAATCAGTCGTCAGGCTCAAGATGAATTTGCCTTGCGCAGTCATCAAAAAGCAGTGGCGGCACAAAAAGATCATGCCTTTGATCGCGAAATCGTCCCAGTCGAGGTTCAGACTCGCAAAGGTACGATGATCGTTAAAGATGATGAGGCACCGCGCGCGGACACCTCAATTGAAGCATTGCAGAAATTAAAGCCGTCTTTTGCCAGTGAGGGAACGGTTACAGCTGGGAATGCCTCGGGACTTAACGATGGGGCGGCGGCCGTCATGCTGGCTTCTGAATCGGCAGTCAAGGAATATGGGCTGCAGCCGTTAGCAGAGTGGCAGGCGACAACCCTGGTCGGTATTGATCCGGCATACATGGGATTGGGACCGGCCTATGCAATTGAAAAACTGTTCAACGAGACGGGGATCAGTCGTGAGGATGTTGATCTGTATGAAATCAACGAAGCCTTTGCCTCACAATCGGTTGCCTGCCTGCGCCGACTCAAGCTGGATGAACGGCGCGTCAACCCGCGTGGCGGTGCACTGGCGCTGGGTCATCCGGTGGGCTGCTCGGGAGCGCGGATCTTGGTAACGCTGATCCATGAAATGCGGGATCTTGATGCACGGACCGGGATTGCCAGTCTGTGTATTGGCGGCGGCATGGGCGTGGCCTGTCTGGTTGAAAAGGCGTAATAAGATCTTAAAACAGCCGACGCGTCTTTGACGAATCTGGCTGTTTTTTAGTTTGGCGGTCAAACGGGTGTTGACTTAGCAAAATTACGATCAGAAGGAATAATTGGCGCGGATTAGGCATTGGTAAAGGAATGAAAAAATAGTAAAATATTATCTTAGATGCAAAGTTTTGAGAGGATTTTGATTATGAAAAAGTCGCGTTGGATTGATTTTGGTGTTGTCTGCGGTTTGTTTTTTCTGGCTTTCATGTTTGCCGT
This sequence comes from Limosilactobacillus mucosae DSM 13345, assembly GCF_001436025.1. GTDB lineage: Bacteria > Bacillota > Bacilli > Lactobacillales > Lactobacillaceae > Limosilactobacillus > Limosilactobacillus mucosae. Next base: position 39,742 of record NZ_AZEQ01000015.1, on the reverse strand, counting down.
TTTGCGTCATGACTCCCAGATCAAAACCATGGACCAGGCTGGGTTTGCTTTAACGATGCCAATTACCGCCATGAAAACTCGTATTATGCTTTTTATCACTGCATTAGGCTCGCCCCAGTTTTTAGGACCGGTAACGCTGGTAATGATGCTGATTTTATGGTGGAAAAAACAGCTTGGCAGCAGCATGTGGTATGGCGCCATGCAGTTTGTAGGATATCTGCTGGTGATTTTCTTTAAGACCAGCGTAATGCGGCCGCGTCCTGCTCATCGATTAGAAAAGATCGGCGGCTACAGCTTTCCCAGTGGCCATACCTTTGCAACCGTAATTTTTGTCCTAACGATTTTGGCTTTGCTTTGGCCGCACCTCAAGTCAAACTGGAGCCGACTGCTTGGCGGGATGCTTGGTGCCGGCTGGATCCTGCTGATTATGTATTCGCGCGTCTATCTGCACGTTCACTATGCCAGTGACGTCTGGGCTGGCTTGTTGCTGGCGCTTTGCTGGTGGCTGGTCGCCAACTCGCAAAAAGAGCGCTTTATGAATTGGCTTACCGAAATTCAAAAATAATTACTGATCACTCTTGTCAAATCTGTAAAAATTCGCTATACTAGTTAGCGTTGACTTATGGAGAGTTGGCAGAGTGGTAATGCACCGGACTCGAAATCCGGCGAACCCGTGTTGAGCGGGCGCGCAGGTTCAAATCCTGTACTCTCCTTTTTCAGAGACATCTAAAACTAACTAGAAACCCCAAAGCCTTGATATGATAGGTTTTGGGGTTTTAGTAATCACTCTAAATTGAAAAGTTGGGACACCTGATGGACACCTAATACAGTTGTTCAAAAGCAGGGATTGTTTTTGGGGCTATTGCAGAATTTATTCATTAATTAGTTTAAGGGCTAAAACCTGAAAGCACAGAATTGCGGAAACTTACCGCCGTTCTGTGCTTTTTTGGTCTAAAACAGAAAAACGCAATTATTCATTAGCAATAATGCAGTCTGGGCTGCTTTTTAGGACGATTTCTGCACATTTTAGTTAATCTGATTCATCAATAGACAGATCGGTAATCTGAACTTGTTCCAATATTTTGTAAGCGTTATACTAAACGTATAAACTGATGTTATCGCTTTCGCAAGGATTATTTTACACTGGAGGGGTTTTTATGTATTATTCCAACGGTAATTATGAAGCATTTGCACGTCCTCGCAAGCCTGAGGGAATCGAACAGAAACACGCCTATATTATTGGGGGCGGGCTGGCTGGTTTAGCAGCGGCCGTCTTCATGGTTCGTGATGCTCAGATGCCTGGCGAAAACATTCATATCTTAGAAGAACTGCCGGTTGCGGGTGGCTCACTGGATGGCGAGAAGCGTCCTGGCGTTGGGTATGTCATTCGGGGTGGCCGTGAAATGGAAAACCACTTTGAATGTCTTTGGGATATGTACCGCTCAATTCCTTCACTGGAGATTCCAGGCGCTTCTTATCTGGATGAATACTACTGGCTGGACAAGGATGATCCCAACTCTTCAAACTGCCGCCTGATTCATAATCGCGGCGATCGGGTACCTAGTGATGGCAAGTATGGCGTTGAGAAGTTTTCAAAATATATCGTTAAGCTGGTTTTGACCTCAGAAGATAAGTTAGAGGGCAAAACGATTGGCGACTGGTTCCCAGATGAATTCTTCGACACCAATTTCTGGCTGTACTGGTCAACCATGTTTGCCTTTGAAAAGTGGCACTCCTTGATTGAAATGCGGCGCTACTGCATGCGCTATATTCACCATATTGATGGTCTGCCAACGCTGAGTGCCCTGAAATTCAATAAATACAACCAGTATGAGTCAATGACTAAGCCAGTCTTGGCATATCTGCAGGATCATAATGTCGACATTCAATACGACACCGTGGTCAACAATGTCTTGGTTGATACCAGCAATGACAAGAAGATTGCCAAAAAGATTCTGTTGACCAAGGATGGCAAGGATGAAGAAATCGTCTTGACCGACAACGATTATGTCTTTGTTACCAATGGCTCAATTACCGAGAGTTCAACTTATGGCGATCAGAACACGCCGGCACCGATTACGCACAGCTTAGGGCCTAGTTGGAAGCTGTGGGAGAATCTTTCCTATCAGGATGCCGATTTTGGTCACCCCGATGTCTTCTGCAAGAACGTTCCTGACCGTGCCTGGTTCATCTCGGCTACGGCAACGCTCAAAGACCGCAAGCTGGCGCCATACTTTGAACGGCTGACCAAGCGCAGTCTTTATGATGGCAAGGTTAACACTGGTGGGATCATCACGGTTACCGATTCGAACTGGATGCTGAGCTTTACGATTCACAGACAGCCGCACTTTAAGGACCAAAAGCCGGATGAAACGGTTGTCTGGATCTACGCGCTTTATTCCGATACGGAAGGCAACTACATCAAGAAACGGGTCGTGGACTGCTCAGGCAAAGAGATTACTGAAGAATTGCTCTACCACCTGGGCGTTCCCGTTGACGACATCGAAGGCTATGCGGAAAATGACGTCAATACTGTACCAGTCTACATGCCTTACGTTACCAGCTACTTCCAGCTGCGTAAAAAGGGTGATCGGCCGGCAGTCGTGCCAAAGGGATCACAAAACCTGGCCTTCTTGGGCAACTTTGCCGAATCGCCAACTCGCGACACGGTCTTTACCACGGAATACTCGGTTCGGACCGCGATGGAAGCCGTCTACACACTCTTTAACGTTGATCGCGGCGTTCCTGAAGTATTTGATTCCGTCTTTGACATTCGCCAAGAGCTGAGGGCACTGTACTACTTAAGCGACAAGAAGACGTTGCCGGAGATGGATCTGCCAGTACCGAAGCTGGCTGCCAAGACGGCACTGCGCAAACTGAAGGGAACCTGGATCGAAGAAATTCTCAAAGAGCAGCATCTGCTTGAATGATTGAAGCAATTTATATAACCAGAACGTTAAAAGACCACCAGCGCTGATTTGCGGGTGGTCTTTTGCTATTGAGTAAATAAATTAAGCTAAATGATCAGACTTATGGCTGCTGATTGAGCGACTAGTCATGATGAATCAAGCGGACGCGGGTGATGGCATCGACTTGGCTTAAACGGTCAATCACTTTTTGCGCGGTTGCCGGCGTGAGGTTCGAAACGTCTAGCATCGTATAGGCATAATTGCCGCGCGAACGGTTGACCAGGTTTTCAATGTTGATGCCTTCATCGGCCATAAACGTCGAAATCTGCCCCAGCATGTTCGGGATGTTTTTGTGAATCAGCGTGAAACGATCAGGACTGGCAAAGGGGGCAGCCACATCTGGTAGGTTGACCGAGTTTTTGATGTTGCCGGTTTCCAGATAGGTCATGATTTCGTGAGCTGCAATCTGCGCACACTTGACCTCAGCTTCGACCGTTGAGCCGCCGATATGCGGCATGATGACGATATTAGGATTATTCAGGATCTGAGCCTCGCTGAAGTCAGTGTAGTACTTTTTCAGCGTGCCATCAGCCAGGGCCTTGACGGCAGCGGCATTGTCAACGATTCCCAGTCGCGAGTAGTTGAGCAAAACGGCGCCGTGCTTGAAATGCTTTAATTCTTCCGTGCCGATCAGTCCAGTGGTTTCTTCATTTTTAGGAACGTGAACCGTTACGAAATCGGCGCCTTTGATAGCATCGGCAATTGTCTGCGCGCGTTTGACCTGACTTTCCAGCTGCCAAGCCGATTCAACGGAAAGATAAGGGTCATAGCCGATGACGTCCATGCCCAGATCAACGGCGGCGTTGGCAACCAGCGAGCCAACGTGGCCCATGCCAATGACGGCGATGCGCTTGCCTAAAAGCTCAGTCCCGTTGAAGCTGGTCTTTTGCTTTTCGGTTCGCAGCGTAATATCGGCACCAGGCTTGGCATTGGCACTCCATTGAACGGCAGCGATGATGTTCCGACTGGCCATGATCATCGAGGCGACGACCAGTTCCTTAACGGCGTTGGAATTGCCGCCAGGCGTGTTGAAGACGACCGTGCCGTTTTCAAGAGCTTTGTCTAATGGGATATTGTTAAAGCCGGCCCCGCAGCGCGCGATAACTTTCAGACTCTTGGGAAATTCATGATCATGCAGATCCACGCTGCGAATCATGTAGGCATCCGGTTGAGCCTCGGGATTATTGATCTGGTAATCAGCCGTAAATTCATCAAGTCCGGCTTGAGCAATAGCGTTATAGGTTTTGATCTGGTACATGAAAGATTCCTCCTAGCGATTTTCTTTTTCGAATTGCTGTATAAAGTCACACAAAGCAACGACACCATCATATGGCATGGCGTTATAGATACTTGCCCGCATGCCGCCAACGAGTCGGTGACCTTTTAGATTCAATAGACCGTGTTCCTGGGCCTCTTTGACGAATTTAGCATCCAGCTGTGCGTCACCAGTTACGAATGGCACGTTCATGAGCGAACGATAGCGAGGATCGACATTGTTTTTGAACAGCTTGGAGTTATCCAGGCAGTCGTACAGCAATTGGGCCTTCTTGCGGTTGCGAGCGTCCATGGCCTTAAGACCACCTTGTTCATCGATCCATTTCAAAACCAGCCCGGCAACATAGATTTGGAAGACGGGCGGCGTGTTGAGCGCGGACTTTTTAGCGGCCTGCTTGGTGTAGTCGAGCATACTTGGCAGCCCCTTGACATGACCCAGCAGCGACTTTTTCAAGATTACGATCGTGACGCCAGCAGGAGCCAGATTTTTTTGCGCACCGGCATACATCAGATCGAATTTTTCAAACGGATAGTCTTGACCTAAGAAGTTGGAAGAAAGGTCGCCAACCAGCGGCGTACCGTTAGTTTCCGGCAGTTCTTGCCAAGCCGTACCCATGATGGTGTTGTTGGTCGTAATGTGTACGTAGTCATAGGTATTTTGTGGAATGGCTGGTACTTTTGGCAGGGTGGTGTAGTGATGGTCTTTAGAGGATGCCAGAATATCGGCTTCCACGCCTTTGAGCAAGCGTGCTTCTTCAACGGCGCGTTCAGACCAGTGACCAGTGTCGATATAAGCGGCGCGATGATGTTGATAGGTAAGGTTTAATGGTACGGCCGTAAACTGCGTGGTGCCGCCGCCTTGCATGAACAAAACGTCATATTCATGATCATCCAGATTCATCAATTTGTAGATGCGCGCTTTGGCATCCTCATAAACGTCGACAAACAGCTGAGAACGGTGCGAGATTTCCAGAATGCTCATACCAGAATCATTGAAATTTAACAATTCAGCTTGAACTTTTTTAAGAACTTCTTTTGGCAGCACAGCCGGACCAGCCGCAAAATTATAGACAGTCATTGTCATTCCTCCAAATCTTAAACTAAAAAAGCACCCACTTGATTAAGTGAGTGCCATCCAAATTCAGTCTCGGATTTGAATTGACCTCACTTATCGCGAAGGCCAACTCAAAATGCGGCCTTCTAAATGCGGGAAGACCGTGATGAGGAAACCATCAATGCAAAATTAAAATTATTCAGCAGCATGTTCAGTTCCCTCCTCATCAAATTATTAATTATTGTTAACAAAATTATAATCTGATTGCAAAAAAACGTCAATAATAAATTTGATTCTGGTATAATGACCAAAAACCAAAGTCGAAAGGAAAAGAATATGACCGAATTTTACATCGTTCGCCATGGCCGCACTTTTGCCAATGCGGCTGGGCTCAAGCAGGGAACCATTAATACGCCGCAGACTTATCTGACTGATGAGGGACGCGCGCAGGCACAGCTTCTGGCCCAAAATTTTGATCTGCGTGATTTTGATGCGCTTTATGTTTCGCCTTTGGAACGCACCAAGCAGACCGCGGCAATTCTAAATGAGGAGGCACAGCTGCCAGTCATCGAAGACGGGCGGTTGCTGGAGATTTCTTATGGCGACTGGGATGGCCAGCCCAATGATGAGCTGATGAATCAATATCCAGAATTGTTTTCGACGTTTGTTAAAGATGTGCGTCCTGAATATGCTGCCGTTGCCCATGGCGAGACGTTTACACATGTTGAAAAACGGGTCCAGGACTTTATTAAAGACGTTACGGCTCAGCATCCAGACGAGCGAGTCGTAGTCGTTACGCATGGCTTTACGGTCCGCTCGTTTGCGGCCAGTGCCACGCATGCGCCAGGCTTGACGATTCTGGAACCAGAAAACTGCAGCGTTACTAAACTGATTGTTGAACCCACCACGCTTGAGCAGCATCTGATCTATTACAACCGTTCCACACAAGGATTCTAAGTTATCAAAAAGACGGATCACGCGTTATGCGAGACCCGTCTTTAATTGTTTGCTGACGTTTAAGAACAGCCGTCAAGATGGTTGGCTGAACTGTTGGAAACGCTGCTAGTTCACTTTTGCATGGCATGTTTAGGCTTTTGACCAAGGTTGGCGAAAAAGTGCTCGTAAACCAGATCCGTCCAGCGCGTCAGGTGGGTCAGACTGGAATCGCCGGTCAAAGAAAGTACGAAGGCAAATCCCAGGGCAACTGCCGAAACGTGGTCAATGCCAAACAGACTGCCAAACAGCGACGCACAGACTAAAAGACCCATGATGCAGCCATAAAAGATGATGCTGCGGAATTTGTTAAGTGGATGACAGATCTGGTAGAGCACCATAAAGCCGACCGCGGCCAGAATCATGGTTGAGGCCGTTGAGATGTCTTGGCGGCTGAGGCCAAACAAGGCCCCACAAACCACAATGACGCCAACCGTAAACATATCAGTGATCCCACCAGGTAGGGCGCGACGCAAAACGTTGGGCAGAAACTTGCCATGGATGCGCTGATGATTAGTTTCCAGGGCCAGCAGAAATGAGGGCGTCCCAATCGTAAACAGGCTGATCAGCGTGATGTGAGAAGGATCGAGCGGGTAGTTGAAGGCAAAAACCAGCGTAAAGATGGATAAAAGCAGTGAAAAGATGTTCTTGACCAAAAACAGACTGGCTGATCGTTCGATGTTATTGACAACCTGCCGTCCCTGGGCTACGATTTGTGGCATTTTGGCAAAGTCAGAATCAAGCAGCACCATCTGAGCGGCATTCATGGTGGCCTCATTGCCTGAAGCCATGGCAATACTGGTATCCGCTCGTTTCATGGCTAAAATGTCATTGACGCCATCTCCAGTCATGGCAACGACTTCACCTTGCTTTTGCAGCGCGGTGACGAATTTTTGCTTTTGATCTGGCGTGACCCGACCAAAAACGGTGTAGCGCTGCAGAGCACTTTCGTATTCATCATCGGTTAAAGCAGCTGCACTGACGCAGTTTTGCGCGCCTTCGATCTGTGCCTGTTTGGCTACGCTGGCAACCGTTAATGGATCGTCACCCGAGATAACCTTGATCTTGACGCCTTGTTCGGCAAAATAGCGGAAAGTGGCTGGAGCAGTCTTACGAACGGGATTTCTCAGCAAAATGAATCCTAATGGGGTAACCGGCGCACTGAGACTGGCTTTGGTCAGCTGCCCTTGATACTGACCGAATACCAGGACCCGAAAGCCTTGCTTGGCATAGGGCTCAAACTCGCTGCTAAACATGGCGGCACTTTCTCTTAACACCATTTCCGGCGCGCCTAAGACGTAGCTTTCATTACCAAAGCCCACGCCCGAGTACTTCCAGGCTGAACTGAACGGCACGATTTGATCAGCTTGGCGTCCGCTGCCTTGCGTAAAGTATTCTTTCATTGCTTTCATCGTTGAGTTGTCGCCAGGCATGGCCGCGCAAAAATCACTGATCAGACTGCGCAGCCGATTGTCGTCAATCTGCGCCTGCTGAGCAGCAAAGAAGCGCTGGACCTGCATTTGATTTTCGGTGATCGTCCCGGTTTTATCAACGCAAAGTACCGTAACGCGGGCCAGGGTCTCAATGCTTTTCATGCTGTGCAATAAGACCCGCTGCTGCGCCAGTTTCATGGCACTTAAAGCCAGCGCAACGGTTGCCAATAGATAGAGCCCTTCTGGAATCATACCGATCAAAGCTGCTTCCATAGAAACGATGCTTTGCTTGAGCGTATTGCCGTTATGCACGTATGATTCATAAAACAGCGCGGCACCAATTGGAATGATGATGATTCCGACGAATTTGATCAGCCGATTGAGTGACTTGATCATGGCTGATTCTTCGGTCGTATCCATTTTTTGCGCCTTGGCTGTCAGCTTAGCCGCATATGAATCGGCGCCGACATGCGTCAAGCGTACGCGTGCCAAACCGGAAACGACAAAGCTGCCTGACATCAGACTGTCGCCGGGATGCTTGGCAATCTCATCAGCCTCTCCGGTCAGCAGCGACTCATTGACGTTGAGTGAGCCGGTTAAAAGCTGGGCGTCGGCTGGAATCTGCTGGCCGGTTTTCAGTTCGATGATGTCATCTAAAACTAGTTGATCAGTCGGCAGCTGAATCGATTTGCCATCACGAATTGCCGTTGCTTTGGCAGCATTTAGCACCGTCAGTTTTTCCAGCACTTTTTTGGACCGTAATTCCTGGATAATGCCAATGACGGTGTTGGCGATGATAACTGGCAGAAAAGTCATGTCCTTAAATGAACGAACCATGACCAATAAAACGGCTAAAACGACGAAAATCAGGTTAAAAAAAGTAAACGTGTTGCTGTAGATGATCTGCCGCGTGGTTTTAAAGGTTGTATTGATCGCGGTGTTGGTCAAGCCTGCCTGGGTCCGCTGCGCCACCTGATCTTTGGTTAAGCCGGTATCAGGAGCGGCATTGAAGTGCTCGACCCGTTCATCTTTAGCGGCTGCTGATTGTTGATGATGTCTGCGCATACAATCATCCCTTTCTGCTTTAATTCTAATTTTATTTTAGCATTCTTTGCGATTTGGTACGGTTACCTTTAAGATAAATTAAGAACGATTTTGAGAGGATGGTTGATATGAGCACAGAACCGACTTTTGAACGCGGCGCAATCACGTTTTTTAGCGGCCGGCTGACGCTAAAAGAAGCCGCGGCAATTTTTGCCCACATGCCATATGAATTGGATTACGTTAACAAAAATGATGAATATGTCTGGTATTCGCCCAACCCGTGGCGCGACAACGACCGACTGCAGAAACGCCTGACGCATTCGGTGCTGGGTTGTCACCCTAAGCCTGTACAGCCACTGGTCAAGCAGGTTTTAAAAGCTTTGCATACTGGCACAAAAGACGTGGTTGAATCGCCACAGGTCATGGACGGGCATCGTGTTTTGATTCGCTATTATGCAATTCGTGATGCTCAAAATCAGTACCTGGGTGCGCTACAGGTTACCGAGGACGTTGAGCGGATCTGCGAGCTTTGCGAAGCCCATGATTTTGAACATGGGATAGTTGATGGTAAAATAATTGATGGCGTATCGGCGGCTTCAATCCATGCTAATCGTTTACAAAAAGGCGAGCAGCTTGCCGACATCCAGACGCCGGACAAGACGCAGGACGCGGTTTCTGGCGCTTCAGTAGAACAATAGCAGGGGGAATTGATTTGGCTTCAAAAAAGTTTTATGCCGTGCGCCGTGGCAAAAAGCCCGGCATCTACACCAGCTGGCCGGAATGCCAAAAACAGGTTGCTGGCTTTGCTAATGCGCGCTTCAAGGGATTTATGACCAGAGAAGAGGCTTTGGCATGGCTGCAGCAGCCGGAAAAGAGCAAGCCGCGGGCCGTCAAGCATGCAACACAGACCAGTCTGGATCTATTCGGCGAAGAACAGAGCCCCCGATTTATTCCGACGATTGTTTTTTATACGGATGGCGGTTCACGCAATCGCGGCAATCGACGGGGCGATCACGTTCACCAAGATGATCTCGCAGCCTGGGCCTATCTGATTCGGTTTGAGGATGGCTTAAAAATCACCGATACGGCTGGTGAATTGGGTGCTACCAACAATCGCATGGAGGGCATGGGGCTTTTAAAGTGTCTGCAGCGTCTGCTTGAGTTAAACCTGCAAAACGAGCCGATTGAGGGTATTCTCGACTCGCAATACGTTTTAAATGCGATCAATAAAGGGTGGCTGTACAGTTGGGTGCGGCGCGGCTGGAAGACTTCTGGCGGCAAGCCGGTTGCCAATCAAGAACTTTGGGCCGAGGTGAGTGTACTCCTGCCAAAATTCAAGCAGCTGCGCTTTAAATGGACCAAGGGACATGCCAACAGTCACGGTAACGTTACGGTCGATCAGTTGCTGAATTCAACGATGGACAATCTTAAAGCTTAAATTTGATTAAAATAAAACTCGTTTGGTCGCGCGTTATGGCGGATCAAACGAGTTTTTTGCAGTTTTAATGACGAAATGCGGCGATCAAAGAGACTCAAACCAGATCGTGACCGCCAGTGCTTTTTAAGTAGCCAGGCTGAACTTGACGCAGCCTTGGACAGGGATGTTAAGCTGCACAGTCTTGCTTACGGCTTTATGCACAAAAATCGGAGCGAAGTAGGTAGTTGCAACCCTCGCAACCGCTCCAGATTTGAATTTTCACAAGTCCAGTAGGTTTGCGACCACGAGGATTTTCCTGAATTAACCTGCCAGCAGTTTGACGCTGATTATAGTTGATGGTGACTATTCAATATGTATAAATAAAAAAAGCTATCAGATAACGATTCCCCGCAGTTTAAAGAAACGGAACCGCACCAAATAGCTGGTAGTCAAGAAAGAAGTGAATGTCGGCACTCCTTACGGTTAATTATATTACTATACTGCCGTGTAAAAGAAAACCCCTAATCTGAAATTTTATAAGAAAATTCGTGAATAATTTTCATGTTTTGGTTTAAAGTTGCAATTGCAACCGATAATCGATATAATAATTGAGCAAGAAAGGGGGAAAAGCTTTGATCGATGTATTACGCGAGATGGGAATGGCATCGCGAGCTCTAGATGCCATGGCTAACGCGGAATTTAAGAAGCTGGATCTGGCACGCGGTCAATTCGTATATTTGGTTCGAATCTATGAGCACCCTGGCATTATTGCACGCGATTTGGCAAAATTAATCTTGATGGATAAAACAACGATTGCCAGAGCAGTTGCCAAACTGGAAAAAAACGGCTTGATCGTGCGACGGTCCGATCCGGCCAATCATCGTATCAAGCGAATGTACGTCACGAAAAAAGGAGCGGAATTATACCCGTTTATCATTCGTGAAAACGAGCATTCCAATGAAGTGGCTTTGCAAGGCTTTTCACCTCAAGAAGCGCAGCAGGCTCACGACTACTTGCAGCGGATGCGCCAAAATCTCGAAAAAGACTGGGATTTTGTTAAAGCAGGTGGTCAAAGAAATTATTAACGATATTTAAGAGATAATAAAGACATTAAATGAGTAAAGGAGTTTTATTATGAAACGTGTTGTAGTAGATGAAAGTTTTTGGGAAGTCTTTCCAGATGCAGAGATTGCAATTATGTACGTTGATGGGATTGATAACCATGATACGGATGAAAACAAGGCCGAACGTGCTGAATTATTAAAACAGGCAACCGCGGAATCAGCCAAGTTCACCAAAGAAGAAACTTTCCGTGATAATCCAGTCGTTGCACAGTGGCGTGAAGCCTATGCCAAGTTCCCTAAGCGTAAGGGTGCCCGAGCATCAATTGAGGCACTGCTGAAACGAGCCAGCCAAGGACACGTTTTTGAACCGATTGAGCCATTGGTTGACGTCTACAACAGCATCTCGCTGCGCTATGGCGTTCCGGTTGGCATTGAAGACCGTGACAAGATTGCCGGTGACATGCATCTGGGCAAGGCTAAAGGCGGCGAAAGCTTCCAACCGGTGGGTGCCGACAAGGATGATCCGGCTCGGGAAGGCGAGATTCTCTATTATGACGATGAGGGTGCTGTTTGCCGCAGTCTAAACTGGCGTGATGCTCAACGCACGATGCTGACCAGTGATTCTAAAAACGTGGTCATCGTTATGGAAGCAGTTAATGAGGATCAGATTCTGCGGACGCATGAGGCGATGGATGAGCTGCAAAAGCTGATTGAGCACTACTTTGGTCAAAAGCCGAGTGCACCACACTACTTGACTAAAGAAAATCCGATTGCCGATGTAGACTAGGTGAGTGCAGATGAAGATCGGAATTGATAAGATGGCGTTTGCGACAACGTCAGAATATATTGACCTGGCAGAATTAGCAAAAGTGCGCGGTGTCGATCCCAATAAATATCTAATTGGCATTGGTCAAAGCGAGCAGGCAGTTTTACCGCCTACGCAGGATATCGTGACACTGGGAGTTGCTGCTGCCGACAAAATGCTGAATGAACGTGATCGAGAGCGCATTGCCACGGTGATCGTTGCTACCGAATCAGGAATCGACAACTCCAAAGCCAGCGCAATCTATGTTAAGCGGCTGCTGAATCTGGATGACTATGTACGGACCGTTGAAGTTAAGGAAGCCTGTTATTCAGCAACGGCTGCGATTCAGTTTGCCAGAGGACAGGTGGCACTTGAGCCAGAAAAGGCGGTTTTGGTAATTGCAGCTGACGTGGCGCGTTATGGCTTAAAGACGGCTGGCGAGGTTACGCAGGGAGCAGGGGCCGTTGCCATGCTGATTACGGCTGCACCGAGGATCCTGGCAATTGAACGGACCAGCGTTGCTTATTCGCAAGACGTGATGGACTTTTGGCGGCCGCTTTATGCTACTGAAGCCATGGTTGATGGCAAGTATTCGACCAACGTCTACATTGACTTTTTCAAGCATACGCTGAGTCGCTATGAAAAATTAACGGATCGCAAGCTGGATGATTTTGCGGCAATCGCTTTTCATCTGCCATTCACTAAAATGGGCAAAAAAGCTTTGGAAGCTGTCTTGGGTGAACGGGATGATCAAACGGCCTGGCGTCTGCGCAAGGCACTGCTGGCCAGCCAAAACTACAGCCGCCGGGTCGGCAATCTCTATACCGGTTCGCTTTATTTAAGCTTGATGTCGCTTTTGCAAAATGACCCTGATCTAAAGCAAGGTGAGCGCATCGGCCTGTTTAGCTATGGATCCGGTGCGGAAGGCGAGTTTTACAGCGGGATTCTGCAGCCTGGCTATCAAGAACAGCTGAGCAACGTGGCTGGAGATCTCAGTGAACGCCAGCTGATTTCGATTGCGGCCTATGAGCAGCAGTTCAATGACCAGTTAGGAATGAATAAAGCAGATGTTGAGTACGACATCAGTGCGGATCCGGCTCGTTTCGTCTTAGCCGGTCAAAAGAATCATCAGCGCCAATACGTTGACAAGCAACGATAGCTACAACTTTTTCGCTAGCGGATGATAATCAGACCATAATAAAAAGAGATGGAAATTCCCATCTCTTTTTTTAATAGATGCTATCGCGGAAAAGCCCAACGACTTTGCCTAAAATGGTTACCCGGTCCAGGATGATTGGGGCCATTGTATCGTTTTCTGGCTGCAGGCGATAATGACCGTTTTCCTTGAAGAAACGCTTGCAGGTAGCCTCATTGTCATCATTCATGGCAATTACGATATCGCCATTTTTAGCGGTATCCTGTTTACGAACGATAACCTTGTCGCCGTTTAAGATCCCCATGTTGACCATGGAATTACCTTGAATCTGCAGCATAAACAGATCGTTATGGTCCGGAATCGAAGGCGGGATCGGGAAATAATCGGTTGCATCTTCGACAGCGAGAATCGGCTCACCGGCAGCAACGATTCCTAACAATGGAATTTTTTCCTGCTTTGGCGCAATTCCCAAGACGTCCATGCCGGCGGGCGTAATCTCTAGGGCACGCGGCTTGGAAGGATCCTTTTGCAGGTACCCCTTCTTGATAAGCCGATTGATATGCCCGTGAACGGTAGATGTAGATGAAAGGCCGACAGCTTTACAGATTTCGCGAACGGTTGGCGGATAGCCGTGAGTGGCGACCTGTTGATGAATGTAGCTGAGAACGGCCATTTGCTTGCTGGCTGCTGTTTTTACCATGTTGCCACCTCATTTTCAGATTTGGAGCAATTATATCATACTTGCCAAATATTTTCAAACATACGTTCGTTGAAACTTAACGGCGCGGATTGCTTGCTAAATAATGCGGCGTTCGCTACACTAAGTAACGTAAAAATCGTTGTTTAAGGCAGAGGGGAAGAAAATTATGGCTGATTCACAAGCACAAGAAAAGCTGCTCAAACGAATCAATGAGCTGGCACACAAAAACAAAGCGGAAGGACTGACCGTGGCCGAAAAAGCTGAACGCAAACAGCTGCGCGATCAATATCTCAAGAATTTCCGAGAGGCTTTTCGCTCAAATATTGAGATGATGCGGATCTTTGATAAGGATGGCAAAGAGGTTACACCGGAAAAAGTTCGGCAGATTCAACGCAAAAAAGGGCTGCGCGACGACTAATTCAATGATTAATTCATCGAATGCGCCTTTTATTTGACGAAGATATCGTGTAACATTAGTATCGTTATCTAAAATAAGGGGGAAACATCCATGAGTACTGGGCTTAGTATCATGTTGATCATCCTGGCGCTGCTGGTTGGCCTTTTGGTTGGCTTCTTTGGCGCTCGGAAATACATGGAAAACTACCTGCGTAACAATCCGCCGATTTCTGAAGATATGCTGCGGACGATGATGATGCAAATGGGCCAAAAACCTTCAGATCGCAAACTGCACCAAATGATGCAAGCGATGAAGGCTCAAGCGCGCAAGGCAGGCAAATAGCAATTAAAAAGGACCGGTGCACTGCATCGATCCTTTTTAATTAGTATTGATAAAGATTATCACGGGCGGCAACAGATTCTGGTGAGCCGATTGCCAGGATAAATTATAATTCAAAAATGATGAGCCTGATTAAAAGTCATCGTTTTTGGGCTTTTCTGGCATATAGTAGTGGTAATTGGGATCAAGCTCGTTATCCAGCTGATCAAACGCCGTCTGCATCTGTCGTTCCAATTCCTGCTGATTCTCATCGGTCAGCCGCATTTTACGGTCAATATAGATCGGTTCGCCAAAACTGATCTTGCGCTTTTGCCGTTTAAAGATGCCGCTTAGCTTCAATGGTCCCTGGTAGACGGCAGGCACCAGCGGCACGTTGGCCATTTTGGCGATGATCAGCGCGCCACCTTTGATCTTGCTGGAATAGCGCGAGCCGGTCGGGAAGATGATGGTTGAGCGATCACTGTTTTTCAGCAGCCTGACCGGGGTTTTGATGGCAGAGGGGCCGGGGTTCTTGCGGTTGACTGGAAAGGCGCCCAGCTTGCGCAGAAACCAGTTGGCAAAGCGCCCTTTAAACAACTCTTCTTTGGCCATGAACGTAAATTTTTTAGGATAAACGGCCAGCGCCAATAAAACCGGGTCCATCCAGGTACGATGCGGTGCGACGATAATATAGTTGCCCTCAGGAAGGCGATCTTTATGTTCAATCTGGGGGCGGCCATTGAACAGCGTCAAAAGCGGATTGACCAGATGAACCAAGAAATCATAGAGCATTTAAACAACTCCCAATTTTTAAAGTGATTTTATATATTTAGTATGACGAACCATACTCAAACATGCAAGCAAACAAACGCATAGCATAATTCGAAAACATGTTAAATCAAATAACAGCAATCAAGTGAGGGAAAATATGACAACCGTTCAGCTAAAGCCAAATGAGCGTATTGATCAGCTCAGTGCGCAAGGGGTACAAATCATTCAATCCAGCGAGGTCTTTGCTTTTTCGCTGGATGCCGTATTGTTGGCAGATTTTGTGCGTCCCAATCAGCGTCAGCAAATCAAAATCGTGGATCTGTGTGCCGGCAATGGCGCAATTGGTCTGTTTTTGCATCATAAGCTGGGGGGCCATTTTTATGAGATCGAGCTGCAGGAACGGCTAGCTGACATGGCTCAGCGATCAGTGGTCTTAAATGATCTGACGTCCCGCTATGAGGTGATCAATGATGATGTTGCCAACGTCTACCAATACGTAGCCAAGGATCGGGCCGATGTGGTGGTGTGCAATCCGCCTTATTTTAAGAACGCGCCGGCCAGTCAAAAAAATCCTAATCGCTATCTAGCCATTGCCCGTCATGAATTGACGATTGATCTGGCAATGGTCTGTGATCGGATGAGCGGCCTTTTGAAAATGAATGGACGCGGCTATCTGGTTCATCGACCGGACCGCCTACCGGAAATCTTAGCGACAATGACGGCTCATCGATTGGCGCCCAAGCGGATCAAGTTCGTCTATCCCAAACCGGGCATGGAAGCCAATATGGTGCTGATCGAGGCAATTAAAGACGGCAAGCCGAATGGGACGCGGATTATGCCGCCGTTGATCGTAGCGGGTGAAGATGGTGAGTATGGTCCGGAAGTGCAGGCGATGCTTAATGGCTCAAATGTCTGAGCAGCATTATTATTTTTACGTTCTCTATTGCGCGGATCACACGCTTTATGGCGGCTACTCCACGGATGTCTGGCGCCGGTTTGCGATGCACCAGTCTGGCAAGGGAGCCAAGTATACCAGGCCCAAGAAGCGTCACCCGCTCAAGCTTTTGTACTATGAGGAGTTTGACAATCAGCATGATGCGCTGAGTGCGGAATGGCATTTTAAACATCAGTCGCGCGCTAAGAAAATCGCATATCTGCGTGCTCATAATATTAAAATTTAATTAAAGATTCTTCCATTCAAGCAAATCTGTCTGTATAATCGGTTTTTGGAGATAAAGATTTGTTTATGTAGTGGAGGAATTTGAGATATGAAGATTATTGCGTACGGGATTCGTGAAGACGAACGCCCTTATGTCGAAAACTGGCAATGGGCCAATCCAGATGTGGAACTGGTCTGTACCGGCAAGCTGCTGGACGTTGAGTCGGCTGAACTGGCCAGGGGCTGCGATGGCGTGGTTGCCTACCAGCAGAAAAGCTACTCGGCTGATCTTTTAAAAAGGCTGCATGAAATGAACATTCACAACCTTTCATTGCGCAATGTCGGTATTGATAACGTTGACGTTGAGGCTGCTGTTAAATACAGTTTTAAGATTACCAACGTGCCGGTCTACTCGCCAGCTGCGATTGCTGAATTTGGCGTCACGCAGCTGTTGAATCTTTTGCGGCGGACCAAGGAGTACCAGGCTAAGTTTGCCAAGCGCGACTATCGCTGGGCTCCCAATATTTCTAAAGAGCTTAATCAACAGACGGTCGGCATTGTCGGGGCTGGTCACATTGGCCGGGTAATGGCGCATATCTGCCGCGGCTTTGGTGCCCGCGTGATGGTCTACAATCACCGTCCCAAGCCAGATCTGGTTAAGGCTGGCGTGTTTACTGATTCTTTAGATGAGCTGTATAAAGAGTCGACGGTGATCTCTTTGCACGTGCCAGCCGTTAAGTCAACCTACCACATGCTCAATCGGGATGCTTTTGCCAAGATGCAAAAAGGCGTCTTGATCGTAAACATGTCGCGGGGTTCCTTGATTGATGAGCAGGACTTGATTGCGGCGCTAGACAGTGGTCAGGTTGGCGGCGCGGCTTTGGATGTCTTGGAAGATGAGACCAAGATCTTTAACAAGGATATGGCCAATCAGCCGTCCAACTATCCGGCATTTGACGATTTGAATCAGCGCGAGAACGTTTTGATTACGCCTCACACTGCTTTTTATACCGATGAAGCCGTGCGCAATATGGTTGAGCAGAGCCTGGATGCCAACCGGGAGCTGATTTTAACGGGGGCCAGCGATAAAATGGTCAGTCTGGCATAACAAACGAAACACGGTGTTTTAGCGACATCGTGTTTTTTTGAGCAATCAATTCGGCTTTAATCGGGTATCTAGAAGCGTTTTCTTGGTATTTCGGACGCATTGATACGGCTTTCATAAACGATCATCAGGAAATTTGTTTACTTGTGAGCTTTTGGGGTATACTAGAGACACGATGAAAAATAACTAAGCCAATCGGAGGTATGAAATCAATGAAGATTTTAGCTTACGGTATTCGTGAAGATGAAAAACCTTTCGTTAAGGAATGGGAACAAGAAAATCCAGAAGTTGACGTTGAAATCACCGACCAGCTGTTGGATGATGAAACGGTCGCAATGGCCAAGGGCTTTGATGGCGTTGTTGTCTATCAGCAAAAGCCATACACGGACACGGTTTTTGAAAAGCTGGACTCCTATGGCATTCACAATGTCTCACTGCGCAACGTTGGGGTTGACAACATGAACCCGGCTACGGTTAAGAAGTATGGGTTTAAGGTTACCAACGTACCGGTATATTCACCAGCAGCCATCGCGGAATTTTCCGTTACGCAATTGATGAACCTGCTGCGGCGGACTAAGGAATACTTCCACAAGTTTGAACGTGGCGACTTCCGCTGGGCCCCACAGATTTCTCAAGAACTGAACCAGCAGACGGTCGGCGTTATCGGGACTGGTCACATTGGCCGCGTTGCAATCGATATCTACAAGGGCTTTGGCGCCAAAGTAATCGCCTATGACGTTTATCACAATCCTGAACTGGAAAAAGAAGGTCTCTACGTTGACACTTTAGATGAGCTCTATGCCAAGGCAACGGTAGTTACGCTGCATATTCCGCTGTTCCCATCAACCGAGCACATGCTGAACAAAGCAGCCTTCGATAAGATGCGCGATGGCGTCTTTATCGTCAATGCATCGCGTGGTCCACTGATTGACGAGCAGGCCTTGATCGATGCGCTTGATTCTGGCAAGGTTGCCGGGGCAGCATTGGATGTTTTGGAAGACGAAACCAAAGTCTTTAACCACAATATGGTGGGCAAGAACATGACCTATCCAGAATTCTGGAATCTCAATTCGCGTGAAAACGTTCTGATTTCGCCACACACGGCTTTCTACACCAACATTGCCGTTCAGAACATGGTTAAATTCAGTCTGTCAGCCAACAAGGACCTGATTGAAACCGGGACCTCTGATAAGCTGGTTAAGTTTGACTAATTCAAATAATTGAAGAAAAAAGGCTTGCGGTGGCAAGCCTTTTTTTGTATACTATCAGTCGGTGCTAAATGCCCAATTCACACCTGGCGGGATGTCAGAGGAAGTGCCAATTGGTGCCCCTGACAGATGAACGACAGGGAGGAAAAAACTATTTGGAGGTATGATTCATGTCTGTTGTTAGCATGAAGCAATTGCTTGAAGCCGGTGTCCACTTTGGTCACCAAACTCGTCGCTGGAACCCTAAGATGAAGCCATTCATCTTTACGGAACGCAACGGCATCTACATTATCGATCTGCAAAAGACGGTCAAGATGATCGACACTGCCTACGACTACATGAAGGACGTTGCTGCTAAGGGCGGCGTTGTTCTGTTCGTTGGTACTAAGAAGCAAGCACAAGACTCTGTTGAAGAAGAAGCTGTGCGTGCAGGTCAATACTACGTCAACCACCGTTGGCTGGGTGGTACCCTGACCAACTGGAAGACGATCCAATCTCGGATTGCTCGCCTGAAGGAATTGAAGAAGATGAGCGAAGACGGTACGTTCGACGTACTGCCAAAGAAGGAAGTTTCCGTGCTGACTAAGCAACGCGAAAAGCTGGAACGTTTCCTGGGCGGTATTGAAGACATGCCACGCATCCCAGACGTTTTGTACATTGTGGACCCACACAAGGAACAAATCGCTGTTAAGGAAGCTCAAAAGCTGCACATTCCAATCGTTGCCATGGTTGACACCAACACTGACCCTGACGATGTTGATGTTATCATCCCATCCAACGATGATGCTATTCGTGCCGTTCGTCTGATCACGGCTAAGATGGCAGATGCTGTCATCGAAGGCAAGCAAGGCCAAGACGATGCCAAGCAAGCCGAAGCAGTCGTTGAAGCTGCTGACGAACCAAAGG
The DNA here is from genome assembly GCF_001436025.1 of Limosilactobacillus mucosae DSM 13345. Lineage (GTDB taxonomy): Bacteria > Bacillota > Bacilli > Lactobacillales > Lactobacillaceae > Limosilactobacillus > Limosilactobacillus mucosae. Next base: position 19,968 of record NZ_AZEQ01000015.1, on the reverse strand, counting down.
AAGTTTCTTCAGACGATCTGCAAAATCTGAAGAACAGCGTTGAAGGCAACAACTAACCAAATTAGTTAACGCTTGGGCTGTTTTGCAGTTTGGACCATTTTGGCCTAAGCGCAAAACAGCCTTTTTCATTAAAAACAACTATTTTTAAGGAGAGACGTACTCATGGCTGAAATCAAAGCTAAGCAAGTAATGGAACTGCGGAAGAAGTCCGGTGCCGGAATCATGGACGCTAAAAAGGCCCTGGTTGCCAGTGATGGCGACATGGACAAGGCAATGGACTGGCTGCGTGAAAAGGGGATTGCCAAGGCTGCCAAGAAGAGCGACCGCATCGCTGCTGAAGGTCTGACCAACATTGCTGTTGACGGCAACACGGCAGTTATCGTTGAATTGAACTCAGAAACGGACTTTGTGGCTGCCTCTGACCCATTCAAGGAATCACTGGCTGACGTTACCAAGGTGCTGCTGGAAAACAAGCCAGCTGACCTGGACGCTGCTTTGGCTTCCAAGACGGCCAACGGTACGCTGAACGATGACCTGATCTCCACGACTCAAAAGACTGGTGAAAAGGTTTCTCTGCGTCGCTTTGCCTTTGTTAACAAGGAAGACGGCGACAACTTTGGTGTTTACCTGCACCAAGGCGGTCGGATTGCTGCGCTGGTCGTTCTGCAAGGCGCTGACGAAGAAACGGCTAAAGACGTTGCCATGCACGTTGCTGCCGTTAATCCAGAATTCATGACGCGCGAAGAAGTTCCAGCTGATCGTCTGGCTCACGAACGCGAAGTCTTCAAGGAAGAAACGCTGAACGAAGGCAAGCCTGAAAAGATCGTTGACAAGATCGTTGAAGGCCGTCTTAACAAGTTCCTGTCCCAAATCTGCCTGGCAGACCAAGACTTTGTCAAGGACCCAGACGTAACGGTTGCTGAATACGTTGAATCCAAGGGTGGCAAGCTGAAGAGCTTCATCCGCTACGAAGTCGGTGAAGGTATCGAAAAGAAGCAAAGCGACCTGGCTGCTGAAGTCAAGGAACAACTGAAGTAATTCGTTAATTGACGAAATTGCGCACTGGTCGATGACATCGGTGCGCTTTTTTTGCAAAATCATGCATAGCAGGAAGGAATTTCAAATGTCTAAAGTAAAATACAACCGGATCGTTTTGAAGCTCAGTGGTGAAGCTTTGGCGGGCGAAAAAGGCTTTGGTATCAATCCACCGGTAATCAAGAAGATCGCTGAAGAAATCAAGCAGGTCTGCGATTTGGGCGTTCAAGTCTGCATCGTCTGCGGCGGTGGCAACATGTGGCGCGGCGTTACCGGCGAACAAATGGGAATGGAACGTGCTCAAGCTGACTACATCGGCATGCTGGGGACGATCATGAACGGTCTGTCGCTGCAGGATGCGCTGGAATCAGTTGGGGTGCCAACACGAGTTCAAACGGCCATTGAAATGCGTCAGATTGCCGAACCATACATTCGTCGCAAGGCCATTCGTCACCTGGAAAAGGGTCGCGTGGTAATCTTCTCTGCTGGTACGGGCTCACCGTACTTCTCGACTGACACGACGGCTGCATTGCGGGCTGCCGAAATGGATGCCGATGCAATCTTGATGGCTAAAAATGGCGTTGACGGCGTCTACTCCGCTGATCCAAACAAGGTCAAGGATGCCGTTAAGTTTGATCATCTGACGCACATGGACATTTTGGACAAACACCTGCAAGTGATGGACTCCACTGCCAGCTCGCTGTCAATGGACAATCACATTCCATTGGTAGTCTTCAATCTGAACACGCCTGGCAACATTGTGCGTGTCGTTAAGGGCGAAGAGATTGGGACCACGATTGAGGGGGAATAAATAATGGCTGATGGTAAACAAATCCTAGCAGAAGCTAAAGAAAAGATGAACAAGTCTGGTGACGCGCTGCGGCGGGCATTGGCTGACATTCGGGCCGGTCGTGCCAACGCCAGTCTTCTCAACTCGGTCAAGGTTGAGTACTATGGTGTGCCAACGCCTTTAAACCAGGTTGCTTCGATTACGATTCCAGAAGCACGACAGCTACTGATCTCGCCATACGATGAAAGTCTGCTTGGCGAAATCGAAAAGGCAATCTATGCTTCCAACCTGGGCTTGACGCCACAAAACGACGGTTCGGCAATTCGGCTGGTAATTCCACAGCTGACTGAAGAACGCCGTAAGGAACTGGTCAAGCAGGTCAAGGCGGAACTGGAAAAGGCCAAGGTTGCGGTTCGTAACGTGCGTCGTGAAGCCATGGACGATCTGAAAAAAGGCAACAAGAACGGCGACTTTAACGATGACGAATTCCACAAGCTGGAAGATAAGGTTCAAAAAGAAACCGATGAAGGAATCAAGAACCTGGAAAAGATTGCCGACGAAAAAGAAAAAGAACTAATGGAAGGTTAAGTTCTATATTCTAATTCGAAAGAGAAATCAGCGCACTTCGCGTTGGTTTCTTTTTATTTTTACTGAGGGCCGCGCTTGATCTGTTAAAATCTGGCTTAATATTATGCATAGTTGGTGACAAATGTAGAGTCAGGCCTAGATTTCTGGTAAAATGAAAAGTGTTGCAATTAAAAACAATGCGGAAATGGAGGGTTGTTCTTGTTTAACAAGAATCACCAGGCGGCAGACGAGCCGCAATTGGATATGTCCCGCATCCCAGCTCATGTCGCCATTATCATGGATGGCAATGGCCGCTGGGCGCAGGCGCGACACCTGCCTCGCGTGGCGGGTCACAAGCAGGGCATGCAGACGGTGAAGAAAGTCACGATTGCTGCCAGCGACCTTGGCGTAAAAGTACTCTCGCTTTACGCTTTTTCAACTGAAAACTGGAAACGGCCAGAAAGCGAAGTCAGCTACTTGATGGATTTGCCGATTCGTTTCTTTAATACGTTTGTGCCAGATCTGGTTAAGCATAACGTTAAGGTAACGGTTATGGGCGATATCACCAAGCTGCCAGAAAAAACGCAAAAAGCCGTTAACGATGCAATGGCAGATACCAAGGACTGTGACGGCATGATTCTAAACTTCGCGCTTAACTATGGTGCGCGTGATGAAATCAAACGGGCCGTGCAGTCAATCGCGCAACAGGCTGCAGCTGGCGAACTTGATCCTGCTTCCATCACTGAAGATACGATCAGCGGACATCTGATGTCAGCACAGCTGGGCGAGTTTGCCGATCCTGATCTTTTAATTCGGACCAGCGGCGAAGAGCGGATCTCGAACTTTATGCTTTGGCAGATTGCCTACAGTGAGCTGCTGTTCGTGCCGGAACACTGGCCAGACTTTGATGGCGAGACGCTCAAACGCTGCCTGATTGAATTTCAAGGGCGGCACCGTCGTTTTGGCGGTTTGGTAAATAAATAGAAACGGGTGAAGATTAGTGAAAACACGGATTATTACGGCGGTCGTTGCCTTGGCGATCTTTATTCCACTGATTGTCTACGGCAGCTGGCCATTAACGATTGCGGCAGTTGTCTTAGGCATGATCGCAATGGGCGAGATTCTGAGCATGAAAAAGATGTTTTTGACGTCTTTTCCAGCGATCGTCAGCTACATTGGCGTGGCAATCATGGTCCTGCCCAACAGCTGGCTGGACTTTTTGCCGAGTCACATTACGCGGCTGTTTGCCATGTACGTAATGGTGCTGCTTTTATTGCTGCATACGGTTGTGCATAAACAGCGTTTCAGCTTTGACGATGCCGGCGTCTTGGCTTTGGGCATGCTCTACATCGGCATTGGCTTTAACAATTTCTTGGCAGCCCGGGCCGTCAGCTTTACGACGCTTCTGTATGCCATGCTGATCGTCTGGCTGACTGACAGTGGCGCCTATCTGTTTGGCCGCAAGCTGGGCAAGCACAAGCTGGCACCGCGCGTTAGTCCGAATAAAACCTGGGAAGGCTCAATCTGCGGCACGCTTTTGGCCACGGTGGTTCTGGCCGTTTACCTCTACTTCTTCCCAGTTGGCTATCACAACTGGGGCTTGATGGTCTTTTTGACGCTGCTGCTCTCGATTCTGGGTCAATTCGGCGACCTGGTCGAATCAGCACTCAAGCGATTCTACGGCGTTAAGGACTCCGGTAAGATCCTGCCTGGCCATGGTGGTATTTTAGACCGGTTTGACAGCATGCTGCTGGTCATGCCGGCTCTGTACCTGCTGGGGATTATCTAAGCTGGCCGAAAGGTGAGGCGATTCTGTGATATTAACGATTATTACCTTTATTATTGTCTTTGGACTGCTGGTCTTGGTGCATGAATATGGCCACTACTACTTTGCCAAGCGGGCTGGAATTCTGGTTCGTGAATTTTCGATTGGCATGGGTCCTAAGATCTGGTGGCATCGCAAAAACGGCACGACCTATACGATCCGGATTCTGCCATTGGGCGGGTATGTCCGGCTGGCAGGTGCTGATGAGGAAGATGAGGAGTCGCTGCGTCCCGGAACGCCGGTTGCCATTCAGCTAAATGACCAGCAAAAAGTCACCAGCATCAATACCAGTGATAAAAACACGATGTTTCAAGGGATTCCGCTGCAGCTGATTGATCATGACCTAAATGAAGGATTATGGATCAAAGGGTATGTCAATGGCGATGAGAGTACGGTCAAAACATACGCTGTCGACCATGACGCTACGATTATCGAAAATGATGGTACCGTTGTTCAGATCGCGCCTAAGGACGTGCAGTTTCGTTCCGCCAGTCTGGGCAACCGGATGCTGACCAACTTTGCGGGGCCGTTCAACAACTTCTTGCTGTCTTTGCTCGTCTTTATTATTCTGGGCTTTACGCTCAGCGGCATTCCCACCAACAGCAATCGACTGGGCGCGGTTCGTTCTGACTCGGTAGCGGCTAAGGCAGGTTTGCAGACTGGTGATCGGATTACTGAGATCAATGGTAAAAAAACCAAGAACTGGACTGCTTTGGTAACTGAAATTTCGGGCAATCCCGGCAAAAAGCTGACGGTTGAGTATCAGCGCGATGGCCATCAGCATACCACGACGATGACTCCTAAAAAGGTCAAGCAGGGGAATGAGACAGTTGGACAGGTCGGCATTGTTGAAGAACAAAAAACCGATGCCAAATCAAGAATCATGTTTGGCTGGCAGCGGTTCGTCCAGGCCGGTACTCTGATTTTCAGCGTCTTAGGTCACATGTTTACACATGGCTTTAGCCTCAACGACTTAGGTGGACCGGTCGCGATCTATGCCGGCACCTCGCAGGCGACTGCATTGGGGATCAATGGCGTGCTTAATTTCCTGGCGCTCTTGTCGATCAACCTGGGAATCGTCAATTTGCTGCCAATTCCTGCTCTTGATGGTGGTAAGCTGTTATTGAACATTATCGAGGCGGTCATCAGGCGGCCGATTCCCGAAAAAGCTGAGGGGATCGTTACGATTATTGGTTTTGCCTTTTTGATGCTGTTGATGATTCTGGTTACTTGGAACGATATTCAACGCTACTTTATTCATTAAAAATCTTGGCTCCGTTTCATGAAGCCGTTCAAAGGAGTATTTTTTTAAATTATGAAGCAATCAAAGATTTTGATTCCTACCAAAAAAGAAGCACCAGCTGATGCCGAAGCGCTCAGTCATAAGATGATGGTGCGGGCTGGCTACATCTATCAGGTCTCTGCCGGGGTCTGGGCTTATCTGCCAATGGCCTACCGCGTGATTCGCAAGGTTGAAAACATCATTCGCGAAGAAATGGACAAGGCTGGTGCCGTTGAAATGATGCTGCCGGCACTGCTGCCTGCTGATCTGTGGAAGAAGTCGGGCCGCTACGAAAGCTATGGCGACAACCTGTTTAAGCTCAAGGACCGCCGCGATCGTGAATTTATCCTGGGACCAACGCATGAAGAAACGATCACCAGTATTTTGCGTGACAGCGTGCAGTCATATAAGAAGCTGCCTTTAGTCGTCTACCAGCTGCAAGACAAGTTCCGTGATGAGGATCGGCCACGCTACGGTATTTTGCGGGGTAAGGAATTCGAAATGCTGGATGGCTACTCCTTCTCTGCTGATCAAGCAGGTCTGGATGAGGCATACAACCTGCAGGCTAAGGCATACCGCAATATCTTCGACAAGATTGGCCTGGACTACAAGGTGATCCTGGCTGATTCTGGTACGATGGGAGGCAAGAACTCCCAGGAATTCTCCGCACCAGCTGAGGTTGGGGAAGATACGATTGCCTACACGGATGGAACCTATGCTGCCAACCTGGAAAAAGCCACGAGCAAGTTTGTCGGCGTACAGCAGACGGCTGATCCGGCTGAACTGCAAAAACAGGCTACGCCAGGCGCGCACAGCGTTGATGAGGCAGCCGAAAGTCTGGGGCTGGAAAGCAGTCAGATCATCAAGTCGATGCTGTACATGGCTAAGATGGATGAAGAAGAAACGGTGCCGGTACTGGTATTGATGCGCGGCAATGACGAGGTCAACGAAACCAAAGTCGAAAACGCGCTGGACTGCGAAGAGCTTAGTCTGGCCACTGAAGAAGATGCGGAAAAATACCTGGGTGCGCATCCTGGTTCGCTTGGCCCCGTTGGCGTGGGTGAAGAAGTCAAGATCCTGGCCGACAACTACGTCAAAGTTCTGGTCAACATGGCCTGCGGTGCTAATGAAGACGGCTTCCACTACGTCAACGCCAATTTGGATCGCGACTTCCGCGTTGATGAGTTCGGCGACTTCCGTAACGTTCAAGAAGGCGAAATCGCGCCAGATGGTCAGCCAATCAAGTTTACGCGTGGGATCGAGCTGGGACACATCTTCAAGCTTGGTACGCATTATTCCAAGATCTTAGGCGCGCAGGTGCTGGATCAAAACGGCCGACAAACCGATATGGTAATGGGCTGCTATGGCATCGGCGTCTCACGGCTGCTCTCGGCGGTTGCCGAACAGACGGCTGACGAACATGGGCTGGCATGGCCGGACAGCATCGCGCCATTTGACGTGCATGTAATTCCGGTTAACGCTAAAAACGAAGAACAGATGCAGATGGCCGAAAGCATCACCAAAACTTTGGAAGCAGCTGGCTATGAAGTACTGCTCGACGATCGCAAGGAACGGGCCGGCGTTAAGTTTGCCGATGCCGATCTGATTGGCCTGCCATTGCGGGTTACGGTCGGCAAGAAAGCCAGTGAAGGGATCGTTGAGGTCAAGATCCGCAAGACCGGCGAGACGATTGAGATCAAGCAGGAAGAAATTGAAAACACGGTTGGCATTTTGCTTAAGCAGCTGACGCCAGCTACCGAGACAGCCGCTGACTAATTATTGAGCGGCAGACTTTACAAAAGGTGGTTTAAAGGTAGAATAGATTCTGCTTTTAGCCGCTTTTTTTAATGAAATCAGAGAGGAGCATTGGAGTGGAGTTATCACGACATGAACTGTTTGAGCACTTGCTGGATCAGCTGAACATGGCTAAAGACGATCCTGCTTTTAAAGACGGCAAGATCAAGCAGGTAATCGTTCACCGCAAGTCCAAGTGCTGGGAATTTGATATCGTCCTGCGCAAGGTAATGCCTTATGAATTGTTTCGCCAGTTCGTCTCAGCTTTGCAGATCAGTTTTCGCGAGCTGGCGGGCGTGGATGCCAAAGTCAGAATCGATACGCCGACTGATGAATTGGATGCTAAGGCGATCGGCGACTATTGGTCATACGTAGTCGATGCCGAAGTCGGTGAATCCCCAATGGCACGCGAGGTCTGCGCCAAGACGATTCCTGAAGTCGATGGTAACCGAGTGCAGCTGCTGCTGGAAAACGAGGCCATCAAAGACTTTTTCGTCAAGAACCTTTTAAGTGCAATTGAAGAAGGCTATCAAAAAGTCGGTTTTCCACAGTTTCGGATTCATCCATTGGTCGATCAGTCAGCTTCCGAGCAAAAGATCAAGGAACTCAAGGCCAAACAGCAGCAGCAGGACCAGGAGCTGGTTAAAAAAGCCATGGAGCGCCTGCAGCAGCAAAAGACCGAAAAAAAGCAGCAGGAATCCGCGCTGCCTGATCTGGGCGATGGTCCCCTGGTCATTGGCAAGCCGATCAATCCCAAAGAGCCGGTACGACGGATGGCTGAGATTACTGAAGAAGAGCGCAACGTGGTCGTGGAAGGCTATGTCTTTTCAAAAGAAGTCCGTGAGCTGCGCAGTGGCCGGCAATTGCTGATTTTAGAAGTAACCGACTACACGTCATCGTTTGCCATTAAGAAGTTCTCCAACAACAAGGAAGACGAGGCCAAGTTTGCGGCAATCAAAGAAGGCGAGTGGATCAAGGCACGCGGTCCGGTTCAAGAAGATACCTACATGCGTGATTTGACGATCATGGCCTATGCCATCCAGCAGGTCAGTCATCCCGCCAGAAAAGATACTGCAGAAGGCGAGAAACGGGTTGAACTGCATCTGCATACTACGATGAGCACGATGGATGCCACCAACTCGATTTCTGATTACATCAAACAGGCAGAAAAATGGGGAATGAAGGCAATCGCGGTCACCGATCATGCCGGCGTCCAGGCGTTCCCCGAAGCGTTTAATGCCAGCCACGACAAAAAGGGCAATGCCAAGATCAAGATTTTATATGGGGTCGAGGCTAATGTCGTTGATGACGGGATTCCGCTGGTCTATAACGAAAACCATGATGAGCTTTTAGGCAATACCTATGTCATCTTTGACGTGGAAACGACGGGACTTTCAGCCATCTATGACAAGGTGATCCAGCTGTCGGCCGTTAAGATGCGGGATGGCGAGGTGCTGGACTCGTTTAATCAGTTTATTGACCCTGGCTTTCCGCTTTCTGAACAGACTAAGGAACTGACCAAGATCACTGATGAGGACGTTAAGGGATCCAAATCGGAAACTGAGGTCTTTCAGATGTTCCAGGACTTTTGTGAAGGCTGTCTGCTGGCTGGGCACAACGTCAGCTTTGACATGGGCTTTTTGAATACCGGTTATGAACGCGATGGCTTGCCGCGCATTACGGCTCCGGTTATCGATACCCTGCCGCTGGCGCGCTTCTTGCATCCAGAAATGCACCGGTTCACGCTGGATACGCTGAGCCGCAAGTTTAAGGTTGGTCTTGATCATCACCACCGGGCCGATCATGATGCCGAGGCAACGGGACATCTGCTGCACATCTTTTTAAGAGATGCCGAGAAGCGCTACGATGCCAAATACGTTGATGACTTGAACAAGCATATGTCAGACAATGGCGCTTATCGTCATGGCCGACCGTTTCATGCCACTGTTTTTGCCAAGAATCACACGGGGCTGAAGAATCTTTACAAACTGGTCTCGTTGGCCAACGTCAAATACTTCTATCGGGTGCCGCGGATTCCGCGCAGCGTGCTCGACCACTATCGCGATGGCCTGCTGATCGGTACGGCCTGTTCAAAAGGCGAGGTCTTTACGGCGATGATGGAAAAGGGGTATACGGATGCCAAGCAAAAAGCGCAGTACTATGACTTTATTGAAGTGCAGCCCAAGCCTAACTACGCGCCTTTGATCGAGCAGCAGATCATCTCAAATACCGCGCATCTAGAAGACATCATCAAAAACATGGTCAAGCTGGGAGCAGATCTGGACAAGCCGGTCGTGGCAACTGGCGACGCGCACTATCTTAATCCAGAAGACAAGATCTATCGTCACATTCTGATCAATTCTCAAGGTGGCGCCAATCCGCTTAACCGCACGCGCCGACCTGACGTTCCATTCCGCACGACTGATGATATGCTCAAGCAGTTTGCGTTTTTGGGCGAAGAAAAGGCGCATGAGATCGTGGTAGAAAATACCAATCGGCTGGCTGCTGAAATGGATGAGATGCGGCCAGTGCAAGACTCGCTGCACACGCCGAACATGAAGGGCGCCAACGAGGAACTGGCCAAGCGAACCTGGGATACGGCCCATGCCTGGTATGGCGATCCGTTGCCAAAACTGGTTAAGGATCGGGTCGAACTGGAGCTCAACTCAATTATCGGCAATGGTTACGCGGTTATTTATCTGATTGCCCAGCGTTTGGTAGCCAAGTCCAATAAAGACGGCTATCTGGTTGGCTCGCGGGGATCGGTCGGCTCATCAGTCGTGGCTAATCTGGCAGGGATCACGGAAGTCAATGCCTTTCCGCCGCACTATCGCTGTCCCAACTGTCAATACAGCCATTTCTACACAAAAGGTGAGTACAGCTCGGGCTTTGATATGCCTGACAAAGACTGTCCCAAGTGCGGTACTTTGATGATCAAAGATGGTCACGACATTCCTTTCCAGACCTTCCTTGGCTTTAAGGGCAATAAGGTTCCCGATATCGATCTGAACTTCTCTGGCGACTACCAGCCAATCGCGCACAACTATATGAAGGTGCTGTTCGGCGAAAAGAACGTTTATCGAGCTGGGACGATTGGAACCGTGGCCGATAAGACTGCCTATGGATACGTCAAGGCGTTTGAGCGCGACACCGAGCAGCAGTTTAGAGGCGCCGAAGAAGACCGTTTGGCAAAAGGCGCGACCGGCGTTAAGCGAACGACTGGTCAGCACCCGGCTGGAATCATCATCGTGCCTGATGACATGAGTATCTACGACTTTACGCCGGTACAGTATCCAGCCGATGATCAAAATGCGGCCTGGGAAACCACGCACTTTGATTTCCATTCGATTCATGACAACATTTTGAAAATGGATATTCTGGGACATGATGATCCGACCATGATTCGGTTCCTGCAAGATCTTTCAGGCGTCAACCCCCAAACGATACCAATGGATGATCCAGGCGTGATGAGTCTGTTCTCCAGTCCTGACATTTTAGGCGTTACTGAAGAACAGATCCAAAGCAAGACGGGAACTTTGGGGCTGCCGGAATTCGGGACGCGGTTCGTACGGGGAATGCTGGATGATACGCACCCCAAGAACTATTCGCAGCTGCTGCAGATTTCTGGCCTTTCGCACGGGACTGGCGTGTGGCTGGATAATGCCCAGGAACTGATCAAAAACGGCACGGCCACGATTGCCAACGTTATCGGCTGTCGTGACAACATCATGACCGACTTGATTCACTATGGTCTGGATTCAGAAACCTCCTTCCAGGTTATGGAACACGTGCGTAAAGGGCGCGGGATTCCAGATGAATGGCAGGAAAAAATGCTGCAGGCTGGCGTGCCGCAATGGTATCTGGATTCTTGTCTGAAGATTCAGTACATGTTCCCAAGAGCGCACGCGGCGGCATATGTCTTGATGGCGCTGCGGATTGCGTACTTTAAGGTCTACTTCCCGTTGGTTTATTATGCGGGCTACTTTTCCGTGCGGGCGGATGACTTTGACGTCGTGGCTATGGCTCATGGTAAGGATGCCGTCAAAGCACGGATGCAGCAGATCAATGACCAGGGCAATGAGGCCAGTGCCAAGGACAAGAGCCTGCTGACGATTCTGGAGCTGGCCAACGAGATGCTGGAGCGGGGCTACAACTTTGAAATGGTTGATCTGAACCGTTCCGATGCCACTGACTGGCTGATTGACGGTGATTCACTGATTGCACCGTTCAGAGCGATTCCTGGTTTGGGGGTCAACGTTGCCAAGCAGATCGTTGCTGCTCGAGCACAACGGCCATTCCTTTCCAAAGAGGATCTTTCTGAGCGGGGAAAGGTCTCGCAGACGCTGATTCAGTTCATGACGGCCAACCACGTCTTAGACGATCTGCCGGATGAAAATCAGCTTAGTCTGTTTTAGCCGCGGCTGAATCGTTGACTGCCATGGCTGGTAATCTGATCAAATAAGTTTCAGGCTGGTTTTTACGATCCTGATTTTAGTCTGATCAGTGGGCAAATGCTGCTCATGGTTGCTAAGCCAGAATAAAGATGCTATACTATCTATAGTGAATAACTCGTTAGGGAGTGAGCAGCAATGCTCGCTCTTTTTATTGCAATGAAATTGGAGGTGGCGGATTTGAGCAGTACGGTGGTTGACGCGGTCGAAAAGCTGGTTGAGCCGATCTTGACCGAGCATGACTTTGAGCTGTATGATATCGAATTTGTCAAAGAAGGACAAAGCTGGTATTTAAGAGTCTACATCGACAAAGACGGCGGCATTACGCTGGAAGACTGTGCCACGGTTAGCGATCAGCTGAGCGAGGCGCTGGATAATGCCGACCCAGACCCGATTCCCCAGGCATACTTTTTAGAAGTATCTTCACCAGGTGCGGAACGGCCTTTAAAAAAGGAAAGCGACTATCAGCGGGCACTGAACGAATATATTCATGTCTCACTGTACCAGGCAGTTGACGGCCGCAAGGTCTATGAGGGTACGATGACTGATCTGACGCCTGACAGCTTAACCTTGGATTATTTGGATAAGACGCGACACAAGACGATTACGCTGGATCGTAAAAAAATTGCCAAGGCTCGCTTAGCAATCAAGTTTTAATAAAGGAGCAGCAAAATGAGCACTAAGAAGCAAAAGCAAGCACAAGAACTGCTTGATGCCATGAACGTCCTGGAAAAGGAAAAGGGCATCAAGAAGGAAGTCGTTATCGAAGCATTGACGGATGCTTTGGAAAAGGCCTACAAGACCAACTACAACGCCAGCAACGTTGAAGTAAAGATCGATGAAAACACGGGTGAGTTCAAGGTCTTTTCTGACAAGACGGTCGTGGCCGAAGTTGAAAACCCTAAAGAACAAATCAGTCTGCACGATGCCTGGGAAAAGAGCCATGGCTACAGCCTGGGCGACACTTTCCAAGAAGAAGTGACGCCGCATGACTTTGGCCGCCTGGCAGCGCAAACGGCTAAAAACATCGTCCTGCAAAAACTGCGTGAGGCTGAACGCGACCGGGTCATCAACAAGTATGACAAAATGCTGAATGAATTGGTTGAAGGGGAAGTCTCTCGTGAAGACAACCGCTTTATCTACATTGACCTTGGCGATGGTGTGGAAGCCGGCTTGAGCAAGCGTCAGACGATGCCTAACGAAGAGTACCGGATTCACGATCGCGTCCAGGTCTACATCTACAAGGTAGCCGATGCCAAGCCAATGCAGCAGCCAGATGGCACGCAAAAGCGTCAATACCGTGGTCCGCTGGTCTTGGTAAGCCGGACGGATCCAGGCATGCTCAAGCGCTTGTTTGAAAAAGAGGTTCCCGAACTCAAGGAACAAAACGGCCCAATCGAATGGAAGGGCAGTGCACGGGAAGCCGGCGATCGTTCCAAGGTTGCCGTAGCTTCAAAAGACCCGAACATCGATCCGGTTGGTACCTGTGTTGGTCCACGAGGCGCCCGGGTTCAGGCAATCGTCAACCAACTGGGCGGCGAAAACATCGATATCATCGAATACAGCTCTGACCCAGCGATCTTCATCAAGAATGCCTTGAAGCCAGCTACGGTTGACCGCCTGGACTTTGACGACAACAACGGTGAAGAAGAGGATACGGGCAGCGTTGATCACGAAGGCAACAAGATCGTCAAGGTTCATCATGGCTGCACGGTCTACGTACCGGACGATCAGTTGTCGCTGGCAATCGGCAAGCGTGGTCAAAACGTTCGTCTGGCTGCTCAGCTGACCAAGTACAAGATTGACATCAAGCCATCCAGCGAGGCACCGGCTGTCGAAGATCAAACTGATGATTTCGCTGACGATGCTCAAAACGATGCAATGGATGGCGAATAAGACTACAATAGAAAAAGAAATTGAAGCAAGATTGAATGGAATAAATTGAGCAGCGGGGTGAAACAATGAAAAAGAGAAAAGTACCGATGCGCAAAGACATCGTTACCGGCGAAATGATGCCCAAGCGAGAGCTGATTCGCGTGGTGCGCAACAAAGAAGATGAAGTCAGCGTGGACCCAACCGGTAAAAAGGCTGGTCGCGGCGCCTACATTGCCGCGGATGTAAAGATTGCCACGCGGGCAAAGAAGGAACGCACTTTTGACAAGGCATTCGGCGTTAAGCTGGATGATGCCTTTTATGATCAGCTGATTGACTATGCTGATCACCTGCAGGAACGGATCAAGCTGTTCGGTCACGTTTAATGACAGCTTCAGAACAGCAGATCTTGAACCTTTTGGGATTAGCCCGGCGCGCCCGTCAGATTACGGCTGGGGAAGGATTGGTTTTAAAATCGATCCGCAATCATCAAGCCAAGCTGGTTTTTTTGGCAACTGACGCCGGTCATTCCACGGTCAAGCAGTTTATCAATAAGTGTAATTATTATGAAATTCCACTGATTTGTCGATTCAATAAAGCCGAGCTAAGTCAGGCGATTGGACAGGCACGAACGGTGGTTGCCGTTGAACAGGCCGGTTTTGCCAAGCGCATGATCGAACTGTCAAACGACGCTGAAGAAACAACAAAATAAATAAAGGAGCGTGATTCGATGGCCAAAGAACGAATTTACGAACTAGCCAAAGAGCTGAAAATGCCAAGCAAGGACTTGGTGGATATGGCCAAAAAGGAGGGAATCACGGTGAAAAGTCATATGTCTTCCGTGACCTCAGAAGAAGCCAACCGTCTACGCAGCATGGCCAAGGGTACCAATAAGCCAGCCGCTGCCAAGGCCAGTCAGCCAAAGCAGGAACAGCCAAAGCGCCCAGAACACAACAGCCGTCCGCAAAAAGGTCAGCAGTCTCAAAACAACAATCGCCACAATAACAACAACCGTGGCGGCAATGATGACAATGGCCGTGGCGTTCACGTTTTTAACAAAAACAAGAACAACAAGAAGAATCGTCGCAATAAAAACAACAAGCACAACAAGAATCAACGGATGCGCGAAGTGAAAAAGCAGCAGCCAACTCAGCGTAAGGATCGTCCATTGCCAGATGTTCTTGAATACACGGAAGGCATGAACGCGCAGGATCTGGCTAAGCTTTTGCACCGCCCAGCAGCTGAAATCATCAAGAAGCTGTTTATGCTTGGCGTCATGGTTAACCAAAACCAATCCCTGGATACGGACACGATTGAGCTTTTGGCTGCTGATTATGGCATCGAAGCTAAGGAAAAGGTTCAAGAAGACATTGCCGACTTGGACAAATTCTTTGATCAAGAAAACCAAAATACGGAACACATGGTATCGCGGCCACCAGTCGTTACGGTTATGGGTCACGTTGACCACGGTAAGACAACGCTTTTGGACAAGATCCGTCACTCCCACGTTACGGATTCTGAAGCCGGTGGGATCACGCAGGCAATTGGTGCCTACCAGGTTGACTACAATGGCAAGCTGATCACGTTCTTGGATACGCCAGGTCACGCCGCCTTTACCGAAATGCGGGCGCGTGGTGCCAACATTACCGACATCACAGTCCTGGTTGTAGCTGCCGATGACGGGGTCATGCCACAGACGGTTGAGGCCATCAACCACGCCAAGGCTGCCCACACGCCAATCATCGTCGCCGTTAACAAGGTCGACAAGCCAGGTGCCAATCCAAACCGGGTTATCGAAGAACTGGCCCAGTATGAATTGATTCCAGAAGACTGGGGTGGCGACACGATCTTTGTCAACATCTCAGCTAAGTTTGGCAAGAACATCGATGAACTGCTCGACATGATTCTGCTGCAGGCCGAAATGATGGAATTGAAGGCCAATCCAGATCAAAATGCCGCGGGTTCTGTTGTTGAAGCCCGGCTGGATCAAGGTCGCGGTCCCGTGGCCACGCTGCTGGTTCAACAAGGTACGATGCATGTCGGTGACCCAATCGTTGTCGGCAACACGTTTGGCCGCGTCCGGACGATGACCAACGAAAACGGTCGCCGCATCAAGGAAGCTACGCCATCTACGCCAGTTGAGATCACTGGTTTAAACGACGTGCCAGAAGCCGGGGATCGCTTCGTAGTCTTTGACGATGAAAAGACGGCCCGCGCAGCTGGTGAGGAACGGGCAAAGCGCGCCTTGGTTGAAGAACGGCAAAAGACTAGTCATGTTACGCTGGACAACTTGTTTGCCACGATGAAGAAGGGTCAGATGAAGACGCTGCCGGTTATCATCAAGGCCGATGTGCAAGGTTCCGTTGAAGCCCTGGCTCAGTCGTTGGAAAAGATCAAGGTTGACGGCGTTCGCGTTGACATCATCCACAAGGCCGTTGGTGCCATTTCTGAATCCGATGTCACGCTGGCCGAGGCTTCCAATGCCGTTATCATTGGCTTTAACGTGCGCCCTACGCCACTGGCCAAGTCCATGGCTGAATCAAACAACATCGATATCCGGCTGCACCGGGTCATCTACAACGCGATTGAAGAAGTTGAAGATGCCATGAAAGGGATGCTGGAACCTGTCTACAAGGAAGAAACGGTTGGTCAGGTTGAAGTTCGGCAAATCTACAAGGCTTCCAAGATTGGTACGATTGCCGGTGGGATGGTCATCGACGGCAAGATTACGCGTGATTCCAAGGTCCGCCTGATTCGTGACGGCGTGGTCGTTTACGAAGGCGAACTGGGCAGTCTGAAGCGTTTCAAAGACGATGTCAAGGAAGTCAAGCAGGGCTATGAATGTGGTCTGACAATTCAAAACTACAATGACATCAAGGAAGGCGACGTTATCGAAGCTTACCAGATGAAGGAAGTTCCCGTTAAGTAGCTTCTAGTCGCTAAAGGAGAAAAACATGCCAAATAAACGCTATCGGGTGGATCGGCTGGCTGAACAGATTCAGCGTGAAGTTGATGACATCCTCTTAAAGCGCGTGCGTGATCCACGAGTTCAAGACATCACGATCACGGGCGTTGACGTTACGGGCGACCTGCAGCAGGCGACGATCTACTACAGCCTGCTGTCTGACAAGGCCAGCGATGGCGAGAAGGCTCAACAAGGTCTGGACAAGGCAAAAGGGCTGATTCGCAGCGAACTGGGCAGTCGTCTTAACATTTTCAAGACTCCAGAGCTCACGTTTAAGCGTGATCCATCGGTTGCTTATGGCAGTCGGATCGACCAATTGATCAACCAGCTGCACAAGCAGGAGCGATAATCAGTTAAAAGGGAGCCCAGCTTGCGGCCCCCTTTTATTATTTCAAAAAATGAAAGCGGTGAAATTTTTGGACGGGATTATTCCATTGTACAAAGAACGCGGCATGACCAGCTTTGACTGTGTCAGTCGGTTGCGGCGAATTCTGCACACGAAAAAAATCGGTCATTCAGGAACGCTGGATCCAAACGTTGATGGCGTCTTGCCGATCTGCGTGGGTCAGGCTACCAAAGTCGTTGAGTTTTTGATGGCCTCGGGTAAGCAATATGTTGGCGAGCTTTTAGTTGGTCAGGCGACGACGACTCAAGATCTGGATGGCGAAGTCGTGGCCCAAAAGCCAGTCACGGCACCAATTGATGAAGACACGATCAAGCAGGCCATGCAGGAGCTGACCGGTGACATTGTTCAGATTCCGCCGATGTATTCGGCAATCAAGGTTAATGGCAAGAAGCTCTATGAATATGCCCGCGCTGGCGAAACCGTTGAACGTCCCAAGCGTCACGTTCACATTGCGCGCTTTGAAATGACGGCTTCCAGCTATGATGAAAAAAAGCAGCAGCAGCGGATTCGTTTTGTGGTCGACTGCAGCAAGGGAACCTACGTGCGGACATTGGCCTATGATCTGGCAGAAAAGTTAGGCTATCCTGGCGTAATGAGCAGTCTGACACGAACTAAGAGTGGCGGCTTTGAATTGGATCAGACCCTGAGTCTAAGCGATATTCAAGATGCCATGGAAGCCCAGATTATGAATCGCTATGTCTATCCAATGGACTATGCCTTGCAGAACTATCCACATCTTGAATTGACGGAAGCGCAATGGAAAAAGGTTCAAAATGGCGGCTGGCTGAGCGGTCTGAACACCCAAGAACCTGAGATCGCGCTGACTTATCAAGGCGAGGTCAAGGCACTGTATCAGGCAAAAGATCAGCTCTATAAACCGCTGAAGATGCTGTCGACAAAGTAGGTGGGATAGATGCAGGTTATTAAGATTCATCATCCATTTGATCCGGCGTTGATACCAGCTGGACCAGTTGTTTTGGCAATGGGCTTTTTTGATGGCATTCATCGTGGCCACCAGGCGGTAATCAAAACGGCGCGTCGCATTGCTGATGAAAAAGGGCTGCCGCTAGCCATCTTGACTTATGATCATCGGCCTGAGATCGTCTATCAGCAGTATCCAGCTGGCGGCGTTCATTATCTAACGCCGCTGCCGCGCAAATTGGATTTGCTAAAGCAGCTGGGAGTCGATCGCGTTTATCTGGTTAATCTTACTTCGGCACTGTCGGCTTTAGATCCGCAGACGTTTGTGGATCAATATCTGGTAGGCTTTCATACGCAGGTTGCCGTAGCTGGCTATGACCATACTTATGGAGCAGATCCCAGCGTGGCCAATATGGCGCAGCTAAAGAACTTTGCCCAGGGACGGTTTGAGGTAGTAATCGTTGACAAAATGACGCTGCAGGATAATCATAAGGTTGGTTCAACGCGTATCAGAGAGCTGCTTGAGCTTGGCGATGTGCAATCGGCCAATGAGCTTTTAGGATACTACTACCAGACTTCGGGTGTCGTCGTGCATGGCTTTGCGCGGGGCCGGACGCTGGGTTTTCCCACGGCTAACGTTGCCTGGCCTGAGTTGGAATGGCTGCCGGCAATCGGTGTGTACGTTGTTCAGCTTAAAATCGGCGAACGCTGGTATGATGGGATGGCCAGCGTAGGTCGCAACGTTACGTTTGGCGATCACAATGAGAAAACGCTTGAAATCAATTTGTTTGACTTTAATCAGCTGATCTATGGCGAAAACGTGCAGGTGCGCTGGATCAAACGACTGCGCGGCGAGGTCAAGTTTGACAGTGTGGATGACTTGATTGCGCAGATGCGGCTTGATCAGCATCATTCGGAACTGACGCTGCAAAATCTCAAGGCTCTGCCAGGTCAGATTCTGCAATAAATTAAAAGCAAACGGTGCCGCTTTTTTACCGGCACCGTTTTTTATTGCCTGCAGGCGGGTGGAATGGCTTGGAATTGATCAAAAAAGAACTGCCAATTTTAAGTCAGCAGCGTGTTAAAATAAACGCAAATCAATCGTGAGGTGATACGATGAAAATTGGCTTTATTGGAACCGGTGTGATGGGAACTGGGATGATTGCCAATCTGCTCAAGGCGGGCAATCAAGTCCAGATCTATAATCGAACTAAGGAGCATGCTCAAAAAGTTTTGGACCTGGGCGCAAAATGGTATGACACGCCGGCTTTGGCAATGCAGAACTGTGAAGTCGTGATGTCAATCGTTGGCTATCCAAAAGACGTTGAGCAGATCTATTTTGGCGAAGATGGTTTGTTGAGCGGAGCAGTTGCTGGTCAGTACCTGATTGATATGACCACCAGTCGGCCAGCTCTGGACCAAAGAATTGCCGCTGCGGCTCCAGCTGGCGTGCATATTTTGGATGCACCAGTTTCGGGCGGTGATCTGGGAGCAAAAAACGGCACGCTGACGATCATGGTGGGTGGTCAAAAGGCTGATTGCGAATATTTAACGCCGCTGTTTAAACAGATTGGTCAGGACGTCAACTGGTTTGGTCCTGCCGGCAGTGGTCAGCATGCCAAGATGGCCAACCAGATCATGATCGCGGGAACGATGACTGGAATGTGCGAGATGCTTGCGTATGCTAAGGCTGCCGGTCTGGATCTGGCAACGGTGATCAAGACGGTCGGTGGGGGTGCCGCGGCCAATTGGAGTCTGGACAACTATGCGCCCCGTATTCTTAAAAACGACTTTACGCCGGGCTTTTTCGCCAAGCATTTCTTGAAGGATCTGCGAATTGCGCTTGACGAGGCTGCGCGGATGAAGCTAGAGTTGCCGGCGACTAAGGAAGCCGCGCGTCTGTATGAAATTCTGGTTGATGAAAAACAGCTGGGCAATGATGGCACGCAGGCTTTGATCAAGTTATGGTGGAATTAGCAAAAAAATCTCAATTTATGGTTGACAATCAGTGGTGATCATTATAGTATGATTACAACGAAATTAGAAATTGCTTAGAAGAG
>NZ_AZEQ01000014.1 GCF_001436025.1 Limosilactobacillus mucosae DSM 13345 | reverse complement strand
CGCTCCCTGCGAGGATAGGGCATCGCCACGCATTATGCTGACTTAGCTCAGTTGGCAGAGCAACGCACTAGTAATGCGTAGGTCGAAGGTTCGAATCCTTTAGTCAGCACTAACTTAAGAAGCCGTTAGCAACAATTATTTGTTGCTAACGGCTTCTTGTTTTTTGCTACATTAAACGAAGGTAGTACTGAGCTGCCTTAGTTAAGCTAAAAGTCAAAAAAGCCTGCTACCGGTTTTATTTCGGTAAGCAGGCTTTATCGTTTCAATTACACTAAATACAACTGGAGCTGGGATAGTATCATAATTTTTGGTTATTTCCATTCAAAAACGGGGTGTTGGCGATCAACTACGCCGCTTTGGGTTTCAACATGAAAAATCTGCTGCTCAATTTTAATTATGGCTTGATTTTCGATAATTAGCGCAGAAAATTATAATTTGGTCAACGACAATTTTGAGCCTATAATGAAATGACGGCTGGCACTACGATGAAATCAAGACAATTATAAAGGAGCTGGCAACCAATGAATCTGGCAGGAATCTATCATCGTCCAGAAAGTGAAATGGCCTATCTATACACTAAAGATGTCATGCATATTCGCTTAAAGACCGCTCAAGATGATATCACTCAAGTTTTGCTCTTGCATGGTGATCCATATAGTCTGCATAGTCGGCCGGATCTTCCCAAATTTTACAAGCACCCAACACCAATGAAAAAAATTCACTCTGATGGTGTGTATGATTATTGGCAAGCAGCCATTACCGAACCAAAAAGGCGTCTGGCGTATGCTTTTGAGTTGACTGATCAAAAAGGCGGTCAACTGATCTATGCTGACAAGGGATTTATTCAGCCGACTGATCAAAAGCTGCTGGATGATGCCAATACTTATTTTCGAATGCCTTATTTTCAAGATATTGATGCCTTTCACGCGCCAAAATGGGTGGAAAAGACGGTTTGGTATCAAATTTTTCCGGAACGCTTTGCCAATGGTGATTCGACCAACGATCCGACGGGCACCAAGCCTTGGGATCCCCAAACTCATCCTGGTCGCCAGGACTTTTATGGTGGCGATCTGCAGGGCGTGATCGATCATCTGGACGACTTAAAAAAACTGGGTGTTAATGGACTGTACTTTAATCCGCTTTTTAAGGCGCCTTCCAACCATAAGTATGATACACAGGACTATTATCAGATTGATCCGCACTTTGGCGATGCTCAGCTGTTCAAAAAAATGATCGTGCTGGCTCATCAAAAGGGAATACGGGTAATGCTGGATGCCGTCTTTAATCATATTGGCGATCAGTCGCCGATGTGGCAGGACGTTTTGAAATATGGGCAGAGTTCAAGATATGCCGACTGGTTCCACGTCAATCAGTTCCCAGCCACCTATACGCCAACTGCCAACTTTGAATTTGCCAAGGATGCCACCTATGATACGTTTGACTACACGCCCCATATGCCAAAGCTTAATACGGCCAATCCAGCAGTTCAGAACTATCTTTTAGATATTGCCAAATATTGGGTGCGCGAGTTTGATATTGATGCCTGGCGGTTAGACGTTGCCAATGAGATCGATCATCATTTCTGGCGTCGGTTTCATAATGAGATGCTGGCGTTAAAAGATGATTTTTATATTCTGGGGGAAATCTGGCATTCCGCGCAGCCATGGCTCAATGGCGATGAGTTTACGGGCGTGATGAACTACGACTATACGGGAGCGATCATCAGCTGTCTGATCAACCATGAGCTAAGCAGCCAGGGCCTCGTCAATCAATTAAGCCGTCAGCTGATGCTTTACCGTGATCAGACCAATGCCATGATGTTTAACGTGCTTGATTCGCATGACACGGCACGAATTATGACGGTAGCCCATGGTGATGCTGCTTTGGTCAGACAGACGCTGGCGTTTACTTTCCTGCAGCCGGGGTGTCCATCGATTTATTATGGCACCGAATACGGAATGACGGGCAACAGCGATCCAGACTGCCGCAAGCCGATGAACTGGCACCCAGACGCAAAAGCCTTGGCAATGTACGACTTCGTTCATGATTTAATTAAGCTGCGGCAAAAAAACTGGCAGCTGATCGCACAGGGTATGCTTAGTTTGGCTGCTCTGCCGGATGATCAAGGAATCGTAATTAAGCGTCAACTGCACCATAAGCAGCTAACGGCAGTCTTTAACACCGGTCGTAAATCATTAGCCTGTCAGCTGGTGCCGATAATGTCGCAGGGCCTGCAAAAAGAGCGGCTGCGGCCAAAAGGATTCGTGATTGCCATTCAAGGATGATTCGGCTGCGGATAATGAAATTTTGGTCGTTTTAAGGATAAATAAAACATCCTAGTCTAGTGTTGGATGATTACTTAACGGAGTAGTCGTTCAACACTTTTTCTATGTACAGTGAGGATGAAGCCAATGTCGTGGTTTTTGGGACATGTGACGTCGTAAACAAAAAGCCACCGCGCTTGGCGATGACTATTGGGTACCGAATACGGTTTTGACTTTAAGCCCTTTTTGACTGCGATACCACCCTTGATGATTGAATCTGATCTCAGCAATGGTTTGGCCATTTGGGTTTTGAACGTAGACTGGCAGGCGGGTCTTGAACTGCCGCTGGAGCTGATTGGTTTGTGTGCTTAATTGATCCAGCTGCTGTTTAAGCTGTTGATCGGTTGAAGCCGCCGCCGACCGTTTTAAGACGATGCGGCTGCTTGTCACGCTAACTTTGGCGTAAAGATCATGGCTGAGTTTTTTTCTTAGTGTCTGGTTCAATTGAGTAATTCTTTCAGATGAGATGGCAGGGTTGGATTCTTGATGGTGGTCCAGGATTGCCATCAGCATTGCGGCAATAATTGCCATGGCAAATGCTAATCTGATCAGCGCGCGGTAGTTGATAGTATTGGCATGATTATTGTTCCAGCGCATTTTCTCACCTCGTGTTATTGACTGTCTTTATTTTACGCCGGTTGTGTTGCTGATATAACGCCAAACATCGCGCTTTATAAATTAAAAATTAGAAAATAATGATAAAAAATAAAAAATCTTGTTGACAATGGCAGTTGTGGTGCTTATTATATAAACATAAATTAAATGCGAATTAGAAATCGATTAAAAACGTTGATTAGGAAGAGTAGCTTGATCAGCCAGCCAAGCAGAAAGCTGACGGTAGTTGCGAGTCAGCCGCGCGGTCAAGCGAAAATCACCTATGAGTTGGGCGTCAAAATCTTAGTAAGACGCACCTGGCAGCACCCATTACCGTGCCGATGAATCCAGTCTAACTGGGTTTGTTTGAGGTTAAGTTTTCAGCTTAACGAAAAAAGGTGGTACCACGCCCATGCGACGTCCTTTAAATGCTTTGCGAAAGCAGGCATTTAAAGGGCGTTTTTTAATTCGTATTCAAAACCAAGCATAAAAAGAGGTGAGTGTCATGAAAGACAGCGACATTAGCGACATTACCAATATTAAAAATCAACTCGCAAAACGACTTAAACAAGGACACTCACGCTGTAACCATTATAATCTGCCAGCGTGAGGCAATTAAAAATGGAGGAATCTAATATGACTGAACAACAAGCAAACCTGACCGCAAACCAAGAAAAATTCGCTCAAGCACTGTATGATGCCTACAAGTCTGGCAACCCGCTGTTAGAATCTGAATGGGAAGGCGTCGTTAATGATGACGACACGGCCTATCGAGTACAAGATCGAGTGATGGCACTCAAGAATCAAGAAGTTGGCGGCTACAAGGTCTCATTAACCAGTGAAGAAACGCAAAAGATGTTTGACTCTGACTCACCACTGTATGGTCAACAGGTTGAAGACCACTTCTTAAAGTCGCCAGCAGAAGTCAAGCTCAGTGATCGCATGGCGGCACTGGCTGAAGTAGAACTGGGTTTTCGGGCCAAGGAGGATCTGTCACCGGACGACTCGCTGGAAGATCTGATGAAGAAGACAACGGTTTGCGGCACGCTTGAGGTTCCTGACTCACGCTTTAAAGACTGGTTCCCAAGTCTTTCCAAGTACAACGTTATGTCAGACTGTGCTGTGGGCGGTCTGGTCGTCTATGGCGAAGAACGCGATACGGATAAGGTGTTTGCGACGCCTGAAGATGCAGCCAAGGTTCACGCCGAGCTCTATTTCAATGGCGAGAAGAAGGATGAAGGGGATTCCTCAGAAGTGCTAGGCAATCCGCTGAAGTCACTGCAATGGCTGGTGGCTAAGCTGGCTTCACAAGGCAAGCAGTTTAAAAAAGGTCAGCTGGTATCTTCCGGAACGTTTGTGCTGCCGCCAAAACTGGCTGCCGGCAAGTGGGAAGCCAAGTTTGATTATGGCTTTGGCACGGTTGAACTGAACGTTACCGATTAGGATTATGTTTTCCCTACCTGATTTGGTTTTTATATAAATTGACAAAAAATTAGTTTAAGAATTGTTTAAAAACACAATAAGAATTATTTAAATCTATTAATCGACAAAAACGTAAAAAAGCTGTTATAACGGGATTGGGCCCTCGTGATAGCAGTTTTTTTTATTTATGCAATACTTGTTTTAAAAATAGTTTGCACTAAAATGATGATCGAATAATGATAATTTACATTTGTAAAGGAGTGAAGGCTCATGTGTACTGCAGCAACCTATACTGCTGGTGACCACTATTTTGGTCGGAATTTGGATTTGGAACTGTCTTATGGTGAAAAGGTTACGATCACGCCACGCAATTTTCCGCTGACCTTCCGCAAGATGCCAACTCTTGAACATCACTATGCTTTGATCGGTATGGCAACGACGGTCGACAATTATCCGCTTTATTTTGACGCTACCAATGAAAAAGGGTTAAGCATGGCTGGCTTGAACTACCCAGGCAACGCCGACTACAAGCCATACGCAGAAGGCAAGGACAACGTATCGCCATTTGAGTTCGTATCATGGATTCTGGGCCAATGCGCAACACTGGCCGAAGCTAAGGTTTTGTTAGACAAGATCAACCTGGTTAAGATCGACTTTAGCGAACAGCTGCCGCTTTCACCGCTGCACTGGCTGATGGCTGAAACGGCATCTGAAAAGACTTTAACGATTGAATGTGATCGTGATGGTCTGCACGTTTATGACAATCCAGTTGGCGTCTTGACCAACAATCCTCAATTTGATAAGCAGCTGTTCAACTTGAACAACTACCAGTTCTTAAGTCCTCAGCAGCCAGAAAACAAGTTCAGCCAAGACCTTGAGCTCGACAACTACAGCCGTGGTCTGGGAACGCGGGGCCTGCCTGGCGGGATGGATTCAATGTCGCGCTTTGTCAAGGTTGCCTTTACCAAGCTTAACGCGCCTAAGGGAGAAACCGAAAATGAAAACGTCGGTAACTTCTTCCACATTCTGCACTCGGTTGAACAGCAAAAGAACCTGGATGGCGTCGAGAATAATCAATTTGAATTTACGATCTATTCATCATGTGTCAACGCCGACCGCGGTATCTACTACTACACCACCTACGACAACAATCAGATCAATGCCGTTGACATGCACAAGGTTGACTTGGATGGCCGGGAATTGATTGATTATGATCTGGCAAACGAACAAAACATCAACTGGCAAAACTAAGTCTTAAAAAAACCGCCTGGAAATATTTCCAAGCGTTTTTTTTCTGATCAGCGTAATTGATTGCCCAAAGCTTTTAAACCGTCATCATTAATGGCTGCTTCCATTCTGTCGATCCAGACCAGATGACCATCAAAAAGCCGATTGCTGAGGCCTTGCGCTGCTGTGCGGTTCTGCCGATCACGGGCACCGCAGAAAACGGTCGTGGGACATTGAACGTGCATCAGCTGATTGGTCAGGTCGGCGTCATATAACGACTGCAGCAGAGCCAAAGATGATTTTTTATCGAGCGGCCGGTCTTTAAAACTGCCTTGGGGAAGCAGTCGCCACCGAGCTGCCTGCCGTTTCAAGCGGGCCGTTGGGATTTGATACTGCGGTTTGACCAGCAGCAGATTATCAATGCGGCCAAACGCGGTAACGGCGACTTTAAGCGCGATGACGGCACCGATGCCATCCCCAATCAACGTAACCGGCTGCGGAACCTGGCGCACCAGCTGTTCAACGGCCCGCGCCAAGGTCTGGTAGTCTAAAGCCGCATCGCTGAATTGACGATAATCAATCAGTCTTAGCTGATGACGACTGACTTTAAGCTGCTGCCAAAATGCAGATGATTGTTTTAAATCAGGCAAAACGATGACCGTTCCCATAACTAGTGCCAACTTTCTATAGTGTTCTTTAAGAAAAATATTTTACCACAAAACGGCAATAAAAACCGGCGTGAAGATCATAGGCGTTATAATTGCAATATGTTAGATTAAAAGAGGGATTCAAATGCTGTTTTGGCTGTTAAGGCATGGCTGGCTGATTTTGCCATTTGTGTTCGTCTTTCCGCTGCCAGCCGGTTCGCACCAGAAGCGATGGCTGATTGTTGAACTGATTGGTTTGGCAGGATTGCTGATCTTATTGTTCTGGTGGTGGCAGACGGCGGGAAAGTCATCGGTTTGATTGGTGATTTTCAGCCATAGTCAGGTTGATGTCTGTGCTTTTTCGCGGTGAGTATTTCAAAATGAGGTGAAGATTTTGCTGACAAAAGATTTTAAATATCCAGATACCAAGGCCCATGAATTTGTAATTACGCGCTTAAAAGAACGCGGCGTTGATCTGCATCAGCTGGCCAAGATTGCTTTTGACCTGCAGCAGCAGTTTATTCCTGAATTAACGGAAGCCGACTGCTATGAGGAGCTGCTCAACGTCATGCACAAACGCGAGCTGCTCAACAATGCCATGGTGGCACTGGAACTGGATCGCCTGGCGGAAGAAAATCAAATCAAAGAACCGCTGCTTTCAATCATCAGAAAAGATGCCGGCGTTTTTGGCGTTGATGAGGCTTTGGCACTGCAGATCTCTGATATCTATGGCACGATTGGCGCAACGAACTTCGGCTATCTGGACCGAGTCAAATATGGCATCATCAAAAGCTTTGATACCGATGAAAACCATATCAATACGTTTATTGACGATCTATTGGGCGCGATCGTGGCCGCAGTCTGCGGCAAGATTGCCCATAAATATGCCTAGCATGATGGATCGTTCGGCAATTGGTCTTTTAACGATTCTGGATTCGATATTAGCAGCTGGCGGCAGGAGATTTCACTAATTAAAAATTCCTCAGCAGTGGCGTTTAGGGCGATTGCTGGTAAAAAAATTAAGCTTTTTTCACGAAGGTCAGACCTAAATCATCGATGAATGTTCTATAATTAAAAACAATTCTGAAATTATTTAGGGAAAGAGATGACGGGAGTGGAATTTATCCTTTTGATGATCGGCATTGGTATTTTGGCAGGGATCATCAGTGCCGCAGCCGGCTTGGCATCGCTGGTAACCTATCCTTCGCTGCTGGCTATGGGGCTGCCACCGGTGACGGCCAATGTAACCAGTGCCTTTTCGACGATTGCCAGTGGCTACAGCTCACTATTTGCCTCGACCAAAGAGCTGCAGGGCCATCAAAAGCAGGTAAAGATCGTTTTGCCATTGGTTTTGGTTGGCTCGGTGCTGGGTGCCTGGCTGTTGTTTGCCTTGCCTGGATCATGGTTTAAATATCTGGTGCCAATCTGTATCGGCATTGGCGGGGTAATCCTGCTGTTTCCTCACCAGCCTAAGCAGGCTCAAGCAACGATGTCGGCCAACAGTCGTATGTTTGGCAAGTCATTGGTACAGCGTGGGTTCAACATGCTGTGGATCTTTTTGATTGGCGTCTACGCGGGATACTTCAATGCGGGCGCGGGCGTTTTGTGTCTGACGCTGCTTTCAATCATCAACCGTCAGGAGAGTTTTGCCATCAACAATGCCTTAAAAAACGTGGCAATGACGGCAACCAATACGACGGCCTGGATCGTATTTGCCTTGGAGACGCCGATTCGCTGGCACTATGTTTTACCCTTGATGATCGGCAATATTATTGGCGGCATCTTGGGCCCAATCATCGTACGACACCTGCCTGGTCGACTGATGCAGATTCTGGTCGGGATCGGCGCCTTGATCTTGGCAGTTTCACTAACGATTCGCAATTTTTCATAAGCGTTGCTCAGCTGCAGCGCTTTTTTTGACCCCAAGATCGTAAAGAATGGTAAATTAAGAATAATCAGTTCAAAGGGGGATGCGCAGATGAAAAAGGATCAAGCAATTTTGGATTTTGTCGATCAGTGGCTGTCGGTACTGCTAAAACTGGATGAGCCGACTGAGGCGCTGTTAGATTCAGAATTTGTCTGGCAATGTCAAAAACTGCATTTTGATCAGCCAACGCTTGACTTGGATGCGGCCTTTCCAATCGAACAGCCGATGACGTCGCTGACCGGCTTGAAAAAGATCATTTCTAAAATCAATGACAAGATGATGCTGGGGCATGCGATCTATCGTCAATGGCAAAATTGGCAGGCCAAACCGGCTGACTCGCAAAAAGCCTGGCTGATCGCGGCCCTGCAGCAGTTAAAGAAACTAGCGCTGGCCAATGAATCCTTACCATTTGTGTTTCATGGCGTCATCGCGCATCTGGAGTTGATCTCTCAGGCTGCCACCAATTCACCGGCAAGCGTACAATGGCTGAAGCTCGGTCGCAATGGCAAGGCCGAGCTGCGCATCATGAATGATCAATACAAGCTGCTGACAACGCAAACCGAGAATCTAAAAGGTCCACAGCTCAACGTCTTTTTCGAGAAGCTGGCCCTTTATTTTGCAAAACGGCATGATTTTAAGCCGACCAACATTGAAAACGAATGGCAGCTGACTTTGACGGCAACGAATGGGCAAAAATTTCAGACGCGCGGATATTGGCTGACCGACGCGGCGCTGGGTGAGCTGGCTCAAGAGCTGCGGCAGATCTGGAATGGGGATGCCAAGCTATGGCTGTTTGATGGTCTGGTCCACGCCGAAAAGATCGATCGGCTCACAATTCGCTATCATCGGCAACTCAATGCCTACCAAGAAGATGGCGAACCGGTTCAGCTTGATTATCTGGAAAGCATCGTAATCGACCGTGCTCAGCAGGATTTGATCTATCGCAAGCATCTGAGCGACGATTGCGCAATGGAGCACCGTTACCATATTGCGAATGCGATCGATGCCTTGCTGGATGTACTGCAGACACCGGATTTTCTGGCATACGTCAATGGCAATGATGACGATGTGGTGTTTGATCCGGATGACCAGCGCCGGTATGCAATTGAGATTCAAACTGCTACTGGTCAGACCCGAATCATCAATGGCTCGTTTGATAAGCAGGGGCTGCCGGTTGATTTTCCCAAACTGGCCATGATAATCGAAGACTTCTTAAGCTTTTACGGCAACAATGAGCTTATTGATCCGGCACTCTACAATCATCAATGGCGGCGACCGGGCCAATATATCTATTGTGACGTCTCCTTTGAAGAGGATGGACGCACGTATTGCTATCGCACGGAAGACGAGCGTTTGGCAGAAGGCGATCTGGTCAGGGTTCCCGTGGGGCGGGACAATCATTTGGCAATTGGCCGAATCGAAAGAATCCAGATCGTCGACGGTCAGCACGTTCCTTACCCGCTGTCAAAAACCAAGCTGATCATTGGTCCTTATCAAGCAGATGAGGACTAGGACGACAGCTTGATATCAACCCATCAGCAGCTGCTGGTGGGTTTTAATATTTGAGTAGTTGCATCAAAATTGATCAAATAGCGCTAAACTCTATTCTAGAGAGAATCTTTTCAGTCAAAAACCGCTCTATTATGTTTGGAATTACGTCTTGAAAGGATGATTAATTTGAAATTCAACAAGCAGCAATGGGAATGGATCTTTTATGACTGGGCCAATTCCGGCTATGCCATGCTGGTAACGACCGCGGTTTTTCCCATTTACTTTAAAGTCGTTGCCTTGCAGGGCGGCATCTCTTCGGCAGATTCAACGGCCTATTGGGGATATGCCAATAGTTTCAGTACTTTGATCATTGCACTGCTGGCGCCGTTGCTAGGAGCATTGGCCGATTATCCGCATGCTAAGCGCCGCTGGCTGAATATTTTTACCTGGCTGGGGATCGTGACCGCTATGATTTTAGGCAGTCTGCCCGCAAATGGCACGATGGCCTGGCTATGGCTGATCATTGTCTATGTGATTTCCAATATGGGGTATTCTGGCAGCAATCTTTTTTATGATAGTTTTTTAACCGATGTGGCTGACGATGAGCAGATGGATGAAGTTTCTTCGGCCGGGTTTGGCTTTGGCTATCTGGGCGGCGTGCTCTCATTTGCCGTCTTTTTAGTCGCTGAATTAACGAATGGCTTTGGCATATTGGACGGCAATGGCGTGGCCCGATTCAGTTTTTGGCTCTCGGCCGGCTGGTGGCTGCTGTTTGCCTGGCCATTGATGAAAAACGGTCAGCAGCGCTATGGCGTTCCAGATACCGAAAATCGCATTGCCAACAGCTGGCAGCGCGTTTTGCAGACGCTGCGGCATATTAATCACTATCGTCAGGCATTTTGGTTTTTGGTGGCCTATTTCTTCTTTATTGACGGTGTTGACACGATCGTTACCATGGCTACGGTTATCGGTGAGGATCTGGGTATCAAGACGACGACGCTGATGATCGTCATGCTGGTAGTCCAATTGATTGCCGCGCCGTTTTCAATGCTGTATGCCTGGCTGGCCAAGAAGACCTCAACGCGGCGGGCATTATTGTTGAGTATCATTGTCTACATGCTGATCTGTCTTTATGCCCTAAAGCTTAAGTCTGCCGCTGATTTCTGGGTGTTGGCGATTTTGGTCGGAACCAGTCAAGGCGGCATTCAGGCACTGAGCCGTTCTTATTTTGGCCGTTTGATTCCCAAAAGCGACAGCAGCGAGTTCTTTGGCTTTTACAACATTCTGGGCAAGTTTTCGGCAATTCTGGGACCGGTTTTGGTTGGACTGGCTACGCAATGGACCGGCAACTCACGCTGGGGAATCTTTTCTTTGGTGATTCTTTTTGTGATCGGTCTGGTCATCTTTTTGATTCTGCCACGTCTGAACGATGTTAAACCGTAATAGGCAAAATTAAAAATCAAACTGCTGGACTGCTGACTTGCGTGAAGCACGATTCTTCGCTATACTACCAGTGCCGTCTTAGCTCAGATAGGTAGAGCACATCCATGGTAAGGATGAGGTCGGCGGTTCAAGTCCGCTAGACGGCTCTATCAAACCGGCGATAATCTACAAAGGCTTTCTGCAGTTTGGGCAGAAAGCTTTTCTTTTTTGATGAAGCCGGTGGTCGTTTTTGGTAAGATAAAAATATAGTCTCGTTTTTGAACATTGAAGAAAGGGGAAAGACATGAGCTTTATTGCCACTTTGGCGGGAATTCTTCTAGCCACGCAGCTTGTTTCGCATTTGTTCGCGCGGTGGGGCATTCCCGATGTCATTGGGCAGATCTTAGTCGGAGTCGTGGCTGGACCGGCTATGCTGAATTGGGTTCACCAAACAGAAATGATCAATGAGTTCCAAGAGATCGGCGTGATCATTCTGATGTTTATCGCTGGTTTGGAAAGCGACTTGAACCTGCTGAAGAAGTACCTTAAGCCGGCAGTGGTCGTAGCCTTGATGGGGATGATTCTGCCGGTTGTGGTCATGGGACTGGCAGCTGATCTGTTCGGCATGCAGTGGTTTGAGTCATTGTTTGTCGGCGTGATTTTTTCAGCTACCTCAGTCAGCATCTCGGTGGCCGTTTTGCGTGAGTATCAGCAGCTCGACAGCAAAGAGGGCGCGACGATTCTTGGTGCAGCGGTTGCCGATGATATTGGCGGCGTGATTGCGTTGAGCGTCTTGATCAGCATGATGCGCGGCCAAGGATTTGATGGTGAGCAGAACATGAGTCTTGGTCTGACCATCTTTTTGCAGCTGCTGTTTTTTGTCGGCACCTATCTGCTGGTTAAGTTTTTGGCGCCTTATCTGATGCATGCCAGTCAACGTATGCTCACAATTGCTGCCCCTGCAGTCGCGGCAATGATCATCTGTCTGACGATGGCTGCGTTGGCTGATAAGGTTGGCTTGAGCGGTGCCGTGGGAGCATTCTTTGCTGGAATCGCGATTGGCAATACCAAGACCAGCGAAGTTGTCAACCAAAGCTTCGTACCGCTTGGCTATGCCCTGTTTATTCCGGTATTTTTTGTAAATGTCGGCTTGAGTATGCGGATGGATCATTTTGTCGACTCATTGCTGTTTATCATCGTTATGACGATTCTGGCTTGTCTGACCAAGCTGCTTGGCTGTGGCGGCGGTGCCAAAATGATGGGTTTTGACTTTAACAGCAGCTACGTGATCGGCAGTGGCATGGTCGCACGTGGCGAAATGGCCCTGATTACGGCACAGATTGGCTATGAAGCTCATCTGCTTTCTGAAAAGTACTATTCAGATGTGATTACGGTGATCGTTTTGGCAACGATTCTGGCACCGTTTATCTTGAAAAATGCCTTGCAGAAGGTTAAGCAGACAGCGAAAAGTCAAGTATGATAAAAAGTCCCCGTGCAGATTGGCACGGGGACTTTTTGAATTGTCAGGATTCTGCAGTCTCTAAAAGCTGGGCTGCGTTTTGCTCGATCACCGAACTGACGGGACCAGCACTGATCAAAGTCAGCTCATGCATTGCACGGGAGGCCATGGTATAGATCAATCCAACGGCACGCTCGGCTGGCAGGTTTTGGTCTGAGACGTTCCAGGCAATCGCAGCGTCAAACTCCAATCCTTTGGCCAGATAGATTGGCAAGACGACAATGCCAACTGGCAGCACGCTGTCTTGGCTGTCAAGCAGATGCACGATCGACTTAAACTGCCGGTGCAGCGTTTGATAGACTTGTTTGGCCTGCGCGCGGTCCTTAGTTAAAACGGCAATCGTTGCGTAGCGCTCATGCAAAATTGCAGTCTGCTGCAAAAGCGCGGTGGCGGCGTCGGCTGAATCAGCAGCGGCAATCAGTCGCGGTTTGGCACCATGTCTGGTAAACGAGATGATCTGATCACCATCTGGCAGCAGGCTCTTGGCAAAATCGGTAATCTCCATGGTTG
Organism: Limosilactobacillus mucosae DSM 13345; assembly: GCF_001436025.1. GTDB lineage: Bacteria > Bacillota > Bacilli > Lactobacillales > Lactobacillaceae > Limosilactobacillus > Limosilactobacillus mucosae. The sequence continues at coordinate 56,708 of NZ_AZEQ01000014.1, read as the reverse complement.
ATCGATAGCTGCGCTTGAGTTCGATCAGGTTGGGATGCTTGAAGGCCAGGGCATCGTTTAGCTGCTGTAAAAGCTGACCGGGCAGCTGAAGCGGTTTAAAGAGGGCCTGCTCGCTGTCGCCAAGAATCGTAAACCTGGCTTTGGGGAAGGCGTGCTTTAGATAGATCAGCATAGCCAGTGAGTAGTCCTGCATCTCATCAATAAAGACGTATTGGAAAGAACGATTCTGCCCGCTGCCGCTCATCAAGTCGCGCAGATACATCAGCGGTGCCGTATGCATTAGAGCGATGCGATGATACTCAAGCTGCTGCCGATAGCCAAAGAGCATGGACTGCCAGTCGCTGTTTTTGACTGTTGCGGGCCGGCTGAGCTGCTGCAGAAATTTTTCGTATTGGCTGTTAAAGTCGATGAAGTAATCGTTATAGATGGCATCATAGACGATCCGGAGCCGCTTTTTGGCCAGTTGATAGGAAAGATAGGCATACTGTTCATCTTCGTCGGCAAAATCGTCAATGGTTTTCTGACCATACAGATTATGCAGGCCAATGACGTCTTGATCGTTAAGCTCCTTGGCGATCCAATCGCTTTTGGCAACGTCTTGAATGCGACTCTTCAGCTCTTTGATCAAGGTGTTTTTGGTTTTCAACAGGCGGTCGGCAATCGTCATGGCTGCTGGCTGTGCTTGATAGATCGACTGGATATGTTCAGCACTGAAAAACGGCTGCTGTCTAAAGTTCAAATCGGTAAAGCAGATTGCATCTGGGTGCTGCTGGAGAAATTCCAGATATGCCTTGACTTGATACATGCAGTCGGCGCCTTCCAGATAATTGGCAATATCAAGGCTGATAGCGGGGTTTTGCGATCGTGTCTCGTAGCGTTCAAACAAGGATTCAACGTTCAGTCCCTCAAATCGGCGCCTTAAAAAACCTTCCAGCGTTACCTGACGCATGTTGCGCTCACCCAGGCTGGGTAGCACGTCAGAGATATAATGGCTGAACAAAAGGTTGGGACTGAACAAGACGATCTGATCGGCATTGAGTGCGGTTCGGCTATGATAAAGCAGATAGGCGATTCGCTGCAGAATGGCGGAAGTCTTACCGGATCCTGCCACCCCTTGAACCAGCAGCAGATCGCTTTTGGTATCACGAATAATATCATTTTGTTCTTTTTGGATCGTCGCCACGATATTTTGCATGTACTGGTCGTTTTGATGGCCTAAAGCTTCCTGCAGCATTTGATCGCCGACGGTTTCATTAGTATCAAACATGTTGATGATCTGACCATCTTTAATGGTAAACTGCCGCTTTTTAACCAGCGTCGTTGACTGAGTGCCAGCCGGTGTCTGGTATTGGACCTTGCCCAGCGTACCGTTGTAGTAGATTCCTGAGATCGGCGCGCGCCAGTCATAGACGATAAAATCGGTCTTGTCATCGTTCATTAAAGAAGCCGTCCCGATGTAAAGCGATTCTGGCTCTTTTTCACCAGGATCCAGAATGTCGATGCGGCCAAAATAAGGCGATTCCCGCAGCTGCTGCAGGGTCTGCAGCTGATGACGCAAGATGGTCTCGTTTTCGACCGTTCGCGCCACCAATTGCCGCTGCTGCTCAAGCTCAGAGCGGGATTCGGCAATATCATCAACTTCATAGCGGTTGATCGAGGCGTTTTCGCCAAAGTTCTTTTCCACGGCCCGCGTTTCCTGGTGGGCACTGTCTAAGGCAGCCTGCGTTTTTTTGATCTGGGCGTCAATCTGCTGAATCGTCCAGTCAACGCGCTGCTGTTCAAGCTTTCGTTCTGAGTATTCGTCTGCCAAGCTGAATTCCTCACTTTTCCAAAAAATTAGCTTAACTATTTTAGCACGTCCGAACATCAATTGCGGCTAAACCGAATTTTAATGGCAAAATCGGTGTTTATGGCGAAAGATAATGGTAACATTAAATGGATATTGAAAAAATTAATGATCAACAAGTAAAGCGGAGGTGAAAGTGGTGGAAAACCTCGCGATTGTTGACCTGGGATCAAATTCAGCTCGAATGGCGGTAACTGAAATCTCTCCGGATGGGAAGTTTCGGGAAATCAAGCGCGTTAAGGAAAATACGCGTCTTTCGGAAGGAATGGGTCATGAAAAGATTCTCCAACCCGAGGCAATGGAACGCACAATCCAGGCAATCAAGCACTTTAAGCGTCAGTATCAAGGCCTGCCCAATCTGCAGGTCCAGGCGATTGCAACGGCAGCAGTGCGGCAAGCCAAGAATCGACAAGAATTTCTTCAACGGGTCAAACAAGAAACCGGTCTGACGGTCCGCGTTCTTTCCGGCTATAAAGAAGCATATTATGACTATTTAGGCGTGGTGCGCACCCTTAAGCTCAATCATTGCCTGATTCTGGATGTTGGCGGGGCCAGCTGCGAACTGGTTCTGGTCCAGCATCGCAAGGCCAGAGACCTGATCTCGTTGCCGATTGGCGCGGTTAACCTGTCTGAGCAGTATCATCTGGGCGGCTACGTGCGCAGTGCCGATCTTTTTAAGGCCCAGGCAGCCGTTTGTGATCGACTCAATAAGATTCCTTGGCTGCGCTATGCCACACGGATGCCGATCGTCTTGTTAGGGGGCGCCAATCGAACGCTGGCCCGGATGAGTCGTTCGTATCGGCATAAAAATCGCGGCTCGATTCATGGTTATCGCTTAACGTCACGAGTGGTCTACGCGACCTATCGCGAGCTTTTGAGCCGCAATCTGGCCCAGCGCAAGAAAATGCCCGGATTAGAACCAGATCGAGCCGACATCATTATTGGCGGCATGCTGCCATTAGTGACGCTTTTGGAGCGCAACAGCGATGGCCGCGTTATTTTTTCGGAAAGCGGCGTGCGGGAAGGAATTATTACCGAATACATTCAGCAGCGCGAAAAACGGAGTCAAAACGATGAAAAACAATGATCTTAATCATGATTGGATGCATGGCCTCTACCGCTTGCCAACCAGCCAGCGGCAGCAGATTATCAGTGATCAGTTTTCATTAGCGGATGATCAGCAGGCCTTAATGAAGGAGAATGCCAGTCAGCTTGGCAGTCAGCTGATTGAAAACTATCTGACCGACTACCGCTTGCCAGAAGGGGTGGTAACCAACCTGGTCGTCAATCACAAGACCTATGCCGTGCCGGTGGTTACCGAAGAGCCTTCCGTCGTAGCGGCTGCCTGCAACGGTGCTAATCGGGCAGCTTTAAGCGGCGGCTTTACGGCTCCGGCAGCTGAGCGGGCAATGCTGGGGCAGGTGGTTTTAAAAAACGTTGCAGACCCTGCAGCACTAAACAAGTGGCTGCTTGAACATGAAACCGAGATCCTGGCGGTTGCCAATGCCGCGCATCCCTCAATGCAAAGACGCGGTGGTGGCGCTAAACGGATCAGAATCAGACCGGCAGCACCGTTTGTCAGCGTTGATCTGATCATCGGCGTAGGTGAAGCAATGGGCGCCAATACCGTCAATACGATGGCCGAGGCAGTCGCCCACTACTTAAAAGAGCAGGGCCATGACGTCTTAACGGCAATCTTGAGCAACGCGGCCTTTATGAGCCTGCAGTCGGCTGCTTGTCGGGTCAGCTTTAAGAACCTGGCAACGGCAACGATGAATGGCGAAGTCGTGGCACAGCGGATTGCCGAATTAAGCCAGCTGGCGCAGGTCGATCCATATCGGGCGGCTACTCACAACAAAGGAATCATGAACGGCATTGACGCACTAATGATCGCCAGCGGCAATGATTGGCGAGCAATCGAAAGCGGCGCGTATGCCTATGCAGCAAGCAGCGGTCAGCTTAAAGGACTCAGTACCTGGGAAATTGATGGTGATGCCTTATTGGGCCGGATAAAACTACCATTGCCAGTGGGAACGGTTGGTGGCTCAATTGGACTTAACCCTTTGACCAGGCTTAACTTTAAGATCAATAATATTCATTCCGCGGGTGAATTGGCCAGAGTAACAGCCAGTCTCGGATTGGCACAGAATCTGGCTGCGCTGCGGGCACTAGCGACCAATGGCATTCAGGCTGGCCATATGCAGATGCAGTATCGCTCACTGGCCGTTGCAGTTGGCGCGACGGCAGCTGAGGTTCCAGTTCTGGTCAAGCGTCTCAAAAAACTGCCGCAGGTTAATCAGAATGTTGCCAAGCAAGCACTTCAAGAACTGAGAAAGGACTCATTATGACAGAAGAACAACCAATTAAATTGAATCAAGAGGCCCAAAGCCTGTTGGATGCCGTTAATGCCATCTATCCGCAGGGCAGCGTCTTTGTCCAGTTTGAAGGTGAGAAATCCGGCTGGCTCAGACACGATCAGGCCCGTCAGACAACGCTGCCTGGCGGTTTGGTAATTACGGTGACTGATCTGACGGCCCCTGACTATACTGCTTCACATGAGCTGCTGCATTTATTGATGCTTTTACGCGGCTTTCCACAGATTTTCTTTCAGCTTTCATTAGGCAGTGAAGAGCTGGACGAACAAATGATGATCATGGCAACCGATCTTTACGATACGGTCATGCATCGGGTAGTTACGGCTGAGCAGCGCAAGCACGGCTTGATTGACGATCAGATCGAAGCAGAGTATTTTAAAGGCATCGAACATACCCTGACGCCTGAATCCGATCGGGCTGACGATGAGCGAACGATGCGGCTGCTGACGATTTTGGATGCTCTGGTCTTTTATGGTACCGGCGATCACCTGGCAGAATATGAAGCACGGCTGACCAAGCTTTATCCTGTGGCAGCCAAGGCAGCAGTGGCAATGTATGAAAAACTGGTCGCCAAGCCGATCAATTCGCCGTTTGACTTGCGTCGCAACGTCGTCAAGCTGTTTGAGCTGTTTGATGAGCAGATGACGGCCTGGGAGCTGCCTAAGCTGCACAACAAGGAATTTGTTACGCTGTCGCCGGTTTTAAGCGGACGGCAATTGCGGTTGAGTGTTCGGCAGGTGTTTGAGATTTTCCATTCCGACATGAAAGATCGTAAGACTGGCAAGCGGGCCTACATCGGTGTACGGCGCAATGATGGACAGAACTCGTTTACGATTCCGGCTCCTGAAAACGATGCACCGGCTGAATTCTTGAAACTGTATGATGAGCCGGTTGAAAAACTGCTGACGGATCTAAACGTGCCATTTATCGTTAGAAAATAACTAAGGAAGTGGTTTGATGGATGCTAAAGATCAAGAATTGTTCGATCAGGCAAAGCAGATTGTCTTTTTGACCGGCGCCGGCGTTTCAACGGCTTCGGGAATTCCGGATTTTCGCAGTGCCAATGGCTTATATACACAGAATCACAATGCCGAATATTATTTAAGCCACCGCTATTTTGAAACCGATCCGGATGGCTTTTATGAATTCTGCAAGCAAAATCTGTATTTTCCCGATGCACTGCCCAATCCGATCCATCAAAAGCAGGTCGCCTTGGCACTTCAAGATCGAGCAACGATTATTACCCAAAATATCGACAATCTTTATGAAGTGGAATTTCAAAAACAAGGCGCCAAGCCGCGACATTTAATTGATTTTCACGGCAATCTTTACCATGTATATTGTGAAAAATGCGGGCAGACGGTACCAGTCAGTGAGTATCTAGACAGTCGGCTGCACCAGACTGATCAAGGGCCGCTCCGTCCTGACATCGTCTTATACGATGAAGGCATCAAGCAGGATGACATTCTCGATTCCGTTCACGCGATGCAAAAAGCCGATCTGGTCGTAATCGTCGGTACCAGCATGCGCGTCTATCCATTTGCCGGGCTATTGGAGTACCGGAATCCGCAGGCTAAGGTAATGGCAGTCAATCAAGAAAAGCTTGACTTCCCATTTCCATTTGAGATGATTCAAGCCGATGCCACCAGCTTTTTTGCCGAACTGCGCGCTTAAAAGCTACTGAAGGCCCAGCCTGCTGCTGCAAGCTGAGCCTTTCTTAATCTTGATGCATGATTCCAAGGCGAAAGGAATGGTTTTGTGACCCAGATTACGCTTGGCCTGACGACCTGGTCAGAGCATCCCGCGCTGATTGATGGTCAACGGCAGACAACCACGCTTAATGAATATGCTCAGCATTTTCCGACCGTTGAAATCGATACGTTTTTCTATGCTTTGCCTAAATCGGCAACCGTTCAGAAATGGCTGACTGAGGTGCCGCGCGACTTTCAGTTTATCGTTAAGGCGCACCGGCTGATGACTCAGCATGAGAACCTGACCGAGCAGGACTCTTTATTAGCGGAGGTGTTTCAAAAATATCGTGATGCCATCATGCCATTGATTGCAGCTGGTCAGCTGAAATGCATCCTGTTTCAGTTTCCGCCGTTTTTTGATGCACAGCTTGATCATATCGACTATCTGCGGCGGATTCGTCTACTAATGGGAAATCTGCCAATCGCCGTTGAGTTTCGAAATGCCAGCTGGTACCAACCAGCGATTCTCCAGCCACTGACCGAATTTTGCCGCGACCTGCAGCTTACGCTGGTTGCTGCTGATGAGCCGCACGATACCTTGACCAGCGTGCCGTTTTATCTGATTACGACCAATCCCAAGCTGGTAATGATCAGACTGCATGGTCGCAATCGCGAGGGCTGGGATCATCCGGACAAAGAGTGGCGAAAGAAACGGACGCTGTATCGTTATTCAAGCCGTGAACTGCAGGGATTGGCGACTTTGATTCAAAACCTTGCGCCGGCACCTCAAGAAATCTGTGTCATCTTTAACAACAACTCAGGCAAAGATGCCGCGCCCAACGCTTTGGAACTGCAGCGAATCTTGCATCTTGAGTTTAAGGGATTGGCACCGCATGATCCCGAGCAGCTGAATCTGTTTTAAAATCAAGAAAAAACCGCTCATTTTATGTTAAACTAAAGATTATTAAATCCGTATTAGAAAGAAGGGCCAACATGGCTGAACAAAAACCAACCTACTACATTACGACACCAATCTATTATCCATCTGGCAAGCTGCACATCGGCAATTCCTACACCGAAGTTGCCTGTGACGCTGAAGCCCGCTTTAAGCGTCTGGATGGCTATGACGTTTTCTTCTTGACGGGGACTGACGAACATGGTCTCAAGATTGAAGAAAAGGCTGAAAAACTGGGGATGGAACCCCAAGCCTACGTTGACGAGATGGCAGCCGGCATTAAAAAACTGTGGAAAAAATTGGAAATCTCCAATGATAAGTTTATTCGGACCACGGATGACTATCATGAAAAAGCCGTGCAAAAGATTTTTCAAAAGTTTGTTGACCAAGGCGACATTTACAAAGGTGAATACGTTGGCTGGTATTCGGTTGACGATGAAGAATACTTTACGGAAAGTCAGCTGGCTGAGGTCTACCGTGACGAAGCCGGCAACGTGATTGGCGGTAAGGCACCATCTGGCCATGAGGTGGAACTGGTCAAAGAAGAGTCCTACTTCTTTAAGATGAGCAAGTACGCGGACTGGCTGATGAACTACTACAAGGAACACCCTGACTTTATCGAGCCTCATACGCGGATGAACGAAATGCTCAAGAACTTCTTGGAACCTGGTCTGGAAGATCTAGCCGTTACGCGGACCTCGTTTAACTGGGGTGTTAAGGTACCAAATGACCCTAAGCACGTCGTTTACGTCTGGATCGATGCCTTGTCCAACTATATTACGGCACTGGGCTATGGTAGCGATGACGACAGCCTGTTTAAGAAATACTGGCCAGCTGACGTGCACATGGTTGGTAAAGAAATCGTACGTTTCCACACCATCTACTGGCCAATCATGCTGCATGCGCTGGGATTGCCATTGCCAAAGCACGTCATCGGTCACGGCTGGCTGACGATGAAAGATGGCAAGATGAGCAAGTCTAAGGGCAACGTGATCTATCCTGAAACACTGGTTGATCGTTATGGCCTGGATGCTACGCGCTACTACCTGCTGAAGGCAATGCCATTTGGCAACGATGGCGTGTTCAGCCCGGAAGACTTTGTCGACAAGGTTAACTTTGATCTGGCAAATGACCTTGGGAACCTGCTTAACCGGACCGTTGCCATGATCAACAAATACCAAGATGGCATCTTGAAGAGCGAAAATGCAGCGGCCACTGACTACGATCAGGATCTGGAAGCCACGGCAGCTCAAGCCTTTGACGAATACAAGGACTTGATGGACAAGACGCACTTTGCTGATGCATTGAGCGCAATCTGGAAGCTGATCTCGCGTGCTAATAAGTACATTGATGAAACTACGCCATGGCTGCTGGCTAAAGATGAAACCAAAAAAGACGAGCTTTCTGACGTCATGACGCACCTGGCCAAGAGTCTGCGCATGGTAGCCGCAATGCTGCAGCCGATTATGACGCACGCGCCAAAAGAAATTATGGATCAGCTCGGCCTGCCAAAAGAAGATATCGCCTTGACTGACCTGTCATTTAACGACTTCCCAGCTGAGGTTAAGGTCGCAGCTAAGGGAACGCCAATCTTCCCACGTCGTGATGTTGAAGAAGAAGTGGCCTTTATCAAGAGTCAGATGAGTGCCAACCAAAAGGCCAAGGGTCGCAAGGCAATGGCTGAGGCTGCCGAAAAAGCCAAGGCGCAAGCCCAGTTGCCAGAAATGAAAAAAGATATTCGAATTGACGTTTTTGACAAGGTGGATCTGCGGGTTGCTCAAATTAAGGCTGCTGATCATGTTGAAGGTGCCGACAAGCTGCTTAAGTTCCAACTGGACGATGGCACGGTTGAGGGTCGCCAGATCTTGTCTGGAATCGCGCAATGGTATCCAGATCCAAGCGTCCTGGTCGGCAAGAAGGTCTTAATCGTTGCCAACTTGAAGCCTCGTAAGATGCGCGGCGAGTTGAGTCAAGGCATGATCCTTTCTGATGAGGATGCTGCTGGCAACGTTCAAGTCGTAACGGTACCAGAAAACATGCAGCCAGGGACGACGGTCTGCTAATGACTGGACTAAAACCTGAATTAAAGATCTATGATTCGCATACGCATCTGAATGACGATGTCTTTTATGATGATGTACCGGCTTATCTGGCACGGGCTCATCATTTTGGCGTTGTTGAAATGAATATGATCGGCTCTAATGAACTGCTTAATCAGCGGGCCATTGAGCTGGCGCACCATTATACAGGACTGCATGCCGTGATTGGCTGGCATCCAGAAGATGTTGCCCGCTTTAATGCAAAAGCAGAAGAACTGCTCTTAGAACAGCTGACGGATTCAGTCGTTGTGGGAATTGGTGAAATCGGTTTGGACTACTTTAACGATGAACATTCGCCACATGACGTGCAGAAACAAGTCTTTGAGCGTCAGTTAGCGATTGCTAGGGACTTAAAGATGCCGGTTTCGATCCATTGCCGTGACGCCTTGGCTGATACCTATCAAATCCTCAAAAACGCGCACGTGGAGGAATTTGGCGGGGTTATGCATAGCTTTAACGGCGATGTGGAATGGATGCAGCGCTTTTTGGATCTGGGCATGGAGATCTCCTACAGTGGCGTTGTGACGTTCAACAGCGCTAAGGACGTTCAAGCAGCCATGCTGGCAACACCGCTCGATCATCTGTTGGTCGAGACCGATGCTCCCTACCTGACGCCAGTGCCATATCGTGGTCAGCGAAATGAGCCGGGCTTTACGCGGTTTACGGTTGAAAAAATTGCTGAGCTGCGCGAAAAATCACCAGAAGATGTTGCCAGGGCAACGTATGAGAATGCCAGTCGATTATTTTTGAATCATTAATGAAAGGCCTTATGGAAAAGATTAAAGAAGTCATCGTTGTCGAGGGCAAGGATGATACCAAACAAATTGCTAAGGCCGTCAACGCCGACACGTTTGAGACAAACGGGTCGGCGTTGTCGTCAAAAGACCTTAGACAGTTAGCAAAACTACAAGCAGCACGTGGCTTGATCGTTTTTACGGATCCTGATTTTAATGGCGAACGGCTGCGCAAGATTATCAGTCAAGCCGTTCCAGGCGTCAAGCATGCCTTCATCAGACGTGATCAGGGCGTGCCGGATGAAGCACATGGCAGCCTAGGCGTTGAGCATGCCGATCCGGCAGTTATCAAGGAAGCTTTGGCACACGTTTATACCCAAGAAACCGCGCCAGCAACGGTGATTACGACTGCCATGATGCGTCAGGCCGATTTGATGGGTGACAAAAATGCCCGTGCTCGGCGCGAGCGGCTTGGGCAGCTGTTGGGAATCGGCTATGGAAATGCCAAGCAGATGCAAAAACGGCTTAATATGTTCCGCATTAGTCAAGAACAGTTTGAAAATGCCATTGAAAAAATCAATCAGGAGGAAAAAATCGATGAGCAGTAATCCGGAAATCGGCAGTCTGAATCGGACCCGAGCCATTATGAAAGAATATGGCATTCACGCTAAAAAGGGCTTTGGTCAGAATTTTTTAACGGATCTCAACGTCTTAAAAAATATCGTTAAAGCAGCTGCTATTACCAAAGAAGACAATGTGATCGAAATCGGGCCTGGACTGGGTGCTTTGACTGAGCAGCTGGCACAGGCTGCTGGTCAGGTGGTGGCTTTAGAAATCGATACGGATCTGCTGCCGGTTTTGGATGAGGTGCTTTCTCCGTACGACAATGTTAAAGTGCTCAACCAAGACGTGCTGAAAGCAGATCTGCCAGCGCTGATTCAAGAACAGTTCGCTGATCCGAGCCGGCCGATTAAAGTGGTTGCCAATCTGCCTTACTACATTACCAGTCCAATTTTAATGGGCTTATTGGAAAGCCCGGTTGCCTGGTCGGCGATCTGCGTTATGATGCAAAAAGAGGTTGCTCAGCGTTTAACGGCTCAGCCAGGAACCAAGGAATACGGCTCGCTGACGCTGGCGATTGAGTATCGCATGCAGGCTCGGATTGCATTCGGGGTTTCGCGTCACGCCTTTGTACCAGCGCCTAACGTAGACTCGGCAATCGTGGTTTTAACGCCGCGTACTCAACCGTTAGCTGCTAAGCCATATGACGAAGGAAAATTCTTCGGTTTCGTAAAGAATTGTTTTGCTCATCGTCGCAAGAGCCTGTGGAACAACCTCAAACCCCTGGCTGGCAAGGATGCTGATAAACAGGTTGTTATTCAGAATGTGCTGGCAGAGTTAAGCATCTCACCGCAGCTTCGACCAGAGAAGTTAACCTTGGAGCAGTTTATTACTTTAGCTAATCAACTTCACGCCCAAAAACTACTTTAAAAAATAAATTGCTTTTTGGGATGTCTTGTGATAAAATTTGACTTTTTAAAGATTCTTGCCGTATAATGTTTCTTTGTGAGGTGAGAATACATGCCAACGACAATTGCAGGCATCAAGGAAAAGCTTGATGCACAGGTAGGCCAAAAAGTACTGGTCACGGCGCAGGCTGGTCGTAAAAAGGTTACCCAGCGTCAAGGCATTTTAAGCGAGACGTATCCAGCAATCTTTATCGTTAAGCTTAACAAGCGTGAAGGTTCTTTTGATCGGGTTTCTTACAGTTATGCCGATCTCTTGACTAATAATATTTCTTTGACATTCGAAGAAGCTGAATAACTCAGTAAAAGCATCGTGTTTAACGCGGTGCTTTTTTGTTTAGCAGCAAGGGAATCCTTAAGGCTGGCTTTAGTCTTTGAGCAATAGTTGCAACTCGGTTAGCCACATTTGTATAATAATTAAAATTACTTGTCAAAAAAGGGGGGTATGACCTTGATCATAACTGAAAAAGCTCCCGCCAAAATCAATCTGGCTTTGGATACCCCGATGCGTTATATTGATGGTCTGCCGCGCTGGAATATGGTGATGAACTCCATTGATCTCGCGGATTACGTTACAATTGAGACGTACCAGCATCAGCATCGTATCAAGGTTTATACCGACAGCAGCTTTTTGCCTAATGACCAGCGCAATCTTGCCTACCAGGCTGCCCATATTCTTAAAAATCGTTTTCACATTGATGAGGGCGTGACGATCAAGATTCAAAAACGAATCCCAGTGGCAGCTGGCTTGGGCGGTGGCTCATCAGACGCAGCGGCTGTCTTACGAGCACTTAATCAAGGCTGGAATCTGGGACTTTCTTTAAGAGAGCTTGCTCAGCTGTCGCTTTCGATCGATTCTGACGTGCCCTACTGCGTCTACAGTCAGACCGCCCATGTAACGGGACATGGCGAACAGGTCGAGGTATTAAGACCGTTTCCGCATTACTGGGCAGTCGTGGCCAAGCCTAAGATCAGCGTTTCGACACCAACGATTCTGCGGCAGATCAATTATGAAAAGCTGCAGCATCTGGATGTTGATTCGTTGGTTGACTGTATTCAAAACGGTCGCTGGCAGGAATCGTTTGCTTATATGGGCAATGTTTTGGAGCCGGTCACGATGAATGAATATCCCGAGATTCGTCAGCTCAAGCAGCGTATGGAAAAGCTGGGGGCAGACGTGGTTCAGATGAGCGGCACAGGTCCAACCGTTTTTGCGCTTTGTCATAATGAGTCAAGAGCACGCCGGCTGCATAACAGCTTATGCGGTTTCTGTCGGGAAGTATATTTAGCCATGCTTTTATAGTCTAAGAGCGTCAGACGCGTTGCAATGCGGTTTGACGCTCTTTTATTCATTTTGCAATTATAAGTAATGAACAATAGCTGTCTTTACAACTATTAGTCCATTTAAAAACAGTCATTTTCAAAATTTTTTAAAAAATGATATTCTCATTCTATGCATTATTCTACTAAAATATATTCATAAATTGATTGCATAAGCATATTTAAGAAAACGTATTCATTTTATATTAAACAGTCGTTAAACCGTTGATTTTAAAGGATTGACAACGCTTACTTAACGGGTTATATTAAGAACGTAGTCAAGTAAGAAAACAAAGGAGTGACTGTATTATGCCAAGTCCAATTCATGTAACTTCGGAAATTGGCAAGCTGAAGACGGTTATGCTGCACCGGCCTGGTCGTGAAATTGAAAACATTACGCCAGATTCGATGTACCGTCTGCTGTTCGATGACATTCCATATCTGCCAATCGCGCAAGAAGAACACGATTACTTTGCTCAAACGCTGCGCGACCAAGGCATTGAAGTTCTCTATTTCGAAAAGCTGGCTGCTGAGGCACTGGCTGACCAAGACGTTAAGGAAGAATTCGTTGACCGCATGGTTGCTGAATCCGGCTACGCAGCTGGTTTGATCCACGACGTTTTGAAGGAATACCTGTTGGCCATGAATACGCAAGACATGGTTAACAAGATCTTCGAAGGGGTTCGTCGCGAAGAAATCGATCTCCCACACATGACGCTACAACAAGCTGCTGAAGACACTGAATGGCCATTCGTAATGGACCCAATGCCAAACGCATACTTTACGCGTGACCCACAAGCTTCAATCGGTGACGGTCTTTCCATCAACCGGATGACGTTCCCAGCTCGTCAGCGTGAATCCTTAATCACTGAATACATCATCAAGCACCACCCACGGTTTGCAGGTCAAGTCAATGTATGGCGCGACCGCAACCACGAAACGCACATTGAAGGTGGGGACGAACTGGTATTAAGCGACCACGTATTTGCTATCGGTATTTCCCAACGGACGACTGCCGATGCAATCGAAGACATCGCTAAGAACCTGTTCAAGAAGTCAAACTACGACACGGTCATTGCCATCAAGATTCCGCACAACCACGCAATGATGCACCTTGACACTGTCTTTACGATGATCGACTACGACAAGTTTACTGTTCACCCAGCAATCTTGGACGAAAACGGTCATGTTGACAACTGGGTACTGCACCCAGGCAAAGACGGCGAAATTACGATGGAACACCACACGGACATCAAGGAAGTGCTTAAGAAGGCCCTGAACAAGGACGACATTGACTTGATCCCAACTGGTAACGGTGACCCAATCATCGCTGCCCGTGAACAATGGAATGACGGCTCTAACACGCTGGCCATCGCACCTGGTGAAGTTGTTACCTACAATCGTAACTACGTATCCAACGATCTGCTGCGCAAGCACGGCATTTTGGTTCACGAGGTTCGTTCAAGCGAATTGTCTCGGGGTCGTGGTGGTCCACGTTGCATGTCCTGCCCAATTGTTCGTGAAGACCTCTAAAAGCAGGCATGCGGCTTGACCGCATTAAAACAGGCGCCGATCAATGAGATTTGGTGCAGATTAAAAGCGAAAGTTGGATCATCGCGATATGAATTCGCAACGGTACGACTTTCGCTTTTTTCGATTAAGAATTAAAATAATATTAGACAATTCTCAATCATTTATTTTTTAAGGTGTGTAAGGGTTCAGAGGTGGGCGATTGAGTAGGAGTCGAAGTGTTTTTAAGTTATTTAAGCGGCTTTAGGTTTGATTAGTTTAATGATGAGTGTTCTAGTCGATCTATGAATAGAAACGAGGGGATATTTATGGATACTCAAAAGAAAGGTATCGGTAAGGGCGAACTGATTGCCCTGATCGTTAGTTCATGTATCGGTACCGGTATTTTCGGGATTACCAGTGACGTTGCGGCTGCGGCTGCTCCAGGCCCAGCTCTTTTAGCTTGGCTGTTCGTTGCCTTTGGTTTCCTGATGCTGGTGCTTTCTTTAAACAACCTGTCCAACAAGCGGCCTGACCTACAAGGTGGGATCTTTGCCTATGCTGGGGAAGGTTTCGGTCCGCTGGGTGAATTTATTTCTGGCTGGTCCTACTGGCTGTCAGCTTGGCTGGGTAACATTGCCTTTGCTACGATGCTGATGAGTTCAATTGGGACTTTCATTCCAACTTTTAAGGGCGGTCAAAACGTTCCATCAATTATTGTTGCAATTATTTTCTGCTGGCTGTTAACGATCCTGGTTAACAATGGTGTTGAAAGTGCCACCTTCGTCAACATGATTGGGACGATCTGCAAGATTGTGCCGCTGATCATCTTCATCATCATCATGTTTGTCTGCTTCAAGGGCGGCATGTTTACGGCTGACTTCTGGGGCAAGGTTGCAAGCAACGCCACTAAAGGAACGACGACGGGTTCGGTCTGGACTCAAATGAAGGGTACGCTGATGACTCTGATCTGGGTATTTATCGGGATCGAAGGGGCATCAGTCATGGCTCACCGTGCTAAGTCGCGTTCTGAAGCCGAACAAGCTTCGGTTATCAGTTTCATTCTGCTGGTAATCATCTACGTTCTGATTTCAATCCTGCCATACGGTGCGCTGACGCGGGCTCAACTGGCCGGCATGGGTCAGCCTGCTTTGGGCCACGTTCTGGAAATGACGGTTGGCCACTGGGGCGCGGTATTGATCAACGTTGGTCTGATCATCTCAACAATCGTTTCCTGGCTGTCTTGGACGATGCTGCCAGCTGAAACGACGATGCTGGTTGCCGATGACAAGGCAATGCCAAAAGCTTGGGGCAAGGTTAACTCCAAGAACGCGCCAACGACTTCTTTGATGATCACGGGCGTTTTACAGACGATCTTCCTGTTCTCGCTGCTGTTTACGGAAAAGGCTTATGAATTTGCCTACTCGCTCTGTGCTGCCGCAATTTTGTTCTCCTACCTGTTTGTTGGTCTCTACCAGATGAAGTTGAGTTCCGAACGTAAGGAATGGGGTCAATACACGGTCGGTCTGCTTTCTGCGCTGTTCATGTTTGCCTGCATGTTCCTGGCTGGTTGGCAAGAAGTTCTGCTGGTTACGATCAGCTTTATTCCAGGCTTCTGTGTCTACTACGCTGGCTGCAAGGAAAACAATCACAAGTTCTCCAAGGCTGAGCTGTGGACGATGGGCCTGATTCTGGTATTGAGTGTTATTGCCATCGTATTGGTATTCAATGGCACGATTACCATTAGCTAGCAATTTTTAACGGATGGTCGTCATTGACTGAATCAAGACTATTTAAAGGCTTAAAGACGAATTTAAATCGTGTTGGAATTTCTCCAGCACGATTTTTTTATATAAAGGATTGCGCTGACGTACAAAATTAGGTAAGATAGTCACTGTTGTTAAATCGTAATTATTACTATTTATTTTTGTGAGGTGAAAAGATGGATCGACGCTTTTGGAAAATCGTGGCTGGCTTGAGCTTGGCATTGGCGGTGATTTTTGGTCTGGCAGCTACTGACTGGCATCCGCAGCAAAAATCACAGCGGCCGATCAAAGTCGTTGCCAGCCTGAATTTTTATGGCGAAGCTGCCCAGGCCGTCGCGGGAAAATATGGCCAAACTGTTTCCGTAATCGATAATGCGGCGGTTGACCCGCATGAGTATCAGCCGGCGACCGTTCAAGCCGAGCAGGTTGCCAAAGCGAATGTTGTGATTTTAAATGGTCTGGGCTATGATCAGTGGATGAATGATCTGGTTAAGGCTAATCAAAATGGATCACAAACGGTCGTTAACGTCGGCAGACAGATCGCCGGCCAAAAGAATGGTGCCAACGAGCATGTCTGGTACCGACCACAGACGATGAAAAAACTGGCGTACTATCTGGCAAAAAAATATGCCAAGCTTGATCCTAAGCATAAACAATACTATTATCGCAATGCCAAAAAATATGTCAGTTCATTGACAGCGATTGATCAGCAGATTGAAAAATGCCGTCAGCTGGCTCAAAAACAAAAAGTTGACGTCAGCGAGCCGGTTTTTGATTATGCCTTAGAGAATCTAGGCTATCAGATCAATGACCGTCATTTTGAAAAAGCAATTGAAGATGGCAACGATCCATCGCCAAAGGATATTCAGCAGCTGCAGCAGGATATTCAAGAGCATCGGATCGCATTCTTTGTTAATAACAAACAGTCGCAGAGCAAGACGATCGACAACCTGGTCGCACTGGCTAAAGAAAATCACGTTCCAGTTCTTAACGTTACCGAATCCCAGCCGAATGGCAAAACCTATCGGCAATGGATGTTGGGGCAGTATCGGCAGCTCTATCGAATCCTACAGCGAGGTGAATGATCATTTCTCTTATTACAGTTAAAAACCTGACTTTAGCTTATGGTGATAA
This sequence comes from Limosilactobacillus mucosae DSM 13345, assembly GCF_001436025.1. Taxonomy (GTDB): domain Bacteria; phylum Bacillota; class Bacilli; order Lactobacillales; family Lactobacillaceae; genus Limosilactobacillus; species Limosilactobacillus mucosae. Next base: position 39,753 of record NZ_AZEQ01000014.1, on the reverse strand, counting down.
GAATATCGTTGACGACTTAAGCTTTTCTTTGGCGCCTGGCGATTTTCTGGTCGTGATTGGTGATAACGGCGTCGGCAAGACCACGCTGGTAAGATCGCTTTTGGGACAGCTCAAGCCTAAAAAAGGCGTGATTGAGATGCCTGACAAACTGAAGATCGGCTATGTTCCTCAGTTTCGCAATCTGGATGAAGAATATCCCTTATCGATTAAAGACTTTGTCGCTTTAAATGCCGGCAAAAGTCTGCGCCCATGGCTGAATCAAAAAGAACGCCAGCAGCTGCACCATATTTTAGAGCTGACGGATCTGACACGCATTCAGGATCGCTTGTTGGGGCAGGCTTCGGGCGGTGAAAAGCAGCGCGCCTACCTGGCACAGGCACTGCTTGGCAATCCGCGGCTTTTGATCTTGGATGAGTCAACAGCCAGTCTCGATAATGAAATGAAATATGAGCTTTTAGACTTGGTAGCCAAGTTGCAAAAGCAGGGACTCAGCGTCATCTTTATTACGCATGACTGGGATCTGGCTCGCAGTTATGGCACGCGCTATCTAAAGATGATGCCGGATAGCTATCAGACCGGATCGATTGAAGAATTCCGACAGGGGGTTAAAAATGTTTGAGTTGAGCTTTATGCGCAATGCGTTTATGGCCGGCACGTTTATCGCCATTGTCAGCGGGACGATTGGCGTTTTTGTGATGGCACGCAGCATGTCTTTTCTGACGCACACACTGTCAGAAATCGGGTTTGCTGGGGCTTCATTTGCGGTTTTTGCAGGGTGGCCGGCATTAAACGGGATGCTTTTGTTCACCATGCTTAGCTCGGTCTTAGTGGGTCAGATGAGCATTAAGGAGTCTCGCCGCGAAGCTGTTATCAGCGCGGTCTCAGCTCTTTTCATCGGCTTAGGGATCTTGTTTTTGTCGCTTTCCAGTCAAACGGCCAGCTCAGCCACCAGCATTCTGTTTGGCAGCGTGGTTGGGATCAGCAGGCAAGAGGTCTGGCAGCTGGTGGGCCTGTCGCTTTTGGTGATGGTGGTCGTGATGATTGGCTACCGCCAGCTGAAGTTTGATTCGTTTGATGCTGTCGGTGCACGGGTTAACGGCATCAACAGCACGCTGATCTCGGTCGTCTTTTTGCTTTTGCTGGCATTAAGCGTCAGTGTGGCAGCTCAGATCGTTGGTTCGCTGCTGATCTTTATTCTGCTGACGCTGCCTGCTGCCAGTGCCAAGTATTTTACGCATGGCGTGGCCAAGATGATCGTTTTGGCAATCCTATTTGCCATGCTGGGAACCTGGCTGGGATTGTATCTGGGATATTTGACCAACTGGCCGGTGAGTTTCTTTATTGCGGTGATTGAAGTAATGATTTATGTGACTGCTTTGATTTTTCAGCACTTGGTCAATGATTAGCAGAAAGTGTTAAAATAAAACACGGCTCAAGCTTTGGGCGGTGTTTTTTATTTTCGGTCGCATCAGCCATCCGCTGGCAATCTAAGTCCGGAATTTCTCTTTTTTGCTTGATTAAATCGGTTAATCCTTTTAGGTGGCGCTGTCATCGTGATTGTTTGCCGAAATAGCTCTTAAGATTCTGAATAAAATTGCGGTAAAAGACGAACTATTATGTTATGATTTGAAGGTATCAATAATTATTAGCTCAAGTAAAAGAGGGAAATCACATGAAAGTCAGACGCAGTAATCGCTTGGTTGATATGACGCGCTATTTGATGGAACATCCACGGACGCTGGTTTCATTGAAGTTTTTTGGCGAACGTTACGGCTCGGCCAAGTCATCAATCAGTGAGGATCTAAGCATCATTCGGCGGACGCTGCACACTTGGGGCGTCGGTCGTCTGGAAACCCTGCCTGGTGCCAGTGGCGGGGCCCGTTTGACGCTGCTCTACTCTGAAGAAAATGCTGCGCGGGTCATTGATGATCTGGTTAAGGCGGTTGACGATGACAGCCGGCTCTTACCAGGTGGCTATGTCTATCTATCGGATCTTTTGGGACGGCCGGACGTGCTTCGCGAAGTCGGCCGTTTGATTGCGACTCAATATGTTGACGATGACGTTGACGTGGTAATGACGGTCGAGACGAAAGGAATTCCGATTGCTCAAAGCGTAGCGATGTATTTGAACAAGCCATTTGTAATCGTACGTAACAGCTCTCACATTACGGAAGGCTCAACGGTCAGCGTCAATTATGTCTCGGGTTCGTCACAGCGGATCAAAAAAATGGAGCTTTCACGGCGGACGCTTAAAGAAGGTGCCAACGTAATCGTCGTGGATGACTTTATGAAGGGTGGCGGTACGCTGAACGGGATGAAGTCGCTGATTGAAGAATTCGGTGCTCATCTGGTCGGCATGACGGTCTTTGCAGAGGGTCAATTCAGTGGTCAGCGCTTGGTTGACGGCTGCACTTCATTGATCAAGGTTCAGGCCGTTGACGATACGACCAATAAAAAAATCACTGCTCAGCCAGGCAGCTATATGGAAGCCGTATTTGGCAATAAAAAGGAGAAATAAATAAAAATGACGCAACGCAATGCAATTATTCTCGCGGCCGGTAAAGGTACGCGGATGAAGTCCAAGCTTTATAAAGTGTTGCACCAAGTGTGTGGCAAAACGATGGTTGAACATGTCTTAGGTCAGCTGGAAGAAGCTAAGATCGACAACATCGTGACGGTGGTTGGCTATGGTGCCGAAACCGTTGAGCAGACGCTGGGCAATCGGACCAAATATGCTTTGCAAAAACAGCAGCTGGGGACTGGTCATGCGGTTATGCAGACTGAATCGCTGCTGGGTGATCAAGAAGGCGAGACGCTGATCGTCAGTGGGGATACGCCTTTGTTTACTGCCGCAACCTTCAACAAGATGTTTGAATACCATGAGCAGCGTCATGCGGCAGTTACCATTCTGACTTCAGTGGCACCTGATCCGACTGGCTATGGCCGCATCGTTCGCAATGACGTGGGGATCGTTGAGCGGATCGTTGAACAAAAAGATGCCACGCATGAAGAACAGGAAATTCATGAAATCAATACTGGTGTCTACTGCTTTGACAATCAAAAGCTGTTCCAGGCCCTTAAGCTGATCAATAATGACAATGCCCAAGGCGAGTACTACTTGACGGATGTCATCGGCATTTTAAAGAACCATGGCGAAATCGTCACGGCTTATCGAATGGCTGACTTTGACGAATCAATGGGGGTCAATGATCGCGTTGCCTTGGCGCGGGCCAACAAGATCATGCGTAAGCGGATCAACACCCGCTTGATGAAAGACGGCGTCACTATGGTTGATCCAGGAACCACTTATATCGATGCCGACGTTAAGGTGGGCCGCGATACGGTAATTGAAGGCAACGTTGTGATCAAAGGCAATACCACGATTGGCAGCGACTGCTTTATCGGCGCTCACTCAGTCATCAAGGATTCAGTTCTGCATGATGACGTCAAGGTCTATGCCTCAACGCTGGAAGAAGCGGAAATGCACACCGGATCAGACGTTGGCCCCAACAGTCATCTGCGTCCTCAGGCTGAGATCGGCAAGGGTGTTCATATCGGCAACTTCTGTGAGATCAAGAAAGCCTACATTGGCGAAAATACCAAGATTGGTCATTTGAGCTATGTTGGCGATGCTACTCTGGGTAAGAACATCAACATCGGCTGTGGCGTGGTCTTTGTCAACTATGATGGCTCCAAGAAGCATCACACCAACGTTGGCGATCATGCCTTTATCGGCAGCAACTCTAACATTGTGGCTCCTGTCAATATTGCCGAAGACTCGTTTGTTGCGGCTGGGTCTACGATTACGGACAACACGGAACGTTTTGACATGGCGATTGCCCGAGCACGGCAGGTCAATAAACCGGATTATGCTAAGAAGCTTCCCTGGTAACAGTTGCTTTTTGGGCTTTAAATCAATATGATTAGAGTGATAGAAAAAGTATGCAGATTTCGGAGGACCCCATGAAAGAACGTTATGCTGACCCTAAATTAAAAATCTTTTCCTTAAATTCCAACCGCCCACTGGCTCAAAAAATTGCCGATGAGGTAGGCGTGGAATTAGGTAAGCTTTCGGTTGACCGCTTTAGTGATGGCGAAATTCAAATCAATATCGAAGAAAGCGTCCGTGGCGATAATGTTTATGTTATTCAATCTACTTCAGCTCCCGTAAACGATAACCTGATGGAACTGATGATCATGATCGATGCCTTGCGTCGGGCAAGTGCCAATACGATCAACGTGGTCTTGCCTTACTACGGCTATGCTCGGCAAGACCGGAAAGCGCGGAGCCGAGAACCAATCACGGCTAAGCTGGTTGCCAATATGCTGCAGAATTCCGGCGTGACGCGGATTGTTGCCCTTGATCTGCACGCTGCTCAGATTCAAGGTTTCTTTGACATTCCAGTCGATCATTTGATGGGGGCACCGCTTTTGGCTGACTACTTTATCAATGAGGGCGTGGCTGCCAATGCCGTTGTCGTTTCGCCAGACCATGGTGGGGTTACGCGAGCACGGGCCCTGGCAGAGTTTCTCAAGGCGCCGATTGCTATCATTGATAAGCGGCGGCCACGGCCAAACGTTGCCAAGATTATGAATATCATTGGGGACGTCAAGGGCAAGAAATGTATCATGATTGATGACATGATTGATACTGCCGGTACGATTTCCAAAGGTGCGCAAGCCTTGATGGATGCCGGTGCAGAAGAAGTCTATGCTTCAGCTACGCATGCCGTTTTGTCGGGCCCAGCAATTGAGCGCTTGGATAATTCACCGTTAAAACAGGTCGTGGTTACGGATTCGATTCAGCTGCCTGACGAAAAGCAGATTGACAAGATCGTGCAGGTTTCCGTGGCTCCGCTGATTGGTGCGGCAATCAAGCGAATCAATGAAAATCGTCCTGTTAGTCCGTTGTTTAACAATCGTTTTGAACAGGCTAACGAAGATTAAATCTAATCAAAAGAGTCGCTATCTAAGCGGCTTTTTTGATTTTGGGACTAAAAGGCGGTCCATGGTATAATAGTCGAGGCAAGACGAAAAAGGAGCAAAAAAATGAATTTTAAAACTTTGCTGAAACGCTTGATGCTGGGCACGGTTACGGTTGCAGCCGGGATTAGTTTGGTTGGCTGCGGCAGCTCGACCAGTACGCAGTCAAGCGAGTCGTCATCTGAGTCGTCACAATCAACGACCAAGACGACGGCGGCTTCCAAGGCCCGCGATCAAGCCAATAATCAGATTATGTCTGGTCAGTATAAGGAAGCCTTAAAAACGCTGCTGGCGGTCAAGAAGCCAGATTCGCAGACGCGCAGCATGATTAAAGATCTGCAGAAATACTTAGCGGCTCAAGATGCCTATAATGATCAGGAATATGATGAAGCCGTCAACGATCTCAGTTCGGTATCATCAAATTCCAAACCGATGCGTTCGGCATTCATCAGTATGAAGAACAAGGCTAAGCAGGCTCAACAGGCAGCTTCTGCCAGTTCCTCTGCTCAAAGCAGTCAGGCTAACTCCAGCAGCTCAAGTACGACGGCATCATCCAGCTCAAGTTCCAGTTCGGCGGTCAATTCGGCAGCAGCCAGTCAGACCGGCATGGACGTAATCAATGCGTTTGCGGCTAAGATGAACTTTAACCAGTCAAGCTACGGGATTATTCCAGAAGGCAAGGATGGCGACGTATATACTTTTGAGGTTCGCCAAAACAACGATGATAATACCGTTGCTCATTTGATTGGTATCTATCAGTACAACGCTGCTACTGGCGCAGTTACCAAAATCAATTAACCAGTCTAAGTAAGAAGGCGAGAAATGGCATGAGTGAGGAAATCATTGCCCGTCCGTTGATTACGATCACCAATATCATCTGGAGCTTTAATCGGCAGACGCATGAGATGCAGCTGCTTTTGATCAAGCGGTCTGAAGCACCATTTAAAGATGCCTGGGCGCTGCCGGAAACGCTGCTGCGGAGTACGGAAAGTGCCGATGATGCCGCATTGCGCTTGATCAAGGATAAAATCGGGCTTGAGGTTCGGTCAACGGCAACGGAACAATTGGCAACGTTTACCGCGCCGCACCGATCAGTCGGTGAGCGGGCATTGGCGTTGGCGTACATGACTTTTTTGCCGGCAATGCCTAAGCTTAAGCCGGGATATGGTGCCGTTGCCGCCGAATGGTTTGCTTTTGAGAATTTTGGTCATCATTACTTATTGAGTGATGGCAGGCATCGGTTTGATCTTTCAAATACCTCACAGGCACTGGCGTTTGACCATGATCAAATCGTTACTACGGCTATTCAGCGCATTCGCAACAAATTGGACTATCAGCCAACGGTTCTGCAGGTATTGGGACCTACGTTTACGCTTAAAGAGGCACGCGAGGTCTATGCGCCATTTTGGCAGCTGACGGCAGATCAGATTGATAATTCAAATTTCCGCAAGACGCACCACCATCTTTTTAAAGAGGTTGGGACAGCAACGATTCGCAAGCGCAGCGGTCGACCACCCAAGATATATTCGTTGGCGAGCTTGCCAAATCCGTTGGAAAGGAGTAAAGTTGACAGCAATTAAAGTCAACTTTACTTTTTTTACGAAAATTAAAGTAATTTGTACTTTTATTTAAAGAGGTGAGACAAATGGCAAATGAAGCATTGCTGATTATTGACTACACCAATGATTTTGTGGCTGATGACGGCGCGCTGACTTGTGGCCAGGCTGCTCAGGCTTTAGACGAGCACATTACACAATTGGCAGATGATTTTCTAAAGGCTGGCAAGTGGGTCTATCTGCCGACTGACGTTCATCATCAAAATGACCCGTACCATCCTGAAAGTCGGCTTTATCCACCCCACAACATCAAGGGAACCTGGGGACGCGAGCTGTACGGCCGGCTTGGCAAATGGTATCAGAAACACCAAGATGATGAGCATGTCGTTTTGCTGGATAAGACGCATTACTCATCGTTTTGCGGGACACCGCTTGATCTGCGGCTGAGGGAAAGAAAAGTTGACACGGTGCATTTGGCGGGTGTCTGCACGGATATCTGCGTTCTGCACACGGCGATTGCGGCATATGATCTGAACTATCAAATCGTGGTTCACGAAAAAGCCGTTGCGACCTTTGATCCGGCTGGCCAGGTTTGGGCGATGAAGCATTTTAAGAACGTTTTGAACGCTCAGATAGAAGATTGAAAGAAGTTTAGGGAGAAGAGAAATGGCAATGTCTGAAGAATTATTGACTGATCTGTATGAATTTTCAATGGCGAATGGCTATTATGCGACCCTGCCGCATGATCAAGAAGCGGTTTTTGACGTCTTTTACCGTAATGTTCCTGATAATGGCAGCTTTGTCATTGCGGCTGGGTTGGCTCAGGTCGTTGAAGCGCTGCAGAATTTTCATTTTACGGATGATGACATCAGCTATCTGCGTTCATTGAATCTATTTTCGACTGGCTTTTTGGACTATCTGGCCAATTTAAAGTTTTCCTGCACGGTCCGAGCAATTCCAGAGGGGACGCCGGTCTTTCCGCGTGAACCAATGCTGACGGTCAAAGGGCCATTGCTGCAGTGTCAGCTGCTGGAGACGTTCGTATTGAACATCTTGAATCATCAGTCACTGATTGCCACTAAGTCGCGACGGATCTGTGCCGCTGCTGAAGGCCGTGCAGTCATGGAATTTGGCGCGCGGCGGGCACAGGGACCTGATGCCTCAGTCTTTGGTGCACGAGCGGCGGTAATCGGCGGGTGTACCAGTACCTCCAACTGCCTGGCAGCTAAGAAGTTTGGCCTGCAGGCGGCTGGGACGATGGCACACAGCTGGATTGAAAGCTATCCTGATGAGCTGACGGCTTTTCGCGCCTGGGCACAGGTTTATCCAGACAGTGCCTCACTGCTGGTCGACACCTATGATGTTTTGAAGAGTGGGGTGCCAAATGCAATCAAGGTCTTTAGAGAATTACGGGCTGCTGGTCATGAGCCGATTGGCATTCGGATTGATTCTGGCGACTTGACTCAATTGGCAACCAAGGCCCGGCAGATGCTGGATGAAGCTGGATTTGAAAATGCCAAGATTACGGCTTCCAATGCTTTGGATGAAACGGTGATTCAAGCATTGCTAAAAGAAGGCGCACCGCTGGACAACTTTGGTATTGGCGAAAAGCTGATCACCAGCTCGACTTCGCCAGTCTTGAGCGGGGTCTACAAAATGGCAGCGCTCAAGGTTGATGGCCAATGGCAGCCAAAGATTAAGCTCAGCAACAGTCGTGAGAAGGTTACGCTGCCAGGCGACAAAATGGTCTACCGGCTTTATCGAAAAGATACGCCGGACCAAGCCTTTGCCGATGTGATTGCCCTGGCTGATGAAAAACTGCCTGAAAAGCTCTTGGCTATTAATGCCGATCCACTGGCAACTGATGACGAGATTGAGCTGACCGATTTTGTTGCCAAGCCATTGCAGCTGGAAGTAGTCGGCGCTAATGCCAGCTCGATTGAGACCGATGTAATGAAACTGCAGGCATCGATGAAGGATCAATTGGCACAGCTGCCTAAGGCTACGCAGCGCTTGATCAATCCTGATGTCTACCAAGTCTACTTGACGCCAAAGCTGTTTGAGCTTCAGCAGCGGCTGATTAAAGAGCATCATCAAAAGGCTCAGGCTTAAAATAAACCAGTTAAAAAATCGTAAACCGACAAAAACGACGCCGCTCAAAGCAGTCTTATTGCTTTGAGCAGCGCCGTTTGTTTTTATTGGTAGATTGATCAGGCGTTTAAAACGTACTTTTCGATAGCTTCGGCAACGCCATCATGATTATTGTCATTTTCGGTAACAACGTCGGCCATCTGCAGCGTATGTGGAATCGAGTTGGCCATCGCCACGCCGGTTCCGGCAAACTCAATCATTGACTCATCGTTTTGCGCGTTGCCGATTGCCATGACGTTGTCAGCGGTCAGATTCAGCTTGTCGGTCAAGGCAGATAAGGCCACGCCCTTGCTGGTCTGTTTGTTGATCATCTCGAGGTAGAAGTCCTCACTGCGAACGACTCGGAAACGATCACTGAGTTCTTGAGGCATGTTGGCTAAAGCGGCATCGATTTTTTCTTTTTCGTCGGTCATCATGGCCTTGCCAATCGTAATCGAATCGCGCATGTGGTTCAGCTGATCCATGCTGCGGTAGCGTAATGGCATGGATACCAGATTGGATTCATAAACCGTGTATGGGTTGATATCTTGGTTAGGCGTGTAGATATAGTCGCTGGTCTCAATAATTGATGAAACGTCCTGCTTGCGGCAGTATGATTCAAAATCAATGTAGTCGTCAAAATCAACCGTGTAGTGAGCCAAAACGGTACCGTCAGTCGCCTGGGCCAAAGCACCGTTATAGCAGATAACGTATTCGTTTGCAGAATCGGCGAGTCCCAGCTGGTTGACATAGGCTTTCACGCCAGTCATCGGACGACCGGTACATAAAACGATCCGGACGTCGCGCTTAGTGGCTTCATTGATTGCGGCAACGGTTTGTGGGGTGATCTGACGCTGGTCATTGATTAACGTACCATCGATATCGATCGCGACAAGTTTAATAGACATAAAAATACCTCCTGGATCTTTAATTGGCAACGACTTGATTGTTTTTAATGCAGTGCTGAAAGGCTTCATAGATTGGCTCGAAAATCTCGATGTCATTTTGCTGAGTCAGCATCTCACGCGGGAAGAAGAAACGCTGATCGCCGGCTTCTCGGCCTGAGACGCTTGCCACCAGCGTGCTGACCTGTGACAGCTCAGTCAGCTCGCCATTTGGATAGATGAGCTCAATTTGCGTTTGCGGCTTTGAGTCTTGCGGGTTGTAGGTATCATAAGGCAGCTTATAGCTGGAGTCGACAGCGGTATAATAGTCGACGTCAAAGCCGGCCGTAGCAATCAGTTCACGCAGCTTGGGCAGCATGAAACGGGTCTGCTGATCATAGACGGCGGATTTGAATGGCCGTCGGTTGATAAAGCGCTGGGCCAGATCGCTTAAGATTTTATCGCTTGAATTCATCCAATGAATAAAATAAGTAGTCAAAACGCCATCGTCAAGCGTTAAATAGTCATTCAAGTCATAATGACCGTTAAAAAATGGCATCAGCAGTCGCGGCATAAACTCGGGCTGGTATTGACTTGGATGCTGATAAAGCCACTTGGCCCGCATCAGCAGGTGATCCAAGATGACCTCCATAGAGCGTGAAACTGGATGAAAGTAAACCTGCAGATACATCTGCAACCGACTGAGAATATAATCCTCAACAGCGTGCATGCCATTGATCTCAAAAGCAATGCCATCCTTGACCGGCCGCATCATGTGCAGAACGCGATCGAGATCGAACTTGCCGTAATTGGTACCTGTATAGTACGAATCGCGCTGCAGATAGTCCATCCGATCAGCATCGACTTGACTTGATATCATCTGAACCACCTGTGGATTTTGATAGGTGTGATCAATCACGCTGGCGACTTTTTGAGGAAAATCATTGCCGACGCGGCGCAGAATGCGATTGATATTGGTTGATTCACTGGTGATGATGCGCCGCGTAATCTGCTCGTGGTCAGTGTGAAAGATATGTTCGAACGTATGCGAGTAAGGCCCATGTCCCAGATCGTGAAGCAGTGCCGCGCAAAGGGCTACGGGGCGCTCTTGATCGTTCCACAATCCATCTTGGGGCGCTTGCTGCGGATAGTTGCGCTGAAAAAGGTTGCAGATGCGGCGCGTGATCTCATAAACGCCCAGACAATGGCCAAAACGAGAATGCTCGGCGCCATGAAAGGTCATTGAAGAGGTGCCGAGCTGCTTGATACGGCGCAGTCTCTGAAATTCCGGCGTGTCAATCAGATCAAGAATGATTTGATTGTCAACGATAATCGTACCGTGGATCGGGTCACGAAAGACTTTTTCGCGCGGCAGCTGTTCATCTTTAAATGTCATGACGAATCCTTTCTTAGAAAAAGCAGTTGGTTTAATTATACAAAATTATTATTTAGCCCGCATTGGTTGAGAAATTAAAAACAATCCGCGTATAATCAAATTGAAAAAATCGAGCAAAGGGGGCCGATGTCTATCAAATCCATTGTACCCGTTAAGGTCAGCTTAAAAACAAAAATGACTCAGGATGGTAAAAGCGATCATTATCATTTTGAAGAAGACGGCCAATTCGTTACGTTGGAAAATGGCCAGCATTATTTACGCTATGTCGAGCATCAAGGCAGTCAAGCCACGCCGGTTCAGTTTCGGTTAGCACCGGATGAGATTCATCTGGTTCGCAGCGGCGCGCAGAAGACGCATTTTCGCTTTGCCAATGGCAGCGAGCATCTGACGCACTATCAAACGGAATATGGTCGGATCGCCCTGCGTGTCGTTACCAATCGCTTGGATGCCGATTTGAATCTGGCAGCCATCGCCGGTCATGTTGAGATCCGCTATCAGCTGCTGATGCAGGATCAATTAATCGGTAACTATCAGATTCAATTGCAATTTGGCGCGTAATATCGTATTATGTAGAGTAGACTTTTTGAGACTTTTTGAAGGGATGTGCACCAGTTTGGATTTAACCCATTTGGATTTAAAGGTTTTCGATGGCCAAGACAAGTCGGAACTGTCCATGATCGAAGTAGCGCACGCTATTTTGGCTTACCATGGTGAAGCAATGGCGTTCGCTGATTTGACCAACGAGGTTCAGCAATATCTTGGTAAGAGCGATGAGGAAATTCGGGAACGGCTTTCTCAGTTCTACACGGACCTGAACGTCGATGGCAGTTTTATTTCCCTTGGTGACAATACTTGGGGCCTGCGTGCATGGTACCCATACGAATCAATCGACGAAGCCACGGTTGGCGAAAACGAAGAAGAAGAAGATCGTCCAAAGAAGAAGCGTCGCAAAGTCAATGCCTTCTTGGCAGGGGCTGACGATGACGATGACGTTATCGACTACGACAATGATGACCCAGAAGATGACGATCTGGCCGACGTTGATGATGAAGATGACGGCGACGGCGAAGAAGAAGATTACGACAACCCAGATTACGATGAAGACAATCCACTCGCCGATGACGATGAGGACACCAATCTGGAAGATCAGCTCTCATCAGAAAACTTTGATGATGAAGATGACGTTGAAGACGATGATGACGAGGAATAAATAATACATCGCTCTTGACTAACCTGTTTGGTCTTTGTATTATTTTACTTGGGCTCCCAAGTTTATCTTGGGACTTTTCGTTTTAAAAAGCTCCCTGTTTCAGTGAAATGGGGAGCTTTTTTGTATTAGAGAACCGGACGCAGTTCCAAAAGGAGAGAAATAATGACTAAATACATTTTCGTAACTGGTGGGGTTGTTTCATCATTGGGCAAAGGGATTATCGCTGCATCTCTGGGTCGATTGCTGAAAAACCGGGGTCTGAAAGTGGCCATTCAAAAGTTTGACCCATACTTGAACGTGGACCCTGGGACGATGAGCCCTTACCAGCACGGTGAGGTTTTCGTTACTGATGACGGTACGGAAACTGATTTGGACTTGGGACACTACGAACGGTTCATTGACAACAACCTCAACAAGTATTCCAACGTTACGACCGGTAAGATCTACTCAGAAGTATTGCACAAGGAACGGCGCGGCGACTATCTGGGACGAACCGTTCAAGTAATTCCACATATTACGGATGCTATTAAAGACAAGATCAAGCGGGCCGGCGAAAGTACGGATGCTGAAATCGTGATTACCGAAATCGGTGGGACGGTTGGTGATATTGAATCACAGCCATTCATGGAAGCCATTCGGGAAATGAAAAAGGATGCCGGTGCCGAAAACGTACTCTACATTCATGCTACGCTGATTCCATACCTGCATGCCGCGGGCGAAATGAAGACTAAACCAACTCAGCACAGCGTTCGCGAACTGCGTGGTCTGGGGATTCAGCCAAATATTTTGGTCGTACGGACGGAAGCACCGGTTACTGACAGCATGCGCAAAAAGATTGCCATGTTCTGTGACGTTGATGAAAATGCCGTTATCGAATCCCGCGATGTCAAGGTATTGTACGAGATTCCGCTGAAGCTGCAAAAACAGGGCATGGACCAGCTGGTAGTCGATCACTTTGGTCTTGACGTTCCAGAAGCCGATATGCGCGACTGGACCAATATGATTCACCATATTGAAAATGGTCTGACCAACACGGTAACGATCGCCATGGTTGGTAAGTACACTGATCTGCAGGATGCCTACATTTCAGTTAATGAAGCATTGCGCCATGCCGGCTACCCAGTCAATGCCAAGGTTAAGATCGATCACTTCAATTCTGAGGACATCAATGACGAAAACGTTGCCGAAAAACTGGGCAAGTACGATGGAATCTTGGTACCAGGTGGATTTGGCTCACGTGGGGTTGAAGGAATGATTGCTGCCATCAAGTATGCTCGTGAAAACGATGTGCCATACCTAGGGATCTGCCTTGGGATGCAGACGGCCTGCATTGAATTTGCCCGCGATGTGCTAGGCTACAAAGATGCCAACTCAACTGAATTTAATCCAAATACTGAACATAACATCATTGACCTGATGCCGGATCAAGAAGATGTTGAGAACATGGGCGGTACGCAGCGGCTCGGCTCTTACCCATGCAAGCTTAAGGCAGGAACCAAAGCAGCAGCTGCCTATGACAACAAGACGATGATTCACGAACGGCACCGGCACCGTTATGAATTTAACAATGAATACCGTGAAGCCATGGAAAAAGCTGGTCTGGTGATCTCGGGGGTTAATCCAGATCGGAACCTGGTTGAAGTCGTTGAACTGCCTAAGAACAAATTCTTCGTAGCAGCTCAATACCACCCAGAGTTCCTGTCACGACCAAACCGTCCCGAAGGCTTGTTTGCCGCATTCGTTAAGGCAGCTGCCGAAAATCAAAAATAATTAGTCTGTATCATAAAAAACGACGCGATCAGAGATGGTCACGTCGCTTTTTAGACTAGCGGCACGTAAGTTATGAAGATTGTTTGAAAAGGTTGTAATTTAGCGGTTTATTAATTATTATTAAAGCTGACTGTTTTAAAAATAAAGAAAGATTCAACTAAAAACAATTATCAATTTGTAAGCGAGGAAAACACAATCATGAAAAAAATGATCATTCAAGGAGGAAACCGACTTTCGGGCGAAGTTACCATCGGCGGAGCCAAGAACAGTACCGTGGCGTTGATTCCGGCGGCAATTCTGGCCGATACGCCTGTTCAGTTTGATACCGTGCCGGATATCTTGGATGTTCACAATCTGATGATTATTTTGGAGTCAATGAATGTTAAGTCATCATTCAAGCATGGCGTTTTAAACATTGATCCCACTCAAATCATGGAAGCTGAACTGCCCAGCAAGGCGATCAAGAGTCTGCGGGCTTCCTACTACTTCATGGGAGCCCTGCTTGGCCGCTTTCACCGAGCAACGGTAACTTTCCCAGGTGGCGACAACATTGGTCCGCGGCCGATCGACCAGCACTTGAAAGCTTTCAAGGCTTTAGGCGCCAACGTCAGCGAGTCGGGCGGTACCGTTAAGATGGACGCGCCAAACGGACTGCATGGCACGCGGATCTTTATGGATATGGTTTCGGTCGGCGCTACGATCAACGCGGTTTTAGCAGCGGTGAGAGCCCAAGGAACCACGATCATCGAAAATGCCGCGCGCGAACCAGAAATCGTTGACCTGGCAACCTTCTTAAACAATATGGGAGCTAAGATTCGTGGGGTTGGGACCGATACGATTCGGATTACCGGTGTCGATACGCTGCAGTCAATGAACACGCATACGATCATTGCCGACCGGATCGAAACTGGGACTTATCTGTCATTAGCAGCTGCGATGGGGGATGGGGTCATGTTAAACAACGTGATTCCCGAGCACTTGGAAGCTTACACCAGCAAGCTGATCGACATGGGCGTTGACTTGCAGATCGACAGTGATAAGATCTATGTTCCCAAAACGGATCATCTAAAGCCAATCAGCGTCAAGACGATGCCTTATCCTGGTTTTGCCACTGATCTGCAGCAGCCATTGACGCCACTGCTTTCTAAAGCGGCTGGTGAAAGCACGATTGTTGATACGATCTATCCAAAGCGGGTCAAACACATCCCAGAACTGCAGAAGATGGGAATGGATATTGAGGCACAGGATGGTCGGATCGTGGTTCGCCATACTGAAAAGCTGCATGGCGCTGATGTCAAGGCTGGCGAGATTCGTGCCGGGGCCTCATTGATGATTGCCGGATTGATGGCTGATGGCGAAACGGTTATTCATGACGCGGACCACATCCTGCGCGGCTATGACCGAGTTGTTTGGAAACTCAACCGGCTGAATGCCAACGTTAGGATTGAAGAAGAATAGAAAATGACAGAGTAGTTGCAAGTTGAACAAAGATATGTTAATCTGTGAAGGTTGATTATCTATGTTTCAGGCAATGATTCATGGCAAAAGGAGCGTAAAATTTATGAAACAAGGAATTCATCCAGATTACCACTTGGTAGTTTTTGAAGACTCAGCAACCGGCTACAAGTTTATCTCCGGTTCTACGGCTACTTCTCGCGAAACCGTTAAATGGGAAGACGGCAACGAATACCCACTGATCCGGGTTGAAGTTACCTCAGATTCTCACCCATTCTACACGGGCAAGCAAAAGTTCACGCAAGCCGATGGTGCCGTGGACAAGTTCAACAAGAAGTACGGCCTCAAGTAAGCCGCATTTTGGCAAAAAGTCTCACTGCTGGATTTTTCCGCGGTGGGACTTTTGTTTTATCATTATAAAAGTCGAGGAAACTAAATATGCATCGCAAGTTAAACTGGCTGCGCTGGACCGTTGCCGTAATCCTGTTTGTCGTTGGACTGGCTTTGATTTTTAATCAGCAGATCAAGTCGGCTTTGGTTGACAGCTATCGACCGACCGTTACGCGGCAGGCTGTGGTTAAAAATCAAAAGAAAAAGGCCAGCTATGATTTTGACAGCGTCCAGGATCTTAGCCTACAAAGCGTCGCAGCAGCGCGGGCTAAAAAACAGGATATTAATGTAATTGGCGAGATTGCCATTCCTGATATTGATATGGTACTGCCGATTGCCAAAGGGGTCGACAATACCACATTAGCCTTGGCTGCCGGCACGATGCGCGAAGACATGCAGATGGGGAAGGGCAACTATGCCTTGGCTGGACACAATATGGCCAATGGCAGCAAAATCTTGTTCTCACCGCTTTATTACCATGCCAAAAAGGGCCAGATGATCTATCTGACCGATATGAAGCGGGTCTATGAGTATCGAATCTATCAGCGCAAGTTCATCAAGGCAACCGACGTTCAAGTGGTCAACGACACCAAAAATGCCATCGTCACTTTGATTACCTGTGATGATACCGGTAAAGGACGTTTGATGATCAGAGGGAAACTGGTCCGCAGCGAGAAGTTCTCTCAAGCACCTCAAAAAGCGCAAAAAGCTCTCAGCAGCAAGTATACAACGGGACGCGATCAAGAATAAAAAAGGATCAGACGTGGTTATCTACGCCTGATCTCTTTTTGCTTATGATTGATTTATGTCGCTGAATTAATGCTGATCGTGCAGCTGGCGCTTTACGACATCCAGCCAATAAGGAAGCGCCTCGGCCAAGCTGTCGTAGGTATCTTGGAAACGATGCGTATACCAAGGATCGGGAATTGACGTACCAGCTTTGCCTGGCACCACGTCAAAGGCCTGATGAATCTTAAAACGATCCTCTTTTGGCGCGATGGCTTTAAGATGCCGAATGTTCATGTCGTCCATGCCGATGATCAGATCAGCGTTGGCAAAATCTGCTTGAGTGATGGGACGCGAGATGAGCCCCTCAGTCGGCAGATGATACTTATGCATGATCTTAAGCGCGCCTGGATGCGGGCCGTTGCCTTCTTCTTCATAGCTGGTTGCGGCTGAGTCGACTTGGACTTGATCGGCCAGGTGATTTTGGGCGATCATTTGTCTAAACATTGCCTCTGCCATTGGGGAGCGACAGATATTGCCCAGACAGACAAATAAGACTTTCATAAAAATGCTCCTTATAAATGGTTTTACAGTTTAATTTTATAAAAGATTAAGTTTTAGTGCAAAACAGCAAAATCATTTTATTCGCCTGGCATTAACTGTTATGATTAAGAAAATCAATTTCCTAAGGAGGAGTATTTTATGATGGCAGCAATTATCGCTGTAGTAGTCGTTATTCTGCTGATCGTTTGGTACGTCAGCATCTATAACGGCTTTATCACTACGCGCAATCAGGTTGAAGAATCAGCCAGCCAGATCGACGTGCAGCTGCAGCGGCGAAACGACTTGATTCCCAACCTGGTCAACACGGTTAAGGGATACAGCAAATATGAAGCCGGAACGCTGGAAAAGGTAACGGCTTTGAGAAATCAGTTAGCCGGAATGAATATGGAAGACGATCCGCAAAAAACAATGGAAGTCTCCAACCAGCTGAGCGGTACTTTGAAATCATTGTTTGCCGTAAGCGAAGCCTATCCAGATCTAAAGGCCAGTGCTGAATATCAAAAGCTGATGGAAGAACTGACCAAT
This sequence comes from Limosilactobacillus mucosae DSM 13345, assembly GCF_001436025.1. Taxonomy (GTDB): domain Bacteria; phylum Bacillota; class Bacilli; order Lactobacillales; family Lactobacillaceae; genus Limosilactobacillus; species Limosilactobacillus mucosae. Next base: position 22,164 of record NZ_AZEQ01000014.1, on the reverse strand, counting down.
ACGGAAAACAAGATTGCCTACTCACGCCAGCTTTACAACAGCTGCGTACGGCGCTTTAACGAAAAGCTGCAGGCATTTCCTTCCAACCTGGTCGGCAAGATTCATCACTTTACGCAGTTTGAATACCTGCAAGTACCAGCTGAGGCTCGAGAAACGCCAAAAGTTGAATTTTAAAAACGGTTTGGGGTAACGCATGCTTTATCAACAGATTAACATGAATAAGCGGCGGACGGTCTATGTGGTCTTTGGCTTTTGTCTGCTGGTTGCGCTGGTAGGAGCTGCAGTTGGCTACTGGCTGGCCGGATCAACCGTTGTCGGCATCATCATGGCATTAGTGATTGCCTTGATCTATGTCTCAGTCATGATTGGGCAGTCAACGGATGTCGTGATGAACATGAATCATGCTCATGAGATTCATTCGGCTGCTGAATCGCCTGAGCTTTGGCATGTTGTTGAAGACATGGCGATGGTCGCACAGGTGCCGATGCCGCGGGTCTTCATTATTGACGATCCCAGTCCCAATGCCTTTGCAACCGGCAACGATCCTGAACATTCTGCAGTGGCGGCTACGACTGGCTTGATGCAGATGATGAATCGTGAGGAGCTGGAAGGCGTAATGGGGCATGAGATTACCCATGTTCGCAACTATGACATTCGCCTGCAGACAATTGCACTGGCGCTTTCAGCTGCAATCTCATTTTTGGTCAACCTGGTCAGCAATTTCTGGTGGCTGGGCGGTGGCCGGAGTGACGATGATGATGATCGCGGCGTCAATATCTTTGGCATGCTGGCGTCACTGCTGCTGATTATTTTGGCACCACTGGCGGCGGCGATTGCTCAGATGGCACTGTCACGCAATCGCGAATATCTGGCTGATGCTGGATCCGTAGAACTGACGCGTAATCCGCAGGGGATGATCAGTGCGCTGCGCAAGCTGGAACATGCCGAACCGATGCAGCAGGCTGATCCCAGCAGCGCATCTTTATATATCACCGATCCTGAAGAAAATGCCAAGCGTCATCGCTGGCTGGATCATCTTTTTGATACGCACCCGCCACTGGAGGATCGGATTGCCCGCTTAGAAGAAATGTAGGGCTTGATCAACAGTCGAATCAAGGCTCAAGGTTTGCTTGACGACAACCTTGAGCCTTTTTGATCCATAAAAATTCAATGCCTTTGCTATTGATAAATTTATAACCCTCGTTTTGTGATCGTAAGGGTGATATAATTAATCAGTTAGACTAGTCGGTACGAAAGTTCAAAAAAACAAATAAAAGAGGAAATTTCCATGAAGATGAGTTTAGCCGAGATTGCAAAGGCAATTCGGGTGCAAAATGATATTGCAAAATGGCAGGACCTAGAAGTAACCAATGTGGCCTTTGACAGCCGTGCTCTGGAAGCTGGAGCGCTGTTTATTCCATTAATGGGTGAGCAGGATGGACACAAATACGTTGCCAATGCGTTTGAAAATGGCGCAGTGGCATCGCTTTGGGCCAGTGACCACGATCTGCCGTCAACTGATCAGCCATTGCTGGTGGTTGATGATCCGCTGCAGGCACTGCAGGAATTAAGCCAATACTATCTGCACAAGATCAATCCATTCGTGGTTGCCGTAACTGGCAGCAATGGCAAGACGACCACCAAGGATATGACGGCTTCAATCTTGGCGACCCAAATGAACGTAACCAAAACGCATGCCAACTTCAATAATGAGATTGGCGTGCCGATTACGCTGCTCAATATGAACCCAAATACGGAAGCCGTAGTGGTTGAAATGGGGATGGATCGTCCAGGACAATTAGACTTTTTGAGCAAGTTGACTACGCCTGACATTGCAGTGATCACGATGATTGGCGAGGCGCACATCGAATTTTTCGGTACGCGCGATAAGATTGCTGATGCCAAAATGGAAATCACGCATGGCCTAAAAGAGGACGGTACGCTGGTATACAACGGTGATGAGCCGCTGCTTAAAGAGCGTGCTGCCAAGCTTAAGCAATACACCAAGACGTTTGGCCGCGAACTGGGCAACGATCTGTATGCCACCAGTGTTACAGCCGCACCTAATCACGTTACGTTCCAGGTTAACGAGTGGCCAGGACTGAGCTTTGATCTGCCAATGGGTGGCGAATACAATGTCAACAACGCTCTGGCAGCCATCATGGTCGGCAAGCTGCTGCACGTCAAACCGGAAAACATGCAACAGGCTTTGGCTGGCGTTGAATTAACGGCCAACCGAGCTGAATGGATTCAAGGTGATGCTGGCGAGGCAATCTTAAGTGATGTCTATAATTCCAATCCAACGGCCGTTAAACAGGTTATCAAGACGCTGGCCGCGGTTAAGACCAATGGCCGGCATATTGCTGTATTGGGTGACATGCTTGAGTTGGGCAATGCTTCAGCCAAACTGCATGCCAGCCTGGCTGAGGCCATCTCTTATGATCAGATCGATGCCGTTTATCTGGTTGGTCAGGAAATGAACAACTTAAAAGATCAGCTGATCAAAGACGGTTATCCTAAAGAAGCTATTCACAGCTATGCAGCTGACCAGCTGAAAGAGTTAACGAGTGATTTAAAGTCGGTCTTAACGGCTGACGATGCAATTCTGATGAAGGCCAGCCATGGCATTCATCTGGAAAAGGTACTGGCAGAACTGGCCAGTGCCAATGAGAAGTAATCATAATCATGTCTAGTCATGATTGAATTTTAAGGAGAATTTATTTAAGTGAAATTTGGAGAATTAGGGTTGTCAAACAGCCTGCTTAAAGCCATCAAACGCAGTGGCTATGAAGAAGCCACGCCAATTCAAGAACAGACGATTCCGATGGTTTTAAACGGTGATGACGTAATTGGTCAGGCACAAACCGGGACCGGTAAGACGGCCGCGTTTGGACTGCCGATTCTTGAACACATTGATCCTCAGAATCCGGCAATTCAGGCCCTGATCATTTCGCCAACGCGTGAATTGGCGATCCAGACGCAAGAAGAACTGTATCGGCTGGGAAAAGACAAGCGGGCCAAGGTTCAGGTCGTTTATGGTGGAGCTGATATTCGCCGTCAGATCAAGAGTCTGAAGCATCAGCCGGAGATTTTGGTTGGGACGCCGGGCCGTCTGCGCGATCATATTCGCCGGCATACGGTTGATTTGAGCCAGATCAATACGCTGGTTTTGGATGAGGCTGATGAGATGCTGAACATGGGCTTTTTGGAAGACATTGAAGCCATTATCAACGAAACGCCGGCAACGCGACAGACGCTTCTGTTCAGTGCAACGATGCCGCCAGAAATCAAGCGGATCGGCATGCAGTTTATGAAAGAGCCTAAGACCGTACGCATTCAAGCCCAAGAGCTGACGACCGACCTGGTGGATCAATACTACGTTCGGGCGCGCGATTATGAAAAGTTCGACATCATGACGCGACTGATCGATGTTCAAGATCCTGACTTAACGATCGTATTTGGCCGGACCAAGCGCCGTGTCGATGAACTGTCAAAGGGCTTGACGGCACGCGGCTATAATGCGGCTGGTATTCATGGCGATCTGACGCAGGATCGGCGGACCAAGATCATGAAACGCTTTAAGGAAGGCAAGCTTGATATCCTGGTTGCCACCGACGTTGCGGCACGTGGACTTGACATCTCAGGCGTTACGCATGTCTACAACTATGATATTCCATCCGATCCTGACAGCTACGTTCACCGGATTGGCCGAACGGGTCGTGCCGGGCATCATGGCGTTTCGTTAACGTTTGTCACGCCAAATGAGATGGACTATCTGCATGAGATTGAAAAGCTGACCAAGGTGCGCATGCTGCCTTTGAAGCCGCCAACTGAAGAAGAAGCGTTTAAGGGGCAGCTGGCCAGTGCCGTCAGTGAGATCGATGAACTGATCGCACAGCCATCCACGCAGCGCTATGCCGACGCCGCGCAAAAACTGCTGGAAACGCATGATGCCCTTGATCTGGCAGCGGCCCTGCTTAATGATATGACCAAAGAAGCTGCCAGCCAGGTACCGGTTAAGATTACGCCAGAACGGCCATTGCCACGGCGCAAGCGTCGTCAGAGCAGTTATCGTGGCAGCAGCTATCGCCATGGCAACTCATCGCATCGCAGTTATCGTGGTGGCAAGCGTACCGGTCAGAGCAAGAGTCGCCGCAGCTATCGCGAAGACTCGCATGGCAATGGACGCCGCGGCTTTAACATTCGCCGCCGTGGTGGTCAGGAACAATAGACAATGATTCAAGGATTTGGAATTGATTTAACGGAAATTGCCCGCGTGAAGCGTGCCGTTGAAAAGACGCCCAGTTTCGTCAAGCGAATCCTTACGCCGCCTGAATTGGAACAATTGGCAAAATTAGGCGGTCAGCGCCGCTATGAATACATTGCTGGTCGCTGGTCGCTAAAAGAGGCCTTTGCTAAGGCTTGGGGAACTGGGATCGGTCGTGAGGTCGGCTTTCAAGACATTGCGATCATCAATAATCAAAGCGGTCGGCCAATCGTGGTTAAATCGCCATTTGAAGGTCAAGTGTGGGCATCGGTCAGTCATACGAAAGATCTGGTCATGACTGAGATCATTTTGGAAAGGACAAGCGATCAGAAAAATGATTAGCGCACAATTGCGGGATGCCGCTATGATAGTCGATCTAAAGGCATTGAAGCATAATATCAAACAGCAGCAGGCCGCCTTGCCAGCCGGCAGTCGAATCCTGGCTGTCGTCAAGGCTGATGCCTATGGACATGGTGCCGTACCGGTTGCTCATGCCGCTAAGGAAGCTGGTGTTGATGGCTTTTGTGTGGCCATGCTTGATGAGGGACTCGAGCTTAGAAATGCCGGTATCGATCAGTTGATGCTGGTATTGGGACTGACGCCGGTTCACTATGCGCCGGTTGCGGCTTTAAACGATATCTCGCTGACGGTGGGCAGCGTCAACTGGCTTAAGGAATATGCTGAACTGGCCAAAAATGAGTCGCTGCCGCCGCTGAAGGTTCACCTGGCACTGGATACCGGCATGGGACGGATCGGTTTTCGCGACGTTGCTGAACTAAAGCAGGCTTTGGCACTGGTTAACCAGCCAGCCTTCGTTTTTGAAGGACTGTTTACGCACTTTGCCACGGCTGACGCGGCTGACGATACCTATTTTAAGCAGCAGCTGGGACGCTGGCATGAGTTTTTGGCTGCAGTTGATCAAAAACCGCCTTACGTTCACATGGCCAATTCTGCAGTCGGCATGTGGCATCGCGAAACGATTGCAGCCAATACGGTTCGGATGGGGATCTCGATGTATGGCTGCAATCCTTCTGGTCATGAGCTGCCTGATTCGCTGGATCTGCAGCCGGTAGCTTCAATCGTTGCAAAGACGACTTTTGTTAAGTATCTGCAGGCTGGCGAATCCATCAGCTATGGCGCGACCTATACCGCACAAAACGATGAATGGGTCGCTACGCTGCCAATTGGCTATGCGGATGGCTATCTGCGCCGGATGCAGGGCTTTAAGGTCTTAGTGGCTGATAAGGAATGCGATATCTTAGGGCGGATTTGCATGGATCAAATGATGATTCGGCTGCCTGAGTCAATGCCAATCGGAACTGAGGTCGTTTTGATGGGAAGTTCAAAAGGCAAGACGCTTTCAGCAACCGATCTGGCCGATCATGCACACACGATCAATTATGAAATCCTGACGAGTATTACACCGCGATTAATGCGACGCTATAAAAACTAGGCAGGCGATGATGAATGGGGAAGATACGGATTCAGCGCGGTGACGTTTATCTTGCGGATCTGTCGCCAGTGATTGGCTCAGAACAAGGTGGCGTGCGGCCAGTACTGATTATTCAAAATGATGTCGGTAACCGCTACAGTCCAACGACGATCGTAGCTGCCATTACGGCCCAGCTGACGAAAAGCACCTTACCGACGCATGTTAAGATCAAAGCAGCCGAATCAGGAATCGCCCATGATTCGATCATCTTGCTTGAACAGCTGCGAACGATTGATAAGCGGCGCTTAAAAAAGCATTTAACGCGCTTCGACGATCGGATCATGAAAAACGTCGACCATGCACTGCACATTAGTTTGAATCTATCGTAAATCAAAAAGATCCAGTCGCTGTTGACTGGATCTTTTTTCATGCTGAATCTGGTTTTAATAGTTGGGATGCAGGTCTTCGATTTCTGGTACTTCAAAGCCTTTGCGATTCAGTCGTTTGACGATTTTGTCAACCAAAGCCTGATCGGCACTGGCCGGCAGGGTAAACAGAATCTGCTTGTTGTGCGTCTGGGTTGGGTCAAGGTTAAGCGAGATGACGTTGGCAATGTCGGTAAAACGGGTAATTTCCTTGGCTGCTGTTACTAAAGCGCCGCGCTCATCGGGGACCGTTACCGTTAAAACATAGCTGCCAGCATTAATGTTCCAGGCTTCGGCCAGCATGCGCAAGACACGGCTGTGCGTCAGGATGCCATAAAAGTGGTTGTCCTCGTCTAAAACGGCAATGTATGGCAGATCACGAATGGTAAAGAAGACATTGAAAAAGGCGGCCTTGATTGAGATAAACTTGGTTGAGTTTTTCAGCAGGCTGGTAACGGGCAGATCCATGTCGCCATGTCGTGATTTATGCCGATAGATGTGCATCTTGTAGATGTTTCCGCGAAAAATCGTCCCCGTCTTGTCTAAAACCGGTACGCAGCGAAAACCGGTATTTTCCAAAACGGTCAATGCCTCTGCCAAGGTGGCATCTTCAGGCAGCGTGGTCAGTTGATCCTTGGTTTTGATCAGAGAGTTAAAAATCATGCTATTGCCTCCAATTAAGTTGCAGTCTGTGGATTATCTATCAACATGATAGCACAAGTCGTAATGGTCTAATCAGCAAAAATAGCGTGGGCATTTGCTTTTTGATTGATCGTCACTTGCGGTATAATAATTGCACTGATGCTGGACGGGGTACGGCTCCGTGCGGCCTTTTTGCGTGTAAAGAAAGGTGATTCTAATGAAAATGATCGTAGGATTGGGCAATATTGGCTCACGTTATGACGAAACGCGGCACAACAGCGGCTTTATGGTTGTTGAACAGATTGCACGCGACTACCAGCTGGGGGCCTTTAGTCATACTAAATATGAAGCCGTGGCTGCTACGGGGATGATTGACGGTGAAAAAGTAATGCTGGTCAAGCCAACCACGTTTATGAATGATTCTGGTCGTGCCGTGAAGCCATTGATGGACTACTATCAAGTTGATCTGGCTGATCTGGTTGTCGTTGCCGATGATCTGGACATGCCGGTTGGCCGCGTTCGTTTGAAGACACATGGCGCTTCTGGCGGCCACAACGGCTTAAAGAGCATCATTCAATACCTGGGAACCAAGAATTTCAATCGGGTCAAGCTGGGAATCGATCATCCCCAAAACGGCACGGTGGTCAGTCATGTGCTGGGCCGCTTTACGCCACAGGAGCGCCCTGCTTTTGATCAGGCCGTGGCGGTTGCGGAAAAAGCCTTAATCGACTGGGTTCACGGTGAGACGTTTGACCAATTGATGAATCAATACAACTAATCAAAAAGGAGCTGGCTTCATGCGTCTGACCGAATTTATCGAATCGACCAAGGATTTTAAAACGATTCTGACAACGATTCGCGATCAAAAAAATCAATTGATTACTGGGGTTGCCGGCTCCGCTAAGACACTGTTGCTGGCGGCGCTGCATGAAAAGCTGACGCAGCCGCAGCTGATCATTGTCGACAGCCTTTATCATATGCAGAAGCTGGCAACTGATCTAGAGAACCTGCTGCCTGATACTGAAATCTATCAGTTTCCAGTTGAAGAGGTACTGGCAGCTGAAGTAGCGACCAGTTCGCCTAACTACCGACTGCAGCGGGTATTGGCCCTTAATGCACTGCAGCAGCAGACGCCCGCCATTGTGATTGCCTCGGTGGCAGGACTGCGCCGAAAACTAATTGCACCAGCGCAGTTTGCTCAGGCCTCGCTGCAGCTGAAACCAGGCATGGAACTGGATCCAACTGAGCTGCGCGCCAAGCTGGTAGCAATGGGCTATCAATATCAGCAGATGGTACTAAGACCTGGTGACTTTGCCATGCGGGGCTCGATTATTGATGTCTATGCCTTAAATACCGAGCTGCCGATTCGAATCGATCTTTTTGATACTGAGGTTGACTCGCTGCGTACTTTTGATCCGGAATCTCAGCGCAGTCAAGAAAATCTTGCTGAAGTTACGATTCTGCCGGCAACCGACTTTATCCTGCCAATTACGGAGTTTGAACGGGTTGCACAGAAAATGACCAAAGAGCAGGCTGACCTGCAGGCATTGGTTACCGATCAGGAACAAAGACAAGTACTTAATAGTCATTTTGCTGAATTGATTACAGCACTGAAAAAACATGAGCTGCCGGTTGAAATGTTGGAATATGCTGATCTGGTCTATCCTGAGGCGGCCTCGCTTTTAGACTATCTGCCGCCAGCTGGCAGTCTGTATCTGGACGATTGGCCGCGCATTAAAGAAACGGGCCAGCGTCTGGAAAAAGACGAAATGAGCTGGCTGGACGAAAAAATGCAGCGTCATGAACGGGGACAGGCCGGTTTTCTGGGCCATGATCCAGAGCAGCTGGTGGCTGATGACGCCCATGCCCAGGCCTACCTGGCGCTGTTTAAAAAAGGGATGGGGGCCAAACGGTTTGCCGCGCTGACTGATTTAAAGACGCGTCCCATGCAGCGCTTCTTTGGTCAGATGGCGCTTTTGAAAAGTGAGCTGCAGCGCTGGCAGGCTCAGGGCGAAACGATTGTCTTACTGGCGCAGAGTCAAGAGCGTCGCCAGCAGATGGCTAAGACGATGGCTGAATTTGGCGTCAAGGCCGTTGAGACGCAGCCTGAACAGCTGTTGGAGCATCAGACGCAGCTGACGGCCATGACTCTGGCAAACGGGTTTGAATATCCACAGGCCAATCTGGTCGCCATTACTGAAAACGAGATGTTTGCTCAGGTCAAACAGCGACGAGTGCGGCCACAGAAACTGGCTAACGCGGAACGGCTCAAAAGTTACGCCGACTTAAAGCCCGGTGACTATGTCGTTCATGTCAACCATGGGATTGGGATCTTTTCCGGCATTAAGACGATGACGGTTGATGGAGCCAATCAAGACTACATGGTGATCAACTATCGCAATCACGCGCAGATCTTTGTCCCAGTGACGCAGCTGGATCTGGTTCAAAAATACGTGGCCAGCGAAGGCAAGGTTCCTCATGTCAATCGGCTGGGCGGAACCGAGTGGGCCAAAACCAAAGCACGCGTAGCCGCCAGGGTCGAGGATATTGCTGATGAGCTGGTTGATCTTTATGCAGCCAGAGAAACAGAAAAGGGTTATGCCTTTCCTAAAGACGATTATCTGCAGGAAAAGTTTGAAGCCGAGTTTCCTTATCAAGAAACGCCTGATCAGCTGCGCAGCATCAAAGAAATCAAAGCCGACATGGAAAGCGAGCGCCCCATGGATCGGCTCTTGGTCGGCGATGTTGGCTATGGCAAGACAGAAGTAGCGCTGCGAGCAGTCTTTAAGGCGGTTTTAGGCGGCAAGCAGGTGGCCTTTTTGGTTCCAACCACGATTCTGGCTCAGCAGCATTATGATACGATGAAGAGCCGCTTTGAAGGCTTTCCAATTGAGATTGCTATGATGTCGCGCTTTCGAACGCCTAAACAGCTTAAAGAAACCGAAGCGGGCCTCAAGAATGGCAAGATTGACGTCGTAGTCGGCACGCATCGGCTGCTTAGCAAAGACGTTCAGTTTAATGATCTGGGACTGCTGGTCATTGATGAGGAGCAGCGATTTGGCGTCAAGCATAAAGAACGGCTCAAACAGCTAAAAAACAACATTGACGTGTTAACGCTGACGGCCACCCCGATTCCGCGGACGCTGCACATGTCAATGATGGGCGTGCGTGATCTGTCGGTAATTGAAACGCCGCCTGCTGATCGCTATCCAATTCAAACCTATGTAATGGAACAAAACCAAGCCGCGATTCGTGATGGGGTTCTGCGCGAGCTGCAGCGGGGCGGCCAGGTCTATTATCTGCACAACCGCGTCAACGATATTGAACGAACCGTTGCCGAATTGCAGGAGCTGGTTCCCGAGGCCAGGATCGGCTATATTCATGGCAAGATGACCGAGGCACAGCTGGAAGGCGTCTTATATGACTTCATTCAAGGCGAGGATGACGTTTTGGTAACGACTTCAATCATTGAAACAGGCGTCGATATTGCCAACGTCAACACGCTGTTTGTGGAAAATGCCGATCGAATGGGGCTGTCTCAGCTCTACCAGATTCGAGGACGGATTGGCCGCAGCAATCGCGTTGCCTATGCCTATTTTATGTATCAGCCAAACAAGGTGCTGACGGAACTTGGTGAAAAGCGGCTGGCGGCCATTCGCGACTTTACTGAACTGGGCAGCGGCTTTAAGATTGCCATGCGTGACTTGGCGATTCGCGGCGCGGGCAATCTTTTGGGCAAGCAGCAGCACGGCTTTATCGATTCGGTTGGCTATGATCTGTATGCTGAGATGCTTAGCGAAGCTGTGGCTAAAAAACGTGGCCAGGTTAAAAAGCCGATTGCCAATACCGAAATCGACATCAACGTGGAAGCCTATCTGCCTGATGAATACGTCAGCGACTCACGCCAAAAGATTGCGCTATACAAGCAGGTGCGCCAGGCAAAATCAGATCAGGAGCTGCTTGATCTGCAAGGCGATCTGATTGACCGGTTTGGTGATTATGGCGAGCCCGTTGAGAATCTGCTGCTGGTAGGTGAGCTAAAGATGAATGCCGATGCGGCAATGCTGGAATCGATCAAGCGTCAGCGCGACAATCTTGTTTTGACCTTCACCAAGACCGGCAGTCGTGCCATCAAGCCTCCTGAAATCATCAAGGCTCTGGCGGCGACGCGGTTTAAGGCAACGATGGGTCAGACCGATGATGGCCTGCTGACCGTCAGATTAATCATTCAGCCGAAGATGACGCAAAAAGACTGGCTCAAGCAGCTGATCGTCTGTGTACGCGGCATCAATCAGGCGCTTAACGATGCCGATAATGATGCCAAGCATGATTTAAAAGACAAGCAAGAAAAAAGTCATGATCAGGAAAGGAAATAGATAAATGCGGTTAGACAAATTTTTAAAGGTTTCTCGAATCATCAAGCGGCGGACGGTTGCCAAAAAGATTGCCGATCAGGGACGAATCCTGGTCAACGGCAAGCCGGCAAAATCGTCCAGCAGCGTTAAAGCCGGTGATGAGCTGACCATTCAGTTTGGCAACAAAACCGAGACCGTCCGAATTGATCAGATTATTGAGACTACCAAAAAGAGTGAAACGGATCAGATGTATACCATCATTGATGAAAAATTTGCCGAGGACTTCAGCAATCCATTTGACGATTAGCCTTTGATCTGAAGCGATTGTGCCGGTTAGGCTCGATTAACCAAAAATGATTCAGCAGGTAATTTAGGATTAGGTTGGACAGTTGCTAAAAAATCCTGTTATACTTTGGACAATAATTACAAGGTGAGGAATTCTCAATGAAAGGTCGCAATGTCTACAGCCTTGATACGCCATATGCTCAGCAGAAAACAGCTCAGCAGGCGGCGGATAAGGCCTATGCTCGAAAAATCCATAAGCACCGCTTTTTAGCGATGATCGGCATAATTGGCGTTTTTGTTCTGGTATTTGGTGTTCAGATCTGGAAAAACCAGCGGCAGCTTGGCCGGGTCAATGCTCAGATTCAACAGACGCAAACGCAGCTAACCAAGCAGAAAAGCAAGCAAAAGCAGCTGAACAGTCACATTAAAGAGCTGAATGATCCTGAATATCTTCAACAGCTGATTCGTTCCAAATACAACTACGCTAAAAAAGGCGAAACGATTTATAACTTTGCTAATTAAGCTAAAAGCGCTTTAAAAATCGTGACAGCGTTTAATTGACGATGTAAGAAAGCGGTTTTGGGTTTTTTTGTTCGCTTTATTGCGATAATTGTTCACTTGTAACAATGTTGATTTATGTTATACTCAAAACTGTAAATAAATGATTAATTTTTAATGAGGAGGGCCAGCTAGTTCATGGCAATTGAAGAAGGAGCAAAGGTTTCAGGGAAGATCTCAGGTATTACTAATTTCGGGGCTTTCGTTGATCTAGACGATAACCAGACGGGATTGGTTCATATCAGTCAGATTTCTGATCGCTTCATCAAAGACATTCACGACGTTCTGTCAGTCGGCGATACGGTAACTGTCAAGGTAATGAAGATTGGCAGTGATGGCAAGATCGCCTTATCGATGAAGGAAGCTCAACCTAAGGAAGAACGTCACCACCATGAGGAGCGCGAAAACCATCGCGAACAGGGACACGGCTTCCACGAACGACGTCATGATGAAGAGGCTCATGGTCATGCTCACACTCAAGAGCGCCATGAACACCGTGAATTCAACCATGCACCACAGCGCGGCTTTTCTGGGGCTCGTCATCACCGGCAAAATGACAGCTTCGACAATATGCTGGCCAGTTTTATGAAAGAAAGCGAATCACGCCTGTCAACGCTGAAACGGCAAACGGATGGCAAGCGTGGGGGCCGTGGCGGTCGTCGCAGCTAAAATGAATCTTCAACAACAGATTAAGCGGCGTCTAACAGGGCACCGCTTTTTTGAATCAGCTGCTCCCTTGGTAGTTGCCGTTTCTGGAGGCGTTGATTCAATGGTGCTGCTGGACGTGATGCAGCAGCTGGTTGATCCTAGACGATTGATCGTTGCTCACGTCAACCATGAATTACGCAAACAGAGCCAGCAAGAGGAGGCTTTTTTAAAAAGCTACTGTCAAAAGCATCAATTAAAGCTGGCAGTCAGACACTGGCCGATCAAAGAACATCCGCAAACCGGGATTGAGGATGCCGCGCGGACAATGCGCTACCGTTTTTTTGCCCAGACGATGCACGCACATCAAGCTGATTTTCTTTTGACCGCGCACCATGCCAATGATCAGGCAGAGACAATGCTGATGAAGATGGTCAGGGGCGGCCAACTGACGGCACTGGCTGGGATTGAAGATGAGCGGCCGTTTGCTGGTAAAACGCTGCTCAGACCGCTTTTGACCATTCCCAAGGATCGGCTTTATGAGTATGCCAATATGCATCAGTTAACCTGGTTTGAGGATAATACCAATCAAGACCTTGCTTTGACGCGCAATCGTTTTCGAAATCTGATCGTTCCTGCTATGATCAAAGAGAATCCGCGTTTTTTGGCGCATATGACGGCGTGGCATGAACAGTTGAGCGATCTGCTGACTTTTAGTCAAAACAGCTTGGCGCAGCTTCTGGCACAGATGACGACGGCAAATCAGCTGCAGCTGGCAAAGTATCGACAGCAGCCACAGTCCAGTCGCCGGCTGCTAATGCTGCAATGGCTGAAGAATCAAGCTGTCTATGACTTGACACGATCACAGCTCAGGCAGATCGACCAGTTGCTAAACGATGACAAAAAGCCGCAGCAGATCATGCAATTGCCAAATGAACACTGGCTGGTGAAAGAATATGATGTTTGTTGGCTTAAAAACGCGGCTAAAAAGGTCGATAATTCGCAAAAAAAGTCCGCAGCTGTGGTAGAATTGGGCCAATGGCATGAAATCAACGATGAATTGACGTTTGGGGTCTTTAGTAAGGATCAGCTGCCTAAAGACGCCATTGTGCTGGCCAGATTCAAGCTGCCGCCTGATGCCTTGCCGCTGAGATTAAGGGGCTGGCAAAAAGACGATCGGCTGCGCTTAAAAAGTGGCGGCCATCAAAAGGTTCGGCGCGTCTTGATCAACGACAAGGTACCGCAGCCGCAGCGCCAGGAGCAACTGGTTTTGACTACGGCTGCTGAAACGGTGCTGTGGGTAGTTGGCCATAAGTTTGCCTGGCTGGATGAGTCAAGCAGCGCTGCTGAGGACCAAGAATGCCAAATCATTGTAGTTGCCCAACGAAAATGCTAAAAGGAGCAGATAAATGAACAACGATATTGAACGCGTCTTGTACAGCACTGAAGAGATCAATGCTGCTGAAGATCGCCTGGCTAAGCAGATCAATGCCGACTATGCCGACAAAAAGCCACTGGTGGTTTCAGTGCTGACTGGCGCGGCGCCTTTTTCGGTTGATATGTTTAAAAAGATGACCTGTTACGCCCAGCTGGACTTTATTGACGTTTCCAGCTATTACGGCGGCACTGAGTCGACTGGGACGATCAGATTGATTCACGACTTGAAGGCTGATCTGGAGGGCCAAGACGTCTTGATCATGGAAGATATCGTCGACACTGGCCGCACGCTGCGCTATCTGGTTGATCTGTTAGGCGAGCGTGGTGCCAACAGCGTCAAGGTATGTACGCTGCTGGATAAGCCAGAGGGCCGCAAAGTCGAAATCGAGGCTGACTATGTTGGTTTTGTCGTTCCAAACGAGTTCTTGGTCGGCTATGGCCTTGACTATCAGGGCTACTATCGAAACCTGCCATACGTAGGAATCCTGAATCCTTCCGTATATAGCAAATAGTTGATCAAATAATGGTCAATGATGGTCAATTATGCTATCATTTAGTCCATCAAAATAAATTAAACATTGCCGTTGGATAGGAGGTTGTTATGAACAACAATCGTAAAAATAATGGATTCGCTCATAACGTGCTCTTCTATGCGATAATCTTTTTGTGCATTATGGGAATTGCCTACTTCTTCTTTGGAGGAAGCAGTACGGATACGCAAAGCAAAAACGTTTCCCAAAGCACTTTTGTTACCGAATTGAAGGACAATAAGGTTAAGAGCTTCCAACTTCAACCAGACGGCGGAGTCTACAAGATCACTGGTACCTACCGCAAGCCACAGAAGGTCAGCGGCAGCGATGCCGGGTTCTCGATCGTCGGGCAAAAGAGCAGTACCACGACCAGCTTCCAAAGCTCAGTGCTGGACAGCGACGTAACGCTCAGTCAGCTGCAGAAGTATGCTGAAAAGCACAACGTTACCATCAGCACCAAGGCCGAAGAATCCAACAGTCTGTGGATGAACCTGCTGTTTACCATTTTGCCATTGATCATCATGGTATTTTTCTTCTACATGATGATGGGGCAAGCCAGTCAAGGCGGTCGTGGCGGCGGGATGATGAACTTTGGCAAGTCTAAGGCCAAGCCCGCCAATGCCAAGGAAAACAAGGTCCGTTTCTCTGACGTTGCTGGTGAAGAAGAAGAAAAGCAGGAACTGGTTGAAGTCGTTGAATTTCTGAAGAATCCAAAGAAATTCACGCGGCTGGGAGCCAAGATTCCATCTGGTGTGCTGCTTGAAGGGCCTCCAGGTACTGGTAAGACGCTGCTGGCCAAAGCCGTTGCAGGTGAAGCCGGCGTACCATTCTTCTCGATTTCAGGTTCTGATTTCGTTGAGATGTTTGTCGGGGTTGGTGCCAGCCGGGTTCGTGACCTGTTTGACCAAGCCAAGAAGGCCGCGCCATCAATCATCTTTATCGACGAAATCGATGCCGTTGGTCGGCGGCGTGGCTCTGGCATGGGCGGCGGCCACGATGAACGTGAACAGACGCTGAACCAGCTGCTGGTTGAAATGGACGGTTTTAATGGTGATGAAGGCGTTATCGTAATGGCTGCCACCAACCGGGCTGACGTTTTGGACCCAGCACTGCTGCGGCCAGGCCGATTTGACCGGAAGATTCTGGTCGGTGCTCCTGACGTCAAGGGTCGTGAAGCAATTCTGCGCGTTCATGCCCGCAACAAGCCATTGGGACCAGATGTCGACTTAAAGGAAATTGCCAAGCAGACGCCGGGATTCGTGGGTGCCGATTTAGCCAACCTGCTGAATGAGGCGGCATTGCTGGCTGCCCGGCGCAATGAAAACGAGATTTCAGCCGCTGACGTTGATGAAGCCGAAGACCGCGTGATTGCTGGTCCAGCCAAGCGTGATCGGGTCGTTTCGCCAAAAGAACGCGAAACCGTTGCCTACCACGAAGCCGGCCACACGATCGTTGGGCTGGTCTTAAACGATGCACGGGTCGTTCATAAAGTAACGATCGTACCACGTGGCCGCGCCGGTGGGTATGCAATCATGCTGCCGCGTGAAGACCAGATGTTGATGAGCAAGAAAAATGCTGAAGAGCAGATTGCTGGTCTGATGGGTGGCCGGGCAGCTGAAGAAATCATCTTCCATTCACAGTCGTCCGGGGCTTCCAATGACTTTGAACAGGCAACGCAGATTGCGCGGGCCATGGTTACTCAATACGGGATGAGCGACAAGATCGGTCCGGTTGAGCTGCAGAGCTCTGGACAGGTTTTTGCTGGCCAAGGCTATGATCAGGCAGGCTACTCAGAACATACGGCTGCCTTGGTTGATGAAGAAATCAAGCGGATCTTGAATGAAGGTCATGAACAAGCGCTTCACATCATCGAGACGCACCGTGAACAGCATAAGCTGATTGCCGAGGCGCTGCTCAAGTACGAAACGCTGAACGAAAAGCAGATTCTGAGTTTGTACAAGACTGGGAAGATGCCGGAAGCTGATGTTGAAGCTGCTGAAGATGAACAGCATGCTGCAACTTTTGAAGAGTCCAAGCGTGCTCTGGAACGTCGCGAAACTGAAAAAGTAGAGGACGACCATGACAACGATGCTGAATCGGATCATGATTCACAAACGCCAGACAGCTCAGCTTCAAACGATCAAAATGATCACCATGACGATCATGATGATCAGGCATAATTGCCAATTAACAGGAGCGTTTTTGACCACTGGTCGCCGCTCCTGTTTTATTATGGAATCAAAACTAGAAAAGGTGACCAATAATGGAAAACAATGACTATTTAGTAAAAAGCATGACTAAGGATGGGATGTTTCGTGCGTATGCAGTGCGTGCTACCAACCTGGTTGAAAAAGCCCATGAGATTCACGATACCTGGAGTGCCAGCTCGGCAGCTTTAGGACGCACTCTTATCGGTACGCTGCTCTTATCAACGTCCAGCTTGGATGAAAAAGCCGGTATGACGGTGAAGATTCAAGGCAATGGGCCAGTTGGCTATATCGTTGCTGATGGGACGGCGCATGGTGAAGTCAAAGGCTATATGAAAAATCCGCACGTTAATCTGCCATTAAACGAAGCTGGCAAGATTGATGTTGCCGGGGCAGTTGGCCGTCAAGGTACGCTTTCGGTAACTACGATGACGCCAGGTGACAAGACGCCATATACTGGTGAAGTCGATTTGATCTCAGGCGAGTTGGGCGATGACTTTACCTACTATCTGGCCAAATCGGAACAGATTCCCTCAGCAGTTGGTTTGTCGGTCTTTGTTGAAAAAGATGATTCGATTAAGGCAGCTGGTGGATTTATGGTTCAGGTAATGCCCGGTGCCAGTGATGAGGCCATTACCAAACTGGAAACGGCCATTAAAGGCATGCCGAGAGTATCGGATCTGCTTTTGGAAGGCAAGACGCCAGAAGACATCCTGCATCTGCTGTTCCCTGATGAAGAACTCAAGATGCTGCAGACGATGCCGGTATCATATGCCTGCCACTGCAACAAGAATCGTTTTGCACATGCCCTGGCAACGATCAAACCAGCTGATCTAAAGGAAATGATTGAACAAGACGAAGGTGCTGAAATCGTCTGCCAGTTCTGCGGCAAGAAGTACCATTTTGATAAGCAGGACCTGGAAGTCATCTTAAAACAGGCGACCAGCAGCGACCAGGCATAGTCAAGCAAAATCCCGCGCTCATCAGCTGAGCCCGGGATTTTTTGCAGTTTTGGATGTTTTTACCAGCCAGCTGCCGGCTCTTGATTGACATTTTGAATCTGACCACTGAAAATTAAGGCAATTGTCAAAAGATAGGTGAGCGATTTGAAAGACGATTTGTTTAAATGGCTGGGTGGACTGGCTTTTCTAAATAACGTTGGCTATAGCTGCGTATGGCCGGTGACGACGATCTATATGCATAATCAGCTGCACCAGTCATTGGTTCTGGCCGGGGTGGTTCTACTGTGCTATTCCAGTGCCAACGTAATCGGCAGTATTGCAGCAGGCAGCCAATTTGATCGTGGGCATACGTTTGGCTTGAACCTTTTTGGCCAGCTGATTACGCTTTTGGCCGTAACACTGTTGATCTTTATGCATGGCTGGCCAAGCTATCCCATTTTGTTATGTATTTTTGGTTTTGGCAATGGCTGGATTTTAACCTTGATCAATTCAATGGGTACCAGAGTCAAAAAATATCCCAGCGTTAAGGTCTTCAATCAGCTTTATCTGGCTGAAAACATCGGTCTGGTAGTCGGCACGGGACTCACTGGCTTTATCTATGAACAGGGAATTGGCTGGCTGTTTGTGCTGATTGCCGGGATCTATCTGGTCAGTCTGATTATCGTTGGCATTAAGTTCGCCGAAGTTGAGCTGCATGGTGAGTGCCCAGTCAGACAAACTGTTGACGCATCGGCTGACTTGACTGGCAAGCGCAATCTTTTCGTAATCATCGTTTTGCTGCTCGGGCTGGTGGTCGTCTGGGTCATGTATGAACAGTGGATGAGCAATCTGGCAGTCTATCTGGCACGGTTTGGCATTTCAACTGGGCGTTATGGCATGCTTTGGACGATCAATGGCGTTTTGATTATTATTTTTCAGCTGCTACTTGACTGGATTGGCCGCTACCATGCGACGCTTGATCTTCAAGTGATTCTGGGATCTTTTTTTATGGCTGGCTCGTTTATGCTGCTGCTTTTTGCGGCTCACTATGGGCAGTTTGTCTTGGCGATGGTTGTGCTGACGCTGGGCGAGTCGCTTTTGATTCCAGGCGTGCCCGCATATGTCAATCGCTTGTCGCCGGTTGTTCAAAAAGGTCGCGGGCAAGGGATGGTCAATGCATTTTCATCGCTTGGCAAGGCGCTTGGGCCGCTGTTTGGCGGTTTGGTTATTGAAAGACTGGGCTATTTTAAGTTATTTGCAGTCTGTACGGTTGCTGATCTGATTGTTGGTATGATGATCGGAATAGTGCTGCTGATTTTACGTCGCGGCCTGCAGACCTATGATTAAATTAGAATTGCTGAGGGTCTGGCTTGCTAATCTGGCAATGATTAGGCTACAATCGTTTTGATTGCAATTTTAAGGAGGATATTTTTGTGGAATGGCAAATTGGCAATGTTACGATTCCAAATCAAGTCGTAGTAGCTCCCATGGCTGGAGTTACCAACTCTGCGTTCCGTGTCATCTGTAAAAAGTTTGGCGCTGGCTACGTGGTCTGCGAAATGATTTCTGATCGCGGCATTATGTACCACAACAAAAAGACCCTGTCGATGCTGAAGGTTGAGCCGATCGAACATCCGATGGGCATTCAGATTTTTGGCGGTACAAAGGAGACTTTGGTTCAAGCAGCCAAATTCATCGATGAAAATACCGAAGCTGATGTAATTGACATCAACATGGGCTGTCCAGTCAACAAAGTCGTTAACACCGATGCCGGAGCAAAATGGCTGTTGGATCCAAATAAAGTTTATGAAATGGTTTCTTATGTCGTCGATGCCGTTAAAAAACCAGTTACGGTCAAAATGCGGATCGGCTGGGATGATAAGCACATCTATGCCGTCGAAAACGCATTGGCAGCCGAACGTGCCGGTGCCCAGGCAATCGCCATGCATGGTCGGACTCGCAAACAGATGTATACAGGTCACGCGGATTGGAATATCCTAAAAGAAGTGGCCAATGCATTGACGATTCCGTTTATGGGTAATGGCGACGTTAAAACGCCAGAAGATGCCAAACGGATGCTGGATGAGACGGGAGCAACCGCAGTCATGATCGGCCGGGCCGCAATGGGTAATCCATGGATGCTTAAGCGGACGGCTCATTATCTGGAAACGGGTGAACTGCTTCCAGAAGCTACGCCAGAGCAAAAAATTGCGATGGCCAAGGAGCATTTGGCTGGTTTGGTAGAATTAAAAGGCGAGCATGTTGGCGTTCGTGAGTTCCGGGGACAATCAACCTTCTACATCAAGGGAATTCCCCGGGCGGCCAGAACAAAGGCAGCGTTGGTTGAAGCGGAAACGCAGCAGGAAATGATTGATATTTTCGATCGTTTCTTGGAGGAAACACAAAAGCGGGCGGCACAGCAAGAGATGCATCGTGCTCAACGCCAGGCAAAAATTGAGGAGGAAGACTAGTGTCACAAGAACTGGATCAAATGCGCGTTCGTCGCGAAAAGATGGATGAACTCAAAGCAGCAGGAATTGAACCATTTGGCCGTCGCTACCATCGCGACCACTTGGCTCAGGATCTGCATGAACAATTTGATCAGGTAGATAAAGACGAGCTGCTTGAACAAGAAAACATGGTCAGCATTGCCGGCCGAATGATGCGCAAACGCAGCAGCGGTAAGGCGGGCTTTGCGGATTTCGTTGATCGGACGGGCAAAATTCAGGTCTACGCGCGCAAGGATATGGTTGGCGATGAACAATACCATATCTTTAAGCGGGCCGATCTTGGCGACTTCATGGGGATCAAAGGTGACGTCATCAAGACCAACACCGGTGAACTGACGATTCGTGCGCGTGAGATTACCTTTCTGTCCAAGGCTTTGCGGCCACTGCCAAACAAATGGGAAGGGGTTAAGGATCCAGAAACCATCTATCGCCAGCGTTACCTGGATCTGATTGCCAACCCAGAAAGCTTTAAGCGTTTCCACCAACGGACGGCGATTATCAAGGCAATTCGTAAGTACATGGATGACCATGGCTTTACCGAGGTCGAAACGCCAATTCTGAATACCCAGGCTGGTGGTGCCAATGCACGGCCATTTATTACGCACCATAATGCCTTAAACATTGATATGTATCTGCGGATTGCGACGGAGCTTTATTTGAAGCGGCTGATCGTCGGGGGCTTTGAACGGGTCTATGAACTGGGACGGGTCTTTCGTAATGAAGGGATGGACCTGCAGCATAATCCAGAATTTACAACGATTGAAACCTATGCCGCATACTGGGATCTGTGGGATGTCATGGACGAAACGGAAGGGATCATTAAGGCGGCTGCCAAGGTAGTCTCTGATGATGGCAAGATTACTTATCAAGGCACTGAGATTGACCTTGGCGGCGAATTCAAGCGGATTACGATGAACGATGCTGTTAAGGAACAGACGGGCATTGACTTTAAGGAAATCAAGACTGATGAAGAAGCTCGTCAGCTGGCGGCAGAAAAGCACGTTAAGTATGAAAAATGGTGGTCAAAGGGTCATATTCTGAGTGCCTTCTTTGACGAATTTGTTGAAGACACCCTGATTCAGCCAACGTTTATCTATGAGTTCCCTGTTGAGGTATCGCCACTGGCTAAACGGAACCAAGAAAATCCTGAAATGGCAGACCGGTTTGAGCTTTACATTGCTGGCGGTGAAATGGGCAATGCCTTTAGCGAACTGAACGATCCAATCGACCAGAAGTATCGTTTTGAAATGCAGGCCAAGGAAAAGGCTAATGGTAACGATGAGGCCGAACCAGTTGATCTGGACTATGTTGAGGCGTTGGAATACGGGATGCCGCCAACTGGTGGTCTGGGAATCGGTATCGACCGTTTGGTAATGCTTTTGACGGATGCCAAGTCGATTCGTGACGTTATTCTCTTCCCAACGATGCGTCCAGAAAAGACTGCTGATGGTGAAGAAGAAAAATAATATTTAGCACACTAAAAACACGTCTTGCAGATCTGCAGCGTGTTTTTTATTTATCGTTGGAATTAATAAGTAGATGAGCCGCTGATAAATCATAGATTGCAATCTGAATAACAGTTGGTTTCTAATCACTTTTTGTTCGTTAAATAACGAATTATATTGAGCTTTATGGAGAGATAGTTCGTAAACCTGAAATAGATTTAGAAAGTTTGAAAATAGCGTTGACGAACCCTTGGGAAACCTGTATAGTATTTATTGTTGTCAAAGCGATTGGATGGTAGTCAGCTGTTCGGTCGTTAATGATCAGAAAAAACTTCTTGACATTACTTTGACAATTTGATATATTAGTTAAGTCACTGATTTGCTTGGCTTTGAAATTAAATAAATTTCTTCTTGACAGGCAATTGGAGATTTTGATAGAATAATAAATGTTGTGATTGAGCAACATGGTAGACCTTTGAAAACTG